>CATZNW010000017.1 GCA_958422185.1 uncultured Clostridium sp.
ATCCAGCTCAATACCGGCTGTGCCGAGACTCTGAAGCGAAATAACATCTGCATTATCTATAGCAAAAGACGCAAAACGAAGTTCATCACTGTACGGAAAAACTGCCTTTTTGCCGTTAAGGGTAAATTCCGCATCGCCCTCAGTAGCAGATCTGTACCTGATAATCAGCACGGGATTTGCAAATGCGCCGAGATCCGTTTTATATGTAACGCGGTCTCCCGGCTCACATCCGAAAGGCTTTAAGCCGAGAGACGGGACATGGTAATTTTCACATCTGTCTCCCAGTCCGAATCCGCCTACGAAACGGTAATCAGCAAACTGGCCTTTGGCCATACCGTCCGGATTTTCCGTATCCCAAGGGCGCGGATTGGCATATTCATAATTCTCGTAATCATTTGCATTTATGACTACGGAACGATCGGGAGCGTTAAGCTTTGCAAAAAACGGTTTTGGATATTCCATTGCGGAATATCCGTTTAAAATGCAGTTTTGCTTTAACGGCGTATTGTTAACAAAGGCACAGCGCATCAGATACGCTGTATCGTTTATGCGGGAAAAAGAAACGTCGCAATAGATCATATCTTTCCACATAAGCTCGTAGCGATAGGAATAAAAGGAATAATCGCCCTTGCAGTTCCAAAGATGATAATTGCTGGGATACGTTACATTGGGGACAGGAACGGAAGAATTCCACACTGTTGGGTGAACTGAAAAATCGAACCTCGCACCTGACGGCATATCAGTATCCACGACCCTGGAAATACCCATATATTTTTTGGAGTACGGACCCCACAGGGGCATTGTTTTGCTTATCTCGCTCATTACTACACCTCTTGCTAACACGTTTATGCACTATATTATAATTTATTTCTTTTATATATGCAATAGATTATTATTGACAAAGTTTTTAATTTAAAGTAAAATTTAATATGGCTTTATGTATAAAATTGATAAGGCTCAAAAATGAAGGGATTGAGTTTATTGAATATAGACGCGAACGTTCAAAAAGTATTAAATGCGCTGCTGAAGAGATGGAAACTGATCCTGCTGTTTGCGGTGATCGGTGTAATTATCGCAGCGTTTTTTACTTCCCGTTTCACTACGCTGACCTACACCTCATCCATAGAATTTCTGGCTTACGCAATCGATTCCAACCAGGAGCTTCAGGATTCTACCGCAAGCGCACAGCAGGCCAGCGAAACGAGCAAAATGAATTATGCCATGAAGATGCTGGATACATACATTGAAGTTTTCCAGACCAATCAGTTTAACCAGTCCGTTGCGGACGAGCTTAACAGGACTTACAATACGGATTACTCTTCATCTGCGATCAAAAATTCGATCACTATAAATAAAGTTGAAAACACTGCCATGTTTTTGTTTACCATAACAACAAGCGACGCGGATCTGAGCTATCACATTGCGCAAAGTCTTGAAATATGCGTGCCCCAGACGATGGAGGAAACCAACAGCGGCCTTGTTAAGGCGTCTGTTGAGGATCCCCCGATCAGAGCGACGGCTGCCGAAAGCATGAATTATCCGCAAAAGTGCCTGATCGGCGCGCTTGCGGGAATGTTTGTTGCGGGACTATATGCAGTTTTGCGTGATTTCCTTGACGTTAGGATCAAAGGCAGAGATGATCTGAACGAAAGATACAACATCCCGGTCTTGGGTTCCGTGCCGGAATTTGAGCTGGCAGCTTCAAAACAAAAGAAAGGGGCAAAGAAAAATGGCTAAAAAGAGCAGAAAAAAAGACAATGCCGCTTCGACCCGCTTTCTGCTTAAAAACGCAATAATGGATCCGGGCTTAAAATTCAGAGTCGAGGAAGCATATAAATCGATAAGAACGAACATCATGCTTTCGGTTATGAAAAAAGGATGTAAAACGATCGTTGTCTCCTCCTCCATGGCAAACGAGGGAAAAACGACTACCACAACAAATCTCGCCATATCGATCTCTCAGGCGGACCAAAGAGTGCTCCTTATAGGCGGTGATCTCAGAAAACCAAAGATCCACCATTATTTTTCAATTCCAAACGCCCCCGGTCTGACGAACTATCTTGGTTCTTCGGTAAACAGCCGCACCTCACAGAAGGTTGACCTGTTCAGCATTGTGCATCCAACGGAATATAAAAATCTCTCTGTTATAACTTCAGGCTCCATACCGCCGAACCCGGGAGAGATCCTGGGCTCCGAACCCATGTCCGAATTTCTGAAAGAAGTATCAGAACACTTTGATTATATCATTATTGACACGCCGCCGATAAACGTTGTTTCTGACGCTTTGCCGGTAATCAGAGAATCAGACGGTGTTGTAATGGTTGTGCGCGCAAACGCTTCGACCCACCCGGAGCTTCAGAAAGCGCTTGACTCTCTTAAGTTTATAGACGCAAAGATCCTTGGTTTTGTCGTTAACTATGAAAGCGAGAAGAAATCAAGATACGGATATTATAAATACGGTTATTCCAAATACGGATACAGCGATTACACTTACTGATAAACGGAGGCGGTAATATGGTTTTAAACGGATTTACCGAGACCCACTGCCACATCCTGCCCGGGATCGACGACGGTTCTCCCGATGTTGAAACCAGTCTGAAAATGATAGCAAAACTTCAGTCACAGGGCGCCGAAACCATCATCTGCACACCGCATTATTACAGCGATTCCATATCATTAAACGATTTCCTTGCCAAGCGGGATTCCGCTTATGAAAAGCTGAAAGCGGCGCTGCCGCAGGGCAGTCCAAGAATCCTTTTGGGCGCGGAAGTCTATATAAGCCGGTATCTGTTCGGCAACGAAAACCTGCAAAGAATTAAAATAGACGGAACAGAATATGCACTGATCGAGCATTCATTCTCAGAGGATTTTTCGGAAAAAGCATATGAGCGGCTCGTAAGCCTTATATGCGACTGGGGCGTTACGCCTATTCTGGCACATATTGAACGTTACGGTTCTCTTATGGAAAATTCAAAAACGCTTGACGCACTGCTTGAACTGGGCTGCATAGCCCAGGCAAATATCAGTTCCTTCGCAAACGAGCGCAGACGGACGAAGAAAAAGCTGTTTAAATATCTTGAAGAGGGTAAGATAGAACTCATAGGCAGCGACTGCCATAATATCACTTCCCGGCCCCCGGAGTACGGCGACGGAACAAAGGAGATTATAAACAAATGCGGCAGAGAAACGCTGCAGAAACTGATTGACAATTCAAACAGGCTTGCGGCAGGGCAAAGCTTATAATACTGCATGATAAAAGGACGGACCCGAGCAATGTAAGGTCCGTCCTTTTTTATACCTGAAATGCACTCTGCCACACGCCATAATTTAAGGATTGGTTTCGTATATTATGCTGCCGTTTTTTATCGTTTTAAGCACCTTGATTTTACGCAGATCTTCAGGTGCTGCCGCAAGAGGATCCGCGCTTAACACAACAAGGTCTGCCGTTTTCCCCGGTCTAATGCTGCCCTTTAAATCCCCTTCAAAATACTGGTAAGCTGCATTTACTGTCAGGGCCTTAAGCGCGTCGAGCACACGGATCCTTTGATCTTTTCCCAAAAGTCTGCCGCTTTTGGTTACCCTGTTAGCGGCGCACCAAAGCGTTTCCATCATATCAGGTTCTATTACAGGAGCATCCTGATGCATGGTAAACGGCACAGAATATTTTTTCGCCCAAACGGCAGGGCTCAGAACGGACGCTCTTTCAAACCCGAAATTTTCAACATGCACATCGCCCCAATGATAAACATGTGCGGAAAAGAAGGACAACACCGCGCCGAGCCGGGCGGCACGCTGCACCTGATCTTCAGTTATAAACTGGGCGTGGATGATAACGGGGCGGAGGTCTTTAAGGCCGGGATATTGCCGCTCCGCCTTTTCAAGGCAATTCAGAAACTGCTCGCACGCCGCGTCTCCGTTACAGTGGGCAATGATCTGAACGTCATTTTCAGCGGCAGTTTTCATTGCATAAAAGACCTCGTCATTGCTCATAACCGGCGTGCCGTAATGCTGCTTACTGTCCGCGTACGGCGTTTTCATCCATGCAGTTCCGCCCTGGGGTGAACCGTCCAGAAATATCTTGATTCCCCCGGTCTTAAAACGGTTTTTATAATTCATAACCGTATCCGGGTACTTGTTTTTCATTAGCTCAAAAGCCATAGTATCAAAATACGCAACCAGATCCACAAACAGTGAGCTTTCGTTGACAAGCGATCCATAGAGCGGCAGCATTTCCTTTACCGCCATTCCGTCCTGAACGGTCGTAATACCGTATGAAGCATATTTTTTCTGAGCGTCAAAAAGGGCTTGTTTTATACTGCGATCCGAGGGCTGAGGCACTTTTTTTAGATATTCAAAAAATGCGTTTTCCTCCATATATCCGGTCAGTCTTCCGTCTGCTTTTTCAATTTTGCCTCCCTGAGGCTCCTCTGTGTTTTCCGTGACCCCTAGCGCCTCAAGTGCCAGGGAATTAAAAAGTCCCATATGGCCTGATTTATGCTGGATCACAAGCGGATTTTCCGGCGCTATTTTATCCAGCTGTGAAAGCGAAGGATTTTTCTTTGAAGGGAAAAGATTATGATCATAACTGCGGGCAATAATCCATTCGCCTTTGTTTATATTCTTTTTTCTGATAAAATCACTTATTTTTGCGGCGATCTCTTTTTCGCTTGCCGCGCCGTTCAGATCAGCCTGTAAAAGAGCATACGCCGTTTGTGTAAAATGGCTGTGGGAATCGATAAATGCAGGCATCATAACGGCACCGAAAAGGTCTTTTCTTTCCTCCGGTGCAAACTTTTGAGAAAGTTCTTTTTCATTGCCGACAGCAGTGATCATGCCGTTTTCAACAATAACCGAATCCGCGTAAAGCGGTTTTTCCATCGTGATTATTTTTCCGCCGTAAATCAAAGTTTTCATAATCTGCCCCCTCTTCTTATTTTAACTTATTTTTGCAAAAATAAACGGGAAAACGGCAAACCGTTTTCCCGAAAATCCCAGCATTAAAAGATCAATTCTTTAACTACTCCCATCATATCCCGTGTTACGAAAGTTAAAAAAGTGTATGCGCTTGTTCTGCAGCTTCTGGAATGGAACAGATCAAGACCCAGATCGCGGCAGATCAGCATTGCGCGGCACTGGTGATATTCATTGGTTACCACCAAAATTGACTGAGGAAGAGAATTCTTTTTAATTATTTCATATGAGTTTGCAAGATTTTCCCTTGTGTTGGTGGAGCTTTCCTCAAGATACAGCCGGCTTTCATCAATACCGGCTTCTGTAAGCAGACGTTTCATACACTCTGCCTCGCTTATACTTTCATCCGGCCCCTGCCCTCCCGAGAGCACAGCCACTGCATACGGCTTTTCTTTAAGAAACTGCGCCGCAACAGCGCACCTGTTTCTGAGCTGAAGACTCGGCTCAGTACCGTCCACCTTGCAGCCGAGCACTATAACCGTTTCCGCAGCACATTCGGGAACGGATCTGTAATTCATATAACGGGCCATATACGCAAATAGAGATATAAACGCAACCGCGCCAGCGATAAAAATACACAAAACAGCGACGCGCATTTTATGCGGCATTTTATCCATAAAAACGCCGCAGAGGATGATAAGCGAGCTTGCTGCAATACCGGCGGCGTTTCCGATATTAAAGATTCCGGACACCAACGGCGCAAGATACCACAACAGCAAAAAAGCGCCCAAAACAATAAAAAAGATCTTCAAGACTTTAAATCCTTTACCTGATTTTTCCATATATCTTTACCCCCGCGAAAATTAAGGCGGCAATGATCACAAGCATGATCGGCAAAGTAAAATTGCCGACTCGTGAAAGTTCTGTGATTCTTGCGATGAAAGACAAAGGAAAAATGACTGATATTACCGAAAGCAACAGGCCTTTTTTCTTGCAAAAACCTATTATTTCCGTTTTAGTATATGTAACGGAAAGCCTTGTTACGCCAACGCTGAAGACCAGCCCGCCGGCAACGATTGCAAACAGCGCAACGGCAACAAACATGATCTCCCAGTGGGTATAAAACAGAATATTGAACGCCCAAATACAATAGAGCTCTGTTACCGTTCCGAGCAGCGCTCCGAAAATAGCGAAAAACAGTGAGATAACAAAAGAGATCTTAAAGAGGTTTAAAAGATTATCCTTGTTTTCAATCTCCTCCACCCTGACCGCCGAATCCCTGACTTGAGCTCTTTGACCCGCAAGGATCTCATCAACGGACACACCAAGGATTCTCGCTATTTCAGGAAGAGAGGAGATATCCGGCAGGCCCTCGCCTGTTTCCCACTTAGATACTGTTCTGTTACTTATATTGAGCATTTCCGCCAGAGCGGACTGTGTCAAGCCCTTATCTTTTCTGAGCGAACAGATAAACCGGCCTATTTCCTTTGAATCCACATTACCACCTCAATAAAACAATAGCAGAACACGTTTTCCTTTACAACGAACAAAGCGGGGAAGGACTCCACGCAAAGTGGAATTTGATTCATAACACGCAAAATACACTCTTAATCTTACAGCGGCCGGAATGAAACTCCTACGACCATAGCATCTCCGGACTGTGAAACGGTAACAGCCGCATTGCCGTTTGTATAGATCCAGCCGCCGGATACTTGATTTTCTTCTCCGGGAAAAGCGCTTTCAAAGCCGCTTGCCTCAAGCAGCTCTATATAGCCGTAACACTCCTGCCTTGAAACTCCGCTTAATTCTATACCATAGAAATCGCCGGACCTGATTTCTGTAACGGGAGTACCTTCATGCGGCTCAGGCACGGCGGCAGTATATTCATTTTCAGGCCATTCAGTTATATCAGAAGTAAGGCTGTCACCGTTTTTAACCTGCTGCTGCGAAACGCATGCGGAAAAAGAAAACAATATAAAAACTGCGCAGAAAAGGATACAAACGTTTTTCATCCGTTCCACCTCTTATTTCACAAGCGATCTCAGCAGAGAGATTTCCGCCGCGTAGCCGTCAAGATCATTCGGCGTTTCAAGGAACATAGGAAGGGCTTTTAAATATTTATTATTCACGATATTTTCAAATGCGGCAATACCTATATTGCCTTTTCCTATCCTCTCATGGCGGTCTTTATGAGAACCGAGTGTATTCTTACTGTCGTTAATATGAAGCGCTTTCAGGCGGTCTAAGCCGATTACCCGGTCAAATTCATCCAGAACGGCATCAAGGGAGTTCACTATATCATAACCGCCGTCAAAAACATGGCAGGTATCAAGGCAGATACCGATCTTGTCATTTAACTGGACGCCGTCTATAATGCGTCTGAGTTCCTCAAAATTTCTGCCCACCTCCGAGCCTTTGCCCGCCATGGTTTCAAGCAAAACGGTTGTGGTCATTTCGGGAAACATTAATTCGTTTAAAACTTCCGTTATGAGTTCAATACCTTTTTCGGCGCCCTGGCCAACATGCGAACCGGGGTGAAAATTATAGAGCATACCGGGAGTGTATTCCATTCTTTTAAGATCATCGGCAAACGTTTCACGCGCAAAACGCCTTGTATCCGCATTTGCCGAACAGCAGTTCAGCGTATACGGAGCGTGAGCAAGAATAATATTCACTCCGCTTTTTGAGCTTTCATCAAGAAACGCTTTAACATCTTTTTCGTCAATATCCTTCGCTTTTCCGCCGCGCGGATTTCGCGTAAAGAACTGAAACGTGTTTGCACCAATAGAAAGCGCCTCTCTCAGCATATGGGCATAACCTTTTGACGCGCTCAAATGTGCGCCTATAACCATTTTTACGCCCCCTTATCTGAGCGCGGCCTGACGTTCTTTCAGCAGATCGTCTTCTGCCCTGCCGCACATTATATATTCAAGCAGATCGCCCACGCATCCATGGTTGCAGTGGCACGCCTCATACTTGCAGATCTCATGGATGGGTTTGGGAGCCTGACCGGCGCAGGCCGGCAGGCCGACTGTTTTCAGCATATCCCAGTCATTATAGTAATCGCCTATTGCGGCAACATGGCTTTTTTCTATTCCAAGCTTATCCGCAAGCCACATGATACCAACGCCTTTGTGCGTATCCTTTTGCAGCATTTCAAGGCTCCAAAGGGAGGAAGCCATGAAATTGGCGTCCGGATTTTCGTTTTTATCTATATATTTCTGGAGCTCGTTTATAGTTAAGGGGTTTGACCAGAATATAACCTTCATCCACCCCTCTTCAGGCACGTTATCTATATGTGTGACCTGATAGTGCGATTTGTCAAAATACATCTGCCCCCGGGAAAGCAGTCCGTTTTTCACTATATACACATAGTCATCAAAGAAAATGCCTACATCCACACTGTGGCCGTGCGTATTGAACAGCTCACTGACCTCGCGCACAAATTCTCTGCCTTTAGGTCCTATAGTCTGCTTCCACAAAAGCTTTTCACGGCGGTAATCATAAACACCGGCACCGTTTACGATAATTGCCGGCTGATTGGCAGGGACCCTGTCATAATTTCTTTTCAGGCTTGAGATCATCCTGCCTGATGCAAGGGTAAAATTCCCGCCGAGCGAAGTAAATTTCTTTATAGCGTCATAGTTCCTTTTCGGCAGTTTTCTGAACTTATTATTAAGAGTACCGTCTATATCAGAAACAACAAGCCAGTTTTCAAAGGTTTTTGCCATAGCGCTCCTCCTTTTTTGTTTATATCATCACGGCCGGCAGCCGTTTTTTTCAAGTTTTGATAAAAAAGCGGTGAAATATTCCGGAAGTTCACTTTCAAACTGAAGCCACTCCCCGGTTATGGGATGCGCAAATCCTATCTGCTTTGCGTGCAGGCACTGGCCGTTCAATCCTTTTACCGGCTTTTTGGGACCATACACCTCGTCGCCGGCGATGGGATGGCCTATGTATGAAAGATGAACTCTGATCTGATGGGTCCGACCGGTCTCAAGAGTACAGCGCAGGTAAGTAAAATCGCCATACCTTTTTATAACTTTAACATGCGTAACGGCAGGCTTCGAATTTTTATAGACCACTGCCATTTTCTTTCTGTCCTTAGGATTTCTTCCGATTGGCTGAGAGACCGTAAATTCATCTTCTTTTATTTTTCCGTGCACCACGCATTCATACGCGCGCTCAAACGAATGGTCCTTTATCTGATTCGCAAGTCCGGCGTGGGCACGGTCATTTTTTGCGACTATCAAAAGCCCTGACGTATCTTTATCTATCCTGTGAACAATGCCGGGGCGCAGAACGCCGTTGATACCGCTCAGTGAGCTGCCGCAATGATATAAAAGCGCGTTTACAAGCGTACCGGTGTAATTGCCCGCGGCAGGATGAACGACCATTCCTTTCGGCTTATTTACCACAAGCAGGTCATTATCCTCATACACGATATCAAGCGGAATATTTTCCGCCTTTGCCTCAAGCGGCACCGGTTCGGGAACAAGCACGCTTATAACATCTCCGCCGCGGCACTTGTAATTCTTGGCGGCGGGCGCGGAATTCACCGTTACGTTGCCCTGTTCCAGAAGTTTCGCGGAGGCTGAACGTGAAAGACCGTTTAAAGCGGAACTTAAATATTTATCGATCCTTTCACCGTCATTTTCGGGCGGAACATTAAGGATAAACGCGTCACTCAACGGTTTTATCCTCCTTTTTAATCAAATCGGAAATAAGATATAGGATAAGCGATGCCGCGCCGAGCGTTACGGCGCAGTCCGCTATATTAAAGATTGCAAAATCAACAAAAACCGGTTCGATAAAATCCACAACATAGCCGTAAAAGATTCTGTCTATCAGATTGCCGATCCCGCCGGCGCAGACTACTCCGAGGCTCCAGTAAAGCCAAAGCGGTCTGCACCTGTTTGAAAAAAGATACCAAAGGATGCCGATACACACAACTGCAGTGACCGCAACGAACACCCACCTGGCGCCGCTGAGCATGGAAAATGCCATGCCGGTATTTTCAGAATAATTAAAACGCACAACTCCCTCTATAAAATTGACGGGCTCACTGCCTTTAAAATATTTAACTGCAAGGAATTTTGTGATCTGGTCAAAAGCCGTTATCAGAATGATCATAACGGCGCACCAGACATGCTTTTTTGTGTGCATAACTACCTCCGGATCTTAAAACGCCAAACAGGCAAAAGAGGGGTGTTTTGCGCCCCTCTCTGAAATTTGAAAAATTGATTATTTGCCCTCTTCGGCAAGTACCGTCGCACAGTGAGCACAAAGATGTGGATGTGTCTCATCGCTGCCAACTGTTTCCGAGAATTTCCAGCAGCGTTCGCACTTTTCGCCTTTTGCAGGCTGAACGCCTACGGAAAGCCCCTCAACTTCGCCGTCAAGCGGCTGTTTTTCATCCGTTACCGTTACGCCGGAGGTAATGAATATTTCCGGAAGTGCATTTTCAACTGACTTCAGGAAATCATAAAGCTCGCCGCCTGCACCCAGAACGATATGCGCCTCCAGCGATTTGCCGATCTTCTTTTCGTTTCGTGCGATCTCAAGCGCTTTCTGAACGTCTACACGCACTTTATGGATCTTATCCCATTTTTCCATAAAGCCGCTGTCCGTGCTGATAAAATCAGCGCTCGGAATATCGTTGAAAAGCGGGGACTGAGGATCCCTTGACTTGTCATGCGGCATAAATCTCCATATCTCATCAGCTGTAAACGCAAGGATAGGCGTGAGCAGCAGAGTGAGTGAATCCAGGATCTTGTAAAGCACCGTCTGCGCCGCCCTGCGGGTTTTTGAAGTGCTAACGGAAGTGTAAAGCCTGTCTTTAAGCACGTCAAAATAGAAATTGCTCATATCAACAACGCAGAAGTTATGGATAGCGTGCGCCGCGGTATGGTATTCATAGATCTCATAACCCTTGCGGGCGGTATCTATAACCTCATCCAGTTTCATAAGAGCGTATTTATCAAGCTCTTCAAGCTCATCATTTGGTAGCATATCCTTGTCCGGATCAAAATCATAAAGATTACCAAGGCAGAAACGCGCCGTATTTCTGATCTTTCTGTAATTATCAGAAAGCTGCTTTAAGATATCCTTGCTGATCCTGATATCCGCATGGTAATCCGAAGAAGCCACCCACAGACGGAGGATATCCGCGCCATACTGCTTGATGATATCCTGAGGATCAATGCCGTTTCCGAGGGATTTGGACATTTTTTTGCCCTCGCCATCCACAGTCCAGCCGTGAGTCACAATCTGCTTAAACGGAGCACCGCTGCCGCCCGCGACTGAAGTTAAAAGAGATGACTGGAACCAGCCTCTGTACTGATCTGCGCCCTCAAGATAAACATCGGCGGGACGCTTTAAATAATCGCGGTTTTTGAGTACGGCCGCATGTGTGGAGCCTGAATCGAACCAGACGTCCATAATATCCGTTTCCTTATCGAAGCCCTCGGAAGCGCCGCAGTGCGGGCACTGGTATCCGTCCGGAAGGAAATATTCGGCGTCATGAGCAAACCACGCATCCGAACCTTCCTTGCCAAAGATCTCGGAAACCTTCATCATAATATCGTTATCTATGATCTCCTTGCCGCATTTTTTGCAGTATACAACAGGGATAGGAACGCCCCATTTTCTCTGACGTGAAATACACCAGTCCGCACGCTCGCGGATCATGCTCTGAAGGCGGTCCTTGCCCCATGCCGGGTACCACTCAACGTCTTCTGAAGCCTTGATCGCATCTTCCTTAAAATCGTCTACCGAGCAGAACCACTGTGAGGTTGCCCTGAAGATTATGGGCTTATGACAGCGCCAGCAATGAGGATACTGGTGAATTATCTTTTGAAGCGCAAAGAGATTTCCTGTTTTTTCCAGGTGTTCTGCGATCGGCTTGTTTGCCTCCTGGGTTGTGAGGCCCGCAAACTGACCGGCCTCCTCTGTTAATCTTCCGTGTGCATCAACCGGCACTACAACAGGAAGTTCGGGATAATTCTTGCATACAACAAAGTCCTCAACGCCGTGACCCGGTGCAGTATGAACGCAGCCCGTACCGCTTTCCAGTGTAACGTGATCACCAACGATAACAAGTGAGATCCTGTCTATAAACGGATGGCGGCATTTGATATACTCAAGATCCCTGCCCATAATTGTACCAAGCGTTTCATATTCCGTTATGCCCCTGGCCTCCATAGCAGAAGCGGCAAGTTCAGTTGCCATTACATAATATTCATCTTCGCTTTTGATAAGCGAGTATTCAAAATCAGGACCTACACATATTGCCACGTTTGCCGGCAGAGTCCATGTTGTTGTAGTCCATATTACAAAATAGGTCTTGCTGAGGTCCGCACCCATGGCAATGAGCTTGCCAAGGTCATCCTCAACATTGAATTTTACATAGATTGAATGGCACGGATCCTCTGCATATTCGATCTCCGCCTCCGCAAGGGCAGTATTACAGTCCGGGCACCAATATACAGGCTTTAATCCCTTATAGATATAACCCTTTGTTGCCATTGAGGCAAACACCTTTATCTGCTCCGCCTCAAAATCTTTGGTGAGGGTGATATACGGATTATCCCATTCGCCGATAACGCCCAGGCGCTTGAAGCTCTCCCTTTGCATATCAACATAGCCGAGAGCAGTATCACGGCAGATCTTTCGGAGTTCAAGATCAGAAATATTGCTTTGGGCAGTGATATGGGCTTCTTTTCTTGCCTTAAGTTCCGTAGGAAGACCGTGGGTATCCCATCCGGGAACATAGGGGGATTTATAGCCCGTCATATTCTTATACCTTACAATAAAATCCTTTAAAGTCTTATTGAGGGCATGGCCTATATGAATATCACCGTTGGCATACGGCGGGCCGTCATGCAGGATAAACAGAGGTTTGCCCTCATTATGCAACATAAGATTCTCGTAAAGCTTATTATCATACCAGCCCTTAAGGATCTCCGGCTCACGCTGAGGGAGATTGGCCCTCATTGGGAAATCCGTTTTCATCATATTTAAAGTATCTTTATAGTCCATTTCAATCAACAACCTTTATGTAATTATTTTCTTTTTTTCTTAAAAAATCCCTTAAACTTAACGCCGCCGTCATCTTCCTCCTCATCATAGTCATCCGGTGGAACAAGGCTTATTTTTTCATTCGTTCTTACTCCCTCGGGCTTGACATGAAAGAAATCCTCAAAAGGGAGATGCTGTTCCTCTTCTTTTGTGACGGGGGATTCCATTTCCGGATCTTCGTTTATTTCGGTCACAGAGTCATCATCTGCGGAAGGATCCTGAGAGAACGCGTCGATAGCGTCATGCACGTCCGTTTCCTCTTCTGGTGTCTCCTCTTCTTTGTCTGAGATCTCCTCAAGCTCATATTCAACGTCAGAATCTTCTGTTTCCTCATTATCGTATTCAGAGATATCGTCGTTATTCTGCAACTGCTGCTCGGATATGTCGGCAGCCGCCTCATCTGCTTCCGGCTCCGGGTCCTCTTCCTCGGTAAGATGTTCTTCCTCTTCGGCAATATCCTGCTCTATCTCATCTATTTTAGCGGACACACTTTCAATATTCTGCTGCGTTTCATCTATTTTTTCTTCTATTTCCTCTGTATCTGCGGAAACAGGCGCTTCCATCATATCCGACAGCTTTTCGAGCTGAGCCTCATAAAGAGCCACGAGCCTATCCTTGAATGAATCCGCCTCTTTTTTAAGATTATTCGTTAAATTATCATAATAATCCTTTTCATCCTTTGATTTGGAAAGCAGTTCCTGAGAAATATTTTTTGCCTCGGTCAAAAGAGCTGCGGCGTCCGCCTTCGCGTCCGCAATCTCCTTTTGCGCTTTTTCGTTTGCCTCGTTCAGGATCGCCTCTGCCGCATCAGCTTTTTCCTTGGTAATCTGGGATGCGTATTCGCGGGCTTCAGAAATGATCTTTTCTGCTTTTGCTTTCGCGTCCATAACGGTATTCTGAACGGTTTTGGCACTGTCTTCAAGCAGCTTTTCGGATTTTTCCTTCGCCTCTTTTTCAACCTTTGACGCAGCCTTCTGGGCGGTTAAAAGGGTATCCTTTATTGAATCTTCCTCCGCTCTGTATTCCTCGATTTTTGCGGCAAGAATCTCCATTTTTCTGTAAAGCTCTTTATTTTCGTCATATATAGCAGAAAAAGACTCTTCTATCTGCTGCAGGAATCCATTCGTTTCATCTATGTCATAACCGTGAGACGCGGTTGAAAGCACTTTATCCTTGATCTGGCTCGGCGTGATCATATTCTATTCTCCTCTCTTTTATTATCAGTACATAATCATTCCGTTGTTTTCAAGTTCATCGATCAGATCGCCCATAACGTCCACGTTATAAGGCGTTATTATGTATGTGCTGTTTGCCACTCTTTTTATCTGCCCGTTATTTGCATATGCAACGCCGCTTAAAAAATCCAGCAGCCTGCGGGCAATATCCCTGTTTGTAGATTCAAGATTCAGCACGACCGTTCTTTTTTCGTTAAGATTATCTCCTATTGCGGCGGCCTCTTCAAACCTTTCAGGTTTAACCAGAACCACCTGGAGCTGAGCGGTGGTGTGAATATTCATGACCTTATCGTTTTCCGCCCTTGTGCGGTGGATCCTTTCCGGCTTTTCCTCCTTGGGCACCCTTACGCTTTTATGCTTTTCCCTCTTTGGGGGGGCAGGCATCGGATAGGACGAATTATCCTCATAAAAATCATCAAACTCATCGTCGTCATTCTCGCGTATGATATCCGCGAACTTATCAAAAATTCCCATAAAGAAGCCTCCTAATTATATTTTCTGGCTCCGAATATCGCAGAGCCTACCCTAACTATATTGGAGCCTTCTGCTATGGCGGCAGGATAATCGGCGCTCATGCCCATAGAGAGTATCTCCATATCTATATTATCTATTTTTTTATCTTTAATGTCAATGAAATATTGCCTTACCCGGGAAAAATAGCGGCGGGCCTCATCAACGCTGTCACAAATCGGAGGAATAGCCATAAGGCCCCTGATCTTTATTGCCGGCAATTCGGATATCTGATACAGGGTATCCATCAGTTCCTGCGGCATAATTCCGCTTTTGCTTTCCTCCTGCCCTATATTTACCTCTGCAAGGCACTGGGTAACGATGCCTTGCGCCGCGGAAACGCGCGAGATCTCCTTCGCAAGCTTAAAGGAGGAAACGGATTCGATCATATCCACCTCGCCGACAATCTGGCGCACTTTATTTGTTTGCAGGTGCCCTATAAGATGCTTTTCCACGCCGCTCAATTCAAGATCGTCTCTTTTTCCGAGATACTCCTGAACTCTGTTTTCGCCTATAAGATCCGCGCCAAGCTCAATGGCCCTGTTGATATAAGGCGGCTCCACCGTTTTGGTAACGCACATAAGGCGAACGTCCTTTTCGGACCGTCCCGCCTTAACGGCGCATTCCCTGACATCATCAAGAATACGCCTGTAATTCTCTTCAACGGATCTCATTCTCTGCTCATCAATTATATACTTCCCCATCGTGCAGCTCCTTTCCCTGAATGATGATCTGGTCATAAAGTTTAATGCCGTTTTCCGATTCCGGATCGTAACTGAGCATTACGTAATCCCCGTCCGTATACAACACATCCGCGCTACGCCATTCCACTACCGACGCCACCAGAGCGTAAACACCCCTTTCGCCGTTTTCATTGACATGAACGGCAGCGGACGGCATCCGGATACCGGTGTATGCGTTTACACGGATCTCTATGTTTGCAAGGCGCATGGAAACCGTATCACTGTTGATCTCGTCGCAGGAGAGGACCAGCACCGTTTGCTCCTGTCCGAGTTCGGGCTCCGCCCCGCTTATGATCTCACAGCTGTAAACACTGTCCGTACCCGAAACGGCAACATCTATATCATCTCCGTTTTCAAGACCGTTTACTGCGTCCGCACTTACTGACGCGCAAAAATACCACTCAAAATCCGTGATAAGCTTGCCTGTATTCTGAACGGGCTGTGCATTCTGCGCCTGCCGGATCCACGAATCAAACGTATCCGTATCAAGATCTTCTATATTGTCATAATCAAAAACTTCCTCCAGCCCGTCCGTATATTCGGAAAACACACCGGACTCATCAGCGGTTATGCTGCCTGTAGGCTGATTTGCGCTTATATTCAGCGCGTTCATTTTATCTTCCGTCTCTCTCATCACCGCAGAAAAATCAATATTCTTGCCTATAAGGATCTGACGGCGCGTAAATCTGTCATTAAGTTCCGCCGCATTTTCGTTAACGGCGCTTAGATCCAGCGCTGCTCCCACGCGTATGTATTCGTTGATATTTTCAATAATGCTTTCATCCAGCGATTCAACATCAGTGACCTGACCGACAGACTGACTTTCCATATCCGAATAATATCTTAGATCGTTTTCCAGATCAAGATACTGCGAATAGGCAGAAGCTGCCTCCTGTGAATGAAACGTGAGCGCAATTTCTCCGCCTTTAACGACCTTTTCACAGTCATCCACCGAAGAGACCGTTACAGCGCCCGAACTGCCCTGAACAACATGTTCGTCCCTTACCACAAGTGCGTCCGCCTCAATCGTATCATAAACAGTTGAGGTAAGCGCCGTCTGTGTTTTCAGGCTCACGTTAAACGCGCCGTACAGCTCGACCGCCACATAGATCACGATGAGCGCAACAACAAAAATCATTGCGACATTTTGCTTTTGCGCCGGTGAAAGCCTTATCTTTTTTTCTGTTTTTGCATTTTCACGATTTGCCATTTAAAAATTCCCTGCTTATTCTGACGGCCTCACTTACAATATCCGTGCATTCCTCATCCGCACAGAGTCTGACGGCGTTTTCCCTGCGCCTGAACCAAGTGATCTGCCGCTTCGCATATCTTCTTGTTTCCCGTTTAATGTTTTCAGCCGCCTCTTCAAAACTTGAAGTTCCGCTGAAATACGGTTCAAGTTCCTTGTGCCCTATTGCCTGGGCAGCTGTTTTGCCGCCGTATTCCAAACAGCGCCGCGCCTCTTCTGCCAAGCCGTTTCGGAGCATGATATCCACACGGCGGTTGATCCGTTCATAAAGGTTGTTTCTGTCCTTAAATTCTATCACGAAGTAAAGCGTATCGTAAGGTGAAATCTGCTTTACGGAATCTCGGTCCGCCTCGCTTTTTGTTTTGCCCGTCAGATAATAGATCTCAAGCGCGCGGGCAACACGTTTTTTATTGTTTTTATGTATCTTTTCCGCCGCCTGAGGATCAGCTTTCAGAAGTTCGGCATAAAGCGCATCTTCGTCTTTTGCCATAAGTCGGCTCCGGAGATCATCATCGCTTTTGGTTTCTATAAAATTAATGTTATCAACAAGACTGTCTATAAACAGCCCCGTTCCTCCGGCTATAACCGGCACTTTCCCCCGGAGCGTAATATCTTTTATAACGGTGCGCGCGATCTTACAAAAATCCGCGGCCGAAAAAGCGGCGCTTCTGTCTAAAAACTGCACCATATGGTGAGGTATGCCCTGCATCTCTTCCTGCGTGGGCGCTGCGGTGGCTATGCCCATTTCTTTATATACCTGCATGGAGTCTGCCGAAATGACCTCTCCGTTCACAGCTTTTGCGATCTGCACGGCAAGAGACGTTTTCCCGCTGGCCGTAGGTCCGGCAACAACGATGATTTTCGTTTTATCCATCACTGCACCCTGCCGAACTGCTTTTCAAGCTCATAGCGTGAAATTCTGATCATCACCGGCCTGCCGTGTGGGCAGTAGCGTATTTCAGGCATGGACAAAAGTTTCTGAACGAACAGCTCTCTCTCCTGCGGTGAAGTTTTATCTCCGCCTTTGACAGCGGCGCGGCATGAAGACGAATGAAATATCCAGTCCATCTTTTCCGGCTCGATATCCGTTTTATGCTCCAGCAGTTTCTGAGCGATCTCCAGTAAAAGATCTTTAACGTCGCAACCGTTTAGCATAGACGGTATTTCACGCACTATAACTGTATTGGAACCGAAGTCCTCAGCTGAAAAGCCGCATTTTGAAAGAAGCGGCAGATTTGAAATAACAGCCTCATATTCCTCGGGCGACATGGATACCGCGGCGGGCACAATCAAGGCCTGGCTTGCTATACCGTTTTGGGCCGCGTCTTTTTTAAGTCTTTCAAAATTCATACGCTCGTGAGCGGCGTGTTTATCAATATAATACAGATCATTGCTGATCTCCACAATGATATATGTATCAAACGCCTCGCCGACGACCTTAAAAACGGGCACGTCGTCTTTCTCATCCACAACAAGAGCTGCGTTTTTCTCCTCAGAAACGGTATTCTTTTCAGATTCAGCCGCGGCCGTACTGTCTGAATCTTTGCTTTTATCCGAAAAATCAATAGCGACTGTGGTTGAATATTCGTTCTCGTCAACCGTTTCATTCTCTGAAAAGATCCTGCCGGATGTGATTTTATAATCCCGGGGATCACCGTAGCTTTCGGCCCTGATATGGGTCTGATACCCTGACGGCGCCGAGACACGCCACGGATTTTCCGATCCGGCGTTAGAAAATTTAAGCTGGGACGGCTGCGAAGGTTTTACCCCGAAATCTATTTTTGAACTTTCTTTTTCTAGATTTTTATATATTCTGCCGTTCTGATCCGAATAAAAGCCGCCTTCTTTGACGGAATTTTTTGTTTCTATTGCGGTCTTAACACCGTAATAGACCAAATCAAAAACCGGTTTTTCATTAACAAAGCGCACCTCGGTTTTAGAGGGGTGCACATTTACATCAACAAGTTTCGGATCTATTTCTATATTCAGCACGCAGGCGGGATATCTGCCGGCCATAATAAGATTCTTATAAGCCTGCTCAAGCGCCGCCATGGCCGTTGCGCTTTTAACGAGCCTGCCGTTGATAAAGAAAAACTGCATGGCGCGGGTCTTCCTTGACTGATGCGGACGGCTTACATAACCCGTAAGCCGCATGGAATTATAGCTGTAATCCGCTTCGATAAGCGTATCGGAAAGCTCTGCGCCGAAAACAGAATAAACAGTGCCTTTCAGATCTGAATTCCCGGAGGTGATAAGCACCTGTTTTCCCTCTCTGATAAATCTGACAGAGATCTCCGGGTGGGAAAGGGCAATCCGGTCCACAACACCCTGAACGGCGTTGCCCTCAGTTACATCCTTTTTCAGGAATTTCATCCTGGCGGGAACATTATAAAAAATATCCCTTACAACGACCGTGGTGCCATTGGGGCAGCCGGCGTCAGAGAGGCTGATCTCCTCCCCGCCGCTTATTTCATAGCGTGTTCCCGTGCTTTCCTCTTTCGTTTTTGTCAGCAGCTCAACCTTTGCGACCGCAGCGATAGACGCCATAGCCTCTCCTCTGAAACCGAGAGTACCTATGGAATTCAGGTCTTCCCCTGTCAATATTTTTGACGTTGCATGGGAAACGAAGACTTTTTTAACGTCTTCCCTTGCTATCCCGCTGCCGTCATCCGTTATGCGGATATAGGTAGTGCCGCCGTTTTTTATTTCAACGGTGATATGCCTTGCGCCGGCATCTATAGAATTTTCAAGCATTTCCTTAACGACGCTCATGGGCCTTTCAACCACTTCGCCGGCGGCAATAAGGCTGTATACCTCTTTTGGTAAAATATTGATGTGAGCCATGCATATCACCCCTTTATCTCTTACTTAAGTTCCTCTGCTTTTTTCTTTAGATCATACAGAGTCTGCATTGCCTCAATAGGAGTCAGTGTATTGACATCCGTTGCCCGCAGGATCTCAAGTATCTCGTTTTTACCGTTTGCGGCAAAATTATACTGAATGTCCTCTTCTTCCTCAACAACGGCGTCTTCCGCCCTGAATTCAATGTTTACTTTGTTCTTTTCAAGTTCTTTAAGAATAACCTTAGCGCGGCGCACAACGCTGTCCGGCACACCGGCAAGCTTGGCGACCTCAATGCCAAAGCTTTCGTCCGCACCTCCGCGGACGATTCTGCGCAGGAAAGTAATATCGTCCCCGCGCTTTTTAACAGCTATGGAATAATTCTTAACGCCGTCCAGCATACCTTCCATTGCCGTGAGTTCATGATAGTGCGTTGCAAAAAGTGTTTTTGCGCCAAGCGTCTTCTTTTTGCAAACGTATTCCAGCACGGCGCGGGCAATGCTCATACCGTCAAATGTTGAAGTGCCGCGGCCTATCTCATCAAGGATTATCAGGCTCTTAGGCGTTGCATTCTTAAGAATAGAAGAGACTTCGCTCATTTCAACCATAAATGTTGATCGCCCGGTCGCAAGATCGTCAGAAGCGCCTACTCTTGTAAAGATCGCATCCGTAATACCGATGCTGGCGCTCCTTGCCGGAACGAACGAACCGATCTGCGCCATCAGAACGATAAGCGCGATCTGGCGCATATATGTTGATTTGCCTGCCATATTCGGGCCGGTTATGATCATACAGCGGTTTTCATCCGTATCAAGCAAAGCGTCATTCGGGACGAACGGAGCGCCGTTCATAAGCGCCTCCACTACCGGATGCCTGCCGTCCTTTATTTCTATCGCGCCGCTTGTATTTATTGCGGGACAGACATAATTGTTGTTTACGGCAACCTCCGCAAGAGACGCAAGTGTATCGAGCGCAGCAAGCGCCTTTGCCGTTTTCTGTATCCTCTGCGCCTCATTTGAAACGCTTTCCCGAACGGAACAGAAAACATCGTATTCAAGCGCAATGGCTCTGTCCTTAGCGCCAAGCACTTTGCCTTCAAGATCTTTTAACTCCTGCGTTATATATCTTTCACAGTTTGCAAGAGTCTGCTTCCTTATGTATGTTTCCGGCACAAGTTCCTTATAGGAATTCGTGACCTCTATATAGTATCCGAAAACCCTGTTATATCCCACTTTGAGCTTGGGGATTCCCGTCTTTTCGCGTTCCCTTGCCTCTATAGCGGCAATAACGCCGGCACCGTCCTCCATGATTCCCTTAAGTTCATCCAGTTCCGGATCAAAACCGCGGCGTATCATTCCGCCCTCGCGCAGTGAAAACGGAGGTTCGTCCACAATTGCGCGCTGAATAAGATCCCTCACATCGGAAAGGGTGTCTATTTCGGAATATATCTCCTTAAGATAAACGCTGCGGGCATGTTCAAGCAGTTTTTTTATATCGGGCAGTTTTTCGCAGGTTGCCTGAAGAGATCTCAGTTCCTTTGCGTTTGCGGTTGAATAAGCGACGCGCGCCATAAGCCTCTCTACATCGCTTACGCCTGTCAGCGCGTTTCTGATCTTATCGCGCATTTCGGGATCATCCGCAAATTCGCCCACTGCGTTCTGCCGTCTTGTGATCCTTGCCGCGGACATGAGCGGCATTTCAAGCCAGCTTCTGATCATGCGCTTGCCCATGGCGGTTTTCGTTTTATCAAGCACCCACAAAAGCGAATGTTTTTTATCCCCCGTCATCATGGAGCTGGTGAGCTCCAGATTTCTGCGGGCGTTCATATCGAGCTTCATATACTCGGTATCGTCAAAATAATCAATATCGGCGGGAGTTTCAATCTCGTCCTTTTTCTGAACCTCTTTAAGATAATCTATAACCGCGCCAAGCGCGCAGACAACGCTTTTGCTGCTGCCGAGCGAAAGTGAATCGATCTCTTTTTTGCCGAGCGTTTCAAGAATCAGATCCGTGGCGCCCTCAAAGCTGAATTTTTCATCGTCAAGAAGCTGAGCTTTGGTGCCCAGGCGGTCTTTAATAAACTGTGCGACTCCGGTATAATCAAGCGCCGAAGAATTCACAAGGACCTCTTTCGGCTGATAAGTGGCAAGCCTGTCCGTTATCTGTTCCTCGGCATGATCTCCCTTAACAGCGGTCAGATGAAACTCAGCCGTTGAAACGTCTGCAAAACACAGTCCCGTTTCATTATCTGATTTGCAGATACAGCACAGGTAATTATTTACGCCGTCTTCCAGCATGTTTCCCTCAATGACTGTTCCGGGGGTTATGATCCTTACAACATCGCGCTTAACAAGACCCTTAACAAGTTTCGGATCTTCAAGTTGCTCACAGATCGCCACTTTATAGCCTCTGTTTACGAGTTTTGCTATATAGTTATCCGCCGAATGAAACGGCACGCCGCACATGGGCGCGCGTTCCTCCTGACCGCAGTCTCTGCCCGTAAGAACAAGATCCAGCTCCTCGGAGGCGATTTTGGCGTCGTCAAAAAACATTTCGTAGAAATCGCCCAAGCGAAAGAACAAAAGCATATCCGGATATTTGCTTTTTATATCAAAATACTGTTCCATCATGGGCGAAAGCCCGTTTTGCTTTTTACCCGCCATATTCTTCCTCCTTATAACGCTTCATCAAAGCATGGTGTTTCCTGCCGTAAATAAAAGATCAGAATCCGCAGCCTCCGCCGCAGGTTGAACAGTCATGCGTGCAGGACTCGTCCGGAAGCTGGCAGGTCTCCGGGTCTTCGCCGTCAAAGAAAAGGCCAATCATTTTGCTGATATACTGCGCCATCTCCTCCATCTGAGAAGCGGCTGCCGAATAGACCTCCATATTCTCGTTTTTCATGATCTCTTCGTAAAGATTCTGATAATCGTTCTGAAGTTTTTCTATTTTTTCCCGATCGGCGTCATCGCCCTTTCCGGTCTCCTGCTGATACTGGAGGGAAAAGAGCTGAAGCTGTTTCATTTTTTCCTGAAGATCCGCGTCCGCGTCATTTTTTGAGGCAGCGTCCTGAAGCGCTTTAAAGCGCGCATCTTTCTGAATTTCCTTTCCGAGTTCGCGAAGTGCGTTTTCAAGTGCCATAGTATAAGATCCTTTCAAAATTATTTTTTAATATTATTCCGCGAGCCTGCCCTTTAAAACATAAGTGAGCGGCTCCGTTACGGTTATATCTTTAAAAGAGCCTATCAGCTCTTCATCGCCGTCAAATTCAACAATGATATTGCCGTCCGTCCTTGCCTCAAGCGAATGCCCGCCCAGCTTGCCTTTGCCGTAAACGAAGCATTTAAAAGTTTTGCCGGCATATTTCTTCATATTTTCGGCAGATATTTTTTCCTGCGTGGCAATCAGCTCCCTGAGCCACCTGCCTTTTTCCCCGGCAGGCACGGGATCCGGCATCTCTGCTGCGGGGGTGCCTTTTCTTGGTGAATAGATAAATGTGAAGAGCGAAGTGAATTTAACTTCTTCTATAAGAGAAAGCGTATCCTTGAATTCTTCATACGTTTCACCCGGGAAACCGACTATAATGTCTGAAGTTATGGAAAGCGAGTCGCCCATAAGTTCTTTTGCATAATCAATAAGCGAAAGATATTTTTCCCTTGTGTAATTGCGGTTCATGGCTTTAAGCACACGGTCGTTTCCGCTTTGAAACGGCAGGTGCAGATGTTTTGCCACCTTATCACACTGCGCCATGGTTTCCAGGAGCTCCGGGGTACAGTCTTTTGGATGGCTCGTCATAAATCTTATCCTGAAATCGCCGTCAATATTATTTATCATTCTGAGCAGCTGGGCAAACGTAACGCGCGGTTCAAGATTTTTGCCGTATGAATTCACATTCTGCCCCAAAAGGGTGATCTCCTTGCAGCCGCTTTCTACCAGTTCTTTTGCCTCTTTCAATATCTGCTGAGGCTCACGGCTGCGTTCGCGCCCGCGCACATAGGGCACAATGCAGTATGTGCAGAAATTATTACAGCCGTACATTATCGGCAGCCACGCTCTTTTATCCTCATCCCTTAAAACGGGAACGCCCTCTGCGATAACGCCGTCCGTATCAGGGATCTCAAACACGCGCTTTTTGCCGGTCAAAGCCTTATACAAAAGGCCCGGCAGCTGATGAATAACATGCGTGCCGAAAACGAGATCAACAAACGGAAAACTTTTTTTGATCCTTTCCGCTATGTGCTGCTGCTGCATCATGCATCCGCAGCAGGCGATGATCACACCTGGATTTTCAAGCTTGTATTTTTTCAGAGCGCCCACATTACCGAAGACTCTGTCCTCCGCGTGCTCACGCACCGCGCAGGTGTTGAATATGACAAGCTGGGCTTTTGTGCGTTCATCCGTAAAGCCGTAGCCCATTTCACTGAGCATGCCCTTGATCTTTTCGCTGTCCGCAACATTCTGCTGGCAGCCGTATGTCACTACGCAGGCACGAGGCGGGGATTCATATTTTTTTGAGATAACGGATCTTACTTTTTTGCAGTAGTCCTTTTGAATATCAAGTTCCGTTTGAGGAACGGTTCCTGTTTTGACTGTAAAGTTACTCATTGATCCGCCTCTTTTCGCTTTGATTTTCTCTTAAAAATACGGATAAAAACACTTTTCCATATTATTTTTAATTATAGCAAAAGGAGCATGCATATTCAATAATAATTTATTAATTATTTTAAAATAATATATAATAAAGCATATTTCATGCTTTGTATTGCCAAAACGGCTTGTTTTTGTTAAAATTGATTCAAACGAATTATTTTTACCGCCGTCAGAGCGGGAAAGGATAGGCAAAATGCTTAAAAAAAGAGGTGCCGGAGTGCTTATGCACATAAGCTCCATGCCCGGCAGATACGGTATTGGCGTTTTTGATGAAAACGTTAAGCATTTTATAGACAAAATACACGATATGGGATTTACCTACTGGCAGGTTCTGCCTTTTAATCCTGTTGACGGCTCAAACAGCCCTTACTGCTCGCCGAGCGCATTTGCCGGGAATTATCTTTTTATCGACCCACAAGAGCTTTGCGATATGGGCCTTGTTGACGAAAGCGACGTTGAGAAAAACGTTTATCCGGGAACGCCCTACACCGCGGACTATGCATTCGCGGCGGAGAAAAGGTATGCCCTGCTGAAAAAGGCATTTTCCTGCATTAACAGTGAAACAGCAGATCAGATAAAGGATTTTGAGCTGAATAATCCCTGGCTGACAGACTATGCCGTTTATATGGCTGTAAAAGAGCAAAACGCCGGCAAAGCATGGTGGCAGTGGAAGAAAAAACAGGCCGTCTATGCAGATTGCATAAAAGATATCTATTCTTTTGAAGAAAGCGCCGCATTCTGGAAATTCGTGCAGTTTATATTTTATAAGCAATGGTTTGATATAAAGAAATACGCAAATGAAAAAGGCATTGCGGTAATAGGCGATATGCCGATCTACGTTGCAATGGACAGTGTTGATGTCTGGGCGGATCTGCCGCTTTTCAAGATAAATAAAAACTCGCTGAAGCCCGATAAAATCGCAGGTGTTCCCCCCGATTATTTCAGTGAAGACGGCCAGTTATGGGGCAACCCTATCTATGACTGGAAAACGATGAAAAAAGACGGGTATTCCTGGTGGATAACAAGAATCGGCGCGGCGCTTAAAGCTTTTGATGTTGTTCGCATAGACCATTTCCGCGCGTTTGCCAGTTATTATGAAGTTGATGCCGGGGCAGAGAATGCAAAAAACGGCATATGGCAAAAAGGGCCGGGTATGGACCTGTTTAACAAAGTTTTTGAAAAATACCCTGACGCGCCGATCATTGCAGAAGATCTGGGAACCTTCGGCGAGGACGTTATCATGCTGCTTAAGAACACGGGATTTCCGGGGATGAAAGTAGTGCAGTTCGGGTTTGACGCGCATTCTGATTCTGCTCATCTGCCGCACAATTCCGTGCAGAACAGCGTCAACTATGTAGGCACGCATGACAACAATACGCTGCTTGGCTGGCTTTGGGAAGCAAGCGAAGAAGAACGGCGTTTCGCCCTTGATTACTGCGGTTTTGAGGGTGACAACTGGGGAGAAGGGGGCTATAAAAGCCCCTCCTGCCGCAAGATCATTGAAGCGGTCTGGAAAAGCAGTTCAAACGTTGCAATGATCTCCTTCCAGGACATGTGCGGCTTTGGCAGCGACGCGCGTATGAATATTCCCGGCGTTGCAGAAAAAAACTGGCGTTTCCGCACCACCCGGGAAACAATAGACAGCGCTGACGCTGATTATTTCCGGCGGATAAACGCTCTTTACAGAAGGATGTATCCCGCGTTTGAGTAAAAAAGCGCGATTACGCGCCATAAAATTCAAAATATAGCTGTCAACAAAAAAACTCCTGCATAGAATGATATGAAGTTAGCTTCAAATATTCTGCAAAGGAGTTTTTTTATGGCAAACCCCATTATAAACGCCGGTGAAAACCGCATAAATGAGGCTGTGTGCATTGACACAAAGCGGATTTATGACAGCTGCGTTTCAAAAGATTGCCTCGAGGATCTGAGAGTTACATTTTTTTCAAGAAGCCAGCGGCTGATTGACGAAGCGGTAAGCATTAAATGCCGCGAGTGCAAGGTGGTTTCTGTTTCCATTGACGTGGACGAAGTGCCCTTTAACAGAGGTTACTACTCCGTTGACATTACGTTTTATTTCCGCCTTGAATTTGATACTTATTCTGCGCCGTGCACAACTCCTGAAGTTGCGGTAGGATACGCGCAGTTTACAAAAAAATGTATACTTTACGGCTCTGAAGGCAATGTTAAAGTCTTCACATCAAACCCGTCAAGCGAGGCTACGGACTGCCCGGAGGCTCCAAGCTACACAAACCCGACGGCGAAGGTACAGGCAGTTGACCCTGTCATTTTAGCGTGCGATGTTATTGACCTCTGTGACTGCTGCATCCCGCTGTGTACATCTTTTCCGCAGTCCATCCTTCAGAATTCTCAGGACACCGTGCCAAGCGCCGGAGCAACCAAGGCCGTGCTTGTAACACTTGGGCTTTTCAGTATTGTACAGATGGAAAGAGACGTTCAGATCCTTATCCCCGCATACGATTACTGCATTCCGCAAAGAGAATGCGAGTGCAACACCCAAAATCCGTGCGACACATTCCAGAACATCGACTTCCCTGTTGACGAATTCTTCCCGCCCGAAAGATCCGGCGATTCCGGTTCATGCGGCTGTAATACGGACAGTGCGGACACAAACGGCAGCACTGACGCAAACAACTGACCATTTGAAAGAGCCTGCCTTTCGGCAGGCTCTTTTTTTACAGAAGATCAGAATCCTTTTATAAGTTCACAAGGATCAAACCTTATCAAGCTTGGCAAAGTTGGACATAAGTTTTTTTGTGCCGGCCTTGTCAAAAGCGATCTCCAGCAGAACGTCATTGCCCATGGGCTTGGCGGAAAGGACCACGCCCGTTCCGAAAGCCTTATGACGAACGGTATCTCCAACGCTGAAGCGCGTGCCCGTGCCTGAACGCTCAAATCCGACCTGCCCGAATTTATGTGACGAAACGGCGTTTTTCGCAGTGGGATTTTCTGCAAAAGCGCTTCTTGTAAACGCTCCGCGTGGAGTAAACGTATGAACAGTTATATCATTAACAACATTCATAGGTATCTCGCGAAGGAATCTGGACGGCGAATTTCTGCCGGTTGTGCCGTAAAGCATACGGCGGCGGGCATTTAACAGATAAAGCTTTTCCTTTGCGCGCGTTATACCTACATAGGCAAGACGGCGTTCCTCTTCCAGATCCTCCTCGCTGTAGAGCGACTGATTTCCGGGGAAGATACCGTCTTCAAGCCCCGGTATAAAGACTATGGGAAATTCAAGACCTTTTGCGGAATGAAGCGTCATCAGCACAACGGCGTCGTCATCGTTATTATAAGTATCAATATCCGAAACAAGGGCAACATCCTCCAGAAAATCGGAAAGTTCAAAATCCTCGTTTTCCTGCTGATAACGGATAAACATTGTTGAAAGTTCGTTTATATTATCTTTCCTGTCCTGCGCGGTCTCTGGATCCTCGTCAAGATAATCGTTATAGCCCGTTTTTTCTATGATCTCCTGCAGCAGATCGGAAAGCGGCATTCCGTCTTCAAGGCACTGCTGAAAATGCTTTATAAGATCCGCGAATTCACCGAGTCTGCGGGCGGCGCGCTGCGTCTTCTGAAATTCATCGGCACGCTCGCACACCTCAAACGCAGATATGCCGATACCGGTGGAGATCTCCATGATATTTGCAGTCATGGTATCCCCTATTCCTCGCTTGGGCACATTTATGATACGCTGAAGTCTTACGTTGTCCGCAGGATTGCTGATCACGGCAAAATAACTTACGATGTCCTTTATCTCCTTACGGTCAAAGAATCTGTGGCCGCCTATCACAACATGCGGGATACCGCTTTTTGCCAGCGTTATTTCTATATTTCTGGACTGCGCGTTCATTCTGTAAAGTATTGCATGATCACGCATTTTTCTGCCGTTTTTAACATTTTTAAGTATCTCGTCCGCAATAAACGCTGCCTCATCAGATTCGTCATCCAGCGTATTAAGAACGATCTTTTCACCTGCACCGGCAGCCGTCCACAGATTTTTTCCTTTACGGTTTTTATTGTTGGAGATCACGGAATTCGCCGCGTCAAGAATATTCTGTGTAGAACGGTAATTCTGCTCCAGACGGATCACTTTGGCGTTTTTATACTGATGCTCAAAAGACAGGATATTTTCGATCGTTGCGCCGCGAAAACGGTAGATGCTCTGATCGTCGTCACCTACAACACAGATATTGTTGTAACCGCCGGCAAGCATGGAAACCAGCACATACTGGGCATGGGAAGTATCCTGATACTCATCCACCATAACATATTTGAACTGCTTTTGATACAGCTGCAGCACGTCTTCATTTTCACGCAGAAGCTTAACGGTATTAAAGATCATATCGTCAAAATCCATAGCGTCCGCTTTCAGAAGTTCTTTCTGATAAAGCTCATAGCACTCAGCTATCCTTGCCTTTCTGAAATCGCTTTGGGCAAATTTTTTATATTCAGCCGGATCAATAAGAC
Source organism: uncultured Clostridium sp. (assembly GCA_958422185.1). Taxonomy (GTDB): domain Bacteria; phylum Bacillota; class Clostridia; order Oscillospirales; family Acutalibacteraceae; genus Eubacterium_R. The sequence goes on from CATZNW010000017.1 coordinate 28,710, forward strand.
TGTCCTTAGCCGTGCTCATTTCGGAAAGTATGGATTTATGATGCAGCACCTTATCCGTTATGCCGAGCGATTTTTGGCAATGCTTCATTACCCTTTTCTGGTCATCCGTGTCATAAATGGTAAAGTGAGAAGTATAACCAAGCCTGTCTGCAAATCTTCTTAATATTCTGCCGCAGCAAGAATGAAAAGTGTGCGCCCAGATATCGCGCGCATCTTCACCGACGGTGCTTATAAGCCTTTCGCGTATCTCGCCGGCGGCCTTATTTGTAAATGTGATTGCAAGCACCTGCCAGGGAAGCGCAAGGCCGCTTTCAATAATATGCTGCACACGGTTTACAAGTACGGTAGTTTTGCCGGAACCCGCACCGGCAAGAATAAGAAGCGGCCCCTCCGTACAGTCAACAGCTTTCTGCTGCATTTCATTTAATGCCATTATGTACACCTCAAAAAATAATAGAATAAAAACCGGCCTACCTGACGCAAGCCTGATCATATATGTTTTAGCTGACCGCCGTCTTTCTGAAAAAGCGTATTTTAAGCAGGCGGTCAAAAAAGGGGCGCTTAAAGCACCCCTTGATCATTCAATTTTTAACCAAGAAGAGTAAGCAGGACGCCCGCTGCTACGGCTGAACCGATAACTCCGGAAACGTTCGGACCCATAGCATGCATAAGCAGGAAGTTTGCAGGATTTTCTTTCTGCCCCTCTTTCTGGCTCACGCGCGCCGCCATAGGCACTGCGGAAACGCCTGCCGAACCAATCAGCGGATTTACCCTTCCTTTGGTTACAACATACATCAGCTTGCCGAAGAGCACACCGCCTGCCGTTCCCACCGAAAACGCAATGAGGCCGAGAACGATGACACCGAGCGATTTTGCATTCAGGAAGCTTTGCGCGCTTGTGGTTGCGCCAACGGACAGACCGAGCATGATAGTAATGATATTCATAAGCTCATTCTGGGCCGCTTTTGCGATTCTTTCCGTTCTGCCGCTCTCTTTAAGAAGGTTGCCGAACATAAGCATGCCTACGAGCGAAGCTGCGTCTGGAAGGAGAAGCGAAACGATGACCGTAACCATTATAGGGAAAAGGATCTTTTCCGTTTTGGAAACAGGGCGCAGTGTATCCATAACTACGCTGCGCTCTTTTTTTGTTGTAAGCGCGCGCATAATGGGCGGCTGTATAACCGGCACAAGCGCCATATAGGAATATGCCGCAACCGCTATTGTACCCAGCATTTCCGGCGCAAGCTGCGAAGTTACAAAAATAGCCGTAGGACCGTCCGCACCACCGATAATCGCAATGGAGCCGGCCTCCTGCGGAGTAAATTTGAGCAGAATGGCGCCCACATAGGTGAAAAATATACCGAGCTGCGCGGCAGCGCCGAGGATAAAGCTTGACGGATTTGCAATAAGCGGTGAAAAATCCGTCATAGCGCCGATACCAAGGAAAATAAGCGGCGGATAAATGCCCGCCTTTACCCCAAAATAAAGGAAATCCAGCAGACCCGGCGTGCACACCTGGCCGGCCTCATTTACCATTCTGCCGGCAACAAGATCTATAAAGCCCTGCAGATCGTTATATTGCACGGCAAGATTTGCCCCCGGAATATTGGCAAGCAGCATTCCGAAAGCAATTGGGATCATAAGAAGAGGCTCAAATCCTTTTTTTATACCGAGCCAAAGGAAGAAAAAGGAAACGCCTATCATGATGAGGTTAAGATAACCTCCGTCCGTAAAGAAATAAGCGTATCCGCTGTTCTTTACGATCTCAACAAGCGCGCCCCAAACGCCCTGTAATATATCCATTAAAAATATCCTCCGTTAAAAACAGCGTTAAAAAACGGGCTTTTGCCGCAAACCCGTTAATTAACTAAAAAGATCAAAAAGGTTTTGTATTCTCTGCTATTGCAGCAGCCGCCCACGGATTTCTGCCGGCAACATTTTTCAACCTTATTGAGCGAATGGTTACCTGCTTTCCGCCTTCAGCGGCATATACGGCGGCAGCGATCGCCGCAACGATCTCACCGCTTATCCCGTTTTGAACAGCGGGCACCGCAGCGGGAGCGGCCGCAGGTGAGAAAGGAACCGCCTGAGGCGTCTGCTCATTACTGTTAACGGATTTTTCGCCTTTGGAAACCGCCCTGCCGAAGCCCTTGAAGATAGCAATAAGCACTAAAAGCACAAGCATTACTATAACTATGCCTGCGATAACAACTGTTGAAGTCTGCACCCAATCAACACCTCCGAGATATTCTTTGTATGTTTCCGCCGCAACGGGAAACGCATCATTATGAAAAATAAGGTTTTGCATAAACATTCCCCCGAAATCATCCAAATTAGTAGTATTATAAAACAGATGACCGCGTTTTTCAACCTTAATTTTTCATTTTTGCTTAATATTTAATAATAATCTGCGCAAATATCGTTTTATAAAAATTGCGCGCTGCTATTGATTTATTTTTAAAAAAGTTTATAATATTATTAGCGAAAAAAAGCAAATTAAACATTCACCCGTTTACGGAGGTGCACAAAATGAAAAAAGAAACGCTTATAATAGCAATTCTGGTGGCGCTTATTATTTTATGGATAACCGAGACCATAGGAATGAAAAAGACCTCGCGCCTGCTGAGCGGGGCAATAGATATCGGATTTTCTCTTTTAAGATAGTTCCTTTTTGAATTAACGTGCCGTGCAAAACGCGCGGCATACTTTTGATGCATAAGTAATGCCGGCTGACTAGACAGCCGGCATTTTTTTGTTAATGAACTCTATAATTTTGCATTTCGGGGCTTTGCATAAGATATACCGTGTTTTTATCATCAAGATGTATATCTACATTGTAAGAGTTAACAGGATACAGCGGGTATGTCTGAGGATCCTGAAGCATTTTACGGTTGTAATCGGCAACGTAATCATACCTTTCAAGAGGGGTCATACCGCGCATGAATTCTTTTTGATCCTCCGGTACATCGGGATCAAGCGTATTAATGGTGAAATAACCCGCGCCGCCATAACCGTATTTGAAATCATAATCCGATTCGCTTATTCTTTCCTGAGCCAAAACATCGCGTACCTCCGCCCATTCCTCCGGTGAAATAACATAAAGGCCGTCAGTTGTGGCATAAGAGCCGTCTTCCATCTCCTCATATGAGTAGATCACGCCTTCAACATACATAATATCATTTATATCAAACGAAAACGGCTCCTGCTGCATAATGGCTTCCTGCGTTTTGAATATGGCAAGGAACTCATGCCACAGATCATACTCTATTGTATAAGAGCGTTTCACCGTGCTGCCGTCCTTAAGTTTATATTCCAGAGTGCAGCTCAAATTATCGGTTATATCTTCATTCGCAGAGGTCGTTGCTTCATCCACGGTGTTTATACCGTCGGAAACGGCAGTTGTTGCTTCCAATGTGTCTCCGACAAGATCGGACACTCTGTCCCCAAGTGTATAGTTCATGACCTCATCCGAAACGGCAAGGGTATGGAAATCAATGACCGTCTGAATATTCTGAGGGTCTGTAAGAGTTGCCTCTGTAACGACCGCGCTTTCCCCGTTAAGAAGTTCCATAACATACCACAGGATCTCATTTGTATACCCGGAAAAGTTATCGTATTCCGTAACGGTAACGCTCTGAACATTCTCCGCCTTCGGAACATATTTTACATAGGATGAGGAATTAGCAAAATAAGCGCAGGCGGTCAGAACAAGGCACACTCCGGTAACAGCGCCGAAGAGAATACCCGTCTGCTTTGTGAATATCTTTTTGCGGCGCACCTGACCGGCGCTGAACAAAGCGGCGCAGATAAACGCTGCAATAACGCCAGTTACGGCAGTTGCGAAAAAGTTTTCAGACGCGCTGAAATATGCGAAACCGGATATAACGAACACGGCCATAAGTATATATTTTATAAATGTGCCGCCCTGTCCGTTCTCCGCAATCTCCGCTTTTCGGTGTTTAAATGAGAAAAGGCCGGCAATATACATTCCGGCAAATTCCGCCAGAGATACAACGGTCATAAAGATATACATATTATCCGACGGTTCACGCAGTATCATTGCCGCAACGCCTGCCGGAGTTATACTTGAGAACTTGAATATATCAACCATCAGACCCCATACAACGTTAATGCGCGACGCTATGCCGATAAGCATAATGGGTGTGGATATGATGCAGATAAAGCAGAAAAACGCGTACTGAAGCCATTTCCCCGCAACGGCGGCGGACATTGAGCATGCCGAATAACCGGCAAGCAGTGCCGCAAGCAAAGTGACCAGCGGCTTTATGACCAAGCCGTATTCAACGGTAAAACTCAAAGTTGTGAAATGCGTATTGTTATATACGGTTTCAATGACGCCTACAACTGCGGCAAAAACACCTGCGGAAAAGAGAATGGCAAATGCAATAGCAAGTATGCCGAAAAGAAAATTTGAGTTATAGATATGGCTCCTTTTATACGGCAGGGCAAAATGATAATCACACGCCCTGCGGCTGAAATAAGAATTATACATAACGCCGACGGAAACGGCGCAGTATACCGCTATCACGAATAACACTGACAAACCCCATGTAAACACGCCGTATGAAATATCCTGCTCCATTACGCTGCTGTCATCACAATAGAGAAGCGCCGACACAACGGATATACAGGCACAGATCACGGCAACAACTGCCGCGCCCGGCAGTTGGCGGCGCAACGTGGCTTTGAAAACCGCGTTAAAAGCGCCCTTAACTGAATAATTTGTTGATTTCATAACCTGCTCCCTCCATTTCGCTAATAAACAATTCTTCAAGAGTGAGCGGCAGAGCCTCAAAGAAAACGGGTTCTCCCGATTCAATGATCTGCCTTATCTGCTCCTCCTCACCCTTTACCGTGATCTGGATCATCTTACCCTGACGCGTTTCGTTTATAATATTAAGCTGAGGTTTTATCTCTTCATAATTTTTTTGATCCATAACGAACTGGATTCTGTAAATGCCGGCGGACTCGCCGTCTATATCCTTTTCAAGCAGCACGCCGCCCTGATGCAAAAGGCCTATATGATCGCAAAAGCCCTCCAGCTCCCTTAAATTGTGGCTTGCGATAACCACAGTTGCATGCATAACGGAAATGTATTCAATCAGGATCTTTTTGACGAGTTCGCGTATAACAGGATCCAGGCCGTCAAAGATCTCGTCAAACAAAACATATTTCGGGGCGTGGGAAAGCGCAAGAATGATTGCCGCCTGCCTTTGCATACCCTTACTCATGGATGAGATCTTCTGATTTGATGCGATGGGAAATACGCTTTTCAGATTTGAATACCTTATATCGTCCCACCCGGAATATGCCTCTTTGTAATAGCGCGCCATAGAATCTATCGTTGCGCCGGAATAGAAATACGGAAAATCCGAAACAAAAGCAATGCTGTTTTTGACCTTAAGATTTTCAAACGGCGTTTCCCCGTCTATATACGCATTGCCTGCATCCGCCCGATAGATGCCGGCAAGGACCCTTAAAAGCGTGCTCTTTCCGGCTCCGTTTGAGCCTACAAGTCCGAAAACAGATCCTTCTGCTATATTGAACGAAACATTATCAAGCGCTTTTGTGCTGCCGAATTTTTTTGTTAATTCCTTTATTTCAATCATAACTTACCCTCCCAAACAGCGTTAACTATACTGAGAACTTCATCTTTTTCCATACCGGCGTTTTTGGCGTCTTTTATCGCGGCGGAAACTATCTTTTCCGCTTCGCGGTGAATGACCGAAAGATCTGTTTTATTAACAAAAACGCCTTTGCCGGGAGAGGTGTAAATAACACCGTGCTGCTCTAAATTTTTATATGCTTTTGAAACCGTGTTGGGGTTTATTGAAAGCTCTGTGGCAAGAGCGCGAACGGACGGAAGCGGACTGTCCGCCTCATATACCCCGAGATTTATATATTTTATGATTTCTTTCTCAAGTTGAACATATATCGGTTCACGGCTTCTTGAGTCAAGTGAAAACATCAATTCGCATCACCTTCTATTCATTGTGGATAGCCTTAAGAGCGCTGACCTTGACCGCCCTGTTTGCGGGTGAGATACCCGAAACAATGCCTATTATCACTGAAAATCCTATACCGAGCAGCACAAGCCAGACAGGTACGGACGATATTGTTATTCCGCCGGACGCATCCCCGCCGAGAGAACCGATCAACGCGCCGGCGGCAAAGTTTGCAATAAAGGATATTATAACGCTTATAATAACGCCTAATACGCCTCCGATCAGTCCGATCATGCCGGCTTCGCAAAGGAAGACCGCTTTAATATCTCTGATATCACAGCCGATGACCTTCATTACGCCTATTTCCTTAGTGCGCTCGTAAACAGCCATAACCATCGTATTGCTTATTCCAAACGCGGCAACAAGCATTGAAACTGCCCCAATCGCACCCAGAACGAGCTGAACGGCTGCCATCGTGCGCTTTGTATTGCTGATTTCATCTTCATTTGAATAGGTTGCAAGACCCGAAGCGCCGATTGCCTGCTGCACAGCCGCCACATTTTGAGCGCTGTTTACATACACATAGATCTCGGAATATTCATTCGCTGTATTCGGCTTTGAATTGAGGGCATTGTATTCGCGGATCAGATTCTGCGCCGCTTTCATATCTATAAAAATATTGTTTGAGGTATCCATTCCCGAACTGCCGGGGGAATCTATAACGCCCGCAACCCTTATCCGCTGAGGACGGACTGCCGGAACGCCGGCGGATTCATTTGCCAGACTGCTGGCGGGAGCGATATAAAAGGAATCCGTAAGCGGCTTTATCTCGCAATCGGTAATATTGCCGTCACCGTCCGATTCATAGGAAACGGAGTTTCCGTTTTGATCTGCAAAATTCACTACGGCTCTGTCCCCGAAATAAACGGCGTTTATATCTGAAGACGGTCTGATCTCGCCTGAAGACGCAGTGATGCCCAGAGTTGAAAACATATTAAAATCCACTGCGGTCACCTTCCCTCCGGTATATGAATATTTACCGCGGGTAATCTGCGCATATTCCGTCATGTCAACCACCGGCATTACCGCTTTAACATTGTCTATGCCGCTTATATATTCCACTGCTCGATCGTCAAGCGGCGGCTGTTTTATATCCGCATTGTCCTCCGCCGAGGTATCTTTATACACGCTGATCCTTGTGGCTGAGGCGGAGTTCTGATACTGCTGCGTTACCATTTTATTGATACCCACGCCTATGGATATCATGATCACGATTGCGCAGGTGCCTACAACCACACCTACAACGGTAAGCTTTGTGCGTGACCGGCGACCCTGTAAATTGCGCAGCGCCATTGAAAAAATATCAGATTTCTTCATCCAGCTCCTCACCGCCTTTTTTTGACCGTTTACGTTTGAGTACAACGGTTACTATCGCGAAAACCGCAATCAGCGCGGCTGCGCCGCCTATAAGATAAAAAAGTGTGTAATCGCCTTCGCCCGGGGTATCTTCATTTTGCGTTTCAAGCGCGGCGTAAGGATCCTCTTCCTGCTGAACAGTGAGCATAAATTGACCTGCTACGGATTTTTTCTCTCCGCCGTCGTTTTCGTATTCAAAAACGAGCGTTAGATCCTGCGCGCCGGCTGTTTTGAACGTTACCGGCAACGTATAGTTGCTGGCGAACTGACCGCCGGCTTCAAGATTGCCTATATAGGCCGACGCAAGCTCCCCGCCGTCCGAATCGAGCAATTTTACCCTGCCGTTTGAAACGGCGCTTTTACCGCTGTTGATAACGGTAAAGGCACAATCCTGCTCCTGGTTTACCGTTACGGTCTGACCCGAAAGCGCAATCGAACCGAATTCAATACTTTCCGGCTGCTGAACGCGTATGTTCATGGATAGTTCCGTGCTTTGCGAAACCTTTTCTCCTCCGTCAAAATATTCATAGGATACGGATGCCGTCACGGGATAAATTCCCGAAGCCGCCGTATTAAGACATTTCATTTTTTTTGACAGCTTAATTTGGGAAGTGATCTTTTCCACGTAATCAGTATCCGTTTCGCCGTCCTGCACAAATACTTCTCCGCCCGAAATCCGGATCACAACATTGCGCACCGCAGTGTTCCCCGATGTGTTTTTGATCGTAAAATTCAGATCAAACGGCGCGCCGCCGGTCACATGGTCTCCTCCGTAGGAATAATCCGAAATGATGATCTGCGGAGTCAATAACGAACCGGCTTCAGACTGAGAAACATGCACGCTGTAATTTATTTCCGCTGTGCCGGAAAGTTTTTCTCCGCCGTCAAAATATTCATAAGAAGCGCTCAGCGCAACAGGATAAACGCCTCCTGCGGCCTGAGGGCTGCAATAAAACGTTTTGGAAAAAGAATAAGTTGAACCTTTTGCTATTTTATCCGCATAAACCGAATCGCTGCCGCCGTTTGCTATCAGCGTTTCACCGCCGGAAAGACGAATGTTCACATTTCTTATATCTATACTGCCGCTTGTATTTCTGAGCTTGAAATCAAGCCCTATCGTTCCGCCGGGAGCGACGCTGCTTTTATCAGCCGTAAATCCCGCGGAGATCAGAGAGGGGCTTAGATTTTGGGAGGAGGACGGTTCCTCCGCCGCAAAGGAAAGCATTGGGATCATGACGAAAACGACCGCAGCCAGAACCGCCGTGATTTTTGAGTATCTATTCATATCTGTTCTCCTTTTTCATTATGTTTCTTCTATTACTTTTCCGTCAGTAATTCTTATGATTTTATCCGCATAAGCGGCAACACCGTTATCATGCGTTACAAGTATCATCGTACCGTTATTTTTATGAACGAGTCCGCACATAAGCTCCATAACGGATCTGGTGGTCTCTGAATCCAGGTTTCCGGTCGGCTCATCGGCAAATATGATTTTGGGGCTGGACACAAAAGCCCTTGCAATCCCCGCTCTTTGCTGCTGCCCTCCGCTCATTTCGGACGGGCGGTGGTCTTTTCTGCTCTCAAGGCCCACAAGCCTGAGCATTTCCAGCGCGCGCGCCTCGCGTTCTTCCCTTCCGACCCCCTTAAACATAAGCGGCATGGCTACATTTTCAACCGCGGTAAGTGACGGTATAAGATTATAAGACTGGAATACGAATCCCGTAAATCTTTGCCTGAACAGCGTAAGCTCGCGTTCCGTCATTTTATCCATTCGGTGTTTTCCTATAAAAACAGCTCCCTGTGTCGGCCGATCAAGCCCGGCAAGCATGTTCAAAAGGGTGGATTTTCCGGACCCTGATGTTCCGAGGACTGCGCATATCTGACCTTTTTCAACAGAAATACTAACATGATTAAGTGCTGTGACTTTTTCTTTGCCCAGAAAAAATGTTTTTGTAAGATCTTCAGTTCTTATAACAGCCTTTTTCAATTGCCCGCCTCCTTTTTTAACAATTGCCGAAATTTCTGATCGGAACAATTGTATGTACTGTACTATTACGCTTAGTACAGTTTATTAATACCACATCTTTCCCTGTTTTGTCAACATAATTTTAAAAAAATTTTATTTTGGACAAAAAATTCGTACAAACTCATCGGTTTGTCAAAAAATTAAAAGATCCGCCCAAATTATTCAGACGGATCTTTAACAAATGTTAAAACTGTGTTTTATTGATCGTTATATCGGAAATATTCGGAGCATAAGTCTCCGTTGCGTTAAATGGATTTGACCCGTCGTTATACAGGGTCAGGATATTCTCGCCCTCTTTAAGTTCTATATTTTCCGTTACGGTAGTGAAATTATCATTACTGCAGGTATTTCGGCAATAGAGTTCGGATTCTACTCCGTTTACGGAGACTGTAATATAATCCTCAACCAGATCAACATTATAATCGTGTACGCCCTGCTCGCGGTTTGCACTATATTCAACAGTCAGTTTATAAGTTCCGCTTTCGGGAGCGGCAAACGTATATTGTGCCGAGCCGGACGATCCGGAGATACCGCTTATGAAATCAACTCCCGACGCAGTATTCGTCTGCACCTGCGCCGTGCCGCCAAGCCGTGCGTCCTGAGGGGAAAGCAAAATATTTTTGGGCTGTATTTCAGTGGTCGCAACAAATTTAAGCTGTGCCCCGCCGGATCTGATCCCTATATAATTAAGCCCTCTGCGAAGATATATCTTCGCGTCGCCGTTATCCGCGCTCTGCGCCGGGGCGCCGTCTATGTCAAGCGAAGCGTCCGGTGCTGTTACGATATCGTAATACCCGTCATCAGGTGCAACTGCAAGGTAATATGTGTTGCTTTCATCCGTCCTGTCCGAATCAGGAAGAACAGCAATATTGCTGTCTTCATTCCCGCTAACGGCTTCAATCCCGCGGACAAGCAGGGAATCCAGCACATAAGTGCCGTTATTATGTGTGAGCCTGACCGTATATTCACCTGCTTCCAGTTCATAAAAGTCAGTGTATACATTCGTAATCTCGCTTTTCACGGTGTTTTCCAGCGTGATCTGCGAAGTTTCACCGCCGACACTCAGATTTACCGTTGCGGATACACGGTCATTCGGATCCTGTCTGCCGTTTTCATCCGGCGCGCCGTCATTTGCTTTTCCGTAAATCAACTTAAATTCATACATTCCGTCTTCTGGGATCTTTACGGTGATTTCAACGCCGTCGCCCTCATTTTCCATTCCGCCTACAAGACCGTTCGTTTTCCCTGTTGAGGCATAAGCGCTGTCATAAGTATATGCGTTGCCGAGAAGCGTTCCGTTTTCAAATTCATACCTGGCATACAGATTTTCGTTTTCGAAATCCTCATCGCCGCTTTGCGCTTCGCGTACGGTGATGCGGTAGGCTGTATCGCCGTTCATAAAATCCATATCTATCTTAAGCGTATCGCTGCACTCCGTTTTATACGCCTTTACTTTTTCGGGTGAAAAGACTTTACCCGAAATGCCCTGATAGGTTACGGCGCTGATCTCCACATACACTTCTTTTCCGTAAAGGGCAGTATCCTCCAGATGCGTTATTTTTACACGGCCGTCATAATCTGCGCCGGAAACAAGCAGTTCCATGTTGTTTTCAGCGTCGTTGATCGTGCCCAGGCCCATAAACTGCCTGTAGCGCGGCATTCGGAACTGAATCACAGCCTTTCCCAGATCCGAGTGCAGAATATCCGATATATCAGAGCGCATAGTCTGCCCCTGAAGATCCGCATACCAGCGGTAGACCCACCACGCGGAATTAGGTGTATTATAATCCGCGGCGGTATTGCAGAGGTTGTTTGCAAAAAGCCAGTATGCCTGCTGGGCGTAGACCTTTGAATATTCTATCTGTGTTATATATTTAAGCATTGTGTTGGGATTGCCGTTGTCCTCCATCATGCCGTATTCGGTTACGATCACAGGAGTATCTTCGGCAACTCCAAGCTCTTTTTCCAGCTCCTTTAAATCCGAGGCGTTATACTGCCAGTCATAAATTGAGCGGTAATTCAGTTCATGGTAAATCAAAACATCCGGGACACAGCTGTTTTCAACTGTAAATTCAAGAAACGAACGCATTTTACTGCTGTCGTACTCATAATAACCCGGTCCTCCAATAACAGCTTTCGGATCGATAGATCTGACGTAGTCGAAAGTAAGCTTCCAGGCCTCATAAAAATTCTGTCTGCCGGTATCGTTAAAGTCATTGTAACCGCCGTTTTCGTTTGAACTGTCACTGATCCATTCGCCGAACCACACGCCGTTGTCGCACTCGTTATAAAGACAGTAAACGATATTGTCATGATAATCGGAATCCCTGATCGCGGTTACCGTTTGCTCAACCAATGGGAAATATGTATTTTCAATATACTCGCGCCAGTCATACTCTCCCGCACTCTTCATTTTATTGATATTCTCTTCGTCATAATACCATGTACTGTACATATCCTGAAGGTAAACAACAAGATAATCGCAGCTGCCTGAAGATAACGCCTGCGCAGCAACATCTTCCATCTCACCTATAGGATGCTGAAGACCGAGCGTAGTCTTTGTGGAAACAGAAGACAGATCGATGCTTTCAGTCATATTATAAGACGGAACGCCGTCCTGAGCGATGCCGTAAAGAAAACCTGACGCACCGTTTGTAACATTCCCCGTCAGATCCGCAGCGTCAAACGTTACGGTGGGCTTATAAAAGGCAAAAAGCGCCCCCGCCGCAACAGCAAAAGCAATTATAACGGCAAGAAGCGCAATGCCGAGTTTTTTAAGAACTCTTTTCGTTTTCATATTTTTATTCCTTTATAAAGCAAAGTCTGAGGGCGTGTTTCTCCACCTTGAAATTGACTTCAGAGTAATTGAAATTTTCACCGTCACAGTTGCCCAGAAGCCCCGAACCGTCCACCGACCATATCCTGCCTCCGGTCAGATAGCCGGTATGGATAAAGGGGGATGTATCGTCATTGGCGGTGCCGGCGCTGTATTTTGGAATAAGGGGAAGCGCCTGAAAAAGATTTATGGCGTCTGCCATGCAATAATCCAATATACCGTCGTCCAGCTTAGAATCGGGCGCAGGGCAGAAACCGCCGCCGTAATAGCTTGCGTTGCAGATTGCAAACAGTGTGTAATCCTTGGGGGTAACGGTCCATTTATACGGTTTTCCGTCTTTTCCTATACAGTCCAGATCAAAATTGATCTTATATTTCATAGACTGTAAAACGGCAGGAACAACAGCGATATTATAAGCCTGACTTCCAAGGAACTTCACTTTGCCGGCGATGATTCTGCCGATCGTTTCAACCTTGGTATCCAGCCCGAAGCTCATAACGTTTATGCATTTTTCACCGTTATAATCAATAAGATCTATGGGCCTTACATCATATTTCGGACGGCCGGTATGAAGCCCGAACGCCTTAACCACATTGAGTGAATCGATCTTTTTTGTGCCATAGATCTTTTTGGCAAAATCGTTTCCAGTGCCGAAGGGCAGGATCATAATGGGAGTCTGGGTATGAGCCAGTCCGTTTGCGATCTCGTGAACAGTGCCGTCGCCTCCGCAGCACACAATAACGCATCCGTCGCCGTACTCTGCGGCATACCGTGCGGCGATCTCCTTTGCATGGCCGCGGTAGCTCGTTTCCTCAATGATCATCTCATCATCTATCAATCTGAAGGCGGACTGAACCTGTTTGAAAAGCATCTGCCTGCTTTTGTTGCCCGCAATAGGATTTTCAATAAATACGTATTTCATACGCACATTCCCCTTTTTTACAATAAAACACAGCTTTTAAAGCACCCTTGTTCCGCCGACCGGACGGATGATAAGGACATGACAGCTGCCCTTGCCGAAAACGTTTTCAACAGCGTTTTTATATTCTTCAAGCAGTTCGTTCGGCACAAAAGCCTGAATGGTTCCTGCAAACCCGCCGCCGTGAACACGATATGCACCGTTTACGCCCAGCACTTCCTCTGAGATACACAGTGCAAGGGAAATTTTCTGCTCTGCAGGATCTTTGGGAGTGTACACATTTTGGTTATACATATAAGACGAACGCCCGCTCTCGTTGATAACTTTTTTGAACTCATCAAAGTTACCGCTCTCAAGAGCAGCCACAGCCTTTTCAACTCTTGTATTCTCCCTGTAAAAATGGAAAGCGCGGAGCAAAGCCCTGTCGCTCACTCTGCCGAGGAGGGACGGAACCGCCTGTTTAAAGTCTTCAAAAGAGATCTCACGCAGAACGTCTTTTCCGAGCGCTACGGCAACATCCTCCATCTCCGCGCGCACAGCGGCATAATCGTCTGTTAAATCGCTGTGGTTGCCGCCCGTGTCAACGATGCAGAGCGAATGGCCGCTTTTTGAAAAATCAAAATCCACCTTCCTGATTTTGGGATTTTCCGTTGATTCAAAATCAATTGTAACAAAAGTTCCCACTGATGAAGCCATCTGATCCAGCAATCCGCACGGCTTTCCGAAGAACACATTTTCCGCGTACTGGGCTGTTTTGGCTATTTCCACCGCGCTTATGACGCCGTCGTTGTAAAGATAGGAAAGAGTTGTGCCAAGAAGCACTTCAAATGCCGCGGACGACGAAAGACCGCTGCCTCCGATAACATCAGAAGTGGTCACACAGTCAAACCCTCCTATGCTATAACCGAGTCCCTCTATTTTTGCCACGACGCCGCGTACCATTGCAGTGGAATGGCCGAATTCGGATTCATCGGGCAGAAGTTCCACTGTATCCACAACATTCATTGCATGCCCATCCGATTTGACGCGAACTATGCCCTCGTCATTTTTAGCCGCCACGGCAACTGCATCCAGATTTACGGACGCGGCAAGCACCTTGCCGTTATTATGATCCGTATGATTTCCGCAGACCTCGGTGCGCCCGGGAGCGGATGTTATAATAACATCTCTCTCTTCCCCGAAGAGCTTTATAAATTCATTTATCAGGCGTATGTAGCGAGGCTTCTGCGTCTCCACAGCGTAATCCGTTACATAAACTGCCTTTAATTTTTCGTCCATAGCACCTGCCTGCAGGGCGGCAATAAACTCCTTTGGTTTCATATTGATCTCCTTAACCTTTCATAAGTTTTATAACACTATTTTATATTTTTCCTTTTGAGAATAAATCAGAAGCGTCTGATTCATCTGACGGGATTTTACACCGTAATAAATATTGAACACCAGGCTGGTGATCCCTGTAAACATAACTACAAGCATAGCAAGCAGTATAAACTGCCTTGAAAACGGATTGTAGATCTCCGCGCCTATACGGGTATATATATACAGGCGCGGCAGGATACCTATTATGCTCAGGCATACATAATAGATAAAGTCATAATGCATAGAGCCGTAAAGCTTGGAGACCATGCCAAGCGGAATCGACGGCACAAAACGTGAAACAAGAAGTATATAGGGATTTCCCTTGCCCTTGAACAGCACCCAGTCTTTAATAAACTTTGCCTGGTGGATATTGAGGATCATCATAGCCCATCCTCCGCCTATCCATGTGCCTTCAGCATATTTTATCATGAAAAACACCGTTATGCAAAACGCATTGATAAGCATTGCCGTCTGAATGGAAAACACCATGCCTGAAATAACACACAGAATGCTTATGGGGATCGGAAGCTGGCATTTCGCAAGCCACAGCGCAAATATGCAAACAAGTATCTCCAGGTGAGTATCAAGCCCCACAACGGCCCTTTCCAGCTTTCCGAGCCAATTAATAATGGCGTCAAATCGCATTTCAAGACTTGCCTGATCGTGAAGACAGATGGCAAGGAACACCATAAGGGCAACCGTTATAATAACGATGATCGTTGATATTAAATTTGTCTGGCGGCGTTTGCTTTTTCTCAAAACGTCACCCCCGTAATGAAATTAGTACTCGTGATAATTGCCCAAAAATTTGAAATCCGGCAGTTCGGAATAAAGCGCGCATATCAGATCAAGCGTTTTTTTATCTTTTATGTTGCCCAGCAGGTCAACATAAAAGAAATAGCTGAATTCGCCGTTTCCAACCGGCCTGGACTCAAGCTTTGTTAGGTTAAGCCCGGCCATGGAGAATCTGCCCAGTATTCTGTAAAGCGAACCGGTGGTGTGCGGTGTTGTGAAAATGAGCGAGATTTTATCAGCGTTATTTTCTATTACAAGCTTTTTGGAAATAACGATAAATCTTGTTCTGTTATTACTTATATTCTGAATTCCTGTTTTTAATATTTGAAGTCCGTATTTTTTTGCCGCATCAGCAGAACAGATCACACCGATATCCATGCGCCCGCTTTCCGCAACAAATTTTGCCGCCGCAGCTGTATTTGTATAGTTTACTCCGGTAAATGCAAAGTTTTTTAAAAACTCCGAACACTGCGCAAGCGCCTGAGGATGGCTGTAAACCTCATCAATATCAGCGTAATCCACGCCCTTGCGCGCGCAAAGGCAGTGATTTACCTCAAGCGAATACGAACCGGCAACATAAAATCTGTATTTTATAATAAGATCATAAACGTCATGGACGGAACCCGCCGTTGAATTCTCAACAGGAACGATTCCGAAAGGGGCTTCCCCCTTATTCACCGCCTCAAACACGTCTTCAAAGATCCGGTAATGCTTAATGGAAGCGTTTTTAAAAAGGATAAGCGCTGTTTCATCCGCATAACTGCCCTCCACACCGGCGCAGGCCACAGTCGTTTCCTCTGAAAATGCGTCCTTATCCGAAACCGCGCAAGTAATCAGTTTTCTGATATCCGCGCCGCTTTCCATAATATTGTGCTGTATGGCGCGGGAAGCGTCCATGGTAGCGGAAAAGACAGTTGCGATAGCATCGCCGTCCTCAGCGCATTTTTCTTTTACAGAATCAAGTATTTCCTGTTCCCTTTTTTCATTTAAAACGGGTAGTCCTCTTTTAACCTTATACTCCGCAACCTGCTTGGATATATTCATTCTCTTCTGAAGAAGCGGAATCAGCTGTTCATCTATTTTATCTATTTCATTTCTTAAATCGATCAAATCCATTGAAACATATTTCCTTTTACATCATCATATCCAGCAGTGTAAAGGCGCACACCGCCTCCACTACCGCGACCGCGCGCGGAACAATGCAGGGATCGTGCCTGCCGGTTACAACAAGCTTTTCGTTTTTCATTGCTTTAAGATCAACGCTATCCTGTGCAGACGCGATCGACGCAGTCGGTTTGACAGCAACGGAAAATACAAGAGGCGCGCCGTCAGTCATACCTCCGAGGACTCCGCCGTTGTTATTTGACTTGAGGCAGACACGACCGTCCCTGATCTCATATGGATCATTGGCCTGACTTCCGCGCATCTCCGCAAAATCAAAGCCCGCGCCAAACTGCACGCCCTTTACCGCCGGGATACCGAAGAGCGCATACGAGAGCCTGCCTTCAACCGTGGAAAAAATATTGGAACCAACCCCAACCGGCAGTCCCACCGCGGCGCATTCTATCACGCCGCCAACAGAATCGCCCTGAAGGCGGGCGTTTTCAACAACGGCACGCATTTCGATTTCTTTTTGTGTGCTGATCGTGGCGAAGAAATCCTCCGAAAGCGCCTTAAGCTCTGCGGCATCTATATTGTTTTTATCAAAGGGCGTATCTTTCACAGGGCCTATCTGCAAAATATGCGCGCCCACAGTTACGCCCTTTCCGGCAAGAATCTGCTTTGCTATCGCACCGGCAAATACCACCGGCGCAGTGAGCCTGCCGCTGAAATGGCCGCCGCCGCGGATATCGTTTGACCCGCCGTATTTAACATATGCCGGATAATCGCTGTGGCCGGGTCGGGGCACAAAACGCACGGAATCATAATCGCCGCTTCTTGTATTTGTATTTTCAATGAGCATTGCAAGCGGCGCGCCGGTTGTTTCTCCGTTTAAAACACCGCTCAGGATCTGAGGCTGATCCGGTTCCTTTCGCGTTGTAGAGGATCTGTCCCTGCCGGGTGCACGTTTATCCATTTCCTTTTGAATTTTATCAAAATCCAGATCAACGCCCGCAGGCAGCCCGTCAATCACACAGCCGATCGCCGCGCCATGGCTCTCTCCGAAAACGGAGAGTCTGATCTTTTCACCCAGCACTGAAGACATTTGCCTTTCCTCCCAATTTTTTAAAATCGTCAAAAAAAGACGGATACGTTTTATTTACGCTTTCCGCATCGTCTATTCTTGTTTTACCGGCAGCAAAAAGGCCTGCAACGGAAAACGCCATAACGATCCTGTGATCGTTATATCCCTTGACTGACGCGCCTGAAACGGACGAGGGATCTATGATCATGCCGTCATCTGTTTCAGTAACGTTAACGCCCATTTTTTTAAGATTAGAAACGATCGCCTCAATACGGTCAGACTCCTTGAACCTTAACCGCTGGGCGCCGCGTATAACAGTCCTGCCGTCTGCAAATGCCGCCGTAACGGCAATGGCCGGCACCATATCCGGAATATCATCACAGTTTATATCCACGCCGTGCAGTTCTCCGCGGGAACAGGTAACGCCGTTTTCACCGGTCTCAACATCAGCGCCGAACATACGCATAACATCGCAGACCATCTTATCACCCTGCGCGGAATCCATATCAAGACCTTTAAGGGTGATTCTTCCGCCTATGGCCGCCGCGCTCATAAAAAATGCGGCGTGGCTCCAGTCGCCTTCAACATTATATTCACGCACGGCGTATTTTTGATTTCCCTTAACGAAATAGCCGTACTCGGTCTCTTTGATCTCCACGCCGTAATCGGCAAGGATCTTGACCGTCATATCAGCATACGGCTTTGATTTAAGCGGAGTTGTAAGTATGATCTTTGAATCGCCGTCAAGCACAGGCAACGCAAGCAGAAGTCCTGTTATGTACTGAGAGCTTATATCACCGCGTATTTCAAAATCACCGCTTTGAAGTTTTCCGCTTATTGTAAGCGGAAGCGAGCCGCTGCTTTCAATCTGAACTCCGTGTTTCGGCAGAAGCTCAATATATTCGCCGAGCGGTCTCTGCGGCAGTCTGCCCTCGCCTGTAAACGTGACCTCTTTGCCGAGCGCCGCCGCCACAGGGATAAAAAAGCGCAGGGTGTTTCCGCTTTCTATGCAATTTATTATTTTATCACCGTTTTTCAGGCTCTCTGCCGCACCGAGTGCCGCCTGCATATCCTTTGACGGAATGATGGGCTCAACCGTGCCGCCGCCGGCAAGAAACGAGCAGATGATGGCTCTGTGCGCCGCAGATTTGCTTGGCGGCAGAGTCAGGACGCCGTTTAGAGCGGAGTTTTCTATCTGAACAAATCCCATTGTTTTTCCTTTATTTTATTCCGAAAAGAGCGTTGACTTCATCTTGTGATGAATGCCTGATAAAGCTCTCCCCTATTTTTGAGAGCATTATAAGATTTATGCCGTCCGATGTTCGCTTTTTATCAAACGCCATATTATGCACAATATCAGCCACGGATAAGTCCGTTTTCGTTTTAAGACCGTATTTTTTCAGAAGGCCGGCAATTTTATCCGCCGTACCGTTTTCCGTTATTCCGGCGTTTTCGCCTGCACGGCTTATCATGACCATGCCGATTCCCACTGCCTCGCCGTGTGAGATACCGCTGAAATCACACAGCTTTTCAATCGCGTGGCCGCAGGTATGGCCAAAATTGAGCAGCGCCCTTTCGCCGAACTCCTTTTCATCTCTTTCTACCACACCGCGCTTGATATCGCAGCACTCAAAAATGACTTCGTCAATCCTGTCGCGCGCGTTTCCGTTCTGAAGCTTTTCAAACAGAGACGCGGACTTTATACAGCCGTATTTGATGACCTCTCCCATACCGTCGCTGAAAAAATGGCCGGGTAATGTATCCAAAACATTCGGATCTATGATAACTGCTGCCGGCTGCCAAAAGGCTCCGCAAAGGTTTTTGCCCTGGGGAAGATCCACCGCTGTTTTGCCGCCGACTGACGAATCCACCTGCGCCAGCAGAGTGGTTGGTATCTGAACATATCTGATCCCCCGCAGATAAACTGCTGCCGCAAAGCCCGCCATATCACCGCAGACTCCGCCGCCCAACGCTACTACGCAGTCTTTTCTTGTAAGCCCGCTTTCGGCAAGGAACTCAACGATCCTGATCAGATTTTCCGTCGTTTTGGAACTTTCTCCCGCTTCAAAAATATAAGAAACGGTTTCGATTCCCGCCTTGTTTATACTGTTTTCCACAGTTTCAAGATAGAGCGGCGCAACATGGCTGTCGCTGATTATCGCCGCTTTTTTTGCGGGAACCGCGTTTTGTATAATCCTGCCGCACCTGCCGAGTATGCCTCTTTCAATAAGAATGTCATAGCCGTTTCCGGCATTTACCCTTAAAGTTTTCACTAGCCAATCTCCTCTTTTATCTTGTTCGCGCGCGCCATCAGGTCTTTAAGCGTATCAGAATCCTCTTCATCTATTGCTTTTCTGAATTTTTCAAGATTGCCGGTAAGATCGTCTATCTCCTTTATAAGAGGATCCTTGTTTGCTATAAAAAGCTCGCTCCACATCTCGCCGTTAATACGCGCAACACGGGAAACATCGCGGTATGAACCCGCGGAAAAGCCAACGTGCATAGGCGCAAGAGGGCTTAAAACATAGGAACACGCAAGCACATGCGCTATCTGCGAAGTAAACGCGATCATCTCATCATGGTGCTCCGGTGTTGTTACAACCGTGCGCGCAAAGCCCATTTCCTTCGCAAGTTCAACAAGAGTATCCGTTTTTGCCTTCGGCGCATTTGTAGGCGTGCATATAAAAGACGCATGATCAAAAAGAGTGGGCAGGCTGTTGTCATACCCGGATACCTCGCGGCCCGCCATGGGATGAGCGCCTATAAAGCAGAATCTGAAATTCTCTTTCTCCAGGCGGCGGCAGATCTTTGTTTTAATGCCGCAGCTGTCCGTCACAATACTGCCTTCCTTAAACTCATTCTGATGATCCAGAACAAAAGGAACAATGCTTTCTTCATAAAGATTAACAAAAGTGATATCCGCTTTCGGTATGAGCGCACAAAGCTCCCCGATTTCGTCAACCGTACCGTCTGCCAAAGCCTTTTCGCTTACGGACTTCGTTCTGTTCCATCCCATTACATAATGACCGGTATTCTTTTTTAAGGTCTTCGCTATGCTTGCGCCTATAAGGCCAAGACCTGCAACAAGTATTTTCATGTAAACCGCGCTTTCAAAACATCATTTTTAATCTATTATATAATAATATATAAATAATAATAAATCAAGCGCGGCAGGGATTAATTTTACCTCTGCCGGCATAAAAAAGCGCTCTGCGCGCCTGTTTTACGCGCAGAGCAACAGCTTTTACAATTATTAAATCTTTATAAATTCAGCCTGCATATCAGAAATGCGTTACAGCGGTTTTACAAGCCGCACATTCCGGAGCCTAATATCCTCGTCGCCCTCGTTCGCAGCCCTGCCCTCAAATCGCACGAATTCCAGATCTTCAACATTTTCGGCGTCAACGGCATGCCTGTAATTTTCACACTTTTCACCCCAGAACGTTTTGGTCTTCATTATGGTTATATCCTTTGCGTTCCTAATAAAAAACGCGGAATTGTCATATTTTTCAACACCCCAGTCAAGGCACGGGCGGAGATCATAAAGCCCGCAGGGCCATTTGCTTGTTTTTGTGAGCTCTATGCGGCAGTTTTCAAATGTAACGTCTTCTATCGGATTTTCATCGCTGCCATGGATCAGAACGCCGTTCTCCCCCTTGGCAGTAACGTTAAAGAATCTGATATTCTTAACCCTGCCGCTCTTTGTGTTTTCATCACGGTTAAAGGAGGTTATCGTTATCGGCTCAGCGGTTCCCCACCAGTCCGGGCAGAAACGGCGCGTTTCTATAATGATATTTGAATAGGAAACGTTTTCCACATTTCCGCCGTCCCTAATCTGTATGGATAGACCGCGGTTGGATCTGCTGATCGTGCAGTTTGACACGATAATGTTGCGAAAATCGCCAACGCCCTCCGTTCCTATTTTTATAGCGGCGGAGGTTGAAATAAGCGTGCAGCCGTCTATAACAACATTTTCAGTGGGTCCGTATTCGCTGTTCCCGCGCGAAGTCTTAAGGCAGATGCAGTCGTCCGCGCAGGTAACATGGCAGCCGAGTATGCGCACATTTGAACAGTGATCCGGGTCGATCCCGTCACTGTTTGCAACATCAAGATCATTCAATATCCTGATCCTGTCTATCAGCACATCATCGCAGCCGGCCGGGTGCAGGGTCCAGAACGGAGCGTCCACAACGGTAAAATCCTTAAATGTGATGTGATTGCTTTTTTCAATATAAATAACCGTTGGGCGGGGATAAAAATCGCCGGTAACATAATACCGGTCCTTGCGCTGAACAAACGCATGACCGTTGGCGTCAATCGTTCCCTCGCCGCTGATCGTGCAGCAGTCCGCCTCAAAGCCGTAAATAAACACAAAACTCGGCTTGCCTGTAACCGGATTGCCTATAAGCGCTGTTTTGGGGTCATTTACAAGCTTGTTTGGCCTGATATATCCGTCTATATTCGATGTGGCTTTAATGGACGCGCCTTTCTGAATGTGCAGATCCACATTTTTCTTAAGCCGGATCGAATCACTGTAAAATACATAGCCGCTTTGCAAAACGACTCTGCCGCCGCCGTTTTTTGCGCAGTCGTCAATCGCGTGCTGAATCGCAAACGCGTCATTCGTAACGCCGTCTCCGGCAGCGCCGTATTGCAGAACATTATATTCCTTCATAAGATCAAAACCTTTTCCTTTTTGATGAGTATAATATAGCACAATGCATTTGGTTTGACAAGTAAAATAAGATATGCTATTATATAAAAGTATTAAGCTGCCAAGTTCTCCTCAGTTCAACGGAGAGCAGGGCAGCTGATTTTATGTGCGCAGAGATCTGCCGCGGCAAAAACACAGACCCATATTAAAACGAAAGGTACGGGAATATGAAAAAATATGACGTTGCTATTGTAGGCGCCGGGCCGGCCGGGATCTTCACGGCAATTGAAATGCTGCGCAAAGGCAGCAAAAAAAGCATTGTGATTATTGAAAAAGGCAAATCCGTTGAACAACGCAAATGCCCCAAAGCGGTTACCGGAAAATGTATGAACTGCAAGCCCTATTGCCATATTACAACGGGCTTTTCCGGCGCGGGCGCGTTTTCGGACGGAAAGCTTTCGCTTTCCTATGAAGTGGGCGGCAGCCTGCCGGAGCTTATCGGAGAGGATCTTGCGCAGGAAACGATAAATTATACGGACAAGATCTACCTTGAATTCGGCGCGGATACGCATATTGAGGGAATTGGAAATACGCAGGAAGTAAAGGAGATACGCAAACGGGCTATTCAGGCAGGTCTTAAGCTTGTGGACTGCCCCATACGCCATCTGGGCACGGAGAAAGCCCACGAACTTTACTTTGAGATTGAAAAACACCTTATCTCAGCCGGCGTTGACATTATGTTTAACAGTCAGTGCAGCGATCTTGTGCTTGACGGCGAAAAATGCCTTGGCGTGCGCCTTGAAAACGGAGAAGAGATATTGGCGAAAGATACGGTTGTTGCGACCGGAAGACGCGGAGCGGACTGGCTTGAAAAACTGTGCGCGGATCATGGGATAGCCCATCAGCCCGGAACGGTTGACATAGGCGTTCGCGTTGAAGTGCGCAACGAGATCATTGAAACGATAAACGACGTGCTTTATGAATCAAAACTTGTGGGATACCCCAAGCCGTTTAAAAACAAGGTGCGCACATTCTGCCAGAATCCCGGCGGATTCGTTGCGCAGGAAAATTATGATAACGACCTTGCCGTTGTAAACGGCCATTCCTACAAAGAGCTGAAAAGCCAGAACACAAACCTTGCCATTCTTTGCTCCCACAATTTTTCCGTGCCGTTTAACCAGCCGATCGCCTATGCCCAAAAGGTTGGGGAGCTCACAAACATGCTTGGCGACGGGCATATTCTTGTGCAGCGCTTCGGAGATATTCTGGAGGGCAAACGCACCTGGCAAAAAGAACTGACGCAGAGCAATCTGCGCCCGACGCTGCCGGACGCGGTTGCAGGCGACATCACTGCCGCGATGCCTTACAGGGCAATGACCAATATAATCAATTTCATTCATGCCATGGACCATGTTGTGCCCGGCTTTGCAAGCCCGGAGACCCTGCTTTACAGCCCGGAACTGAAATTTTATTCCAACAAGGTTAAAATGGACACGGATTTCAATACAAATATTGAAGGACTTCACTGCCTCGGCGATTCCAGCGGATGGACAAGAGGGCTGATGATGGCGTCCGTTCACGGCGTGCTGATGGGCAGAAAACTTGTTTGAACCAAACAGCACAAGCAGCAAAAACCGCCGCTTGATTTAACGGCGGTTTTGATCATGAAAGACGAACTATGCAAAAAGAACCGGGATACACCCGGTTCTTCAGCGTGTAGAAAAGGGTATGATTCAAGAAAAGTGACAGTCCTACACGCTGAACAGACTGCGAGAAATCGAGATGAATTTTGTTTTCTTGCGAGCGGGAGCCGTACAAAGGTACTGCCCCCGAGCAAAAAGCAAAAAGCGCAAATGCCGCTTAAACCAAGGGTTTAAGCGGCATTTAATCTTTATAAAGCATTTTTTTGCACAGGCAGATGCTCGCATCGGCCTCTACAAAAGTTTTTATAATCTCAAAATAAATTTACGCTAATCATATCAATTTTTATCAATGCGCGTTTCAGCCGACTTTATCGACAGTCTGGAGAACCGGGATATACCCGGTTCTTTTTTTATACCTTCATTAATGGCGCGGGTGAGACTTTCTGTAAGATGCTTTCCTGGCAAGCTCCTGTTTTTGAAAAGACCTGTACCACGCAACGATCAAAAGCACAACGGCAAGAACAGCAAGCGCAACGGCAATCCAGCCAAAGGCGGTAATCATTTTCTGAACACTAAGCAATACAGAAAGGACAAAACCGGCAGAAACATACGAAACGCCGCCGTCACTTGAATGGAAAATGCCGTCTTCAAGATATACTTTTTCTTTTGTAGGATCATTATTCAGGTAATAATATACCTTCATTGTGGACTGAATGGAATCATCAGGGCCGTATTTGGGATCGCCTTCACGATAGAATACGATTCCCGTTCTTTCATCCGTTAATTTTTCGGGAATGAAACTGTTAAAAATAGCAGTTTGAACCGAACCTATGCGCAGGACGCAGGAAAGAACAGCAAAAACAGCAACAAAAACCACAAGCGCAATGATGAGTTTTGATATTTTTTTATGACTTTTATAGAAACCTTTAAACGAATCTTTTAGGATCCCTTTTGTAGTTACTTCAGCTTTTTCTGCCGTTTCTTTTTTTACAGTCAGATCTTCTCTGTTTTTCTCCATTTTAATCACCTGATATGATTTTAACATAATTACGCGCCGCGGTCAATAGCAGGAAAGATTTGACCAGCCGGTTCATGCCCGTACGCATCAGGCAAAAACACACAAAAAAACGGGGCGCATAAAGCGCCCCGAAAATCAACAAAGTTGATTTGATATTGGGTTAAAGGGAGTTCGCTGCGGTTACTCCCTTGGCAGAGACAGATTAGAAATCGTCGCCTGTTCCCTCTTCAGTTGAGGTGGGCTCTGTGATGGGTTCATCAGAGAGAGTCAACACATCTACAACCTGAAACTTTTCAATCTCTGCAATCGGCTTTGAGTAAATTTCTTTCATCGAAAAACCTCCTTTACTTTTAGCCTTTACTCACCCGCGGAGTTTCCCCCGCGGGAGTTAAGCTGAATTATATTAGCGATTATGACCTGCCGAATTAAGCGTCGTAATCGTAGTACTGAACATCAGCATAGTAAACAGCTGCATTGCCCATAGCATCAGCAGCGATCACATAAGCGCGTGCATAAGCTACGCCTGTGTGCGCAGTGATACCGAAGGTAAGCGCGAACTGGCCGTCTCCGGCTGTGTTGCTGTTCTTGTATACTCTGCATGTTGTTCCGTTTACATTCTCAAGTACAAGCTCTTCTTCTGCATCCGCGCAGTTTGCCGCGTATACAAAGCCTGATTCAAGAAGTGTGTAGCCCGCGGGTACGTTCCTTGTTGCAAGGAATCTTACTCTGCCCGCGTCTGTCAGGGTCTCGTCTACTCCTGCTACCGTCGGTACTGCCGTTACTTCATCTGACGTGTATGTTACTTCTACGTCTGACGTTACGCAGAATGTGTATTCCGCTCCGTAAGCAGCGTTGTTGCCGTTTACGGTCCATGCCGTTGCTGTACCGTCTGCAGGCGCTACTGTTACTACCTGATCAAATACTACTTCCGCTGTGTCACTGTAAGTGTCCTCACCTACTGTGATCACGCAGCCCGGTGCGTTTACTGTGTATGTAAGCGCGTCATCCTTCGTGTAGTATGCTGTTACTACTGTATTCTCCTCAAGTGCCTGGATCTCTTCAAGTTCCATGCTCCAGTGTGAGAACGTGTATCCAAGGTAATCCTTGGTTGCAGGCATTTCTGATACGTCTGCTACTGTGCTTGTGCCAAGCACCATATTGAACTGGTCTACAAACGTTACGGTTACATCATTCGTCTTCTCTGCAAATACAGGCACATATGTAAGATCCGCATATGCTGCCGTTGTGTATGTTGCGTCTGTTGAGATGAGCTTGCCGTTTACGCTCCAGCCTACGAACTCTGCGTTTTCTGCAGCTTCTGCAGCAAGCGTGTATGTCTTCTCGTAAGCTACCTTCTGGGCTTCGCCTGTTGTCGGCTCGCCGTTCAGTGTTGTTGTGCCAAGTTCATTCTGCTCTACTGTGATCTGTACTCCGAGTGCCGGAATCGTTGCGCCCGGTGTTACAACTGCTTTACATGCGTCACAGATCATATCTGCTTCCTTACCGTCTTCTCCTCTTGTAGGAGCTACAGCGTTGTCTGCAGATACGGTAGGACCTACATGGTTTTCAGGATCAACCGGAGTCTCTTCCTGCTCAATCGTTACTGCGCTGCAGGCTTCGCAGTGCTGGCCTTCTGTAAGGCCTGTTGCTACACAGGTAGCTGCTACTGCTTCGTCTGTTACAAGCGCTGTATGATTATTGGAATCGATCGGAGTCTCTTCTACCGTTGTATAATCGCAGTATTCGCACTCCTGACCTGCTGTATGGCCTGTTGCCGTGCAGGTTGCCGGTAAAGCTTCTACATCTACAAGGCTGTGCGCGTTCGGATCTACATCCGTCGGCTCACTGTAGGAATGTCCGCATACTGTGCAATCGTATACGTTCGTTCCGCCTTTCTGGCAGGTTGCAGGTGTTGAAAGCTCTTCATTAAGCTCATACTGATGCTCGCCTGCGTCGATCGTTTCACCGCCGGTTGTATAGCCGCACACTGTGCAGGTCTCAACTGCGGTCTTGCCGTCTACAAGCTGGCCATCGCCATGGATAGGATCTACCTGTTCCTCTGTTACCTGCATATCGCAGTCATCTGTTACAGGAGTTGCAACTTCATTATAGGTCAAGGTATCCGCTGACCATGCCGGCCATGTATACGTTGTGTAACTATGCGTTCCGTTTTCATTTGAAACCGGATCCGTTGCCGCCGTATTTGCCGGCGCCTGCGGTGCCTCACCTGCTGGTGCCTTTACCTGCTGGCTGCCACCGTCATTTGCAAAGTTGTATGTGTAGGTTACTTCTGTCGGTTC
>CATZNW010000018.1 GCA_958422185.1 uncultured Clostridium sp.
GGTCGACGCTGACACCTCCTTTGATCCTCACTCACTTGAGTGAGGATCTTTTTTTTGCGCTTTTTTCGGATACTTCTATTAATACGCATAAAAATAAACGCTCCGATTAAATCAAATTGGAGCGTTTATTTTATTTCCTTGCTGTCTGAGAGTCCTAAAATGTAATCTGCGCTTACATTATAGTATTTGCAAAGCGCAATAAGTATGTCTGACGGGATGTCCCTAAGTCCGGTTTCGTACCGGTAATATTGAGGTTGTTTCATTCCCAAATATTCGGCTATTTCTTTTTGCGTTTTATCATTATCCTCTCGCAGGTCCCTTAAACGTCTATAATATGCCATCATGTTTCACCTATAACTGAACGGTTATTGACATATTACCATAAATATGATATTATTTAATAAATAATAACCAAATGGTTATAGACGCGAGAGGAATAGTTATGAGAAAGCATAAAAAGATTTTGCCGGTGCTGTTGTTATTATTATGTGCTTTTTTATCTGCTTGCAGTAATGGCATGCAAATAAACCAGTCGGGTAGTTTTATGAATGAATTTAACAGTAAAGATAACATTTCTTTGTGTACACGAATTTATGATAATGCTTTGTATTATATTAAACCTGATGCTGACGATACCTCGAATATTGATGTTCCGAATTTTAATGATATTTATAGGTATGATCTAAACACGAATACGGAACAGTGCATTTTCAGCGGCGATGAAATTGATGTTGATGTTGAAATGTATTTTTATTCTGAAAATTTATTTTTCTTAAATCGTGATACTGCCGGAGTTGAAGAAGACGGC
This sequence comes from uncultured Clostridium sp., assembly GCA_958422185.1. GTDB lineage: Bacteria > Bacillota > Clostridia > Oscillospirales > Acutalibacteraceae > Eubacterium_R. Next base: position 809 of record CATZNW010000018.1, read on the forward strand.
TATTCTGTCATTAAAATTCCGCTTGATACCTTTCAGTATGAGCAATTTTACTTAGATGATATTTTTTCCTCATTGCTTGAACTACCAAGCGAAGAAATAGTTTTTTCTGACAGTTTGGAATTGGATAGATTAAAATTAGACGGTTATGAAAATTTCCCTGCTGATTTTAATGCTGTTTTAGGCTGTGAGTTTTATGGTGTATCAGATAATAAAGCGGTATTAGTATGTAATTTTGTTAAAGATTCACTCTATTATTCTGATGTTGTGCTTTATGATTTAAAAACCGGTGATATTCAACAACTTACGCAACTTTTGCCGGCGAAGCAAAATGATTTTGGCGTGAGCAAAATTGATGATATTTTTTATTTTTACCCGTTTTCCGTAACAGACAACGAAATTTTATTAATGCGGCAAAGCAGTTATTCTGAGAATTTTGGTTTTTACCAGTATAAAAATGAAAGGCTTGAAAAAATTGAAGATTCTGAAAACATAGGGTACCCGCTTTTTGCGAGCGGCGGATACATATATTATATTTCACACAGTGACGGAACCTTTATAACAGATGAAGGGAAAAAATATCCTGCGTTTTCGTATATCAACAAAGTTAAAATCAACGATTTAAGTGATGATACAGTTGTTGATGAATTAGAAGGTTTTGTTTATCCTATAAATCACAATGATGTAAAGACTTTGGGCTGTGTTAATACAGATTCCAATACAGTTTATTATCTGGTTAACAATAAAGGCGAAGTTTTACAAACACTGCCGAAAGATGATTTGTTTGCAAGGGAAGGGCGAATAGTAAACGATTATTTTCAGATGTTTTCTGATGGAAATACAATAATATATTTGTATAATTGCGAAGAGCATTTAGGATTACCAAGTGAAAACAGATGGACGGCGGTAACGGAATGTTATAAAACAGATACAAGAAACAATGAACCAATACTCCTTTTTTCCCAGAACACGGAAGAATATGAAAATAATTCGTTTTATTTTTAAAGAGTTTAGTTATTGATATTCAGTTGTTTATTATTTAAATTCTATGCTGTGCTATTGGTCTATAGTATTATAATTAACTGTTTATTTTCTTATTGACTCGTATTTACGTTGAATGCTATAATTAGGCATAACAATATACAGGAGTTGAGAAATGAAAAAAGAAACATACCTTGAATTAATTGAAAATGTTATTCAAAACGGAAAATACAAAGACAACTGGCAATCCCTTTCCGGACATAAAACACCAGAGTGGTTTTCTGATTCGAAATTTGGGATCTTTATTCATTTCGGGGTATACAGCGTTCCCGAGTTTGGCAATGAGTGGTACCCGAGGACCATGTATGATAAAAATCACAGAGAGTATGAACATCATATTCAAGCTTACGGACCGCAGAATGAATTCGGATATAAAGATTTTATACCTATGTTTAAAGCGGAAAAATTTAATGCGGACGAATGGATCGCATTATTTAAGAATGCCGGTGCGAAATATATTATGCCTGTCGCAGAGCACCATGACGGGTTTGCAATGTATGATACAGAACTGAATCGTTGGAACGCTAAAAATATGGGCCCCTGCCGGGATATTGTCGGCGAGTTGAAAAGCGCCTGCAATAAAAACGATCTGATATTTTGCGCCTCTTCCCACAGAGCTGAGCATTATTTCTTTTTGAATATGGGCAGAACATTTGACAGTGATGTAAACGATGAAAAGTGCGCTGATTTTTATGGCCCAGCATATTACTGCCCGGAATGGGACAGCGATACGATGCACGGAACAACTGCCGATACATATTCTTTAGGCCCTTCAGAGGAATATCTTGAGGATTGGCTCGTTCGAACATGTGAGATCATAGATAAATATAGACCGTGCATTTTGTATTTTGACTGGTGGATACATAACCGCGCGTTTAAACCGTATTTAAAGAAACTTGCGGCCTATTATTATAACAGGGCAGACGAGTGGAAACAGGAAGTTACAATAAATTATAAGCATGAAGCATTCCCGCCGAATGTTGCAACTTTTGACGTAGAACGCGGCGCCCTGACAGATATTTCCCCTGTGCCGTGGCAGACGGATACCGCAATAGGAATGCACTCATGGGGCTATGTTGCTGATAACGAATATAAAAGCGCAAATAAGATCATCTGCGATCTGATAGATATAGTAAGCAAAAACGGTAATCTGCTGTTGAATGTGGGGCCCAAGGCGGACGGTACGGTCTGCCCTGAAGAAGCAAAAGTGCTGCTTGATATCGGAAGCTGGCTCGGGAAAAACGGCGAGGGAATCTATGGCACAACGTTCTGGAAAAAGTTCGGCGAAGGAGATGTCAATGTAAACGAAGGCTTTTTTAAGGATAATAACGAAATGCAGTATACAAGCGCCGATTTCAGGTTTACATATAAAAACGGCTTCGTTTACGCATTTCAAATGCGGCCGGACGGAAAAGATGTGACTATAAGTGCTTTCGCAAAGCGTGTTCAGCACGATTTTTTAGTAAAAAGTGTTCTGCTTTTATCAACAGGGGAGGAACTGACATTTAAAAGGGATAAAGATGCTATGCGGATCAGGGCAAATGAATCTTTCGTTTCAGATAGACCGCTGTGCTTCAAAATTGAAATTGAGTAGTAAAAAACCACCCGTTCAGATACAGTTCTGAACCGGTGGTTTTATTTATCACCAACTTAACTCTGAGAGCAATAATATGATCAGGAAAGTTTTCCCGTTAGATCCGCATAGTTATTATAAAGCTCCTCGGTGCGGAAAATGATTTTGCCGTCCTCCAAATACCAGTTGTCTTTGTTTTCGCCCAGAAAATCAAAGATATCGTTAAGCACTGCAAGATCGGAAAGATTTGAATCAATCGACGAAACAAACTGATCCGGATCTTCTCCGGAAGTTTTGTGTGCGCTTAAAATAGTGTCATACATTTCTTTGTATTTTCCTTCGAGCCCGGCACGCTGGGAGTAGGAGTCAACAGCGTTTGCAGTGACCATTTCGGTATATTTTTCCTTATCTGTTTCTAAGCGGGTGATCAGTTCTTCCGCTGTTTTTCTTGAATTATCAAACGCGGGACCGTCCTGCTCAATATTATTAGGGGAAAGAAATGTGCTGAAAGCTTCGTCTCCGGCGGCGTCTGTTGCGTCATAAACGATTGCATAAAGATCCGTCATGTAATTTTTAAAAGCGTCCTCGACCTGCCCGTATTTACCGCCTGAAACACGCCTTTCAAGCAGTTCGTTTAATTTCTCCCGGTCGATATTAGCGGTATATTCCTGGTTTGTCAGTTCGTTTATTTGCGAAACCTCGGCCATAACGTCGTTGAACTGATCGGTCTGCTTTTGCATGATAAGCGCAAAAGCACCGGCAACAGCGGCGATCAGAATAAAAACAGTGACTACGACAATTGTGATTTTTTTCTTTTTGCTCATGTTTTGCTGCCTTTCCGCCCGCAGTGCCAATATATCTAACGCGCAGCGGGCCGGCGCGTCTTTATTGTTCAGGGGACCGGCAACGTATGGCAGATCCCCGCTGCCTATAATTTAATTATATACTATGCGTCGGATTTTGTCTATATAGATTTAATTGAGGTAATATTCGGCCTGGGCATGCCATAATTCAGAGTATCTGCCCCCGCTTTCAAGCAGTTCGGCGTGTGTTCCCGTCTGCACAAGTTCAGCCTTGTCAAACACGGCTATCCTGTTACAGAAAACACAGCTGGAAAGACGGTGCGAAATATAAATTGCCGTCTTGTTATTTACAAAGGTGTTGAAACGGCTGTAAATCTCGTTCTCGGCAATCGGATCAAGGGCCGCAGTCGGTTCGTCAAGCACAACTATCGGCGCATCTTTGTAAAGCGCCCTTGCCAGCGCAAGTTTCTGCGCTTCGCCGCCGGAGATTTCAACACCGTTTTTATCCGTATCTTTATACAGAGTGGTATTCTCTTTTTCGTTCATACGCAGTATGCGGTCCAAAATATCTGCTTTTTCAAGGCATGAATAGAGCATTTCACGGTCCGGATCGTCACAGCAGGCTACGTTTTCCTGAACGCTGGCGGAGAACAGACTGAAATCCTGAAAAACGACCGAATAAAGCCCTGTAAGGCTTTCTTTACTGTATTCTTTGATATTCCTGCCGTTTATGAGTATCTCGCCTTCAGTAACATCGTAAAGTCTGCACATCAGCTTTATAAAGGTGGTCTTACCGCTGCCGTTGCGTCCTACTACGGCAAGGTGCTCACCATGGTTAATTTTTAAATTTACGTTTTTTAAGGCGTATTTTTCACTGCCCGGGTATCTGAAAGATACGTTTCGAAATTCTATATCCAATCTGCCGCTGTCCGGTGTTTTGCTGCCGTATCTCATTTTGCTTTCGGTCGTGGTTATTTTGAAATAATATTCGGCAAGCGGGCACATTTCCGCTGTTTTTCCTATCGTGTTTGCCATTTTTATAACTGCCGCTATGATCTGCATAAAAGTGCCGCTGTACAGCACCAGCTCGCTTGTGCCGTAAAGCCCGAAAAGCCCTTTAACGCCTATAAAAAGATAAATGCCGAACCCCAACAGTGCGCCGAGCAGGGCAACGGTAGAACTGGTTGCCGCAGAGCGGCGGGAGGCCCTTTTTAAAAGCGCTTCGCCGTCTGTCAGCAGAGTGTCCGCAGCGCAGGATCTTATCATCTCCTGCTCCTTATACAGACGGATCTCCTTTCCCGTCTTGTAATCGTCAAACATCTTAAGAAAGTACATAAAAAACTTGTCCAGCTTAGAATACTCATCGTTTGCTTTGAACCAGAGTTTGTTCATATATGTGCTGAGCAGCAGGATGATCACTGCCATAACGGCAATACAGATTATAATTACTATTAAAAATATCGGTTTTTCAAAAAAACTCTCGCCTGTCTGCGTAAATCCTATTTTAAAAAGAGGCATTAAAGAGACAACAGAGATCCCAAGCATTATGAGACCGGTGATGAAATCACGCGCCATCCAGGAAAACTGAGTAAAGGCGGAACCGACCCTGTCCTGTGCCTCGGTATGTTTGTGAATCAGTTCCTTGAATTCGTTGTTTTCAAGGGTCTCGTAATCTATTGAAAAAAGCCTGTCAGAGATGTTTTTCCTTTCTCTGCAATATAAAAGCCAGCGGTATGAATAGTAAAGGTTGTTTGTATAGTTGCTTACAAGCATCAGCGCAAAATTGATAGATACCGCAGAAACAATAAGCGTAACAAGCGTTTTGGTGTCCGCGCCGTTTTCAAGCCCGGCAATGATTTTTGAAGGAAAAATGATGTTAATAAACGGGAGCACGGCGCTTGTTACCGCCGTTGCAATGCTGCACGGCAGCATCCTTTTTTCAAGGCGGAACATCTCTTTAAAGGATCTTAAAACGATCTTAAAATTATTCATACCGCACCCCCTGCTCTTTGTAGTAATAACTTTGCAGACGGTACATTCTGTAATACCCGCCTCTCGCTGCCATCAATTCCTCATGTGTGCCGCTTTCCGTAATTTTACCGCCGGACAGAAAGAATATTCTGTCACAGAATCGGGTTGAAGATAGCCTGTGAGAGATAAAAAAGGATATTTTGCCCTGCGTCAGGCTGTTGTATTTTAGGTAAAGCTCGTTTTCCGCAATCGGATCAAGGGCTGCGGTGGGTTCGTCCAGTATAAGCACGGGCGCATTTTTAAAGACCGCTTTTGCAAGCAGAAGCTTCTGCTTTTCGCCGCCTGAAAGATCCTCCGCGTCACGGTTGACTTCCTTTATCAGCTTCGTTTCCATTCCTTTCGGCAGCGCCTGTATTTTTTCATAAATACCTGCGGCTTTCAGTGCCGCGGCAACTTTATTTTCGTCATATTCCGTTCTGGCGGCAACGTTTTGCGCTATGCTAAGCGGCAAAAACGAATAATCCTGGAAAACGGGGGAAAACAGATTAAAATATTCATCCTTTTTATATTCCGCCGCATTTTCGCCGTTTATCAGAATCTCACCGTTATCTGTTGAGTACAGACCGCAGAGCAGTTTTATGAGCGTAGTCTTTCCTGCTCCGTTTTCACCAACTACGGCAATATTTTCACCTTTGCTTATTTTGAAGGATATATTTTTTAGTGTGGGCTTATCCGCTGACGGATAAGTAAACGAAACATCTTTAAACTCTATCTCATCAACCTTTTTCGGTGCGTTTTTCCTGTTTTCGCTGCCGGTATCGGAACCTTCTTCAACAAATTCGCGGAAACGCCCGCATTCATTACTGTATCTTTCCAGTAATGACAGGGACTGAACAAGACTGACTATCCAGTTTGAAAATCCCGTTATAATGCCAAAATAAAATATAAAATCTGAAACGGACAGCTGTCCCGTTGCCGCAAGATATGTGAGGTAAGCATAGGCGGCCGTTTCCCGCAGCAGATTTAATACGGCCCTGACCCCGCTTACCGCCAGATCGCATTTGGTGTAATAGGACACGATCTTTTCAATTCCCAAAACCAGTTGTGCCATCGCGGCAATAAACCTGTCTCCCAGGGAATAGATCTTTATGTCTTTACCGGCTGCAGTATTTTTGCTCAGATTATAGAAATAATTAAACTTGGTAAGAACCGTACTTTGCTTATCGCCGATTTTAAGCTCCGCTTTGTTAAGCAGGTGCAGGGCAACCGCTTCAACAGCGCAGGTTGCAAGAATAAGCAGAATGATCCTGAAATCGATTTTGTAAATGAGTGCTGCGGAAGTTATTATGCCGATCACACAGATGCACAGAAGATTCAGGATTTCAATAAAATTAACCGATCCGGAGTGATAACTTCTGTAAAAATCGCCTGCCCTCTGATTTTTCTCGCGTCCTTCAAGACTTTCAAGCCGAACGTAATCCGCGTTCAGATTTTTATCAAAGGCCATCACGGCGTATCTCATTCTTATTATGCGTTCGCTGCCGAAAAGAAGCTCCTGCATAAAGGGAGCAAGCCATGTTGTTACCGCCACGAGTGCGCTGAGCGCCGCAACAGTTGCCGCAAGTTCGCCGATCGAAACCCGGTTGTTTATGCAGTCTATCATCGCTTTAGGTATGTATGCCGTAATGATTGGGTTAAGCACCTGCGCGGGCACTCTGATAAAAAAGTAAATCAGGCTCTTTTTATCCCACGCGATCCAGTTTTTTATCATATATACGGTGTTGTTTAACGTTTTGTTTTTCATAGTGGTTTCCTCAATCACTGCAGCGCGGTGAATTTTAAACTCTTCTGGCGGATCTGCAATAAAACCGCTTTTACTTATTCAGACGTATAAAATATATGTATTGTCCGCAAAACAAGATTCCTAATTCTATTATATGGGCACTGCCCATATTTGTCAATATGGGAATTACCCATATTATATAATTTGTTCGGGTGATTTTATTTGTTTGCAAGAATAAGAGATTTAAGAGAAGATCATGATCTGAAACAAAAAGACCTTGCAGCTTATCTTTCAGTTGATCAAAGTACTTATTCGGATTATGAGAACGGCAGGATAAACGTTCCCGCGGAAATACTGATAAAAATTGCTGATTATTATGACGTATCGCTCGATTATCTCGTTGGCAGAAGCAATACCAGGGACTTTGTGAAATAGATCTACGAAAAGCCGTTGCTATTATCTTTACCCTTGTATTCAGAGAAACGAACTATGCCGGCACGCAATACCCGCACACAGCAAAATCATTGTGTTTATACAGATCACAGACTGGAATCTAATGCTATTCATATAAGGAAAAGCATTTGAAATTTAAACAAACGAAAGGCGCGGCATACGGCATTTGTTGTATAAATGACACAAATTTTAATAAATTATTGACAAATTGTTAAAAGTGGTATATCCTAATATTATAGAGAACAGAGACGTTCCCGGGAAACGTCTCTGTTCTCTTTTTTTATCCGGCCGGAATCGGCGGAGGATTTCCGCTGTCGTTTACAGGTTCGGGATAACATGATTAGGAGGTTACTTTATGGCTTTTTCCATAACGGACACCCTGTGGGTGTTTCTTGCGGCAATTCTGGTGTTTTTCATGAACCTTGGCTTTGCAAGCGTTGAAGCGGGCTTTGCAAGGGCTAAAAACACCGTAAATATCCTTTCAAAAAACTTTATTGTATTCGCCGTTTCCTCCCTCGGCTTTCTTTTGCTCGGCTGGGGGCTGATGTTCGGCGGCGATAATCCGTTTATAGGCACAGAGCATCTTTTTATACTCGGAAACGCGGATCATTCGTTTTATGACGATACGCTCACTTCCACCGTTCCTTTCTGGGGCAAATTCTTTTTCCAACTTGTTTTCTGCGGCACTGCCGCAACCATAGTTTCCGGCGCGGTAGCGGAAAGAGTTAAGTATGTTTCATTTATCATCTTTTCCTTTGTTTTAACGCTTGTGATCTATCCCATCGTCGGCCACTGGGTATGGGGCGGCGGCTGGCTTGCGGATCTCGGATTTATGGATTTCGCAGGCGATACCGTTGTTCATTCCGTAGGCGGCTGGGCAGCGCTTGCCGGGGCAATGATACTTGGCCCGCGTATCGGCAAATACGGCAAAAACGGAAAGCCAAAGGCAATACCGGGGCATAATATGTCCCTTGCCGTTATAGGGCTTTTCGTTCTCTGGCTCGGCTGGTTCGGCTTCAACCCTGGTTCAACTATGAGCTTTGAAAATCCTTCAGACGTTATGTATATACTGATGACCACAAATACTTCGGCAATCGCAGCGGTGCTGACGTCCACTATCACTTCGTGGATAGCTATGGGCAAGCCGGATCTTGGCATGACTATAAACGGATGCCTTGCAGGGCTTGTTGCAATAACAGGAGGCTGCGCTTATTTCACCATTGAAGCGTCAATACTTATAGGCGCTGTTGCCGGTGTGCTTGTTGTGTTTGCTGTAATGTTCTTTGATAAACTTAAGATCGACGATCCTGTCGGTGCAACATCCGTTCACCTTGGATGCGGCGTTTTCGGCACAATCTGCGTCGGTCTGTTTGCCAAAGAGGGCGTTACAACGCTTTCAACAAGAAACGGTCTGTTCTATGGAGGCGGCTTCGGTCTTCTCGGCACGCAGCTTATAGGTATAGTCGCCGTGGGCGCGTTCGTATTTATAACAACCGGACTCGTTTGGTTCGCCCTTAAAAAAACGATCGGTATCAGGGTATCCCGTGAAGAGGAGATACAGGGTCTTGATATCGGCGAACACGGCAACGTTGCATATCCTGATTTTGTGCCCGTAACAGAGGAATTTACGGAAAGCGGCAGCGCTGCCGTTAAGACTGCGCCTGTAATTGCCGAAACCGCCGTTCCACGTGATGAAGCGGTAAAGGTCGTTCACAATGAAACTCCGGGCGCGAAAATCACCAAGGTCACCATACTTACCAACCAAAATAAATTCGGCGAACTTGAGGACGCTCTTGAAGATCTGGGTATAACGGGAATCACCGTTACAAATGTATTCGGTTACGGCGCCCAGAAAGGTCACGGCATCTATTTCAGGGGCAATCCCGTCGGTTCACGGCTTTTGCCTAAGATCAAAATTGATATTGTAATATGCAAGATACCTGTTGAAACACTTGTTAAAACCGTTCAGGAAACGCTTTATACCGGTAATATCGGGGACGGAAAAGTGTTTATTTACGATGTTGAGGATGTTGTTAAGATCCGCACCGGAGAGCGCGGGTATGACGCTCTTCAGGACGAAGAAACATAATATACACTGTAACCAGAAAGCCGTTTGAACATAGTTCAAACGGCTTTTGTTTTATTTGCGATATTTTTCATGATTCATGAAAATTTTTACATTACGAACAGCGCCCAGATGCCTACTCCAAGACCGCTGCCGGCCATTAGCACGGCAAGCACTATGGCGGTTATTTTAACCCATTTCCTGTTATACATAGGCTCAGGCCTCCGCGTGCATTATAGCATCGGCCTCTGAAATAAGCTGATCCGCCTTTGCCTGAGCGGTATCCTTATCGGCGCCTATCGCGGTAATGTATGCCTTGATCTTAGGCTCTGTGCCGCTGGGGCGGATTATAAGACCGCTGCCGCCTTTTGCTTTGTATGCGAGTACGTTGGATTTAGGCAGATCCGTTTCTTTTTCGGTGCCTGTTTTAAGGTCTTTTTCAATGCCGGTCTCATAATCGGCGGTATATGTTATCTCCGCGCCGGCAAGGTCTTTCGGCGGGCAAGCGCGCAGATCGTCCATAATCTTCTGCATTTTTTTCATTCCGGCGGCACCGTCAAATTCATAGCTTTTAACCGTGTTGCAGTAATAACCGAATTCTTCATAAATATCAGCCATAACGTCAAGAAGAGTTTTGCCGCGGGATTTGTAGTAAGCAGCCATTTCGCAGATGAGCATAGCTCCTACAACAGCGTCCTTATCCCTTGCGTGCGTGCCGGCAAGATAGCCGTAAGACTCCTCAAACCCCATAATGAAATCGCCGGCCCTGCCCTGTGCCTCAAGATTTGTGATAAGCTCACCGATATATTTGAATCCGGTCAAAAGATTTTTGAATGCACAGCCGTACTTTTTCGCGATCTCCTGAGCAAGATCGGTTGAAACAAAGGATTTGGCAGCAACGGCGTGCTCGGGAAGCGTTCCGTTTGCCTGTTTCTGGGAAAGCAGATAGTTCAGCAGCATTGCGCCCACTTCATTTCCGCTCATAAGCTCATACTTTCCTTTGCCGCCGTTTACCGCTATGCCCACTCTGTCACAGTCCGGGTCGGTCGCAAGAAGAATATCTGCGCCCCGATCCTCGGCTGCCTTCAGCGCAAGTTCAAACGCCTGCCTGATCTCCGGGTTCGGGTAAGGGCAGGTGGGGAAATTGCCGTCCGGCTTTTCCTGCTCTGGCACAACGTATATGTCCTTTACGCCTATTCTGTCAAGTATCCTGCGAACGGGCTTGTTGCCGGTGCCGTTAAGCGGTGTATATATAACTTTCAGTCCCGCTTTTTCACAGATCCCGGGGTTTACACACTGTTTTTGAACTTCGTCAAGGAAACTTTCAATAACGTCCTGCCCCATGAATTCTATAAGGCCTTTCTTGACGGCCTCGTCAAAATCCATTGTTTTAATTCCGGTGAAATAATCGACTTTTTTGATATATTCATACGTTTCGGCAGCTTCCTCGTCCGTCATCTGGTAACCGTTGCAGTCATAGCATTTATAGCCGTTGTATTTTGCCGGGTTGTGGGATGCGGTCAGAATGATCCCGCCCTGCGTTTTGAATTTCCTTATGGCGTAGGAAAGGCAGGGGGTGGGCTCAAGTTCTTCAAAAATATATACTTTGATCCCATTTGCCGCAAGCGTTTTTGCTGCCTCTTTTGAAAAATAATCGCTCTTTATTCTGGAATCATATCCGATCGCACAGCTTGGATTTTTATAATGCGCGTTCAGAAAGTCCGCAAGGCCCTGCGTTGCCCTGCAAACAGTGTAATAATTCATTCTGTTTGTGCCCGCGCCTATAACGCCGCGCAGGCCCGCCGTGCCGAATTCCAGTTCCGTATAAAATCTGTCGCTGATCTCGTCTTCATTGCCGTCTATTTTTTTTAGCTCGGCTATCAGATCGGGGTCTGCATATGCGTTTTTGAGCCACTGATCATAAAGTTCCTTTATTTCCATAAAATCGCTCCCTTAAAATTTTGGGTGTACGCCCGTGGGCTGTATTTATTGTAAACTTATTAAAAAGCGTTGTCAATAATATGCCCTTTAAACATTTTATTAATTCAGTATTAACATTTATTACTTGCAGGCAAAACTTATATTTAGTATACTGTTATTAGTTTTAATTTATTTTTGAAATGTTAATGCGGATTTTGTTGAAAGCAGGTGCTTTTATGTTTGCAAAGGCGAAAAGCCTTGGAATTTACGGTATGGACGCGTTTCCCGTTGTTGTGGAGGCAGACCTCAGCAAGGGGCTCCCGCGCTTTGATATAGTCGGGCTGCCGGACGCGGCTGTTAAGGAGAGCCGCGAACGCGTTCGCGCAAGTATTAAAAATTGCAGATATGATTTTCCCGTTTCGCGTATAACAGTGAATATTGCGCCGGCGGATATAAAAAAAGAAGGCCCGCTTTATGATCTTCCTATTCTAATCTCGCTGCTTGCCGCAACGGGACAGATCAAGGCGCCTGTAGAGGATTATGCATTTATAGGCGAGCTTTCTCTTGACGGCGAAATACGCCCTTGCACAGGCGTGCTGCCGATGCTGCTTAAGGCAAGGGAACAGGGAATGACCGCCGTGTTTATACCTTTCGGCAACAAAACAGAGGCGGGCGCCGTGAACGGTATAGATGTTTTTGCCGCGAAAAATATTAACGAGGTCATACGCCATATAAGCGGCGAGGAAAAACTGAAGCCGTGTTTTACACCGCTTTCAAAACTTGCAACTTATGACAATACGCTTGATTTTGCGGATGTTAAGGGGCAGGGGGATGCCAAACGCGCGCTGGAGATTGCCGCGGCCGGCGGCCATAACTGCATAATGGTAGGCCCTCCCGGTACGGGTAAATCCATGCTTGCAAAGCGCATACCGTCCATTCTTCCTCAGATGAGTTTTGAAGAGGAACTGGAAACCACAAAAATTTATTCCATAGCTGGTGAACTTCCGCCGGATGTTCAGCTTATTACAAGCAGGCCGTTCAGAAGTCCGCACCACACGATTTCCGCTCAGGGGCTAACAGGCGGCGGGCAGATACCCCGCCCGGGTGAAATAAGCCTTGCGCACAACGGTGTTTTGTTTATGGATGAATTCCCCGAGTTTGACAGGCGGGCAAAGGAATCCCTGCGCCAGCCGCTTGAGGATGGCAGGATTACCATTGCCAGGAGCGCCGGCAGCGTTTCCTATCCGTCCAATATAATGGTTGTTGCGGCAATGAATCCGTGTCCGTGCGGATATCTTGGGCACCCCACAAGGGAATGCGTCTGCACGGACGCGGCAAAGCGCAGATACCGTGATAAGGTCAGCGGCCCTATTCTTGACAGGATCGATATTCATATAGAAGTGGAGCCGGTCGATTATGACCGCCTTGCCTCAAAACAGAAAGAAGAAAGGTCTGCGGAAATACGTAAAAGGGTAAACCGTGCAAGAGAGATCCAGCGCAAAAGGTTTGAAGGTACGGGCATTACCTGCAATGCAAAAATGACTCCGAGAATGACCCGCGAATTTTGCGTGCTTTCAAAAGAAGCGGAAGAGCTGCTTAAGCTCAGCTTTGAAAAACTCGGCCTTTCCGCCCGCGCGTATGACAAGATACTCAGAATATCGCGCACTATTGCCGATCTGGAGGAAAGTGAACATATAGAAGTAAACCATATTGCACAGGCTGTGCAGTACAGAAGCCTGGACAGAAAATACTGGAACGATTAAATTTTTTATTAGGAGGATCGTATGGAGAAGATTATTGAAAAGACTTTGAAAAATCTTGAAAGCAATAATATTTCGGCTTTTTATGCAGAAAACAGGGAAGAAGTTGCGGATATTATTAAAAGCCTTGTGCCGGCGGGCAGCACCGTTTCAAACGGAGGCAGCGAAACGCTTGCGCAAACCGGAGTTCTTGATTTGCTCTCCGGCGGGGATTATGTGTTTTATGACAGGCGCGGTCTGGAGGACGACGATCTGCGAGAATGTTACGTCAGGGCCTTTGGGTGCGACGCGTATTTCTGCTCTTCAAACGCCGTTACGCAAAACGGCGAACTTTATAATGTGGACGGCAATTCAAACCGTGTTGCCTGTATTGTTTACGGGCCGAAGCAGGTCATTATGGTGGTGGGCAAAAATAAGATCGTGCCCGATCTTGAAAGCGCCGTAAACCGTGTTAAGCAGCAGGCGGCCCCCAAAAATACCGTTCGCCTTCAGAAAAAAACGCCTTGCGCCGCAACCGGTCAGTGCGTAAGCCTTAATGGTGAAGATTCTGAGATATGCGCCGGTTGCCGGAGCAGTGAGCGTATCTGCTGCAACTTTGTTGTTTCAGCCTATCAGCGCCATAAAGGCAGAATCAAAGTGATCCTCGTTAATGAAGATCTGGGGTACTGATCTAACGCCGGTATAAGGATTAAAACAAAACAGAAATCCGTTTTGTTATTCTTATGTAAAAAAACAGGCGGCACGGTGAACAAACCGTGCCGCTTTACTGTGTTTATATGATTTTATTGTTCTTCGGGCTGATAATCAAAGACAAGAACATCTGCGCTGCCGAAGTATTTTTCAACAAGCGGTGTAAGCGTGTCTTCATCGCTGTAATCCGTGGAACTGATCTCCAGCACGGCCTCGTTGAAGCCGGATGAATAATCGTTGGATTTCGCAAACGCAAAGCCGTATTCAATGGTGTCAAGCGCGCCGTTCAAAACAGTGTAATTTGCATAGCCGTCAAATTTATAAAGGCTGAAATCGTCTATGATAACGGCGTCTATCTCGCCTGCATCAAGCGCTGCAAATGCCTCGTCGGCAGAAGCATACTGGTGTGCAGAAGAAAGCGAATTTAAAACAGACGCGTTTTCGGAGAGCGCGGCGGCAGCCGCCTCGGAAACAATCCCGGCTCTGGCGCCTTCAAGCTCGTTATAATTGCCGATCGCGCTTGAGGACGGAACTACAGTAACAACATCGTTCTGAATAAGATCGTCGCTCCAGTTGTAATCCTCGTTCATAGTGCCTGTGTCTTTATGAACGGCGCAATAAACGATAGCCTGATACTGATTGCCTTTCTCGTCCGTATAAGCGGTATCTTCGCCAAGGCGATAGCCCCCGTCAACCTTAACAAACTGATAATCCGTGAACTCACCCTTGAAGGAATCAAAAGTGGCGGCAATGAGCTCTGCGTCAAAGCCTGTAAGATTACCGCTTTCATCCGTGTAAAGGAATGGCTCGGCCTCTTCAGTATAAGCAATCAGCATAGTGGAATCGGTAATTGCTCCGGTCTCTTCGCTTTCAGAGGCGCAGCCGGCAAACGATGCGCCGATCATCAAAACGGCCAAAATTACACTTAAAAATTTCATGCTTTTTTTCAATTTTTATCCCCCTCAAAGAGAATTTCAATAATGTAATTTTAAATCAAAATCGTTCCAAAGTCAATATAAATAAAAACGTGCTCTTTTCAAAGCGGACTCTATTATTTAAATCTGTGCATGTTGCACAAAAATATGCGTGAAAATTTGTATGTTTGACAAATTTACTTTATAGTATTACAATATCATAAAATAATTAAATCGGAGATTTTGTTATGCTTACTTTAGACAGAGTGTATACGGCGGCGCGCGTACTGAAGGAGATCATAAGAGAAACGGATATGATCTATGCGCCCAACATTAGCAAAAGTTCAAAAATTTATCTGAAAACAGAAAATCTTCAGGTTACCGGTTCGTTTAAGATCAGAGGATCATACTTTAAAATAAGCCAGCTTTCAGATGAGGAAAAGAAGCACGGCGTTATCGCCTGCTCGGCAGGAAACCATGCCCAGGGCGTTGCGCTTGCCGCAACAAGAAGCGGAATCAAAAGCATGATCTGCCTTCCGGACGGCGCACCCATCTCTAAGGTGGAGGCAACAAAGCGTTTCGGAGCTGAAGTATGCATGGTCAAAGGCGTTTATGATGACGCTTACAACAAAGCCATAGAGCTCAGAGATGAAAAGGGCTACACTTTTATTCATCCGTTTGATGATGAAGATGTTATTGCCGGGCAGGGCACGATCGGCCTGGAGATTATGGAACAGCTCCCTAACGCGGATGCGGTAATAGTACCGATCGGCGGCGGCGGGCTTATCTCAGGCGTTGCGTACACTATTAAGCAGATCAACCCGAAATGCAAGGTCTACGGAGTTCAGGCTCAGGGTGCGCCGAGCATGCAGCAGTCTGTAAACGACGGCAAGATCGAAACTCTGCCGAAGGTGCAGACGATTGCAGACGGTATCGCAGTTAAGACCCCCGGCGATATTACATATGATATGGTAAGCCGGTATGTTGACGGGATCTTTACCGTTTCTGATGATGAGATCGCTCTGGCGATCTTGACTTTGCTTGAACAGCAGAAACTGATTGCAGAGGGCGCGGGCGCAGTGCCGGTTGCGGCTGTGCTTGCCGGCAAGATCCCGGATATTGAGGGCAAAAACGTGTGCTGCCTTGTTTCCGGCGGCAATATTGACGTTACTATTCTTTCAAGGGTGATTGAGAGAGGCCTTAAGATGAGCGGAAGAACGGCAAATATTACGATTGCGCTTTCGGATAAGCCCGGCCAGCTTGCCGATGTTTCAAAGATCATTTCCCAGACGGGCGCAAACGTTACAAGTGTTAATTATGACAGCACAGATCTGGATATGAATATAACGGATTGTTATCTCAGAATAGGCGTTGAGACAAGGGATTACGCGCACGTGGTCGCCATCAAGGCTGCTCTTAAGAACGCCGGTTTTGAGGTCTGCGACTGATAAATGAATTAAAAATCACGAAAGGGTGTTTACTATGGAATTTGTATCAACGAAAACCGCGCCGGACGCTATCGGCCCTTACAGCCAGGCGGTAAAGGCAAACGGGCTGCTTTTCACAAGCGGTCAGATCGCTATTGATCCCTCAACGGGAAATGTTGAGGCGCAGACGATAGAGGGGCAGACACAGCAGGTCTGTGAAAATCTGAAAGCAGTGTGCGCCGCCGCAGGCACAAGTCTTGATAAGGCGGTCAAAACAGTCTGCTTTCTTGCGGATATCAACGATTTTGCCGCGTTCAATGAAGTGTACGGCAGGTATTTTACCAACAAACCGGCAAGAAGCTGCGTTGCCGTAAAGGCGCTGCCGAAGAATGTTCTCTGCGAGGTCGAACTCATAGCGGAACTTTGATCCAATAAAGTATATTCATCTGAAAATAAATAAGCCGCCGGAATGCAGCAAAATGCGTTCCGGCGGTTTCTTGTTTTTATTTTATTACAGACCGTTTATACGGTAAATGCCCCCTGTAAATCCTCCGGCATACAGAGCCGTGCCGTCATATGCAAGTGTGCCCGGCACAGGTGCGCCAACGGTGATCCTGTTGATCACGTTTCCGCTCTGCGGATCCAGTTTGTAAACATTGCCGTCTGACGCGCCGAAAATGAGCGCTCCGCCGATATCCAGTATCTTTCCCTCAACTGTCTGTGAATCGCCGCTGGTGTATGGCGCCGTATAGACCATGCTCCCGTCTGTCGGCGTGTTCCATAAGATCTGATTTTTCACAAGGTCATACGCTACCACACCTTTGTCCGCAGTGGCGATATATGCGGTGTTTTCTTTTATGAGCGGCTGTGAGGCCGTTGCAAAATTATAGCCGGTATTGTCTGTTTTATGCGTGATCTTTCCGCTTGCGGCGTCAACCGTCATGATGGCGTCGCTGTCTGCCACAAGCAGGGTGTTTTCATTTATCACTGCGGGCGTGGAACTTCTGAAGCGAATATCCTCATCCTTTATTTTCCAAAGTTTTTTGCCTGTGTTTTTATCAAGTGCCGCAAGTGCGTCCCAGTGTGAACTAACGATCAGCCTGTCTCCGCAAAGCACAAATTCGGCTGCGGAGGATTCACCGGTGCCACGGACCGTGCTCCAGACGGCTTCCGCCGTTTGCAGGTCAAACGCCTGAATGTGCCGCGCTCCGCCTGCAAAAATGTATTTTCCGTCCGTGCAGATGCCCGTGCTGGTGTTCAGCGGCATATCCCATGTAGAGGCTATGCCCCAGATCTCAGAGCCGTCTTCGGCATTTACACAATAGAGATCACCGTCGCAGTCCTGCGCAATTATTTTTCCGTCCGTCAGCAGAATGTTGTTCTTTATGGAATTATCCGTTTCCTTTTCCCAGAGGATTTCGCCTGTTTGGGCGTCTATACAGTATATTCCGCATTTGCGCGGCCAGTCATCGTCCGCTGTGCCCACATAGATGCGGCCGTTGTCATATATCGGGTCGCAGAACAGGATGTTGCCGGGCAGGGAAGTAAGCGCGGCAACGTTCTGCGCGTCAGGCTGTGTGAAACGGGAATCATCATAATAATAAAGCTGCGTGCTTACAGTCCCGTTTTCATCAATGCTGATGATGCGGCTGCAACTCGGCGATTCATCTATGCCGCCGCAGTCCGGCCTTCCGGTGCAGATATTCAGAACATAATCGTTTATGTCCGTGGTCTGCAGTCGGTTGCATTCCACATAATTGTAGTGGTAGTGCCCGAATACCCACGCAATCAGATTATGTTTGGTCAGATCCAGTTCCTTGCGGTCAAACTCGATAACATAATTGTCGGTTGCCGGTTTATCGTGGTTGAACATAATAACTTTCATATCCGGGTCTGTATTTTCAAGGTCGTTTTCAAGCCAGCGCCAGCGGTCGTTTTTGCTGTAACCGGATCTGTAGTCGCCGTTTTGAAACGGCGTTACAACATAATGAACGTTTCCCACTTCAAAGGAATACCATTCCGGTCCGTAGATGCTTTCAAAAAGCTGTTCGCCGTAATCCCCTTTAACATAATCATGGTTTCCCATGATGTACCGTACCGGCAGACCCATATTCTCCGTGTTCATATCGGAAAGGTGGCGTTTGAGCCCCGCCTCATAGCATATGTCCCCCGTGTGGATCAGAAAAGCCGGCTGCATTTCATCAGCAAGTTTTTTTACATGATCTATCCATTCGCCGACTCCGTCCTCGCCGATCTCCGTATCAGAAATCTGTAAAAATGTATGCGCGCTGCCTGCCGCTATATCGGATCTTTCAAGCTGGAAGTCGTATGATCTCGTGTTTCCGTCCGCGGGAATATAATAATCCTCCGTCCAATATCCTGCCGGCGCCGTAACCGTGATGAATCTTGCCTTGCGCCAGCCGTTAAGCTTAAATCTTCCGTTTCGGTCCGTCTTAACAACGTTTCTGCCGTCCGTAACACTTACGTCTGAAAGGGGCTCGCCTGTTTCCGCAGACGTAACAATGCCGGTAAAAGGACCGTCATTGGTTAATATAAAATATCCGGAAACGATTCCTACTGCGGCAATCACAATGATCAAAACAATAATGATAAATATTGATTTTTTAGACATTCTCCCACTCCTTTTATCAGACACAGCCTTGCGCAATGTTTTTTCGGGTAAAAATTACCGCTTAATGGTCATACAGCCGGTATGAAGCATTTTTTAAGCAGTGTATTCCAATTACAGCATACAACATTTTCACCTTATAAAGCAAGCGTTTTTGCTCATAAATCAAAAAAACTGCCAGGCAGTATTTTCCTTTCTTATGATTATATGAAAAAAACCGCCTGAAAAGACTCAGGCGGTTTAGCATATCTGTTTTTTAATTGCCTTTTGATTCGGACAGAACGCATTCAACGTCAAACGTATTGATCTGATTGTTTTCTATTCTTGCGATCGTAAGCGTAATCGTGTCTCCGGGGTTTGAATCCGCAAGGGTAGAGGTCATGATATCGCTGCTTGTAAGCGTTGTGCCGTTAACTGCAACAATCATATCGTATTCACGGATGTTTTTGTCCGCAAGGTCTGAATCGGCGTTAACTTCATTGATGACCATAGTGCCGTTCGCGTCAGCGTATCCGAGTTCCTCAAGTGCGTTCAGGATTGCAGACGCGTTTGAGTAGTTCTCAATACTTGTATAGGTTATGCCTATCTGCGCTCTGCCCTCAACATAGCCTACCCTGATAAGGCTGTTCGCCGTTGCAATAGCAGTGTTGCTGGGCACGGCGAAGCCCATGCCTTCATATTCTGTGGAGGCGATCTTAGAGGAGTTTACGCCAATGATCTGGCCCTGCATATTAAAGAGCGCTCCGCCGCTGTTGCCGGGGTTGATCGCAGCATCCGTCTGTATGCATTCCTGATCGTAGCCTATGCTGGAGGAAACCGGCCTTGCAACCGCGGAAATATAGCCGCTGGTAACGCTGTTCATAAATTCAAGTCCGCCGGGACAGCCGATAGCAACTACCTGTTCGCCCACAACGGCGGAATCAGAGTCTGCAAACTCCGCAACCTGAAGACCTGTGGCGGATATCCTCAATACGCCTATATCGGTCTGATTGTCATATCCGACCATCGTTGCGTCATATTCATCGCCGTTATTAAGCGTAACGGTGAAGCTGGAACCATCGCTTATAACATGGGCACAGGTCAGGATATATGTGTAATTGCCTTCTTCAAGCATGATTATGCCCGAGCCTTCGCCGGATACCGTCTGCTCGCCGGAAGAATCGGAATTTCCGTTACCGTAGCCGTAGAAATAGCTGTATGGGCTCGATTCTGTGTAAACCGTTATGCCTACGCAGGAATCAATGCAGTTCTGTGCAATTCCGGCAACTGTATAGTTGCCCGCATCATCAGTTGAGGCAACAGATCCGTTGCTGTCCTGTATCTGAACGCCTGACGAGGATGAGTTGTTTTCCTGAGACCCGTTAGGTGCGTCCGCGCCGTTGCCGGAGACAGAAAGGATGATTCCGACTACTGCCGCTATGACACAGATAACGATAACGGTTATAATGGCGACGGCAGCCTTGTTTTTCTTGGGCTTGACCGGGTTGCCGAAAGCATCGTATTCAACAGCTTTTTGCTTCTTATGTTTCTTTTTGGGTTCAGGCTGCGAACTGTTTTGACTGCCCGGAGCAGAGTAATAATTTGTGTTGTTCTGTCCCGCGCTGTTATAAGCGTAGTGATAAGTCGTGTTGTTTTCGTTAGCACTGTTGTTTTCGGAACCGCCGGTGTTTTGATATGTGCTGCCGTACCCGTTTGCGCCGGCATTTCCGTAGTGCGTGCCTGATGTTTCGCTGGTGCCGCTGTTCGCGCCGTGAGCGGTATTCTGATTTTCCGCTGCTTTGTTTTCATCCGGCGTGAATCCGTTTTCATAATCGTTGCTCATTTATCTCGTCTCCTTTAAATAAACAGGGCTGAATTGCTTGGGCAGGGTGAATGAGAATTCCGCAGTGTCCTCACTTTCGCTCTTGGCGCAAACTCTGCCCCCGTGCATTTCTATCATAAGCTTAACAAGGTACAGACCAAGCCCCGCGCCTTTTGAATCCAGGCTGCGGCTCTTGTCAGCCTTATAGAATCGTTCAAATACTCTTGAAAGATCCTCCGCTTTGATACCGGTGCCGCTGTTTTTGATGCTAAGTTCAATTTGGGTTGCCGTTTCTTTAAGCCTTACATCAATGTAGCCGTTTTCGTTTGTAAATTTAACTGCATTGTCAACAAGGTTGTAGATGGCCTGGTAGATCATATCCGGGTCTGCGACAACAAAGGTGGGGTTAAATTCATCCAGCCCTCTTATATCTATGTTTTTGCTTTCTATTTTTTGCTCAAAGGTCAAAAGAATGTGTATTATCTGATCGGATATATCGTAGCGGGACGGTTTCATTTCCAGATCGCCGCTTTCTATCTTGCTCATGTTGAGCATGGATACCACAAGTCTGGAGAGCCTTTTCACTTCGCCGCTCACTATGCCCAGATAATAGTCTTCTTTTTCCTTTGGAATGGTGCCGTCCAGTATTCCGTCTATAAACCCTGCAATTGAGGTCATGGGCGTTTTAAGCTCGTGTGAAACATTTGAAACAAAGCTTCTCCGCGACCCCTCAAGCACTGCAAGCGCCTCTGCCATGTCATTGAAATTGCGCCCCAGTTCAGCCAGTTCGTCAGAACCCTCTATCTTGACCCGGTATGAAAAATCTCCCGCTGCAAACTGCTTTGCGGCCTTACTCATCTGCTGAAGAGGGGAAAGCATTTTCTTTGTTAAGTAGTATATACAAATAAAGGCAAAAATAAGGCAGAAAAATGCAGCTGTTAAAAACAGTCTCAAAACAATTACGGAAAGATTCTGTATTCCCGTGTTGGAAAGCGCGAAGACCGTGCCTATAATATTTCCGCCCTCGTAGATCGGTCTGCCTACGACAAAGCACTGCGTGCCGCCGATCGTTGCTTTTTCAACGATCTGGCCTTCCTGGTAAACGGCGGACAGTATGCTGCTGTTTATTACGATCTTGTCGTGTACTGAGCAGCTGGGGAAGTATCCCAGCGCGGGCAAAGACCCGGCCTTATCTCTGCAAAGGATTATATTGCCTTCCGTGTCGCACACAAAGATATCCGCGTCGATCGATTGTGATACAGTTGCCAGAGTTTCACATAAAAGCTCTTTTCCAAGCGTGTACTTTTCATTCATCTCGCTTGTGGAAAGCGTGCCCTGTATTGTGTTGGCGATCGAGTAAACGTTTTCTTTGAGCATGCTTGTGCGCTCGTTTACCGTGTAATTGTTTACAAGCAGCATCAGCGCCACGCCAAGCACAACCATAACCGTCAGAAATATTGCCGCAAAAGTTAAAAAATATTTTGTGAAAATATTTGGCTTTATGTGCAGGAAGCCGGCAAGCTTAAGTATTCTGTTTTCTATTTTTTTGCCGATGTCTACCTTAGTCCTTGCCTTCGCCGCCATATTGTTTATTCCTTGGTTTCAAATTTGTATCCTACGCCCCAAACGGTCTTGAGCGACCATTTGTCAGATACGCCCTCCAGTTTTTCGCGCAGCCTTTTAACATGCACGTCAACCGTTCGTGAATCTCCGTAGTAATCAAAGCCCCAGACCTCGTCCAGAAGCTGATCCCTTGTGTAGACTCTGTTTGGGTTTGACGCAAAATGATAAATAAGCTCCAGTTCTTTCGGAGGCGTGTCTATCACTTTTCCGTCCACCTTAAGTTCGTAGTTTTCTATGTTGATCTCAAGCTTGTCGTATTTAACTACCTTTTTTTCATTCGCACCATTATCTCCTTCGCCCTTTGCGCGGCGGAGCACCGCTTTGACCCTTGCCATAACTTCTTTTGAATCAAACGGTTTCGTAACATAGTCGTCCGCTCCGAGCTCAAGGCCAAGGACCTTGTCAAACGTTTCGCCCTTAGCGGTAAGCATGATGATCGGCACGGAAGAGGATTTCCGTATCTCCCTGCACACCTGCCAGCCGTCCATCTTGGGCAGCATTATATCAAGCAAAACAAGATCCGGTGATTTTTCGTTGAACATATCTACCGCGGCTTTGCCGTCGTTTGCAACGTAAGCCGTGTAGCCCTCGTTTTCAAGATAAAGCTTTAAAAGCTCACAGATATTGAGATCGTCGTCCACAACAAGTATTTTATTGCTCATATGCGGTGTTCTCCTTCCTTTTTGGAAAATAATATCATCCGTTTTTGTTCATAATTTGATTTTGGCATTAACAAACGGTGAAATTTGTTAAATCTTTTTTAATAAAATATTATACTTATTTTACCATTCTTTTCCGCGCTTTTCGGCGCTTTCCACAAAGTCTATGAACTGACGCGCGCACCTCGGCGAACGTCCTCCCCTGCGGGTGGCCCACTGCTCCGCAACGCTGAACAGACGGTCTTTGTCAACGTCAAGCTTTCTGTCCGCGGCAATCTTTTCAACAATGTCAAGATAGCCTTTCTTGTCCGGATTGATAAATGTTATGGAAAGGCCGAATCTGTCGGAAAGGCTAAGCTGCTCCTGCATAATGTCGTTTCTGTTTATATCGTTTTCGCGGTCAGAAAAGCTTTCCTTGATCAGATGCCGCCTGTTTGATGTCGCGTAAATGATTGTATTGTGTTTTCTGCCTGACAGGCTTCCCTCAAGCGCGGCTTTAAGCTCGCCGAAGGAATCGTCATGCGAATCAAAGCTCAGGTCATCTATGAATATTATAAATTTCATAGGGCTTTGGGCCAGCATTTCCCTTATCATGGTAAGATCGGGTATATCGCTCTTTGAGATCTCTATCATTCTAAGCCCCATAGGAGCATAAGCGTTAAGCACAGCATGAACGGTGGAGCTTTTTCCGGTTCCACGGTCGCCGTAAAGAAGAACGTTGTTTGAGGGATAGCCGTTGACGAAGCTTTCTGTGTTATCAATAACCTTCTGTCTTTGCTCCTCATAATTCTTAAGGTCGGAAAGCAGTATGGGGTCCGTGCCAGAAATGGGGTAAAGACCGTGGTCACGCCATGTAAACGCGTTGTATTTTGAAAACATACCGTACCCGTTTTTTTTATGGTATTCAATCAGTTCGCCTATCCGGTTTTCCCATCCTGATGCAAGCGGAGGCGCGGCTTTTCCGGTCTGCCAGCCGGGCAGCGTTTTAAGCACTTTTTTCAGATCCGTGTCTTCAACGGAGTCGTATATGTCCTCAGGCACAATATCTGATACTGCTTCAAGCTTTGCAAGATCGCTCTTCACCCCGTTTATTACGGCGTCCGGCAGGTCTCCCGCCGTGCCGGCAGCGGCCGCTTTTGTAAAAGCGTTGTCGTCTGTTAATATCAGCCGGGAAAGGTATTCTTTAAAGGAATTGTGACTTGTGACCATTCTGAAAAATTCGCTCTGCCGCTCAAGCACCTCTTCGCCGCCAACACTCCGCAAAAGGCGCAGCAGGCTTGCCACTACCTCGTCTCCTTTTAGATCATATACACAAAGCCCTTCAATATAAAACCTTAATTTCTGTGCTCTGTTCATTTCGTTTGCCCCCTTTTTTTAACACTTATACCTCTACAGTTAAAATAGGTTTAAAATTGAATAATTATTTACTGTTATATTACTACTTTTTTGTTAGTTTTACAAGTAATTATCGGCAAAAAAGCCTTGACGAACGTTTTGCAAGGGACTATAATAAAAATCGCTGACAGATATGCGCAATACATATTGTGTTGACGAATGTTACAAATCTTTTTAGGAGGAAAAAACTATGTCCACGGCAAGAATCTTTTATCAGTCAGATTGCAATCTTGATTATCTTTCAGGTAAAAAAATCGCTATAATCGGCTACGGCTCACAGGGTCATGCCCATGCGCTCAACCTTAAAGAGTCCGGCTGTGACGTTATAGTAGGCCTTTATGAAGGCAGTAAGTCCTGGAAAAAGGCGGAGGAGCAGGGCTTCAAGGTGTATACAACCGCTGAAGCTGCCAAACAGGCGGATATCATCATGTTCCTTATCAACGATGAACTGCAGGCAGATGTTTATAAGTCTGAAATCGAGCCAAATCTTGAAGAGGGCAACATGCTTATGTTTGCTCACGGTTTCAATATTCACTTCGGCTGCATCAAGCCCCCGAAAAATGTTGATGTCACCATGATTGCTCCCAAGGCTCCCGGCCACACTGTTCGCAGCGAATATCAGGCGGGCAAGGGCACGCCGTGCCTTGTTGCGGTAGAGCAGGATTACACCGGCCATGCGCTTGATATTGCTCTTGCTTATGCTGCCGGTATCGGCGGAGCGCGCGCAGGTGTTCTTGAAACCACTTTCAGAACCGAAACCGAAACAGACCTCTTCGGTGAGCAGGCTGTTCTTTGCGGCGGCGTTTGCGCTCTTATGCAGGCGGGCTTTGAAACCCTTTGCGAGGCAGGTTATGACCCCAGAAACGCTTATTTTGAGTGCATTCATGAGATGAAGCTTATTGTAGATCTTATTTATCAGTCAGGTTTCGCCGGAATGAGATATTCTATCTCAAATACTGCCGAGTACGGCGATTATATCACCGGTCCTAAGATCATCACAGAGGATACAAAGAAGGCCATGAAGAAGATCCTTTCGGATATTCAGGACGGTACTTTTGCAAAAGAGTTCCTGCTTGATATGAGTCCGGCAGGCCGCCAGGTTCATTTCAAGGCTATGAGAAAGCTGGCTTCAGAACATCCTTCAGAGGCAGTAGGCGCAGAAGTTCGCAAGCTTTACAGCTGGAACAATGAAGAGGATAAGCTTATCAATAACTAATGGCTTTTCCACAATCATAAAAATTCCGGGCGCGGTATATCCGCGCCTGTTTTTTTGCTAAGATATAAAAAGGAGCCGCAGCGTAAAAGCATATACGCTGCGGCTTTCATGATGCCGTTTTATTGTTTCATTCCGTACACGTTTTTATAGATCTCTTCTTTTACCGTTTCAAATTCTTGAACGGAAAGGCCGTGTTTATAAGACATTATCATAAGAGGAATAGATCGTTTGCTTTTGCCCAGAGGAGGCTGAATGTATTCGTAATCGTTCAGTACAAAGCCTGCCCGCCTGTAAAAACCGATCCTGCGTTTTGCGATTTCGGTTTCCGGCGGTTCCACTTCAAAACAGAATCTGCCGTTTGTATTCCTGGCTGCTATTCTGATTATTTTTCCTCCCAGTCCGCTGCCCCGGTCCTTTTTGTCCACGGCAAAATGCTCGCCGAAGGTAAAGCCGTTAAGCTGCCAAAGCGTTATAAAGGCCCTTAGTTCTCCGCCTTCGCTTTTAACACCGTAAACAAAAAAGCCATTTTTGTCAAAAAGCGCTTTCTGCGCCTCATACGGGCGTATTTCGTCCGCAGGGAAGCTCTCTTTCATTATTTTGTAAACAGCGTCAAAATCGTCTTTATAAAGCCTTGTAAGCATATTATTGCCTGCTTATTCTGTAAACACGGCAGTCATGTTTTTGAAGAGAAACGGAAATCGTCCTCGTGTTAAAACGCTCATCGCTCCAGAGCTCATGAGTCTGATAAGTCTGTTCAGGCGGAAAATCAAGATACTCGTCTGCCAGTATATCGTTCAGATCAAGCGTGATCCCTCTGACGCGACGGCTCGGATTGTAAAGGCATACCGCAATATCGCCGTTTGCAAGGGGACGGCCTATAATATCTATGCCCCGGATCTTTTTGATTCGTTTTGCGGGCTTGCCCAGCTCGTCCTGATCGATTGCAATAAGATTTCTGTTTGTAACAGTCCTTAAGATCGGGTGGTTTTCGATCGGCGTTCCGTCAGAGCCCACCAGAAGCCGCACATCGTTTCCGAGTATCAGCGGCGCAGCCATCATACACCACAGGCTGAAATGGGTCTTGTTTTCCGTCTCGGTAAGTTTTCCGTTGCCCACTTCAAGCATATCGGGATCGTTCCATGCTCCGGGGCATGCATAGTTATAAAGCCTTATAGTATGGCTGTAGATCATGTGAACGCTTTTCCAGTTTGCAGATATATCCGGCGTGGTGCGCCACATATTTCCGGCACGCGAACCCCAGTGCCACGGGAAGGCCATGCCCCATTCGCAGATGGAAAAGACGATGGGCTTTTCTCTTGTGCCGCGCTCAAAGGAAACTTTTTTGGTTGCCGCTTTAAGCGCATTGCCCATACGTTTGTACTGAATAAACGAACTGTCCGCCGCGGTAACGACCGGGTTGGTCAGCACGATTTCATTTACGCCCTCTTTGAGTTCTATCATGGTCTGAACTCGGCCCGTGGGAGTAAATCCCTTGGCGGTAGGCGTAAATACTTCATATATCTTGCCGTTTACTATAACCTGTATATACTGCTCTCTTACAGTTAGTTGTTTATAGATGAGCAGCGTCAGCACATATGAGCCGCCCTTATTTATCGTCGGGCGGAAAGTTGCAGTTCCGGCGGCATGGTTGAGCATGCCTATGCCTTTTCCGCTAGGCAGTTTTTTTATGTTTAAAACCCTTGCCCTGCCGGAAAGTTCTGCATCCTCGGGATAGAGCGTAAGCCCGGCGCTTTTTCCCGGTTCGCTGATCTCAAGCGCCTCAATAACGGGCGCTTCGCCGCTTATTACCTGATGATGACAGAAATCATACTTAAAAAATTCGCATCCCCATTCTGCGATTGTCTGTGCGTCAAGTTCTTCTCTGCCAAGGCTCGCCGGCAGATCCTCGCAGGTAAGCGTGCCGTTTGAGGAATAAAGGCCTACCTTCATTCCCATTCTGTTTATCTGCGAAATGAGGTGCTGTATGCCGTTGGGGAATTTTTCAAGATCGCCCTGAAGCCTGCCGTCTTTATCTCTCATGGAACTGTGCCAGCAGTCGTCAAGATTTATGTATTGATAGCCGGCGTCAAGCAGCCCGCTGTCTTTAACCGCCTGAGCCGTGCTCAGCAAAAGATCTTCGCTAATGTTCTGGCGGAACGTGTTCCAGCTGCTCCAGCCCATTGGCGGAGTCAGCGCCGTGCCGTTTGAATAGAGCTCTTCGTTTTCAACGTCCATAGTAACTTTTGTTGGCTTAATAAGCTTTTCAAGGGCGCAGAGCGGGCACTTGCCGCTGTTTTTATAAGTTATGAACCAAACTGCAAACGCTATTACAAGAACGATCAGAATTACAAGTATTGCAATCAAAAATCCCATATGAACCTCCGCTGTCTTTTTATTGCGTTTATAAGCCTCGTATTCAGTTAAGGCCTATTTCCTTAAAAAATTCAAACTCTTCTTTTGCTTTCTCCAAACTTATGCTGCTTGAAAGACCTTTAGCGGTCTGCATCATTCTGCTTTTTCTGTTTCTGAAATTATATATTATTCTATATATCCAGGCGGCGGGCAGCATATACGGCCTGCCGTCTATGAATTTTATGTACGGCAATTCACGCATACGTTCATACGGCGGAAACAGCAGTCGCAGTCTGCGCAAAACAGGGCCGCCCGTTTTGCCCTTTTCAAATTCCTTACGCATTACTACGGCAGAAAGGTCTCTGTCTTTAAAGCCGAAAGTACCATGCGATGCAATAAAATCCTCCGCCTTTGCCGTATCTTCTCCGAAATCACGGCCGTATCCATACCATTTAAAGCAAACGCTCAGCATTGTTCTGGCAAATTTTCCCAGACCGGCGGAATCCAGATCTTTTAAGACCCTGCCGATATCTATGTTGCAGGATCTCAGCATAACGGCAAGGTCAAGGATCATTCGGATCCCGGCGCCGAAATCTGCAAAATGCTGTGCAAGATGCGTTACAAGAAATTCAAAATGGTAAGTGTCGTCAAACCGGCCCTCACACCCGTTGAATTCCGCCCGGTCTATTGCATCGGCAAAATACTGCTTTGCGTTGTTTTTTCCCGGGCTGGCATTCAGTATGGAGGTGTGCACTTCCATTCGGATCCCGTTTTTTCTGTAAGCCCATTCTGGTCCTTTATCGCTTTCGCATACGAAGCCGGCTTTGATCAGCGCTGCCTTGGCCGCGTTGCGCCTGTCTGCGTCGATCAAAACGTCTGCATCGCCCATAGAACGTGTTTCCGCAACAGGGTAGTAATTTCTCAATACAACGCCTTTAACGGGAACAAAACGGATCTGAGCGCCTGTGAGGGTGGCTTTCAGATCTCCATAAACTTTCATCAGCAAATTGGAATTGTAAAGGCTTTCCGTAAAAAGAGCCTGATACTGCGCAAGCGCTTTATTATCCAAGACCTCGTTTTTGTTCACGGAATCCGCTATCGCGCAAAAGGCAACGCCGAAAAGATCCTGCCTGAGCGATTCCTTAATCAGTTCGGGATAATCGATCCTTTCTTTCAGACTGACCTTTTCGCCGTTTAAATACGCCGCCGTAAGCCGGATAAGATATTCCTGCTCTTTGTTCATCGCAACCTCTTTAAATGTAGTTGTTATCGTTTAAAAATGCGTTGGCCTGTGTGATTATCGCCTTGTCATTGTCAAATTTAAGAATACTTAATGCCCTGTCATAGGTGAGCCATATATAATCCTCTATCTCTTCAGGCTGAATAGAAGTGGATGTGTCGCTCGTTGTGCCCACAAATATGGAAACAACCTTCTCAATTTTATTTTGGATCTTATATTTTGAAACACTTTCAAATCCTTCAATAAGCTTAACGTGAACTCCCGTCTCCTCCAGAACTTCCCTTATTGCAGTCTGCTGTTTCGTTTCTCCGGGTTCAATGTGTCCCTTTGGGAATCCCCAGTGGGCGGACCTCCTGTTTTTGATGAGCAGATACCGTACTTCGCCCTTTATGTCCCTGTAGACCACAGCGCCGCAGCTGCTTTCATACAGGCATTCCAGTTTGTATTTAGGGAAATCCCTTTTTGCGTTTATATATTTTGCGATATCGTTGATAATAAACCGCGTGCTTTTAGGCGCGGTTATTAAGATCTGCCGCCCGCCCGCTTTGGGGTTGAGCGTTGCTATAACTCGTCCGTCAAAATTACGAACGGGATGGTCTATTCCCATAACAAAGGAATAAAGATTATCGGAACCATAAACTGCTCCGTAATTCAGCGGATAAGTATAGCCCGTTTTTTTGTCTACCGAACCGATAGGATGATCTATGCGGATACGGACATATTTTCCGAGCATTTTTTCACCACCGTGCACAAGTTACATACAGATTAATTATACTAAATTATATATAAATATACAAGCATAAATTAAAAAAGGCATGCAAAATCATAACCGCCCGTGAAACGGACGGTTATGATTTTAAAATATCGTTTGCTGCAAACGGTTTATATTTAACGGCATGAGGCAGACAAAACTTCTAAACAGGATATAAGCAGGCAACGGAAGATTTTGATCCCACTGTCGTTACTGGATGAAAAATGATT
The DNA here is from genome assembly GCA_958422185.1 of uncultured Clostridium sp. Classification (GTDB taxonomy): domain Bacteria; phylum Bacillota; class Clostridia; order Oscillospirales; family Acutalibacteraceae; genus Eubacterium_R. The sequence continues at coordinate 31,102 of CATZNW010000018.1, forward strand.
TGTCTTTGCCGGTATGCTATTTGCCTATCAGGAATTTTAATTTTTTATTATTTAACACATAAACAAGAACGTGAATAACGGCCAGTGACGAAACGATACAGATTCCTTTTGAAACAACCGTGCTAAGCGTATCCGTGCTGCTGAAAAAGAGCTCAAGCACTTTTTTCACAAAAAATATTACGATCTGATTTGTTATAAGATAGACCATGCTGTTTCTGCCGACAAAATCAAGATAGTTTAACAGAATGCGGGGGTGCGTTAGCTTTTTAAACAGATTCCAGTAGCCGATTATAGCCACCATAGAGATGAACAGATATATCAGTATACTTTTACCGAAGTTAGCCTGCCGGTAATTGGTGGCATCATTTAGGAAACACAGCACGAGGTGCGCCGCAAGCATTACCACGGTCAAAACCCAGCTGAGGGTCAGGGGATTTTTGCTTTCATTCTTTGTACAGCGGCGTTTTATAAGATATCCGAAATGAAGATATAAACAGCTGCTGCCTACCGTATTAAGCGCAAAAGGCAGCTGAATATTAAAAATGCCCGGAATTACCGTTAAAAGCACGCAGCTGGTTATACACAGAAAAAGCGTATACAGCGGTTTTTTGCTTATTTTTAAAAACAGATAATAGATACATTCTGACAGGAACATGGATATCAGAAACCATATGGCGCCGACAATGGGCATAGTGTCATCCGCAGGGAAGAATAACATGTTTACGGTATATTCTTTAATATCACCTTTTTTAAAAATATAGCACAGCGCCAGACCGATAAACCCAAAGACATAGTAGGGGACCATCAATCTTTTAAGCCTGCCTGTTATGAATTCTTTATATGGCCTTTTTGTTTTTATCAGGTAACCGGAGATCACAAAGAAAAGCGGCATGTAAAAGCTTGCGCAGTAGCGGCTCATAGGCGTGCCGACACCAACGTGGCCGATAACCATCAAAATAATTCCAAAACCTTTTAAAATATCAATGCTTCTGTCACGTGCCATAATGAAACCCGCTTATTCCAATCAGTTTTCCTATATTATATCAGAAACGGAGGGGGATAGCAAACATAAAGAATCGGGGTACGGATCGCCGTGTCTGCTGTATAACTGACTATGTTTTCCTTAAAACCGGTAAAAAAGAGCGCCCCGAAAAGGGGCGCCCGTAAGTTGTAACCTGTTTAATTTTTCAATTAAGCAAGAGTTTCAAGAACTCCGCACAGGTCGGAAATTACCTGATCTGTTTCGCCGGTAAGAATTCCGAGAACGTTATCTACAACGCTTGAGATCGAATCGTCCGCGCTGCCGATCAGTCCGCCTATAAGGTTGCTGATAATGCTGTAATTGTCCTTATAGTTAATTGTTTCAACCAGGTAACGAAGAACTGCAATAAGCACTTCATTCGGGTCAGCGTCAACATAAACTCTTCCGCCGTGAGTTGAAGCCTGAGACGCTTCATCCGTGATGACCTCGCCGTGTGATGCAAGCTGATACCAGTCAATCGGCATAAGCTCAAGAGCAAGAGGAGCACCGCCGACTTCAATCATACCGAGTACCGTGTTCAGAAGAGAAACAATGTTGTCTTTGCCGATAAGCGGTCTGAGTGAATCCGAAAGGTTATAAATGTCAAAGCTGTAGTTGCTGCCTACAAGGCCAAGCTTCTGAAGCTCTTTCTCAATATCAAGTCCTGCGGCCACAAGAATGTCGTTTACATCCGCTATAGGCTGAACCGCATCAAGCAGAGCCTTGATAGGAGTAAGCAGATTCTCTATGATCTGAAGAAGTCCGTCATTTGCAAAGAAGAGCGCAAGGTTCGGAAGCATATCAGCAAGCGTCTGGATAGGCGCGTTAAGAAGATCTTCTATCTTATCAAGAAGCGGATTGAGAACATCGATAAGGATGTAATCATATTCCTTAGACATATCCTGTCTGTACTGATACTGGGTCTTGATATTGTAGCAGCCGAATGCCTCAAGAAGCGGAACGATCGTTGAGGTGTAGCCGTCTGAACCGGGCAGGTAGATAAGATTGAACAAACCAAGTGATCCGTCGTTGAGCAGTACGTCAAGTACGCCGTAAAGAGGACGAAGTACTGCGCAAAGTGCATGTACGAACGAATCTCTGTCTGTTACGCCCCAGCTGAGGCTGTTTGCATTTACTCTGCTCCATGCGCCTGCGTTTCTTATTACACGCGCTGCGCTTGAATACGTTTGGCCGTAGTCCTTGTTTTCAAGAAGGTCTGCAACGGCGTCTGTAGAGAAGTCGATGTCTGTCATTGCAAGAAGCTCTGTAAGGTTCATTGAATCGTTAATCTTAACGCCTTCAATTGCGCCGTAAAGGCCTGTTGCAAGAGAGCTGATGATGTTGTCTGTGTAAAGATTTTCTACAACAAGGCTTGAGAGGCCGCCGGGGATCAGTCCGCCGATAAGGCCGTCAAGCATAGGACCAAGGATGGTTAAGAATTCCATATCAACCGTTGTTGGATATGTGAATTCATAATCCTTGTATTCAAAGCCTGTGTAATCAAAGAATACGTTTGTAGGCTCACAAAGCAGGAGATAGAATACTGCAAGAACGATATCGTCCTTCTTTGCAGTGGCTATCTGACCGAAGATGGTATCAAGAATATTAAGAATCGTCTTATTGTTCTTAATAGCATCTATGCCGCTGAGAAGAGAATTAATAGCGGCGGCGTTCTTGATAAGAACGTTTTCAATGTAGCGGAGTACGGAAACGAGTACCTGGCCCTGGTTGCTGAGACTTGCAAGAGCGCCCCAGTCAATATCATCAAGCTTGATGTTTATGCCGTTATCTTTAAGAAGACTGTTAACAAGCGGAATCAGAATATCCTGAATGTTAAGGCTTTCGTCAAGATTTGTGAGCTCAAGTTTAACATTTCCGAGATCCATTCCTATAAGATCTTCAAGCAGATCCTTAAGTGATTTTCCGGCTATCTGTTCAATAAGAGAATCTACATTGATGCCGTTGTCATTAAGAACATCGATGAGATCTGTTATAGGAGCAAGCAGGTTGTTTACCGCTTTGCCGAGTCCGTTGCCGTCAAGGAATGCGGCAAGCTTCGGAAGCGCTGCCGTAAGCGTATCAAACGGTGCGGAAGTAACATCATTAAGGAAGTCAACGATAGGATTAAGAATATTGATCAGAATGCTGTCCTTAGCATTGCTGTAATCCTTAAGATACTGATCATAGCTCTTGCATTCAACGTTGAATGCGTTCAGAAGCGGAATGATCGCGCTTTCATAGCCGTTGCCGCCCTTGATGGTAAGAATGCTGAGCTGTTCGATAACGGGGACAAGGTCGATAACTACTGATGAAGTCTTGCTACCCGGGTTATCATTATTTGTGAAGTTGATTGTAAGAGTGCTGTTTTGAAGTATGATCTGAACGTTAAAGTTGCCGTTTGTTGTTGTTACGTTAACATCAAAATCCCTAAGGATCTGAGCCGCAACAGCAGCAAGGTTAGCGTCGCCCTCTGCAAGAAATGCTGCAAGAATATCGTTTGCAGGTCTTGTAAGAGCGGCAAGAGCCTTTACAAAGCCTTCCTGGGCCTTTGCGGAACCGTCCGTGAAGCCCCAGTTTACAGTGCCTACCTGGCTCCATGTGCTGCATCTTCTGAGCGTGTTTGCAGCGGAGGAGAATGTTGCTCCGTAGCTGCTGTCCATAAGATAATCAGCAAACTGTGCGGGTGAGAATACGAAGATTCCGTCAGCATCGTTCTGCGAGGCGGTTTCAATACCTCCGTAAACTGCCTTTGCAAGAGCCGTGATATTTGCATTTGTAAAGATGAATCCGTTAAGCAGATCGCCGAGATTATCCTGATCAACAACTCCAAACTCCTTAAGAAGCGGGAAGAGGTTTGCAACAAGATCATCAAGGCTGTCAACGGCATCTTCTGCATCCTGCGCCGTTATGCCGGTGGGATACTCAAAGTTATTTGACTGCTTGTTGTAATTGTTAAAGATCCACTGGATTTCTTTAGGACTCTGAATGGAATTTACAATATCTTTGATAAGGTTCAAAAGACTTGCTGAGTCATACTTTGTTATAAGATCCGTAAGCCACGGATACTGGTTGCCCACAAGCTGGCCGAATACGGAATCGTCGGTGATTACGTCGGCAAGCAATGTAAACAGCATAAGCAGTAATTCCTCATTAGAACCGGTATATTGCTGCAATCTTGAGATAATATAATTAAGAGGAATTATACTCAGATCGGTATTTGCAATCGCACCGATAATTGTGATTAAAATATTGCTGTCGGGAATATACTGTGAAAGTATGTTGTTAAACGGATTGATGATTTTATCATCTATAACTTTTGGGAAGGTTGGAGCGGGCTGTGCAAGAATTGCTTTAAGTCCTTCCAGTTCGCCGAAGATCGGTTCAAGTGCCGTATCCACTAAGTTACTTAAATATGAATCAGACGCAATGTTAACTACGGTTCTGAGAAGTTCCAGAATTCCGGATACGGGAGCATTAAGGAAGGTTCCCAGTATATCTGAAACCATTTCTATAACAATAAGAGTTGCCTCTTCGCCTGTAGTGCCATCCGGAAGAGTTTTAACGTAATCAATTTTCATTGTTTCGCAGAGGTCGCCGAATACAGTTGCAATAACGTTTTCATAAACGCCTGCGTCTACAAGAAGTACGCCAAGTATGGACGGGATAACGCCGAGCGAATCAACAAGGCTTGTATAGAAGCCGTCCTTGTCGCCGTCGCTGAAATTATATCCGAGATCGGTTGCATATCCGGAAGCGGCAACATCAGCCCAGCTGAATTTCTCCGTGAGGCCGTTGTCAATAACATCTGAACGAACGGCAATTGCACTTGGTGAAAGGATTCCGTTTACTGCACTTGTAATAAGTGTATACGTGTTGTCCGGGAAGACAACGTCTTTTTTGGCGATGCTTTCTATAACATCTTCAAGGTTATCGTTAATCAGTGATTCAACAAGAACATATGTCTGAGTAACAATATTTGAAAGATTTTCCTTTGTGTATACCTCGTCGGGATCAACCGGGCCGTTAGCGTTTGCGTTTGCCGAGCCGTCAGCATTTGCGCTGCCTGCGTTGAGTACTTTGAGGTATTCGGTAACAAGGTACATAACCTGATCGGCCTGATCCTCGCCGAAAACGTTAGTAACGGTTGTAACAACGCTGGAGAGGACTCCGTCAACTTCATCAAGCTGGTAGCCGTTCATATATGAATTGGAAAGGAGAGTTGAAAGTAGCGAGTCAAGCGCGCCTATTAACCCTTTGGCAACATTCTGGTTTTCGCCGTCACTTACTACGTCAGACAAGTTATTATTCAGTGAATCGATCAGCGGTGCGATAATTGTATTCAAATTAAAACTGCTTCCCGATCCGCCGGTTGAAGGATCGTTGCCTCCTGAGGGCGGTAATGGCTCAGTGTTTTCGTTTGCATCAATGATTGACACAACAATATCAATTATCGTATTAAGATTTGCAAGCAGGAAATAAGCGCTGAGGGTATCAAGACCAACATAGCCGTTTTCCTGTGTTTCGAATGTAAAGGAATCCGGATGATCCCTCGTTACAAGGAATAAACCGTTGAAGATATCTGTCAGGATACTTGTTTCGCCAAACAGATCAACAGAGTTCAGAAGTGCTGTAACGATCGGAATCTTAGAAGTTATATCGTTTTCCGTATCTGAAACAACATCGTTAAGAATATCCGTTAACGCATTGAGCCAGTTGTTGATAAACATATCAACAAATGTGCGCAAAATGCTGGACGCATCGTCCGTTCCTACAAGATCCTTAAACTGCTGAACGCTTACATTATATCTGCATCCGTCATCAGTATAGTCAAATTCGCCGAATTCCCAGTCAGAGGAAACATTGTATTTCTCAAGGAATTTCTGGCCGAGGTCATTAATGATCGCCGGGAACGCAACAAGCAGGTTGTTGATGCCTCTGTTGGAAATTTGACCCTTGTCATTATAACTCTTGGGGTCCTCCCCGTGTTCCGCCACATATTCGTCAACAGTTTCCGTTGCGAATGTTACAAGCTGTGTTACAAGCTCGCCCACAGCTTTTTTGGTATCGGGATCTTCGCCTTCTCCGGCAACGCCGAGATCTTTGACTGCAAGATCCGCAATACGGGAGTCTACATAGTAAATGTTAAAGATAACAGGTACTCTTCTGTATTCCTTTGCGTTTTCCCCTTCTCCAACAGTTACATAATTCAGTTTGTTGTCAGCAGTATACTTTGTTCCGTATGGGCCGGAATAGGGATCGCCGTAGGTATATGTGCCGTCTCCGTTTTCCGTACGGTTATAATAAGTATAGGTATATTTATTGTCCCCGAGTATCCAGTGCAGGAGCGTGGGAACGATAACGTTAAGGTCGAGGCTGAGTGTTCCGACGCCTTCGTCGCTGCCGCCGTCCTGCGTATAGTCTTGATCAGGCCATATATTTGCCAGAAGAATGCCAACGACTAAGTTAAGAAGATCCATGCCCCCGGCACCGTAAATGTCTCCCTGGCCGTTGAAGATCAGCGGAATAAGGACTTCGTCTATAATTACAACGAGAACCGGAACAAGATCAAATATGGCTTCTACCGTACGATTGGCAAGATTGGAATAAACATCTTTAAGCGCGGAAGCCAAATCCACCTTAGTAGTAAGAAGGTTGTTGAGTATCTCACTGAGATTTGCTCCAATTACAGGCAGTTTATCAGCGTCCGGATCCAAATACTCGCTGATCGTATCGTTAAGACATACGTTTACAAACTCTACCCATATTTCAGAGGTAACATTGTAATCGTCGTATTCATATGAGGAAATTACGTTTTGAGAAACGTAATTGATGTCTAAAACCTCTTTGGCGGAAGCAGAATAGTTGTGGTTCAGACGGCTGCCGGCGCCGCCCATAACATATTCGTTGATGTAATATATGCCGAACCTGCCGTCAACATAATTTTTCAATGTTGAGGTGTAGGGGGATGAAGCGATGAAAGCGTCAAAATCTCCTCCGTCGGGATTCCAGTTTGCCAATTCTTCAATTACATCCAGACTAAAGCGAGAAGTATAATTTAGGGTATATCCCAATACTTCATTTGTAGCTTCGCTGCTGTTATTATAATCATTTTTGATGCTGGCTAAATTAGGTTCGCTTGCAACAAAATTGTATTTTTTTGCAAGATTATACAGCAGATTGAGTTCTTCCTCGTCAAAATAGGAAGCTTCCATTGCCGCGTGCGCTTCGTCAACGCTGGCGAACGTGCCGTTCTGAACAAGCAGTGATTCGGCAGCGCTGTTATACCAGCCTTCAGTTTGATATACTTCCTGCGTTGGGAGCGGTGTATTGCTGAATATAGGCATCCAGAATTGCACGGTTTCATATACGCCCTGAAGCAGATACCGGTTGTTATTTGTAAAAGCAGGGTCACTAAAACCTAACAATACGGCAAAATTATCTGCAAACAGTTTCCAGGTAAAACCGGTGGTTGCGTCATAAGCGGAGTTGTACCAGTATTTTCCCGGCTCAAAGGTGATCGTTATCTCTTTGCCTATAAACTGCTCCGCAAAGCTCTGTGCAAAAGAGTAAGTCGCGTTTCCGTTTGACAGCAGTATGCCCGCGTTTTGAAGCGTATCCGCTGTGAGCTGATGGTTGTAATAGTAATAGAGCGCGTCAAGAAGCGTAAGTGTTGCGCCTTCCTCCGTGATATGAGCCAGGCCGGCGTAGTAAGACACATAGCCGATAAACGGATTCAGATCGATGTCGTCTTCTGTATCGGAGGTGCCGTTATCGTATATGTTTCCGTTTGCCTGAACCTCAGTAGCCCATTCCGCAAGGGTGGTCTCGCCGTCCTTAAGAAGAACGCCGCCGATATTTTCGCGGGAAGCAACGATGCCGCTCATTCCCATGTTGCTAAGAGTACTGAAAATGGTAGAGTAGTTCTCCGCGCTGGAATCATTGTAAAGAATAAAGTATGCACTTGTATCCTGTCTGGCTATGTTGAATCCGCTGCTTCCGAGAAGGTCGTTCAGCATATCGTCTATCTGACCGTTCATTACATAGTAGGAATCATCATAAGCAGAAAGCAATGCATCCAGCTTTTCAAGAGTTGAACTGCAGAAATCGCCGAGAACTCCGTCTGCATCCTGGTTGTCATTACACATGGTATACAGATTCCAGAAACTCATAGCTGCGTCAGAGTCTTCAAGATAAGCATATTTCTTATCGGAGAATCCGTCGTATGCAGTGCCTAAAACAGACTGAGCCGTTGCCTTAGGACCAACCAGGTCAAAAAGCGTCGGTGCAACCTGCCCCAGAAGTTCGCCGATAGGATTATCGGACTGCAAGATCGCATCCACATCAATGTCCGCGCCTTCAAGATCTTCCCTGAGAAGCTCTATCAGCGTCGGCGCGTATGTATTGACAAGTTCGTTAAGTCCGCTGTATGTAAGTTCAACGGCTTCGCCCTCGTCGGTTACATAGGTGAAGACCTGATCTTCCGGGTCATCCGCAGCGAACGCCGCGAAACCAACGGAACATGTGGTAATCACCATTACTACAGCCAGGAAAAAGCTGAGTAACCGTTTGCTCGTTTTCATAAATCATCTCTCCTTCTTTATATGACTTTGGGATAGTTTCCCATCGCGGGGGTCAGCAGCCATGCTAAGCAGAATAAAAGCCTTGTATATTCTGCTTTTAGGCGCAGTGATCCACGCGTACGAACAACACACTATATTTATACCAAATATAAGAAAGGAAGTCAATAGTTTTTTAATAACCTGTTAACAAACAATCGCCGGAATCCGCTGAGGAAATATAGCTTTTTTTCAGAAAAACAAATCGGATCTATTCGAAAGCGGGTGTGAAAAGATCGAAAAACAAAGAATTGCATCGCAATGCATATTACTTTACACTTATCTCACAGAAAATGTATGTGCCAAGCATTGAATATACAATATGTAGTTGTGTAAAGCTAATTGCCATTACAAAATTTACAAGCAGTAAAACGGTTGGTTCAATATAAATGTTAAGAATTTGTAAATTTTTTGTTAACATTTAGCAAAAAAACTGCTGTCAAAATACACAAAACGGGGCTCTGAATTTTGGCAAAACAACCAAAATTTTTATTTCGGAATTGTTAATATTGACTTTTTTTTAACGCTGTGCTTTAATGGTTATAAATGGAGTAATCTATTATATCCTATTCATAACTGGCTGCGGACAGGCAAAGCCCTGTTCGCCGTACTAATTCGGATTGCCCGGTGGTCAGAGTATGTAGCGGCTGGTTGGAAAATACTTCATTTGCAAAAAAATAAAGTTTTGGAGGTAAAATTTGTGAAAAATAAATTCAGCAAAAAATTGCTTGCTTTATTTCTCGCGATTGTAATGGTCCTCACAGCTTTTACCGGAGCGTTTTCCGCGTTTGCTGCTGATGAGTCGTATTATGACGGCAATATCAGCGACAGCCAGGTCAACGATCTCGGTTGGGTTGAACTTACAGACGAGCAGACAGCGGATGCGTTGCTTGATTATCTTGACGATCTGCTTGCTTCGGCAAACATTGCTCCCATTGACTATCAATTATCACTGCCGGGTATTATTGATATTAATATTGATAATGTCGTGCTGGACAGTGTTAACGGTCTTCTTGATCTTGCTCAGCAGGGTCAGGCGAACCTTGAAGCCAATTCGGGAGTTATGGGATCTCTCGGCGATCTGAAAAACGTCAGCCTCGAAGATTTCAAGAATCTGGAATGGGAGTCTGTTTCCACCGACGAAGTTGGCTGCGGCAAAGACTTCAGAGCCAAGAATTCATCCATTGAAATTCTGACAACTATCTTTTCCGCTATTGAAAGGCTTACGGCTAACTGGAACGGAAGCAAGGCCGTACTCAAGCAGGTTCTTACAGGCCAGCTTTCTTTAGGAGCTCTTGAAATTGCGGTTGACCCGTATCCGATGATCAATGAACAGGCCTTAGCGCTTCTTTTTGGTGAGCAGTTGCCAGAAGGATATGAAAACAATCTTGTTCATCATATCGTAGCAAAACTTATCACCGAATTTACGGATTGGTTTACCGAGGAAGAAGCAGAACACATCTATAACGGCGACGCCGGCTATGAGCTTGATACGGTGCTTTTCAGGGCACTCAGCACGCAGCTGCTCCAGCAGATTAATGTTGAAGTTACATACCCGGACGGTACAAGCTCAAGAGATCATTACGGCACGTCCGACCAGGATCCGAATCTTTGCTATACTCCTGACGGAAATGTTTATATTTTCCAGTATAATGAAGATGCCAGCGAGGACGGTTCTGACGATGTTAATCTGATGTTGACACCGGATGAAACACTTTTTGAGTTCTCTTACGAGGCTCTTGAAGTTGCATGGAAAACAGTTCTTTCCACTACGCTCAGCCAGCTCAACAATGCCGATTACGGCTCTGTTCCGCATGACTATAACTACAGCGAGTGGTTTGAGAGCAAAGGCTACACTTGGGATTATCTCAACGTTGCTAATAACTATTCCTCTACATATGTAGAGCAGTGGGCGTCCGAAACAGGTCTTGATCTTGAAACGGTTAAGGCAGATCTTACTTTCAACAGGGAACTTGTTGACGATCCTTCCTATAACTGGAGAGATATTAAGTCACAGTACCTGTTTAATAAGGTTTGCAGAAGCCCGCTCATGGTTTATTATTTCCACGAGGAAACCGGTCCTCTTAATACCAATATTAAGTGCACCGGCACTCCGAATATAGATGCGTTCTTTGAGCAGGATTACTCTAATTATACATCTATACTTGGCGGCTTCAATGATTTCCTTGTTGCTGCAGTTAAGGATTTCCTGCCTGACTACGCAGGCGAACTTGCAACAACCGGAAATACAACAAACGCTTCAACCATAGCAACAACGCTTGTTCCCAATGCTCTGAAAGTTGTTCAGTATGTAGCAGACGCTACGGATAAGAATATCCTTTCATATTTCTATAATAAGTATGGTAGCAGCGCTGTTCTTAGCGAAGCAAACTTTGAAGAAGCTATGGTTCCGTTCCTTATCGCTTGCCTTGAGAATAATTTGGACGGTCTCCTTGGCCAGATCCATAAAGACAAGTGGGATGCCTGCAAGGATGCAGAAGGCGTAGCCGTTGTTGCCCTTGAAGAATATTTATCCTATATTCTTCCTCATCTTGATTATTCAGAGATGATCACCAAGGATGAAAACGGTTATTATGATGTTGACCTGAACACGATCCTTGCTATGTGCCGCGACGCGGTAGGCTATGTAATGACCCAGTATGTTCCGGTTTCTGATGCAAACGGCAATCCGTGGAGCATTTATGACGTAACGGCTGCTCAGACATATAATGAGCAGGTATCTTCTGGAACAGATATCTTGAGCCTTCTCAATTCCGTAATCGTATATTACGCGAATGAAAAAGGCGCGGGCTCACTGCTCGGCTGCATTAATCCGGATACGGCTGAATGCCTCATCACTCGCAGCAATACGATTTGGGAGAATATAGATATCGCTGTTAATCAGCTTCTTCCCGTTCTTGGCGAACTTCAGTTCGGCTCGAACGATAAATACGGCAAGTTTGATTCAGAAGACCTTATCTGGAACGATATCGTATCCGGTGTTCTCAATATCGGCGATACGGCAGGTCATGAAGAAACAGGCGGCGGCGGAATCACCAACTTTATTTATAGGCTTGCTACTATAATTGGTTCTCCGTCCATCAGCTCCAAGGGAGTTGACCTCGTTGTATATGATCTTGTTAAAGATCTGTTTAACGGAATTCTGAATCCTCGTTACAGTGATTCGTATTATGCGGACAAGGACGCTGAAGTAGATGTAATTCCTGATGTTTCAGGCACAGCTGCTGCTGCCAATCCGTTCCACAACCTGATTCAGAGAGATGTGTTTGCAGGTACTGTAGGTGACGATACGGATATCGGCGTATTTGGTAAATTCGTTGTAAATGTTGCCGAAGCCTCCGGATACAAAGATTATCCGGATACCCTTTGGGAAGGCGCAATGTTTGTTGTAAATGCCGTTGCAAGCTTTGTTCCGGCATTCCTGCCCAGTATTCAGGAATACGAGGTCGGCGATCTCGGCGTTTCCCAGAGCGCGGGCGCATCGTCTTCTTACAATTATTCAACGTTTAACTTTGATATAACGCTTGAAAACCTGGGCCACGGTATTAACCGTTATATTAAGGATGATACCGGTGCGTTCAAACAGCAGTCACGTTCGTATATTCAGATCGACAGCATTGAAGCCAATAAGGGTAGCTTCAGCTTAACTGGTTATGATTCATATCTTGAACCCAGTGAGAGCACTACTGTTAATGTAAGCGGATCTGTTCCTCAGAGCGCTTTCGGCGGCGAGAACAGCACGGTTGTATCCTTTATTATCAGCTATAGGATCCTTGATGAGGACGGTAATCCGTACGCATTGGATACCGATTCATCCGCAACCTATAACAAGACGTTTACAAAAACAGTTAACTATTCTCTTACAACTGTAAGCGACTGGTATAACCTTACCTATAACAGCGCTTCATCTGACAATCCGTTTACGGAAACAAACTTTGAAGCCGGTAACAGCCCTGCGACGGGCACTTATTCCTCGCTTACTACCCGTGTTGTAGAAGTTAACAACTTCTTATGGAGAGATTATGGTAACGTTCAGTATCCTAACGAGATCGTTGTCAGAACCTCTCAGCTGGATGATATCAACTATCCGCTGTACTTGATCAATGAAACTTCAGGTAAGGGTATTGACGGCGTTGCTGCTGTTAAAACCTTTAACGGAACAGATCATTTTGCCGTTACATGTGATCCCGAGACCGGCGATCTGGTAAACGTATTCTATTACGATTACTATAAAGACGGTCAGTGGGTAACAGATCAGAAGCTCAACAGACAAGCGGTTCTTGATCTTATGGCAAATGACTTCACGATCACGGATTACAGATTCCACGTTGTCTGCCCGTATGAGCAGATTGATTCCTTCACGTTTGTTGACGGATACAAACCCGGCTCTCATGAGGTAGAGTATGACGAGGAAGGCAATTTCAGCATCATCTGGCTTCCGATCGACAGCGGTAATTACAAGACTGTTCTTGATTATTCAAAGACGGAGCCCGGCGACGTTTCGCTTTCATCTTGCGTTCCCGGCATCGTACTTGCCTTTAATAAGATCACTACAAGCGGCGGCAACGAGGTAATGGACTTCCTTGTTTGGGACCAGGAAACGCAGGTTTCACCCGGAACCACCAGTGACAGAGATGACATTGGCTACCGTATTATTTCAAACTATCCGCAGACCTTTACAATGCCTATAACCGTAGCTGATGACTCAGGCGAGTCAGAAAGTGCACAGGCTGTATACAGCGAATCCGCTGCATTCATAAATAACTATACAACAACTGATGTTGAGGATGCTTCAGTTTATAGTTATTTCTATGATGCGGCTATGGGCGCTCTTGCTGCGCAGGAACTTCCCATCACAACAGATAATGCGCTTGCATACGGTTCAGTAAAGGCTAACAACACGGTTTATACAAGCACCACGAATCCGATTGGTGACGTTGCTTATAAACTTGCAACGGAAAGCGATCTGGCAGGAGAGGCTTATGCAGGACTTCGCGGAGACCTTTATGAAAACGGCGGCGTATATTATGTAACCCGCTATTCAGACGGCTCCGGCTATGTATATGCAAACCCTGTATTCAAGCATGAAAAGGCAACTCCCGGAAACGGCCTTACCTTAACGGATGAAACGGTAAGCATAAATCTTACCGGCAAAGCTCAGAACTATCAGGTTTATACGCTTGACGGTACAGATCTGAAGGCTGTTTATGTAAGAGAACCCGGTGAGGATGCCGTTGCGGAATATCATCTTCTGAATGACATCCAGTATGTAAAAGAATGGCAGGATCTTGGCTCCGGCAGCGGAGAACTGTTTGAGGATCCGTATTATATGGATACGGCTGACCAGGCAACCACTGATTCCGGCAGCAAGCTCTATGACGAGATTTCCTTTACTTACAGGGATGCGGCTAACCGCCAGACTTCTTCCACAAACGATGAATGGACGCTGAAGTTTGCTGAAACAAATTACGGCGTTGTAGATGATCCTGATCTTCGCGGACTTATCGCAAGAGCAGTTGATAAGGCGGAATATGCGCTTCAGCTTGTTAATGATCATCTTAAGGTTTCTTATGCTAAGACCTTGTTTGACAGGGTAAATCTGGTTAGATCAGATCTCAATAATGCAAACTTTGAAGTTATCAGCTATGAGAACATGGCGGCTGCCGGCCGCGCAGCAGAGTCTCTTATCTCTGTTGATTACTACAGGAGCTACTATCTTGTAGACGAATCCGGCGAGAAGCAGCTTGCGTTTGAATGCCTTGATTCAGCTTCAGAGGCACAGCTTGAAACGTATAACGAGATACACAGCACAGAATATGAATTATCAGACTTCGCTTCCGAAGTGGATAACACTAAGAACGTTTATTCTTCAAATGCAACTTCATTTGAAGTTAATGAAGCAATAAGAATGTTCGAACTGTATCTTGCCGGCGTTGAAGAGCGCGGATATATCGGCGATAAGCTTGAAGAAGAGATCTCCTGCGCTGTAAACGGCAAGTCTTGTGAAAACAAGGATTACAAGCAGACTTCTTATAAGTCGGTTTCTGTTGACGTTGAAAACGCGTCTTATGCTGTAGACGGCGCAACTTATACAGCTTCTTCTAATCCGGACGGTGTAACGTATACCGCAGATAGTTGGGCAGAGTTCATCAGTGCGCTTGATGCTGCCGTAGATGCTGCGGTTAACGCACAGTCCTATACTTATAAGGATGCCGGAATTTATAAACCTGCAGATAAAGATAAATATATTTATCAGGTTTCTGACGTTTATGAATTAAGAACAAATCTTATGCGCGCTGAAAACGGTCTTACCGTTGCAGAGGCTGAGGAGCCTGAGGGCTACACAGTATCTGCATTTGTAGGCGCATTTGCAGCACCCGGTTCAGTATACGGTACTTATGCAACAACTGGTGCAACCGTTTCTATCCAGACGGATGCCGGCGAGATCAGCGCAGTAACCGGCGATGACGGTAAGTTTACCCTTGAGAATGTTCCGGACGGTACTTATACCGCAACCATTACATATAAGTACGGCTTCGACAGAACATTTAAGATCACGGTAGACGGCGCAAATGTTGAATCTACAACAATGGTTGGTATCATTGCCTGCAACTGGAACGGTGATGGAAATATCAACGCACTCGACTTGGCAGTCGGTGCAGAAAAGCTGAATGTAACCAGTTCTTCAGATGAATATGATGTTGGATTAGACATAGATAGGATGGGTAGCATCAACTCTTTGGACCTTTCCCTTTGTGCAGCATTCAACAATTATACTAACAATACTGAGTATGCTGAAATAATCATTCAGAATTAATGTCTGTTTAAAGTGTCCGGCAGGGGATGACCCTGCCGGATGCACGGCATTTTAAATTTAAACAATTTGGGGATTTATTATGCGGAATATGATTTTAAAAAAATGGTTCTGTGCTCTGCTTGCCGTGATCATGGCGGCCGCTTCTTTTTCTGCGGGGCAGCTTGCCGTAAGCGCGGAATCTCAGCAGGGCGCGCTCGGTTCGCAACAGCCGGCCATTACTGCTTCTTATACGGACAGCGAAGGCGCCGTTTATGACGGCAATGCTCTTGCTCCCGGCAGTTATACCATGACCCTTTCCGTTTCGGATCTGTATTCTTTGTTCAACATGGAATTCACCGCTTCCTATAATGAAGAGCTGCTTTCTTTCAGCTCTCTCGGGGAAAGTCTGTTGCAGGATATGGATTTTTATGCGGCGCCCGCTTTAGGCGGGGAATTTTCGTTTTATATCGCATCTTTAAACGAGGATTCTTTGATTCTGCCCGATAACGGCGCGGATCTTTTCAGAATCGGTATAACGGTTAACGGGGATTCTCCCGTGGATATGCAGGAAGTCATAACGGTTAATGAAAACCCGAATTTAACTTATATTGATGTAAGTTACGGCGACAGGATCGTCCCGGATAATGATACGGATCCGGTCATTCATAATTGCTATGCGCTTGCGGAGTCAGATGATTTCCTTGGCACGGTATATCCTATGACCTGCGATCTGTCGCCGGATTTAACAAAGTATTATACAGTATCTGCTTACGTTGGTGCGCTTGCTGCGCCCGGAGATGAATTCGGCACCTACGCAACAAAAGGTGCAACCGTAACGATCAAAACAGAGGATGGCAGCGAGATCAGCGCAACGACCGGCGATGACGGAGGATTTACTCTGGAGAATGTTCCGGACGGTACTTATACCGCAAATATTACATATAAGTACGGCTTCGACAGAACATTTAAGATCACGGTAGACGGCGCAAATGTTGAATCTACAACAATGGTTGGTATCATTGCCTGCAACTGGAACGGTGATGGAAATATCAACGCTCTCGATTTATCTGTCGGCGCTGAAAAGCTGAATGTAACCAATACATCTGATGAATATGATGTTGGATTTGACCTTGATAGGCTGGGCAGCATAAATTCATTGGATCTTTCCCTCTGTGCCGCATTTTTAAATGTTACGGATAACTATATTTACAGCGATACTGTACTTACTGCCTAAGGAGGTAAAATATTAGATGAAAAGCTTTAAAAAAGCTTTGGCCGTTTTGCTTTCCGTTCTGATGGTTGTTTTCAGCTTCCCGCTTTCAGCATTTGCTGTTGAAAATGAAAATAATGCAGACGGAACGTATTCAACGGACTATAATGTTGAAGTTGAAATGTTAGCATTTCAATATACAGGTGCGGGCGCATGGGGCTATTACAGCGATGGCGTTGGTGAGCCCATTCAGGACCTTGAGCACTTCAGCGGCGATGATTTGACTAGCGCAAGAAATATGTTTGCCGTTGCTATTGTAATCAAGGGCCTTAGCACATGGACCGGAGCGGCATTATGCTTTGAGTTTGACCGTTCTATGGTTATAAATGGTTACTATAGAAATGCAGCCCTTGTTCAGACAGGTCAGGCTGCGTCAGCAGGCGCCTGCCTTGCTTCTCATATAGATTTTGATGAGGAAATGAGAGGCCTGACTTTCAATGAGGCTTATTCATCACCGAATGACCCGGTAGTTAATCCTGATGGCGATATTTCCATGCTGTCTGTTTCAGCTGTAGCCTACGGATGCCCGGCAAAATCAGAATCCGATCCCGGATTGGGCTATGATCCTGCCGCTTATGTTATTGACGGTATGGTTGTAGGCGTATTCGGTATGCAGCTTGTAAATCCTGATCAAGAGATCAATCTCTTTGAGGCAATTAAGCCTGTAAACCTTGACGCCGTACAGGTAATCGGCCAGGATCTTTCCGATACTAACAAGAATCTTTACGGTTATGACGGCGTATGGGCAACCGGTGATAATCAGTTTGAATTGATTCGTGAAACTTCTAATAATACTCTGTTTACACTTCCGCAGTGGGGTATTGAACCTGCAGAAGAACCGACAGAAGTAACCTACACATACAACTTTGCAAATGACGGTGGCAGCCAGC
>CATZNW010000019.1 GCA_958422185.1 uncultured Clostridium sp.
TTGAAAATGTAAAGCATATATCGCGCGGTTCAGCCGACTTTATCGACAGTCTGAAGCGGCTGAACATCAGCCGCTTCTTTTGTATCATATTATGTTATTTTTTCTTTTCCGGTTTGCCTTTTTTCTTTTTTGCAACAACTATAACTACAGCAATAACTATGCAAACAGCGGCAATTCCGCCGACAGTGCCGAATACGGTGGGCAGAAATGTGTTTTTATATGCGCTGTAACCATAACTCACTTTATACGAATTTGAAACATCATAGTCAAGCAGATCATTATACATGATTACTTCTGTTTCAAAATCGGCAAGGTCGTTTTCATCAAGCGTTACAGTGCGTACCCCGTGTACATCGCCATAGCTGTAAAAGCCTGTTTCAGGGCAGGCAACAAGCTTGATTCCCTGATATTCGCCTACAAAAGTGTTTGTATGGTCATGTCCGAAAAATGCCCCAAGTATGTCTCCCTGCTCAGCCCAGCTTTCAAACTGGCCGTGATTCGTGTTCGGCGGGCAGGGTCCCTCGTTAACATCGCCCTGGTAAATATATTCGTCGTTTGCAATATAATATTTTCCTTCATGGCCGCCGTTTCCGCTGACCGCGCCGTCCGTGCCTTTTTCAGTCTCGGTCAGCATCTCGTAAACCTCGGGCACAATTATATGCTGAAACAATAAGGACGGCATCGGAGCTCCGCCGTTTTCATCCTTTAATTCGTTTGAAACTTTCCTGTACCACTGTGTTTGGTCCTCGTGCACATATCCGTACCCTCCGCCTTCTTCTTCCGTGGCATAGGGATTTGAATCCATGAACCAAAGGTTAAAAATATCTTTTTCGCCCGCGCTGTCCTTAACCGTAAGGTTGTAATTTCCCACTCCTGTCATTTCGTCGCCTTCCGTCGCAAGGCAGCCTCCGTAAAGCTGAAAACGGTGAAGTATGTACTCCTTAGCCGCTTCCTCTTCATACCCGTTATCCTCGCTGGCCAGTCCTTCATGATCGTGGTTTCCGAAAACAAGAGCAAACGGGATCCCGCTTGCCTCGATCGGCTGCGCCACTTTGTCTATCGCTTCGTCTGTCTGGGTCTTGTCAACCCCGTTCCACCATCCGGCAATATTATCGCCCAAGAGAACGATAAGATCAGGCTCGGTCTTTGTGATAGCGGCGGTGATCATATCCGTTGTTTCCTGCTGCGGTTCGTTTGTATCCTGCAGATCGGATAAGATCAGAATTTTAAATTTTCCGTTTCGGAACTGCAAGCCGCTGCCCTCCGCCGCAAGCGCGCTCATGGGAAAACAGCAGAGCAGCACGGCAAAAACTGCGAAAAGCGCAATCGCGTTTTTTAAAAATTTTGTCATAATCATAACCCCTCTCATTTATGATTATTTGTTTCCTGCGTTAACGTTGTTTTTAAGAGTCTGTAAAAAAATGATAAGTTCCGGCGAACAGTTCTGTTTTGTTATTATAATGCCGGTATTTATGGCCGGCATTATGTAAAAATTCGTTTGCGTTTCGACTATTCTGTAAATATCTTCGTAAAAATATTTTGAATAATGCTGCTCATTTTTGGATTCCAGGTAATTGCTGTAAAATTCAGTGGTTATCACGGGGCATTTTTGCAGCGCCCTGTTTGAATCATACGCCTTTTTAACAGCGCTGTTAAAAGCCAGAATAAACACAGCAAAAAGCAGAACCATAAAAATTACAAACAAAATCACGGCAAAAATTTTATCCGCTCCCGGCTGGACAAGATTCAGCAAGAGCAGAAGTAGAAAAAGAATTCCGTATAAAATACCTATTGCTATTAATTTCGTCCTGTTTATCGCGTAATTCCAGCGCTTGTATTCCTCATAGGTATTAGCCGTTTGATTCGTAAATAAAGGTTCCATGATTTCCCTCCAAAATGTTTTGGATCATCCGTTCCTGCGGCGTTTGTTTTTTTCTTTCAGATCCTGCAAAAATACGATAAGTTCCGGCGAACAGTTTTGTTTGATGATGATGATTCCCGTATTACTTGAAGTCATAAGATAAAAGTGTGTTTTAGTTTCTATTATTCTATAAAAATTTTTATATTGACATTCGCTTATGGATTTTTCTTTTTTACAAATAAGATGATCCTCATAAAAATCTATTATATTTACAGGATTGTTAACTAGTTCTTTGTTTGTATAATAGGCACGTTTGATTGCCCGTTTATACCTTGTGAACCATATTGCTGTTACAATCATTGCAATAGCGGCTGGAAACAACATATAGTAATACGGATAACCCCTCAGAAAATATGCGCAAAAAATAAGGTATAAAATTATTATTAACGCAAATTGGATTCTCCTCTTTTTAGTGATTGCCCGGTTAAAATGCTTAAAGTCATTAAAACTGTTTTCAGCCCTTGTTGTAAATAAAGGTTCCGTGCTGTCTCCTTATTCGGGATATTTAAGGTCTTCTTTGGTCCAGTCCTTTATAACTTCAAGAAATTCCTTTGCCTCTTCCTTTGCCTGCGCAAGATTATGATCCTTGCAGTTGCCGCATTCTTTCATGGTTGCGCCGGGGATCATGCCCCAGTAATCCGCAATGTACTGAAACGCTTCTTTAATGAGTTTAATGGAATATCCGTCCGAAAGGGAACGGGTCAGAAAATAAAATCCCGTTCTGCACCCCATGGGGCCGAAGTATATAATGTTATCTCCGAATTCTGTGTTGCGAACATAAGTTGCAAAAATATGCTCAATGGTGTGCATGGCGGCATTTGTCATTACCGGCTCTCTGTTCGGCTCTCGCATTCTTATGTCATAGGTGGTAATGTCGTCGTCTATCCGGCTGATATAAATTCCTTTTTTCAGTTTGTTGTGGTCGATCTGAAAACTCGGTATCGTTTTCACTGCACTTTCACTCCCGTTAAAAATGATATGTTTTCTGTGATCTCCGCTCCGCTCATGCCGGCGTTCAGACGCTTTATCATTTTTACCGCGTCCGTTTTTGCAAGTTCAAAAAGTTGTGTGAAACTTTCATTCCTCATTTCACCGCCGAAGGGCGATCTCCAGTTTCTGTTATTAATATTAACATATTTTATCGCTTTTTCCAAGTCATCTGTTCTCAGAAATGCTGATATTCTGAAATTTCCCGTGAACGGGAAAAACAAACGTTCCGCGCGTTTCAGGAATTTTTCTTTTTTTCCGCTGCCGTCCGTCAAAAGCCTTTGCGCTGCGCGTGTGTCCCTGACAGCCTGGGTAGCATCCTGAGCCGTAAACTCATAAGGCGCAACGATTTCTCCGGCAGACGCTAAGACCTCGGAAACTTTTTCAAGTTCCTTTTGAGTAAAATTCATCATATTTTCGGTCTTATATGCTTTCGGTCTTTCCGCGCGTTCTTTTTCTTTCAGCAGCACGGAATCAAGTGAAAGCTCTATCATATTGTGGACCGAATGTTCGTTTAATTCAGGAAATTTTTCGGTTATCCTGTTCTGCACAAAATAAATATAAGGGTGGCATATCCTGTCCAGCGAATAATGCAGAAGAAAACCGTAAACGTAACTTTTCGCAATATTGTTATCGCCGGCTGACGCGCAATATGCCATAAAGCGGTCAAGAATCTCTCCGCATCTTGCCCTGTGCATTGCCGAACCCGCTTTTCTGAGCGTTTTTCCTTTCTGCCAGGGCAGCGCCCGGTGGAAAAAGAAAATGTCTGGGCCCTGCGCTCCTATGAAAACGGCGTCTTCATTAAGCGGAAAATCCGCTTCGCTTCTTAGGATCTCCATTATGTCCTTTGCAAAAAGATAATGTGTAGAAAACGCAGGCATTATCTCATCCCCTTGGTCAAATTATTAAGATCTTCCGGAAATCCGGAAACGATGTGAATGCTTTTTCCCGAAACGGGGTGTGTAAAATAAATATCCCGGCAATGCAGTGCCTGTCTGTTAATATCATCGGTTCCGCCGCCGTATAGAGTATCCCCGGCAAGAGGAAAGCCTATATGCGCCATGTGAACCCTTATCTGGTGGGTCCGCCCTGTTTCGAGCTCAAGCTTAAGCAGGGTGTATTTTTCATTATGCGCCAGAGGCTCGTAATGCGTAACGGCCCTTTCGCCGTCCGGCGCAACGCAGCGTTTTATGATGCTTTCACGCTCCCGCTTTATGGGTGCGTCGATCACGCCGCCGTGCCCGATCATTCCGCAGGCGACCGCATAATAATCTTTCTTTACTTTACCGGCTAGTTTTGCGGCGGCAAGTTCGTTTTTCGCAATCAAAACGATCCCGCTTGTATCCCTGTCCAGCCGGAAAACAGCGCGGAAAGCGCCGGGGTAAATATTAGCGACTGCGTTTGAAAGTGTGTCTCCTCTGTGGTTCCTGCTCTCATGTACAGGCATATTCGCAGGTTTGTCCGCTGCGATCAGATCTTGATCCTCAAATAAAATCTTTATCTTCGTTTTAGATTTTTCCGGCGCGTTTCCGGATTCTTCTATGTTTATTCTGAGCGTATCGCCGGCGGATAATAAGTCTATCGCGCGCGTGTGACCGCCGTTTTTCAGGATCCCGTTTTCGCAATTCTTAAGTTTTTTTAGCAGAGCGCCGGAAACCCCGAATCCATAAAGAAAATCTTTAATTCTTTTTCCTGAATCTTCATCTTTGATTTCAAAATCAATCGTTCTCATATTTAGATTATACATTTTACTTCATTTTAAAGCAATAGGCTATTGAAAATACGGTGAAACCGTGTTAAAATATTCACAATACCGCAAACTGACGGAAAGCATAACAATTATCCTGACCGAAAGCGCGCAGCATATCTGCTATTACCGCGCTTTTTTGCGCGGATTTTTCTTTTCAGGAGGGATTTTTACGGAAACTCGAGTTGCCGTAATAGGCATTATTGTTGAAAACAGGGATTCGGTGGCGGAACTCAATGCTGTTTTGTCCGAATACGGAGATTATATCATAGGCAGAATGGGCGTGCCGTATCATAAAAGGAATATAAATATCATTTCGGTGGCGATAGACGCCCCGCAGGATATGATCAATACTCTCGGCGGGAAGATCGGAAGGCTCAGCGGCGTTTCCGCCAAAACCGCGTATGCCAATGTTTGAAACGTTGATAGATAAATTGCGCAAAAATACCTTTCTAAGCAGGGATGAGTATAAATTGCTTATAGAAAACAGGGATAAATGCGCTGCGTATCTTTTTAAGAACGCGCGGCAGGTCCGCGATTCGGTCTACGGCAGAAACGTTTATATTCGGGGTCTTGTTGAGATCTCAAATCATTGTAAAAACAATTGCTTCTATTGCGGCATACGCCGGTCAAACGGCAACATTTCACGATACCGGCTTTATGAAAATGATATTCTGCGCTGTGCGGATCGGGGATATGAACTCGGTTTTCGAACCTTTGTTTTGCAGGGCGGCGAAGATATGTATTATACCGATGATGTGCTTTGCGGCATAGTAAGCAGTATAAAAGAAAAGTATCCTGAATGCGCCGTAACGCTCTCTTTGGGGGAGCGGAGTCATGAAAGCTATAAGCGTCTTAAAGATGCCGGCGCGGACAGGTATCTGCTTCGTCATGAAACCTCAAATAAAACGCATTATGAAAAACTGCACCCTTCTGAGATGAGTTTTGAAAACAGGGTGCGGTGTCTTGCAGATCTGAAGACTTTAGGCTATCAGACAGGCGCGGGATTTATGGTCGGCTCACCTTATCAGACTGTGGATGACCTTGCCGGCGAATTTGCGTTTTTAAAGGCGATCAATCCCGAAATGGTAGGTATGGGACCGTTCGTTCCCCATTGCGATACACCGTTTTGCTGTTTCCCCGGCGGCTCCGCGGAACTGTCGCTGTTTATGCTTGCGCTTGTAAGGCTTACATTGCCGCATGCGCTGCTGCCCGCCACTACCGCCCTTGCAACTGTAGATGGCAAAGGCCACGAAAACGGCATGAATGCGGGCGCAAACGTGCTTATGCCGAATCTTACCCCGGAGGATGAGCGGAAGAAGTATGCCCTTTATAATAATAAAGCAGGCACGGGCGCGGAATCCGCGGAAGGAATTGCTCTGTTAAAAGAGCAAATGAGCTGTGCCGGCTATGAGATCGTTGCTGACAGGGGAGATTATAAATCCTGAAAATATAACATATACAAAATCTTTTAATGAAAGGTAATGAGAATATGATAAAATACGATCCGAAATCACTTAAGGCGGAGGAGTTTATTAATGACGCGGAAATTCAGGAAACCCTGAAATATGCGGACGAGCATAAGGATGATCTTGAACTTGTTGACAGGATCATAGAAAAGGCGAAACGGAGAAAAGGTTTGGATCACAGAGAGGCAAGCGTGCTTCTGGCGTGCGATAACGAGGAAAAGATTAAGGAGATATACGATCTTGCCGAACAGATAAAAAAGGATTTTTACGGTAACCGGATCGTCATGTTCGCGCCGCTCTATCTTTCAAATTATTGTGTAAACGGCTGCCTTTATTGCCCGTATCATCAGAAAAACAAGCATATCGCAAGAAAGAAACTGACTCAGGAAGAGGTTGCAAAAGAGGTTGTCGCTCTTCAGGATATGGGTCATAAACGTCTTGCTATAGAGGCGGGAGAGGATCCTGTAAACAATCCTATTGAATACATACTTGACTGTATCAAAACCATTTATTCAATCAAACACAAAAACGGCGCTATCCGCCGTGTAAATGTAAATATCGCCGCCACAACGGTTGAAAATTACAGAAAACTGAAAGAGGCGGGTATCGGTACTTATATCCTGTTTCAGGAAACATATCACAAGGAAAGTTATGAGTATCTGCACCCGACGGGACCGAAACACAATTACGCTTATCATACAGAGGCGATGGACAGAGCAATGGAGGGCGGAATAGACGATGTCGGCATCGGTGTGCTCTTTGGCCTTGATAAGTACAGATATGAGTTTGCCGGTCTTCTTATGCACGCGGAGCATCTGGAGGCGGTTCACGGAGTCGGTCCCCACACAATAAGCGTTCCGCGCGTCAAAAGAGCGGACGATATTGACCCGGATGATTTTGATAATTCGCTCAGCGACGAAATGTTCTGCAAGATTGCCGCTTGTATCAGAATAGCCGTTCCTTATACGGGAATGATCATTTCCACCCGCGAGACACCGGCAGTCCGTGAAAAGATCATTCGCCTTGGCGTAAGCCAGATAAGCGGCGGATCAAGAACTTCCGTCGGCGGTTACTGCGAAGAGGAAAGGCCTCATGATACCGAGCAGTTTGACGTTTCGGATAACCGAACGCTTGATGAAGTTGTAAACTGGCTTATGGGAGCGGGATATATTCCGTCTTTCTGTACTGCCTGCTATCGTGAGGGCAGAACAGGCGACCGCTTTATGAGCCTTTGCAAATCAGGCCAGATACAGAATTGCTGCCATCCGAACGCGCTTATGACTTTAAAAGAATTCCTTATGGATTACGCAAGCGAGGACACAAGAAAGACAGGCGAGGCGCTTATTGAAAAAGAAATTGAGAATATCGGCAGTGAAAAAGTAAAACAGATCGTGCGTGAGCGCCTCGTTAAGATCGAAAACGGAGAGAGGGATTTCAGATTTTAACCGCGAATGTTGAACGGAGATGATCATATGAGTCTAAACAGTACCCCTTCGGGTGAAAGAATATGGATAGCGTTTTTCGGATGCCGCAACGCGGGCAAGAGCAGCCTTGTAAACGCCGTTACCGGTCAGAATCTGTCCGTTGTCAGCGAGATCGGCGGCACAACTACCGATCCGGTAAAAAAAGCAATGGAGCTTCTTCCGCTCGGTCCGGTCATGATTATTGATACGCCGGGTTTTGACGATACGGGCGTGCTTGGAGAAAAGCGTGTTGAATCCGCGCGCAAGATCCTGCGCGCCTGTAATACCGCGGTTCTTGTAACAGATGCTTCAAGGGAACTTAATGATTGTGAATATGAACTTATCTCGCTTTTTAAAGAACGTAAGATCCCTTATCTCACCGTTAAAAACAAAGCGGATCTGCTTGATAAAATTCCGCCGAATACGGATGATACGGTCTATACCAGTGCTTTGAAAAAGCAAGGGATAACCGAACTTAAAAATACGCTCGGCAGACTTTATTCACCGCCCGAAAAGCAGAAAAAACTTGTTGGCGATCTCATCTCGGCAGGGGATGTGGTAGTGCTCGTTACACCCATTGATTCCGCCGCGCCCAAAGGCAGAATGATACTGCCGCAGCAGCAGGCAATAAGAGATGTTATAGACAGCGGTGCTGTTGCCGTGGTAACCAGGGAAACGGAACTGGAAAAGACGCTTTCAGTACTGAAAAAAACGCCCGCTCTTGTCATTACCGATTCCCAGGCTTTCGGCGTTGTGTCAAAAATCGTGCCGGGATCAGTGCCGCTGACTTCATTTTCTATACTTATGGCAATGTATAAAGGCTTTCTCGGCGCCGCTGTAAAAGGCGCAAAGATCATAGATACGCTTCAAGACGGCGATAAGGTGCTGATCAGCGAGGGCTGTACGCATCACAGACAATGCGATGATATAGGCACGGTAAAATTGCCCCGCTGGCTGAAAGAACGCACCGGCGCGGCGCTTGATCTTCAGTGGAGCAGCGGAGGCGGATTTCCTCATGACCTTTCTGGTTTTAAACTTGTTATCCACTGCGGCGGCTGTATGCTCAACCCGGCGGAGATGGAGCACAGGATGAGATCTGCGGAAAAACAGGGCGTGCCGTTTACCAATTACGGTACGGCGATCGCCTATATGAACGGTATTCTTGATCGCAGTATCGCTCCCATCCCGGATCTCGATTAAATGAATACAAATGAATGCAAAAAAGACCTGTTCAATTTGAACAGGTCTTTTTTATCTGTTTATATCTGCTTTATTTGCTGAACGAAACGATGATACCGCCGTTTGAGGCGTAAAGGGAATTCAGTCCGCTCGCTTTAATAACAATTATATTATCTTTAAGGTAGTTGCTTACGGAAGCTATAAGTTCTTTAACCTGATCAGCTTTCTCCTTGCAGCATACATGGCTGATAATGCATACCTTGCTTTTCAGATCGCAGCCTTCGGTGTCCTTGGCAACAAGATTCGCAAGCTTTGAAAGCGCGCGCTTTTGTGTCAGATCTTTACCGGCAACGGATATATTGCCGTAATCCGTCCGCCTGCAAATCAGCTTGACCCTCAGCGCCTCAATAACATTAGCAGCCAGGTTAAAAAGCCTGCCGTTGCCTTTCAGCGCATCAAGACTTTCAAGGCAGAAATAAAGCCCGCAGTTTTTCACGCAGTATTCTTCTGCTTCGGAAACAACCTCTTCAAACGCCTTGCCGCTGTCCGCAAGTTCTTTGATCTTGTGAGCCATTATCGTTTCAAGGCCGGAGGTGGCAAGGGAGTTGAAAACATGAATCTTTTTATCCTTGCCGTTTTCATCCATATAAAGCTGAACGCCCTGAACCGCGCTGTTGTAAGTGCCGCTCAGTTTATCTGTAATGGTAAGCAAATAGATCTCGTCATAATCGCCCTCACAGGCCTTTGCAAACGCCTCGGGAGAGGGGCACGCGGATTTCGCAAGTTCGCTGCTCGCAACCATTTTTGATATAAAATCGTCCTGATCAAAATCAGCGTCATCCTTGATCACATAATCGCCGATCTGAAGCGTGAGCGGAACGATCTCAAAATTCTTCCACGCCTTCATATCTTCTGTAATATCACAGCAGGAATCAACCACAAGTTTGTATGCCATATCCATTCACAGGCCTTTCTGTATTTGTAAAATATGCTAACTTATTATAAACTAAATTTTCTGTGTATGTCAATGAAATTACGCTTTTTTTACAAATTTACTTCAGTGTAAGTTCGCGAAATGACATTTCTTGCCTCTTCTATCTGTTTTTCAACGCTTTCCTTGCTCGGTCCGCCGGGCACAAGTCTGTCCGCCACGCATTTTTCAAGATTGATAGCTTTATATACTTCTTCGTCAAACAGCGGGCAAACTTTTTTGTATTCGTCTATGGGGAGCGTTTCAAGCGTTACGTCCCTGTCAATGCAAAGCGCAACAAGTTCGCCCGTTGCTTTGTAGGCGTCTCGGAACGGAAGACCCTTTCCAACCAGGTAATCCGCGCAGTCGGTCGCGTTTATAAATCCTTTCGCCGCCGCGTTTCGCATATTTTCTTTAAGTACGGTCATCGTGTCTATCATAGGTGTAAACGCGGTAAGGCACATCTTAACGGTGTCAACGGCGTCAAAGATCGCTTCTTTGTCTTCCTGCATATCCTTATTGTACGCAAGCGCGATGCCCTTCATAACGGTCAGCAGTGCGGTGAGGTCGCCGAAAACACGCCCGCTTTTTCCGCGCACAAGCTCTGCTATATCCGGGTTTTTCTTTTGCGGCATAATAGAAGAGCCGGTCGAAAACGCGTCGTCCAGTTCCACGAACTTGAACTCCCAGCTGCACCACATGATTATTTCTTCAGAAAACCTTGAAAGGTGCACCATGATTATTGAAAGCGCCGCCGCAAGCTCTATGCAGAAATCACGGTCGGATACGCCGTCAAGCGAATTTCGCGTGATCCCGTCAAAGCCCAGTTTTTCCGCCACCATTTTACGGTTTAACGGATATGTTGTCCCGGCAAGAGCCCCGGACCCGAGCGGGCAAATGTTCATTCTGCGTTTAACGTCTTTAAGCCGGTCAAGATCGCGGCACAGCATCGCCGCATATGCCATAATGTGGTGCGCAAATGTGATGGGCTGCGCCCTTTGCAGGTGGGTGTAGCCCGGCATGATCGTCATTTCATTCTCCTGCGCTTTGTTGCATATTACGCTTATAAGCTCTTTTAGCTTATCCTCGATTTCGCCGATCTCTTTTCGCAGGGTAAGTCTGATATCCAGTGCAACCTGATCATTTCTGGACCTCGCTGTGTGAAGCCTCTTTCCGGTGATCCCAAGGCGTTTTGTAAGTTCGCCTTCAACAAAAGTGTGAATATCTTCCGCCGTTTCGTCTATTTCAAGTTTGCCGTTCTTGATGTCAGCTAAAATGCCGTCAAGTCCGTCAACTATCTTTTCACTCTCGCTTTTTTCTATTATGCCAGCCGCGCCCAGCATGGACGCGTGCGCCATACTGCCTTTTATGTCCTCTTCAAACATTCTTTTGTCGAATTTTATAGAGGAGTTAAAGTCATTCGTTTCTTTTGCAAGTTCCTTTTTGAACCTGCCTTTCCAAAGCTGCGCCATTTTTCATCTTTCCTTTTTTATATATAAATACAGGCGCGCTGTGCTGCCGCAGAACGCGCCGTAGATCGCTGATTTTATCAGTCTTTATTATTCCTCTGCTGGTCAAGCAAAGCCTTTACCTTTATCGGGAGCCCGAAAAGGTTGATGAATCCGGCGGAATCGTTCTGGTCATAAACGTCGTCCGCGTCGAATGTGGCAAATTCCTCGCTGTAAAGGCTGTAAGGAGATCTTACTCCAACATTTATAATGTTGCCTTTGTAAAGCTTTATCTTAACATCGCCGGTAACCGTTCTCTGCGTGGATTCAACAAATGCCGAAAGCGCTTCGCGCAGAGGTGTGTACCACTGGCCGTAATAAACAACTTCCGCAAATTTCTGAGCAACAAGGAACTTGTAGTGCTGGGTTTCGCGGTCAAGACAGATCTGCTCCAGCGTTTCATGCGCTTTGTAAAGAATCGCGCCGCCGGGTGTTTCATAAACGCCGCGGCTCTTCATTCCCACAAGCCTGTTTTCAACCATGTCAATCAGTCCGCAGCCGTTCGCGCCGCCAAGCTCGTTAAGCTTTTCAACCAGCGCAACGCTGTCCATCTCTTTGCCGTCAATAGCGGTGGGCACGCCTTTTTCAAAATGGATCGTAACATAAGTTGGTTTGTCCGGCGCTTTTTCCGGGGATACGCCCATTTCCAGTATCTCGTCATATTTCGGCTCGTTTGCCGGATCTTCAAGATCAAGGCCCTCATGGCTCAGATGCCACAGGTTTTTGTCCTTTGAATAGTTCGTTTCCCTGTTTATCTTAAGCGGAATATTGTGCTTTTCAGCGTATTCAATCTCTTCTTCGCGGCTCTTGAATTCCCAGGTTCTCCACGGAGCTATGATCTGCATCTCAGGCGCGAACGCCTTTATTGCAAGCTCAAATCTTACCTGATCGTTGCCCTTGCCGGTGCAGCCGTGGCAGATGGCGTCTGCGCCCTCCGCCTTTGCGATCTCAACGATCCTTTTTGCAATGATCGGGCGGGCGAACGCTGTGCCGAGCAGATATTCATTTTCATATTTTGCTCCGGCCTGAACGGTGGGAATAATGTAATCGTTAACAAATTCCTGTTTCAGATCTTCTATATAAAGCTTTGAGGCACCGGTCTTTATTGCCTTTTCTTCAAGGCCGTCAAGTTCTGTACCCTGGCCGACGTCGCCGCTCACAGCGATGACTTCGCAGTTGTTGTAGTTTTCCTTGAGCCACGGAATGATGATTGAAGTGTCCAGTCCGCCGCTGTATGCAAGCACTACCTTTTTAATTTCCTTTGCCATTTTATTTCCTCCGTATAATAATGTAATAAATATACCGCTCCGTTTGCAGCGGCATTTTCAGAAAGGCATCCGTATGCTTTTCCAACTGTTAATCATTATAAACGCATAAATGTTGTCCGTCAAGGTATTTGGTAATATTTGTATAAACATACAAATATGCGGTATATTTCCAGAAAATAATGTATAATATTGCATATGTATAAAATATCAAAATAAATGTTAATAAAATAACAATTACAATATTTATATTTTCTTTAACGGAATAATGTAAATAAATTGTAAACTTTTGGCCCGTCTTTTTTATATATTTGCGTTGACATAATTTATTATTTATGTTATCATAAGTTCTGTAAAATTGTTGCTGGTGGGGGGTAGTATGCCCTGTCGGCACAGATTGCTGCAAGGCAGATGAACGCGGTGCCCAAAAGCGTGGTCAGCGTCTTTATCCGCGTGTTTTGCCGGGCGGCAGGTTTTAGGGAGGTAATTCAATGAAAACAAAAAAGTCAAAACGGCTTCTTGCCGCGTTTCTTGCGGCGATCATGGTGTTAACCACCTTTGCCGCTATGCCCTTCAGCTCCTATGCTGCCGAGCACAGTGCTGAAGATCTGAAAACGCTTATTGAGCAGTATGAAACGCGCATTGAAAGCTCAACCAGGTATACGAATCTGGCCAATTCATATGAGGCTTGGTATGATGCGTATCTTACATACTTTCTCGTAACAGCGGGCACGGAGTCTGCTGAAGCGGTCGATGAGGCGTATACAAACCTTCAAACGCAAATGAACGCCATGCAGGCATGGACTCCCGCTCAGGCAACTGCGTCTCAGGCGGCGGACGGATCGTATACAAAAAGCGGCCTGACCGGCGGCGACGTTATGTCCAACGTGCTTTATGCATACGGCGTAGGTGAAAATGCGCCGCATAATAACGTTGAAACCGGCGCATGGTATAATACTATTACGAGAACCGGTGTTCAGTATGGCGATGCCGTTCTTATGTATGACGGGATCAACGAGGTAGGTTTCCCCATCTCCCATTATCAGGCAAGAATCAGAACTACGGGTGATTCGAGAACAAGAAGCCTGAACCCCACGTCTTCCGATTTCGAACTCAGGCATGACTGGCACGGTTACGGCACATCTGCCGGATATCAGTCCAACACGCAGTATACTTTCTCCTATATTGAAAATACCGGCGGCGGTTCGGAATCAACGGGCAGTGAAGGCGATCCGTACAGATATTCAAACACGCTGTACTGGGCTGGTGATTCCAGCACTTTCGGAAGCAACTATTTCCTTCAGTATTCGGGTCAGGAATGGCGTGCCTGGGATAATAGGGATAACTCGGGAACCTTTACGAACAATGCCAATATATATGTAATAAACTATGCAGCCGTTATTGACGCAGTCAACAATCTGCCTTCCAATATCTGTCAGTATCTTTACAGTCAGGCGATTGCTTATATGCGTGCTATTGATACTGCAACCAGCATAAATCCGCAGTCCTATTTTACCGGCGGTGATATTGCCACTGAGGTTCAATCTTGCAGCGGAGCGATCTCATCTGCGATCTTCTCTGTAAACAGTGCAAGAAGGGCTTTGGGTACTACCATTGATATGAGCAGCTATATTGAGCTTGCACGCAACTATGCAGCCTATACCCCTATTGCCAGCGGCAATAATGAAAACGGATATTATACGCCGGGTTCTTATACTCCTTTCAAAAACAATTATGATTCTGTAACTACGATGATAAATGCTCTTGCGGCAAAAACGCAGCGCTTCGGCAATACTGCTGCAAGCACAAATACACAGCTTGTTGCCGCTTATAATGACCTTGTGCCTGCCGAACAGTATATTGACGACAGCGAACTTCAGTCCTATTTCCAGCAGTATTATAATCTGACGCAAAGTTATTATACTGCCGAAACCTATTCTGCTGTTACAGAAAAGATCAATGCCGCTCTTGTTTACTATAATGACTTCAGTTATACAGCCGGCATTATCCTTAAAGACAATGATGAAGACAGAGCAACTTATAATACGATACTCACTGATGTGAAAAATGCCATGGCGGGTCTTCGTATAAGCCATGATGCAACGCTTGCGATCGGCGGCGTCCCCATGAGCTATAATATGGCAGTGGAATACAGCCAAAGCCTGGACAGCGGGCGCTATGCTAACTACAGTGAGGTTATGGATTCCGTTGCTGCTGCCACAGCTCTGATGGCTGCGCTTGATCAGCACCAGTTCACAACCCAGGATGAGATCATAGCTGAATACAGAGAAGTGCTTACAAATATTGCTGTTGCATTCGGCTCTCTGGAACTGGCGTTCACTGCGATCGAGGACGGCACTGTCGTTTCCCAGACCATAGGCAGCACAAATGGCTATAGTGCGGATAACGTAAGATCCTATCTCAGCGACGCGATCACCAATATCACTTATTTTAAAACCACTTCCGGAACCTCATCTTATACAACGGAATATGATCTGACTTTTGATAATCAGTGGTATGAGTGGACGGCATACAGAGGCGCGCAATATCATGCGCTTGGCTTCGGTGCGTACGGCCAGGATACGATTTCAAATAGTAACGGCACTATGTCGGTTCTCTGGAAAGAGGGCGGAGCTCCGCTCGAAAATGCGGATGGCGGTGCATACAACTATCATACTGCCCTTATGAAAACGCCGGATACGCAAACCGAAACCCAGTATCGTGTTCATGTTTTCGGCGGACAGAACGGCCAGAAGATCCTTGGCGAGACGACCGTTACCGTAGGAGATCTGGGAATCAGATCAGTTAGCTTTACCACACCTGATATTTACGAATTCTTCTTTGTTGAAACGAACGAAACTTTAGGCACTACCGCAACGCGCTCAAGAACCAATACAGACGTTAAGCAAACGGTTACGATCATTGATATGTCTGATCTTATAGAGCTGGTAAATCAGGCTTCTTCCGTAATGGCGTCTTATCAGAATAATGCATTCAACTGCATTACCCCTGATTCGTGGTCTGCATTCACAAATGCGCTCACTGCCGCTCAGGCTAATATGTCCTATACGGAAATGAGCAACGATCAGATCGTTGCCGAGCTGCAGACAAGATATAACAATCTTAAAACAGCAATGGGTTCGCTTCAGGAGAACACCGCAGAAGGTTCTCATAACCTGATTGAGCAGGCAGACAGTACGCACGCAACTTGCACTACGGCAGGGGATACACACTATATCTGCTCCGTCTGCGGAGATGAGATTAGAAATCACGAAGATGCATTAGGTCACAAGTATGTTTATACTGCCAATAACAACGGCACGGATCATACGGTAACCTGTGAGCGTTGCGATGATTATTCTGAAATCGTTGCCTGCACAGACGGAGACGGAAATCTGTACTGTGACGTTTGCGGTCAGGCTCTTTACACTCCGGCAGATTTCAGAGAGTTTAACGCCGCAAGGGCTGAGCTTGAAACGCTTCTTGCTGCCTCTGCAGATGGTTCCATGAAATTCACATCATCCGCCCTCAGTGCTACGGCCGGCGCCATTGCTGGTATCGGTTACTACAACTCTACTGAGCAGGAACAGCTGCTGGTTGCTGACACAATGCAGGACGATATTGATAATCAAACCCAGATGATCAGCGCGGCTGTTGAAGCGCTCAGAAACGGCGAAACGGATGAAAGCGTTTATGAAGCCAATCAGTATAAAGTAAGCACGCTGAATGCTGACGCTTATGATGTAACCGCTGTTCAGAGTGCGGTTCAGGGTATAAATGTTGAAACTCCTGTTGAGGTCAACGGCAAGGATTATACGGGATATGATTACGATAACTATAATAATGCCCTTGGCACCGCGCTTACCGAAAACTGGTATGAGTATTATATCTGTGTATATGATGTTAACTTTAATATGTATTGGCTCGTTAATAACGGGGACGGAACATATGAGTACACAGAAGCAAACGGAGATACGCCGGAGCGCGGATTCCATTACGGAGATACGATCACTTTGGAAAATCCGAGTTCAGCTGACGAGATCTGCCGCTGGGCAACGGTAGCGTATACTGACAATTCGGCAGACGATGTCTCTTA
This sequence comes from uncultured Clostridium sp., assembly GCA_958422185.1. Taxonomy (GTDB): domain Bacteria; phylum Bacillota; class Clostridia; order Oscillospirales; family Acutalibacteraceae; genus Eubacterium_R. The sequence goes on from CATZNW010000019.1 coordinate 16,606, forward strand.
TGGCACCCCGAAATATCAGACCACTGCCTCAAGCTATACCTTTAACGTAAGAGGTAATATGGATATTTACACAACTGCAGCCGCGTCTGCAGATGATGCATTAAATGAGATCCGGTTCATACTTGCGTATGACGGCGTTTCAACCGGTCAGGTTCTGGATATCCAGTATGCTTCAAACGGTATGGTCATGATCAACTCGCTTATGCCGGATATACAGCATAACATTCCGTTCCACTCTTTCTCACAATATCTGTATGAAGACGGCACGGCCGTTCCCCAGAACAACAGGCTTACAGTAAACGGCGATATGAACGTTCTTGTAAATTACGAGACGCTTACGCCCGATTCCTACACTGTAAATCTGTACAGCGAAACGGACGACGCTACGCCGGTCTACAGCACATACCCGACTTATAATGAGAAAGTTACGCTCAGCAATCCCGGCGCGGTTGCTTATGTGAACGCGGATAACGGCAAGGTGCTTTGCTACGGCAGCGAATATACGTTCTATGCATATGAAAGCATGAATGTTAAGGCCGTGACCTCCATAGATGAGCAAAAAGCTTATGTTGATGTTATCAAGGCGCCTATCGTTGACGAAACCGGAAAGGTATATATCTTCGGTACGTTCGCGCTTCCTGAGGGCACAACGATCAAATCCTATGGTATCGTGATGAACGCCGGCGACGCGAATGATACGGATCTTAGTCTTGCAGATCTTAATAAGAACCGCTATATCTTCAATCTTTCAAGCTCAAGCTACACCTGCGAGGGCCAGAACGGCAATCAGTTCGGCATCAGCTTCACTTCCAGCAGCGGCTTCCCCAGAGCTTCCTATGTTGCTTATGCAATTTATGAAGGCGCGGACGGAAACGAATATTATGTATATTCTGATGTAATTACGCAGGCGTCAATTTATTAATGGATAGGAGGAAAATATTGATGAAATTGTCTTATAAAGAACCGGAAATTCAAATTCGTAAATATGATTTTCCTTCTGACGGAATTTTTACCACATCACAGCTGGAACCTACAACGGGATTAGATCCTGATGATTATCCGCTCTTTGGATAAGTGATGCAGAAGCTCCCCTCTGAAAAGAGGGGAGCTTATATAATAGGATCACTGCTGCAAAAAATTAAGGTAAAAAATAAATGACCGTGCCGGTTGCCGGCACGGTCATTTTAGTTGCAGATTACGTTAAGATCGTTTATTGGTCATTTTCTGTTTCGTTCTGGCTCTTCTCTGCATTATATATATAGTCTGTAAGCTTGTCCTTGTTTTCGTCTACATCAAGGTCAATAACGGATGCGCCGCCGTGATTCGCATATTCCCAGGTGCCGTCAAACGGGCATGAATTCTGGTCAAATCCGCCGCCCACACACATCAGTGCGTCAAAAACCAGCCCCCTGAGCTCGCCTTTTGTAAGATCGGTTTCTATATATGGTGCAACGCTGTTTGCCGCTTTATAGGTTCCTACTGGGCCGCTGGAGACAACACCTTTTATTATTGCCTGAATAACCGTTCTCTGACGTTCCGTACGCTTCCAGTCAGTATCGATTTTTCTGATCCTGCAATATGCCAAAGCCTGTTCTCCTGTAAGCGTATGTGTTCCGGATTCAAGTGTTACGTTACCGTATCTTCCCGGGTGGTTCGTAACTTCCTTTGCCTCCGCTTCTGACACCTCAATATCTACACCGCCTATGCTGTCCACCATAACCTTAAACATTTCAAAATCAGCAACAACATAGCCGTCTATCTCAACTCCGAAATTGTATTCAATCGTGTCAACAACTCCGCTGTAGCCCCCGTAGGTACATGCGGCATTGAGCCGCTGTTTTCTGTCCGCAACCGGAATATATACCCAGGAATCGCGCAGAAAAGAAGTCATTTTTATACAGCCGTGCGCTCTGTCAAACGAGATCAGCATCATTGAGTCGGCCCGGCTGGCTTCATCCTCATCTTCCGAGCGGGCGTCCACTCCAAGCAAAAGTATATTCGTTACTTTTGATGATGATGTGAGTTCGCTTGCGGAAACGTATTGATTTTCTTCCTTTTCATCATAATTGATCTTCCCGAGCACGGATTCGACCATAGCCGTTGCGGCAATTACGATTACCAGCAGAACAGCAAAAACTCCCGTGACGATCTTAGGAGCGTTTTTCTTCTTTTTTGCCGTTTTATTTTTTCCTTTTCCGCCGCCTGCTCTGCTTTTACTGCTGGGTTTCTGTCTGTCGGGAGGGTATCTCAGATCATCCCGTGAATATTTTTCATTCTGCGCAACGTCTCTGTACGGATCCATGTATCCGTTATCCGTCTGCCGTGGAATCTCTGTTGTATTTAGGCGGTTTTGCTCCTGATAATATTTTTCATATTCTGCGGCAGGGTTAATACCGTCTTCATCTCTGATGCTGTTTTCCCTGCTGTTAAAATTCAGGTCAACGGGTACTTTGCCGTAATAATCCTCCTCCGGGGGAACAGATCGGTCTCTGTTATCGTTAAAATTTTTCGGCGCCATCTAATCACCTCTAATCCATATTACAATATTTTATATTTCTTTGCAACAGCCTTAATAAAATTATTGACACTTTTTAATTTATATTTTACAATATTAAGAAACGGGCCGGTCGGGCAGCCGCGCGTTCATTATTGAATGTGAGGAAAGTCCGAGCAGCGCAGAGCAGGATAACGGCTAACGGCCGCCGGGGGAAACCCTAGGGAAAGTGCAACAGAAATAAACCGCCGTTCAAACGGTAAGGATGGAAAGGCGAGGTAAGAGCTCACCGAGCGGGTGGAGACATCCGCTGCCATGTAAACCCTATCCGCTGCAACACAGACCGGGAGGTTGTTTGCTCGACACAGAATCCCAAAATGTGGCTGGAGCGCGTCAGCAATGGCGCGTCGAGATAGATGGCTGCCGATAACAGAACTCGGCTTACAGACCGACCCGTTTTATGACCTTTAAGGAGTAATTGAAATGCTTGTTAATATGCGTGATCTGCTTTCTGACGCACAAAAAGAAAATTACGCAGTAGGCTCATTTTCCGTTGCGAATATGGAAATGGTGCTTGGTGTTCTGAAAGCGGCGGAGGAGCTGAATGCCCCTGTAATTTTGCAGATTGCGGAGGTTAGGCTGAAACAATCCCCGCTCCAGCTGATAGGGCCGCTTATGGTAGCGGCGGCAAAAAACGCAAAAACACCCGTTGCCGTTCATTTTGACCATGGGAAAACCGAAAAAATGATACATACCGCTCTTGAACTCGGCTTTACTTCCGTAATGTTTGACGGCAGCCATCTTCCTCTTGAGGAAAATATTTCCGAAACGAAAAAGATCGTTGTGCTGGCAACGCAATACGGCGCTGCCACAGAGGCGGAGATAGGCTGCGTGGGCGGTTCCGAGGACGGAAGTGAGGACATCGCAATAAACTGTACAAAGCCGGATGATGCCGTCAGATTTGCTTCTGAAACGGCTGTGGACGCGCTTGCTGTTGCAATTGGAAATGCTCACGGAAATTATAAATCAGCGCCCAAACTCAGATTTGACATTCTTGAAGAGTGTGCTGAACGGGTCAGCGTTCCGCTTGTGCTCCATGGCGGAACAGGTATCAGTCCTAACGATTTCAGACGATGCGCAAAAACGGGAATAAAAAAAATAAATATTGCAACGGCAACTTTTGATTCTGTTGAAAAAACAGTACGCGACTGCTATAATGATAATAAGATACAAGGCTATTATGATCTTCAGTCCGCTGAAGTTGAGGGTGCTTATCAAAACGCAAAGCGCCATATTCTGATCTTCGGTACGGATAATAAGGCATGATCATAATGCTGTTTTAAGGAGTAAAAATTATGAAATACATAGAATTTGATATGACAAAACCTATTGACTTTATACCTGTTGGAAGGATCGCTATTGATTTCAACCCAACGGATATGTATATGCCGCTTTCCGAATCTTCCAATTTTAACAAATATGTCGGCGGCTCTCCGGCTAATATTGCAGTCGGCCTTGCAAGGCTCGGTTGTAAAGTCGGTTTTATCGGCTGTGTCTCGGACGATCAGTTCGGCGATTTTGTTGTGGATTATTTTGAAAAAGAGGGGATAGACACCAGTCATGTCAGCCGCGCCAAAAACGGCGAAAAGATCGGGCTTACTTTTACGGAGATCCTTTCAAAAGAAAAATCTTCGATCCTTATGTACAGGGATGATGTTGCCGATTTCTGCCTCGATCCCGCAGATGTGGACGAGGAATATGTAAAGAGCGCCAAAGCGATCGTTATCAGCGGAACGGCGCTTGCAAAAAGCCCCAGCCGAGAGGCTTGCTTCAAGGCGATGATGCTTGCAAAAAAGAATAATACTCGGATCATTTTTGATATTGATTACCGCGAATACACCTGGAAGTCAAAAGATGAGATCGCAGTTTATTACAGCCTTGCCGCCCAGTATGCAGATATCATTATGGGTTCGCGCGAGGAATTTGACCTCACTGAGGGCATTGTGGGCGTTAAAGGCTCGGATAAGGAATCAGCTCAGTACTGGCAGTCATTCGGCGCGTCCATATGCGTTATCAAACACGGCAAGGAAGGCTCTACCGCCTATACGAACGACGGAAAGTATTACACCATTAAACCGTTTCCGGCGGTGAAGTTAAAGGGATTCGGCGGCGGAGACGGCTACGGCTCGGCGTTCCTTTACAGCCTGCTTCAGGGTAAGGAGATCATAGACGCCCTTGAATTCGGTTCTGCGTCTGCATCTATTCTGATTTCAGCCCACAGCTGCTCAGACGCGATGCCGTCAGCAAAGCAGGTGGAACTTTTTATTAAAGAAAGCAAAGAAAAATACGGCGAAATGGTTGCCAGAGCATAAAGATAGCCAAATCATGAAAACAAAGCGGCGCAGAGCGTGATCCTCTGCGCCGCTTCGTTTTTTACAGAACAGAGAAAATCTTACGGTCGTACGGCTATGGGGTGTTTGCATATAACCGCTCAGGCAGAATGTTATCCGCTTACCGGCGTTATGGATGAGAACTTGAAACTATACGAATATTCGTATATAATAAAATTGAAAGATCATCTGAATCATAAAAAATGAAGTTATGAGATCTGCTGGGTCAGGGGGCGGCATGGTGAAACCTTTTTTATCCGTACGCGAAGCGGCTGAAAAATGGAATGTATCCGGGCGGAGGGTCAATCAATACTGCGCAGAGGGACGCATCCCCGGCGCACAAAAATTCGGAAAGTTATGGGCAATTCCTGCCGATGCAGAGAAACCGAAGGATCCGCGCCGGTCGCGCAAAGAGGCGGATTCCGCTCCGGCAGAACCGCTTTCCGGCAGGGTTCTGAACCATGAAAACCTTATGCCGCTGATGAATACGGCTTTTGCTCCCGGCAGTTGCCGTGAGGCGGTGGAAAGTATGTCCGCCGGCGCACAGCGGGATATTGCACTTGCCGAGTACTATTATTTCAGCGGCCAGCCGGAGGCGGCTGCGAAAGCGGCTCAGGCGTATCTTACCGGCGCAGATATGGGAGCACGGCTCTCCGCCTGCCTGCTTTATGCCTATTCCAATCTTTCCATCGGGCAGATAGCAAGAGCCAAATTTGCTTTGGGTGAACTGAACGCTTCCCTGTCTGACGCAGGGGAACAGTCCCCTCAGTTTCGTGCCGCGGCGGCATTTGTGGCGTCGGCAGGCGCGGTGCTGCTCCACCTGCCGTTGCCGGAGGAAATGCCGGATACAGAAACCTTTTTGCCCCTCCTTCCTCCCGGACTTCGGGCTTTTTCCCTGTATGTACAGGCGCATTACCTTTATCTGAAAGAGGAATACGCGCGCAGCGCCGGAATGGTGGAGGCAGCGCTTGCCATGGGTGCGGCAGGGTACCCTATCCCTGCGATCTATCTGCACTTGGTGGCGGTAATGGACTATATGAGTTTAAAACAGCCGGACCGGGCGCGGGCACATCTTTTAACGGCATGGGAGATTGCCCGACCGGATGATCTGATCGAGGGCTTCGGAGAACATCACGGCCTGTTGGGGGCTATGCTGGAGGCGGTCATCAAACCCAAATGGCCAAAAGATTTTAAACGTATCATTGAGATCACTTACCGCTTTTCTTCAGGATGGCGCAGAGTGCATAATCCGCTTACCGGCCATGAAGTGGCGGACGATCTGCCCACAACGGAGTTTGCTGTGGCAATGCTTGCCGCCCGAAACTGGACGAATCAGGAGATCGCAGATCATCTGCACATTTCCGCAAATACGGTCAAGCGCCATATCTCGGGAGCCATGAAAAAGCTGAATGTGGAGACCAGAAAAGAATTAAAGCAATACATGCTGCAATAAAAATGTCCGCGAGTCCCTGCGGGCATTACCCGTTTTACGGGCCAAAACGGGTAATAGAAATCCTCCATGTTTTTCGGTACAATGATAATGTAGGGATAATAAACCCAATTTGGTATAAGAAACGCTGTTTTATATAAACAGCACTTCTGAAAAGCACAAATCTGAAATGAAGTTCCGAAAGGAGGAAATAACATGAAAAAAGATTTTTAAGCCTGTGTATGGTTTTAGTCCTGTGTTTGGGTCTGCTGCCTGCCACGGCGCTGGCGGCGGAAAATGCACCCTCTACTCTGATTGTGGGCAATGTGACCGTTGATACTTCGCAGGACGGCTACTGGATAACGGACAGCAATGGCGGCCTCACTGATGAAGGAGCCTCAAGTAAAAACTACAACGTCCACTATAATACAAGCACCAACACCCTGATCTTGAAGGACGCGACGATCACGGGAGAATATAATGTAATTAGTAATCCAAACGACGCCGGTATTTATGCGTCTGCCTCTGAAAATCAGTCTGTGTCGTTGACCATTGTATTGCGGGGCGGGAACAACCAAGTTTCCGGCAGTATAGGAATTTATGTGTATTCCTTTTCTAGCGGCACGGCCAGCCTGGCCATTCAGGGCGGCGGCAGTCTGGATGCCAGCGGCAATGTAAATGGAATTAGAGTTCAGAGCAACAACGGCAATGCCACCCTGAGTATCGAGAACGCTGCCGTTACGGCCACACATAGTGGCATCGCCGGCAATGGTGTCTTGTTGTAGGTCGGCGCAGAAAAATCCGCCTCTCTGACTGTGGATGGCGGCGGTTTGAGCGCCAGCGGGGATACCGGAATTCTATTTGATTTTAGTAATCAGAACTACTCCGGCTCCGCTAATCTAACCATTAGCGGCAATGCTCTGGTAGACGCAAGAGAGGGCGGAATTAGCGTCTACGGAAATGATAATGTAACGCCCACCGGTACAGGCATAGTTTTTAACGACGGTACCGGCACCGTGTATGGAAATGTGACTTTGCAGGAAGATTTGACCGTAGGCATGGGCGAGAGCCTGAATGTCCCGGACGGGGCGAGTTTGACAATTCCAAACGGCACAGCGCTGACCGTGAACGGCGGAGAACTGACGGGCAATGTACCCGCAAGCGGCGTAATCTATAAAGTCATTGGCGTATCGCTGGATAAGGATAATTTGGTTCTTAACCAAGGGGAGAAAATGACCCTTATTGCCACCATAGCGCCGCGGAATGCAACCGATCAGACCGTGGAATGGGTAAGCAGCGCTCCCGGCGTTGCCGCGGTGGATGCAGACGGTAAAGTTACTGCTGTTGCCAAAGGCACGGCAATCATTACCGTCAAAACAGCGGACGGCAAATTTACCGATACCTGCTCTGTAACGGTAAATCACATACATATCATGAGCCGTACGGAATTCAAAGATGCAACCTGTACCGATGCAGGAAACGAAGAATACTGGACTTGTGAAACCTGCGGAAAGTATTTCGGTGATGCTGACGGGAAGACTGAAATTTTATTTGCGGATACGGTGATCCCTGTGAAAGGTCATAACCCGGCTCCTGTGTGGACCAGCGATGAAGACGGCCATTGGCGCGCCTGCCAAAACGGATGCATGACGAAACTGGATTATGCCGAACACACGCCTCAACTTGTGTACGAGGCGGACGCCACTTGCACGGAAAACGGATATACGGGGGATGAGATCTGTCTTTACTGTGATCGTGCACTGTCCTTAGGCGAACCCATCCCTGCCATGGACCATGACTGGGGTAACTGGTTCGAAACTGAGTCTGCCGGCTGTACCGCACCTGGAAAAGAGGTGCGCACCTGCGCCGTTTGTAACGACACAGAAATGCGGCTGACACCTCCCGTTAACCATAACTTAATAAAAACAGAGGCAAAAGCCGCTGACTGCGCAGCAGACGGAAATACGGAATACTGGACTTGCGAAACTTGCGGCAAGCATTTCAGCGATGCTGACGGCAATACGGAGATCTCCCTTTCCGATACAGTCATTTCCGCAGCGGGGCACCGTTATGTGAACGGTAAATGCACAGTATGCGGTGTGGCTGATAGCAGTTTCAGCCCGGCTGCAAATGATGATACGCAGTCTGTGCAGACGAATGATGATATGAAATCTCCGCAGACGGGCAGAAACAACAGCATGGTGTTGTTGATCCTGCTGTTTGCCGGTTGCGGTTTATGTGTTACTGGCATTCTTGTTTTCGGCAGGAGAAAAGAGGAGTTGAATAAATGCATTGGCATATGGAAACGATAAATGTGTATCGCTCTGTATGCATGCATCGCATAACAAAACCGCTCAAGCATTGCCTGAGCGGTTCTTTCCGTATACTTGACGTTTCGGTTTTGCGTGCGCCGGATACGGTCTGCACAATATGAATAGAATCTGTATATTTTCTTATTGAATCAGCCGTTAAGAATGGCAAAGTTTTCTTTGTTGGATTTATACAGGTTTTTGAAAACTTTGAAATTCCTGTCATATACGGCTTTGGTCTCCTTGCTCGGGTGGTAAGTGTATTTTGCGGGAATAAGCGTTTTAACATGCTGCAGATCCGGAATCAGACCAAGACCAACTGCTATGCAAGCCGCCGCGCCTACCGCGCCCACGTTCTGCGGGCTGTCCACAACCTCAATATCCCTTTGCAGAATATCGGAAAGGATCTGGCAGGTGACTGCGCCGAGCGCACCGCCGCCGCAGAAACGTATGGGATTTGAGATGCTGACTTCTTTTTTGATGTCCTGCCGTTCAAGCATCCATCTCATATGGAAACAAATGCCCTCAACAACGGCTCTTATCAATTCTGTCTTTCCGGTCTCTATCTTAATATTAAAGAACATACCTGCGGCATTGGGATCCTCAAACGGGCATCTGTTGCCGTGGAGCCAGGGTGTAAAGATCGTACCGTTTGAACCTGCCGGGATCTGATCGATAACATCCTCCATATAATCATAAAGATTGATGTTGAGCGCCTCAACGGAATCGGAAATATTCTTGTCCTGCAGGTAAACGCCTATATCGTCAAGCGCAAGGTGATCTTTTACCCATTCAACGCATTTGTTGGAGGTCTCAAGCTCGCCGAAATAATTGTATGTTTTTGGGTCTGCGCCGACTATCGCCGCCATCATGGCGCCTGCGTCAACTACCTGCCTGTCAACAATCGTTCCTACCCAGCCTGAGGTGCCGCTGTAGATATGAGTATCGCCGACTTCCGTGCAGCCTGCGCCTACACCGATAAGTGACGCGTCGCCGCCCCCTCCGAATACGGCTGTCCCGGGTGCAAGACCGAGTTCTGCCGCCGCTTTCTCCGTTACTTCGCCGACTTTTTCTGTGCATTCTTTGATCTCCGGCAGATGTTTTATGTCCACTCCCACCATATCGCAGATCGGTTTGCACCAGCCTTCGTGGCCCTTTCTTGTATCATAGAGCAGGGTGGCGAAAGCGCTGTCCCTTGTCATTACGAATTCTCCGCTTGCGCGGCATATCAGATATTCCTTAACGTCAAGCCATTTGTAGACCTGTTTAAAGATCTCCGGCTCATGCGCTTCTACCCATTTGTATTTCCAGATCGGGTCTTTGACGGAAGAACTTACCGCTCCGGTGTATTTAAGGTATTTAAGAAGTTTCGTAACTTCCGCGCCGGCGATCTTAAAGCCGTGAGCAATACCGTTTTTCAGTTCTTCACGGGCTCTCTGATCCATATAGCTCATAGGGTTGCGCACACAGTTGCCCTCTTTGTCAACCAGCACGAGCCCCTGCATCTGTGAACAGAAAGAAATGCCTTCGATCTGCTCTTTTTTTATGTAAGGAACTTTTTCAAATACCGTTTTGGTTGTAACGCACATAGCGTCCCACCATTCGTCCGCATTCTGTTCTGCGCCGCCTTTTACTCCTACTTCGTCGTCAACATAAAGACCGTAACCGAGTGAGGAGGAGCCGAGAATCTTCATTTCCTTATCAATTTCGATAAGGCATGTCTTGATACCTGTTGTGCCGATGTCATAAGTGATAACGTATTTTGCCATATTTGTTCCAAGCCTTTCCGCAAAAATATATTTAACTGTTTAGCACAGCTGATAAATGAATAATTAATCTTTTGAAAAAGTAAAAGCCGATTCTATAAATTTCAAAAGCTGGTTAACGATTTCATCATCGTCCTGTTCGTCAATATCAACGCCGGTGTAAATGGACAGTCTTTCCTTGTAATATTCACAGGTAAACGAAAACTGTAGCATCAAAAGCAGATTATCAAGAAAGAAAGCAAACAGTCTGGGATTTAAGTCCTGCCGCACATCTCCGCTTGCAAGCGCCTGCGCAATGGCGGTGATATAAAAACGGCTGGTCTGGCCTTCTATCTCCCTTGCAAAGGCTACCGCCCTTTCTCCGTCCTTTTCCGCAGTTATTTCATTGTAAAGCTTTATGTAATTTTTATATTCTCTGGAAAGTTCGCATGATGCCCTGATCACCATTTCCGCTTTTTTTAAAAGTTTATTATTGCTTTTCATGATCTCTTCAAGAGTGTCGCGCAGGATCACCATTCCCATTGAAATACATTCCAGAAACAGATCTTCTTTAGTTGCGAAGTATTTATACATAAGGCCTATACTGATGCCGACATTCTTCGCAATAATGTTTATATTTGCGTTTTTATAGCCCTTGGAGGAGAATTCTTCAATGGCGATTTCAAGTATTTCCTTTTGGCGTTTTTCTGAAAGTCTGTCAAACGCTTCCTTATGATATGTGTCTGCCATTTTATTAAATTTCGTATGGTTGCACAAAGTATAGAACTTCCGTTTGTGCAACTCACACAAATCCTTCCGTCAATCTAAGAATTTATTGTAAATATACTAACACGAATTTATTAATGTTGCAAGAATTTGAACGGATTTTAACAAAAAAAATAGAATTCAGGTTTGACAAATCGTTCAAAAGTGATATACTTAAATAGTAATATGTGTGAGTAATGGCTCACGTTCAAAAAAGTGAGCATCTGTTCACAACGCAATATTTTTTAAGGAGGAATTTTTAAATGGATACAAGATTCGCCATCACCGAGTATCCTGATGCAGCCGTTCTTACAGCTCAGCTTGACGCGCTCATCAAAAAGCCAATCTATTCTATCAGCAGAACCGCTCTTAAAGAATACGAGGAAGAGTATTTTGCAAAGAAGTGCAAAAAGTCAAAGGAAATGATAGAAGAAGCAAAAACGATCATTCCCGGAGGCGTTCAGCACAACCTTGCGTTCAATTATCCTTTCCCGATCGTAATGGTAAAGGCAAAGGGCAATAAGCTCTATGATATTGACGGTAATGAATACTATGACTTTCTTCAGGCCGGCGGCCCCACGATCATCGGTTCAAATGATGATGTTGTTAAGGAAAAGGTTATTGAGCTCCTTGAAGACTGCGGTCCTTCAACGGGTCTTTTCCACCCTTATGAATATAAACTTGCCAAGAAGATCTCAGAGTGTGTGCCTTCTGTAGAAATGTTCCGTATGCTTGGTTCGGGTACGGAGGCCTGTATGTGTGCGGTTCGTGTTGCCCGTCTTGCAACAGGTCATAAAAATATAATCAAAATGGGCGGCGCTTACCACGGCTGGTCAGATCAGCTTGCATGGGGCATGCGTGTTCCAGGAACACTTAATATGCAGTCTCACGGCGTTCCGCTTTTCGTATTCAAGCACACTCAGGAATTCTTCCCGAACGATCTTAAGAGCCTTGAAAGAAAGCTTATTCTCAATAAATTCCGCGGAGGCACTGCTGCCGTATTCATTGAGCCTTGCGGCCCCGAATCAGCAACACGCCCCGTTGACAAGGATTTCCCGAAGGGCGTTCAGGCGCTCTGCCGCAAATACGGCGCTCTCCTTGTATGCGATGAAGTCGTTACAGGCTTCCGTATCGGTCTTTCCGGCGCGCAGGGGTATTACGGAATCGACCCGGATATCACGATCTTCGGCAAGATCATTGCGGGCGGTTATCCGGGCGCAGGCGGCATAGGCGGCCATAAGGAAGTTATGAAGTATCTTGGCGCGGGCCTTGATAAGGCTGAGGGCAAGAAGATCCATAAGGCTATGTGCGGCGGTACAATGGCTGCTACTCCTATTTCCTGCTGTGCCGGTTATACGGTCATCTGCGAGATAGAGAAGAGAAATGCATGCCAGAAAGCCGGTCAGATGGCAGACCGTCTTGTAAAGGGCATTAATGAATCCATTAAGAAATATAATCTTCCGTTCGTATGCTACAATATTGGTTCTATCTGCCACCTTCATACGGTTGCAACCATGCACTTTAAAGTTGATTGGAAGAGAATATGGACCATTCCGCATGTACTTAAGCAGACCAGTCTTCGCCAGACAGAAATGCAGTATATGGGCGCAGCATATATGGCTGAAGGTCTTGTTACTCTTGCGGGTTCCCGTCTTTACACTTCTGCCGCTTATACGGAAGAGGATATTGACGAGTGTGTTCGCCGCTTTGACAGAGTCCTTTCCAAGTGTGAGAAAATTGATGTTTAATTGAATTGTCTTAAGGGCGGTTTACGGCTGTTTACCGCCCTTATCGGCGTTTTTATAGCATGATGTGAGAATGCGGCAGGATACATTCAAGACCGTATTTTCGCTAATTTCTTTTAACTTTAAGGGGAAACAGTATTATGGCTTACGAAATTGAAGAAGCAAAAAAACTTGTTATTGAAGCCGGAAAAAAATTAATTGAAACCGGTCTTATCGCGCGCACATGGGGCAATGTTTCAGCGCGTATTTCTGACACACAGTTCGTTATCACTCCGTCGGGCAGAGCGTATGAAACGCTTACTCCCGACGAGCTTGTTGTTGTCAATATTGAGGATTGTTCTTATGAGGGCGATATCAAGCCTTCTTCTGAAAAGGGCGTTCATGCTGCGGCTTACAGGCATCACCCTACTGTGGATTTTGTTATCCACACCCATCAGAAGTATGCAACTATCGTCAGTATTACGGGTATGGAGATCAGAAATGTTTACAGCGATCTCAGACCTGTGCTGGGAGATAAGGTCCCTGTTGCCGATTATGCTATGTCCACAACAGAATCGCTGCGCAAAAAGGTTGAAATGTGCATTATGATGAATCCGGCTTCCAGAGCCATCATGCTTATGCATCACGGCACGATCTGTATGGGCGACACATATGAGCACGCTTTTGAACTTGCGGATAAGCTTGAAGAGTGCTGCAAACGCGTAATCAGGGACAACTATCTGCGTTATTCGTGGACGGATAAATACAGCGAAGAAGATAAACTGAATTTCTATCTCAGCAAGGTCAGGGCGGGTTCAATGCCGCAGACGATCTGCGATCTCGGCTCGTCCGTCAGAAACGGAAATATGTTTACCCTCACTGTAAGCGGAGAAACCATTGACGTGGATCTTGAAACAGGTCTCGGAATTAACGGTATAGCACCGAAATGCGCCAAGATTCATAAGGCAATCTATGACAATCAGAATGTTTCTATCATCAAGCATATCACAGATCCCTACGCCGTTGCATATTCCTGTACCGGAGAAGATATGCTTCCTATGATCGATGACTTTGCCCAGATAGTAGGCGTTGACGTTAAAAACTGCGCGTGGATAGATGGTGATACGGACGATTGCGCTGCAAAGATCGGCAAGGCCGCGTCGGGCAGAAACGCTGTTCTTATTGACGGTAACGGCGCGCTTGTGTTCGGCAACAACGAGGGAGACATGCAGGCGCTGGAGATCATTATGGATAAAGGCTGCGAGGCGGCTGTGGATGTTAATCTCTTTAACCGCGAGCATTATGTTCCCAAGATGGAGTGCTTCCTTATGCGTACTGTATATCTTGCAAAGTATTCGAAGCAGATAAATAAATGATGCCCGGATTTTTGCAGAATTTATACATATTTAAGAATTTGCAAATTGATTTTTTTGGTTAAATGTGGTATAATATAAGCAATATGAGGGAGTAGTTCCGCACTGATTATCGTGTGCGCTAAATCAACATCCTACTTTTAAAGCTGGTTTAGTTTTAAAGAATGAGACTCGTATATGGTAGGAATACTATATACGAGTTTTTTTAATTAGAATTATTCCCGGTGCGTTCCTCTGCCGGCTGCCGCAGAGAGCGCGTATAATTTTCGGCAGCCGGAAAGGCTTGTGAAATAGATGAAAGAGTATCTGTATGACGGTGATTCGGTTCTTCGCGAGCAGGGAAGTTCGGCAGACGGATTGTCTCAGGATGAAGCTCAGAAACGCCTTGCGGAAAATGGAAAAAACAAATTGCAGGAGGGCAAAAAAGAATCGGTGCTCCATAAATTTCTTATGGAATTTACGGATCCTATGACGATTATTCTTATAGTGGCCGCCGTAGTTTCGGCAATCACCTCCGCATATGAAAAAGAATTCCCCGCAGATGTTATTATTATATTGCTTGTTGTGCTTATCAATGCCGTGCTGGGCGTGTATCAAGAAACCAAGGCCGAAAAGGCAATAGACGCGCTTCAGGAGATCGCCGCGGCAAAAAGCAAGGTCAGGCGCGGAGGGAAGCTTGAGACGATTCCTTCCGAAGATCTTGTTGCCGGCGATGTTGTAGTTCTTGAGGCGGGAGACAGTGTTCCGGCGGACTGCCGGATACTGAACAGCGCGTCAATGAAAATCGAGGAATCGGCACTTACCGGGGAATCCGTACCTGTTGATAAGCAGTCCGATCCTCTTTCCGGTGATGAGGAGATACCGCTGGGCGACCGTAAAAATATGTGCTATATGGGGTCAAACGTTGTTTACGGGCATGGCGAAGCAGTTGTTACCGCAACGGGTATGGATACGGAAATGGGCAAGATCGCAGGCGCACTGAATGATGCCAAGGACGGTGAAACTCCGCTTCAGATCAAACTTAATCAGCTTTCGAAAGTGCTTTCCTATCTTGTCCTCGGTATATGTGTGTTCATCTTTGTGCTTGATATCATCAGAAATATAACAAACGGTCAGGCGCTTACGTTTGATACTATGCTTGATACGTTCATGGTGGCCGTTTCACTTGCTGTTGCCGCAATTCCGGAAGGACTTGCAACGGTAGTTACGATCGTACTTTCCATCGGCGTAACAAAAATGAGCAAAAGAAACGCTGTTGTACGCCGTCTTACGGCTGTTGAAACGCTTGGCTGTACGCAGGTCATCTGCTCGGATAAAACAGGTACGCTTACCCAGAATAAGATGACGGTCACCGATTTCAGGGGAGACAGCGAAAAACTTGTCGCCCAGGCAATGGCGCTCTGCTCGGATGCCGTTCTGGAAGACGGCGTCGTAAAAGGCGAACCGACCGAAGCGGCGCTTGTTGAATGGGCGAAAACACTGGAGATGCCTAAAAACGAGCTTGAACTTGAATTTCCGCGCGTTGCGGAGGCGCCGTTTGATTCTTCAAGAAAAATGATGTCAACCGTTCATTCTTCAATAAACAAGGGATATATACAATATACAAAAGGCGCGCCCGATGTTATTCTCGGCGTTTGTACTCAGGCGCTTATAAACGGCAGACGCGTTCCCATGACGGATGACGTTAAAAACAGTATACTTTCCCGGAATAAGGAAATGGCAGATAAGGCATTGCGTGTTCTTGCTGTTGCAATGAAGGCATATTCACAGTTACCGGATGATACTTCCGCCGATTCTCTTGAAAAAGAGATGTGTTATATCGGCCTTGCCGGAATGATAGATCCCGTCCGCCCGGAGGCTGTTGCCGCAATACAGGAGGCAAAGGAAGCGGGTATAAGACCTGTTATGATCACAGGTGATCATAAAGATACCGCTGTTGCTATTGCCAGGGAACTGGGCATTGCAACGGATGAATCACAGGCGATAACAGGCATTGAACTTGATTCTGTCTCAGATGAGCAGCTTGAAAAAGATATAGAAAAATACAGCGTTTACGCCCGTGTTCAGCCGGAACACAAAGTAAGGATCGTAAATGCATGGCGTAAAAACGGCAAAGTTACCGCCATGACCGGTGACGGAGTAAATGACGCTCCGTCTATTAAAAACGCGGATATAGGTATAGGCATGGGAATCACCGGCACGGATGTTACAAAAAATGTTGCCGATATGGTGCTTGCGGACGATAATTTTGCAACAATCGTTTCGGCCGTAGAAGAGGGCAGGAGGATCTATGATAATATCAGAAAATCCATTCAGTTCCTGCTTTCCTCAAACCTTTCGGAAGTGCTCACGATCTTTATTGCCACGCTGGCCGGTTTTGTAGTGCTTGAACCCGTTCATCTTCTTTGGATAAATCTTATTACGGATTCATTCCCGGCAATGGCGCTCGGTGTTGAAAAGGGCGAACCGGATATTATGAAACGCGCGCCCCGAAACAGCAGTGACGGCGTCTTTGCGGGAGGAATGGGCATCGATGTCGTTTGGCAGGGCCTTATGGTTTCCGTTGTTACCCTTTTGGCGTATTATGCCGGTATGCATCTTGCGCACGGAACAGAGGAGTTTATTCATCAAAACGGAATGACAATGGCCTTTTTAACGCTTTCGCTGGCGGAGATCTTCCATTCGTTCAATATGCGGTCAAGGCGCGAATCCATATTTAGGCTCAAAACGCATAATAAATTCCTTTACGGCGCAATGGCTTTGAGTTTTGTGCTTACCACGCTCGTAATATATGTGCCGTTTTTGGCAGATGCGTTTGATTTTGCGGCGATTTCCGCGCTTGAATATGCAATTTCAATTTTGCTTGCCTTTATGGTAATTCCCATCGTTGAACTGGTAAAACTCATTCAAAGAAAAGTTGCGAAACAAACTTCCAAAAAATAAATACCCGCATCCATCCCCCGCGCCGCTGAAACGGCGCGGGATTTTTTGTATCCGCGTTTGGGATTTGTAAATTTATCCTTTATATTTTAAATTATATATGCTATTATATATAATGGTGATTTATATTGGCGCTTAAAAAGAACGATGAGATCAGATTAAACATTGAATCCGTAACACCGCTCGGCAGCGCCGTCGGCAGGCATGACGGCATGGCGGTTTTTGTAAGAAATGCCGTGCCGGGGGATGAGGTACTGTGCCATATAATCAAAACTTCCAAAAATTATTCAGTAGGCATCATTAAAGATATACTGAAACCTTCCCCATCCAGGATTGAATCAGACTGCCCGGTCTCTGACAAATGCGGCGGATGTGCCTTCCGGAATATGGATTATTCGGCGGAACTTGCCGCTAAAATGGATTTTGTTCAGCAGAATATACGCAGGATAGGGCATGTTGATTTTGAAGTTGAAGAGATCATTGGAGCGGATAATACCCGGTTTTACAGAAATAAGGCCGAATATCCTGTAAGAATTGAAAACGGCAGTTTTACGGCCGGGTTTTACGCGTTTAAAAGCCATAGGGTCATTCCTGCGTTTTCCTGCCTGCTTCAGCCGCCTGAATTTGCAGACGGATTAAAGGCTTTTGAAAAGTGGGCGCTTGAAAGCGGCGTCAGTTCTTATGAAGAAAAAACAGGCAAAGGCCTGCTGCGCCATATTTATTTCCGCAAGGCTTTTGCAACCGGCCAGATCATGGCGTGCGCCGTTATAAACGGTAATAACATACCGGATCCCGATCTGCTCGTTTCTCTGCTTAAAAACGTTTTGCCGGGGCTTCAGAGCGTTGCCGTGAATATCAATAAAAGCAAAACAAATGTGATATTGGGCAGGGAAACAAAGGTAATATGGGGCAGCGAAAAAATAACGGATATGCTGCTCGGAAAGAAATTTGTTATATCGCCGGAAAGCTTTTATCAGGTCAATCACGATCAGTGTGAAAAACTTTATTCGTGCGTTGCGGATTTTGCTGAACTGACAGGTAGTGAGACCGTTCTTGATATGTATTGCGGCGCGGGCACGATCGGACTCACCCTTGCCGATAAATGCAGATCGCTTTACGGGGTTGATATCGTTGAGTCCGCAGTCACGAACGCGCGTGAAAACGCGCGGATAAACGGTGTGAACAATGCCGAATTTATATGCGCGGATGCTTTTGAGGGTGCAAAAAGACTCACCCAAAAAGGCGTGAGACCCGATATAGTGATCGTTGACCCGCCCAGAAAAGGCTGCCAAAAAGAACTGTTTGATGTTATAGAAGATCTCGGCATCAAAAAAATGGTGTATGTTTCCTGTAACAGCGCCACCCTCGCCCGTGACCTTGAGATATTAAACGGCAAAGGTTACCGCCTGAAGCGCCTTAAGGCGTTTGATCTGTTTCCGCGAACCGCACATGTTGAAAGCTGCTGTCTTGTAATGCGTGATGGGATATGAAGAAGATACTGGATGAAAAACTTATTTATGAGATCTTATCCGTTGTGGAGGAGATACCGTACGGAAAAGTTGCCTCTTACGGTCAGATCGCAAGTTTGATCGGAAGAGAAAAAAACGCCAGGCTTGTAGGAAGGGCCTTAAGTATGTCGCAGCTTTATGGTAATTATCCGTGCCACCGCGTTGTAAATCATGCCGGCAGAACGGCTCCGGGGTGGGATGAGCAGAGAGCCCTTCTGGAAAGCGAAGGCGTGGGCTTCAGGTCTGACGGCCGTGTTGATATGAGAAAATACAGATGGGAATACTGATTCAGCCGGAATCGGTTTTGCTTACATATATGAATTTTGAAAGGGTGTTAAAATGAAACTGAACAAAGACATTATGCTCGGCAATATAGACGGCAGGGATTTTGCCATAGCTACGGGTGAGCTTGCCGGAAAATTCAACGGTATTATAAATAACAATCCGAGCGCTAATTTTATATTTAACCTGCTTAAGACCGAACAGACGGAGGACAGTATCGTAGAGGCAATGCTTGAAAAGTATGACGCGTCTGAAGATGTGATCAGAGCAGATGTTAAAGAATTGCTTGACGTGATCAGAAAAGCGGGAATACTGGAAGAATAATCATGATGAAATTGAACAGCAGGGAAACCGAATATCTTCTCCGTGTTCTGCGCGCCGCCGTAAAAGGCGAAAAGGCGGCCGCTCCGCCTGATGATATTAATTGGCATGCGTTTTTTGAACTTTCCAAAAAACAGGAGATCTTTTCAATGGTGTCACAGTCGGTTGATTATAAATATCTTCCGCCGGATATTGCGCGCGGACTGAATGACTATTCAAAAAGTGAGCTTGTGCGATTGATAGCCATGCAAAACGAGCTTGGTTCCATTAAGCGGGAACTTGAAGCAAATCAAATTAAATATATGCTTTTAAAAGGCTCCGTTATCAGAAATTATTATCCCAGGCAGAGTATGCGCCAGATGAGCGATATTGATATTATGTATGACGCGGATAAAAGAGAAATTCTTGTCGGCATAATGGAAGGCCGCGGATATAAACTGATGTCCTTTGGCGGCAATTCAGACGATTTTACAAAGAGTCCTTATTACACTTTTGAATTTCACCGTGAGCTTTTCAAAAATGAATACGGTTTCTTTCCCGATTTTTCCTTTGTATGGAGCAATGCTCTGCACGTGTCAAACGGATTTGAATATCGCATGAGCGCTGAGGATCTTTATCTTCACCACATAGCGCATATGTATAAGCACAGTATGCTCGGCGGTTTCGGGATCCGTTTTCTGACAGATACATATCTGATCGCGGCAAAGGAGCAAAACAGCTGGAACAGAGATTATATAAATAAAAAACTTGATGAATTTTCGCTTTCCGGATTTGAAGCCCAGGTTCGCCGGATCGCCTTTGCGCTGATTGACGGTACGGCTTTAAATGAAAAGGACGCTGATTTCTTTAATGAAAAGGTAGGATTCGGTATTTACGGCAACCAGCGTGTAGGTATAGAGCTGCTTTATGATGAATTCAGGGCAAAGAAAGGAAAAAAATCTGTTCTGTCTTTTGCCGTTTACCGTCTTTTTCCCGGCATGGAATTCATGAAGCGGGAATATCCCGTTCTTAATAAAAAACCGTATCTGCTTTTGTTTTACTATGTTCTGCGAATCCTTTCGAAATCCAGACACAGTATTCAAAAAGCCAAGCTTGAGATAGATACGGTCAAAGATATAACAAAAGAGCAGAATAAATAATATTAACAGAGGTAAATAAATTGTCCGTAAACAAGAAAAACATAAGGAATTTTTCAATCATAGCCCACATAGACCACGGCAAGTCCACTTTGGCGGACCGTCTCTTGGAACTGACCCGGTCTGTTGAAAAGCGCGATATGCAGGATCAGATCCTGGATTATATGGATCTGGAGCGTGAAAGGGGAATCACGATCAAGGCGCATGCCGTAAAACTTGATTATACGGCGAAAGACGGCGAAAAATATGAGTTTAATCTGATCGACACTCCAGGACATGTGGATTTCAATTACGAGGTCTCACGCTCTCTTGCCGCATGCGAAGGCGCGCTGCTTATCGTGGACGCATCACAGGGCGTTGAAGCGCAGACTCTTGCAAATACCTATCTTGCTCTGGATCATGATCTGGATATTCTTCCCGTTATCAATAAAATAGACCTGCCCGCAGCGCACCCTCAGGAAGTTGCTGAAGAAGTGGAGGACGTCATAGGTATTCCGTGCCTTGACGCTCCGCGGGTCTCCGCTAAAACCGGTGAAAACGTTGAGCAGATCTTAGAGTATATAGTGAAAGAGATACGTCCGCCGGAGGGTGATGAGAATAAACCGCTCAAAGCGCTTATATTTGATTCCGTTTACGATTCCTACCGCGGCGTAATCGTTTACGTCAGAATTATGGACGGAAAGATCAAAGCGGGCGACACAATGCGTATGATGGCAACAGGGGCGGAATTTACCGTTGTTGAAGTGGGCTACATGCGCGCAACATCAATGGAAAGGGCGGATGAACTTACCGCCGGAGAGGTAGGATATATTACAGCGTCCATCAAAACTGTCCATGACGCTCATGTGGGCGATACCGTAACGCTTGCGGATAACCCTGCCGCTGAACCGCTGCCGGGTTACAGAAAAGTTAATCCTATGGTGTTCTGCGGCGTTTATCCCGCTGACGGCGCAGACTATGAAGCGCTGCGTGACGCGCTGCAGAAATTGCAGCTCAATGATGCGTCGCTTTCCTTTGAGCCGGAAACTTCAGGCGCTCTCGGGTTCGGGTTTCGCTGCGGTTTTTTGGGCCTTCTTCATCTTGAGATTATTCAGGAAAGGCTTGAAAGGGAATATAATCTTGATCTTGTAACAACTGTTCCCAGTGTGGTTTACAAGATCCATATGACGGACGGTTCAATGGCCGAGATAGACAATCCGACAAATTATCCCGATCCGGCGCTTATTGATTACTGTGAGGAACCGTTTTGCAACGCCAGCATCTACGCGCCCAGTGAATTTGTGGGCACGATCATGGATATGTGCCAGGACAGACGCGGCATATTCAAAAATATGACTTATATCACACCGGACAGAGTAGATATAAGTTACGAACTTCCGCTCAATGAGATCATCTATGATTTCTTTGACGCTCTCAAATCGCGTACAAGGGGTTACGCCTCTTTTGACTATGAGATCTCTGAATACCGCCGCAGCAAACTCGTAAAGGTAGAGGTGTTGCTCAACGGCGAGATCATAGATGCGCTGTCGTTCATCATCCATGCGGATAAGGCTTATCCGAGAGCAAGAAAAATAGCGGAAAAACTGAAAGAGCATATTCCCCGCCACCTTTTTGAGATCCCTATTCAGGTCGCTATCGGCGGCAAAGTAATAGCAAGGGAAACGGTAAAGGCGCTGCGCAAGGATGTGCTTGCGAAGTGTTACGGCGGCGACGTTACCAGAAAAAAGAAACTGCTTGAAAAGCAGAAAGAGGGTAAAAAGAGAATGCGCCGTTTCGGTTCGGTCGAGGTACCGCAGGAGGCGTTTATGGCGGTGCTCAAACTCTCTTCAGATGATGAATAAGGCAGGAATTCTTTTATGAAGAATAAGTTTGAAAGACTTTCTGACAATATTTATATAGAAGTCAGCGCGGAGCATACTTTCGGAACGGACGCGCTTTTGCTTGCGTATTTTGCTGATCCCAAAAATAATGATAAAGCGCTGGATATGGGTACGGGCTGCGGTATCATTCCTTTTTTGTGGCTCAGAAATCCTGCTCAGAGCACTGTACATTGCCTTGATATACAGCAAAATGCGATCGAGCAGGTAAAGCGCAGTATGGAAAGGAACAAACTTCAGGGCAGGCTGATCCCTCATCTCTGCGATCTTCGAGAGATACGTTCTGCGTTTGATGCAG
The DNA here is from genome assembly GCA_958422185.1 of uncultured Clostridium sp. Classification (GTDB taxonomy): domain Bacteria; phylum Bacillota; class Clostridia; order Oscillospirales; family Acutalibacteraceae; genus Eubacterium_R. The sequence goes on from CATZNW010000019.1 coordinate 39,197, forward strand.
AGGTTTTTTCGCTCGTAACCATGAATCCGCCGTATAAACCTGTGGGCACGGGGATAGAGTCAAAAAATGACAGCGCAAAAATAGCCCGCCATGAGATCTGCTGTAATATTGAGGACGCTGTTAAAGCAGCGGCTTATCTGCTTAAATTCGGCGGCAGATTTTGTATGTGTCACCGCCCTGAAAGGCTTGCGGATGCCGTCTGCATAATGCGCAAATACAGCCTTGAACCCAAAAGATTAAGATTTGTTGTTGACAAAACAGGGCAGGAACCGTTTTTGTTCCTTATCGAGGGCAAAAAGAATTCCAAGCCGTTTTTAAGAATAGAGCCTCAGCTCAGCATAAAGAAAGAGAACGGCAGGTTTACTGACGAGATGCTGGCTGTCTACGGCTCCTATGCGGACGGGTATGATAAATGAAAGGTAAATTATTTGTTGTAGGCACGCCGATAGGCAATCTTTCCGATTTTTCGCCGCGTGCCGCCGAAACTCTTGAAACCGTGGATTTTATCGCCGCGGAGGATACAAGAGTTACGCTTAAGATATTGAACCATTTCGGCATTAAAAAAGAAATGGTGAGTTATTATGAACACAATAAACGGGAGCGTGGCGAAGTGATCTGTTCCCGTATTCTTGCGGGCGAAAACTGCGCCATAGTTACGGATGCGGGTATGCCCGCAATATCGGACCCGGGGCAGGAGCTTGTTGCCCAGTGTGCCGAATACGGCATAGAAGCGGCGGCTGTCCCCGGGCCAACTGCTTTTGCCACGGCGCTTGCCGTATCGGGCATGGATACGGGCAGATTTACTTTTGAGGGATTTTTAAGCGTTTCCAAAAAGTCCAGATTTGAGCATTTGGATGAGGTCAAAGATGAAAAGCGCACAATGGTGTTTTATGAGGCGCCGCACAAACTTGTCAATACTTTAAAAGATATGTATGCCGCTTTCGGAAACAGAAAGATTGCCATAGTCCGCGAACTGACAAAGATCCATGAGGAAGTGATACGCACCACCCTGAAGGACGCCGCTGCGAAATATGCAGACGGCAGTCTGAAGGGCGAGATCGTTTTGATCATAGAGGGCAAAAAAGAAGAGCATCAGGAGATCACACTTGAGGACGCTGTAAGAAGAGCGAAAAAACTTGTGGAGAACGGAATGAGTATGAACCGCGCCGCAAAGGAGATCGCCGCAGAAACTCCGTTTAAAAAAGCGGATATTTACAGGGAACTTTTATGATATGCAATATGTGCCCGCGCGCGTGCGGGATAAACAGGAATGAAAAATACGGCTTTTGCTCCTCGCCGCAGGATTTTCGTGTTGCAAGGGCTGCGCTTCATTTTTGGGAAGAGCCTTGCATAAGCGGCAAAAAGGGCAGCGGCACGGTGTTTTTCAGCGGCTGCAACCTCAAATGTGTCTTTTGCCAGAATCACGAAATCAGCCTGAAGAATAAAGGCGTCCGGGTCAGTGCAGATAAACTGATTGAGATCTTTGAAAGGCTGATTGATTCGGGAGCTCAAAACATCAATCTCGTAAACCCGACTCATTATTCCCTGCAACTCAAAGAACTTTTCTCAAAGTGGAAATGCCCTGTTCCCGTCGTTTATAACTGCGGCGGATATGAAAGCGTTGACACATTAAAAGCGCTTAACGGTGTTATAGATATTTACCTGCCGGATTTTAAATATATCAGAAGTAACAAAGCAGCAAAATACAGCCGCGCGGCGGATTACCCGCATGTTGCAAAAGCAGCAATTGAAGAGATGCTGCGCCAGCAGCCAAACGCTGTGTTTGACGGCGGTATGATGAAAAAAGGTGTTATCATACGCCATTTGATCCTTCCGGGAAATACAAATTCGGCGATCAATATAATCGATTACTGCAGAAATAATTTTCCGGGCGCGTATCTAAGCCTCATGGCGCAGTATACGCCGTGCGGCGATCTTGACGAGTTCCCCGAGATAAACAGAAAAATAACGAGGCGAGAGTATGATAAAGTTATAGACTACGCTGTTTCATCGGGCTTGCAAAATGTATTCGTGCAGGAACTTTCATCCGCAGACGAAAATTATATTCCGCCGTTTGATTTTACAGGTATAATGTGATAATATAAATTTGTAAGGCATAATTTTCCTTTCCGCTGTTTTGAGCGTGTTAAAAGAGGTGCTTTTATGCAGATTAAAAATTTTTCATTCCAATCGGCAACAGGTGTCTGTGAGATACACGGCAGCGAGTTTAGTCCGGAAACTCCGGTAAAAGCGGTTGTTGTGATCCATCACGGCATGGCGGAGCATATCGGAAGATATTCAGATTTTGTTGATTACTTAATTTCAAAGAGAATTGCCGTGTTTATGTACGATATGGCAAATCACGGAAAATCAAATCAGGATACCGTTGATCTTGGCTTTTTCGGTAAAAAAGACGGATATAAAGCACTTGTAAAAGATTATAAAACGGTCTTTGATCTTGCAGTGAAAACATATCCTGATGCCAAACATGTTGTTTTCGGTCATTCAATGGGATCCTTCGTCGTGCGTTGTTTTGACGCTCAGTATCCCGGTCTTAGCGACGGTTCGGTTTATATGGGCACCGGCGGTTCAAATCCCGCGGCGGGCGCCGGCCTTGCCGTTGCAGCGATCATTTCCGCTGTGAAAGGTTCCCGCTACCGTTCCAAGCTTATGGATAAACTGGCTTTCGGTTCGTATAATGCGAAATTTGAAAAGCGCACGGCGTATGACTGGCTTACAAGAGATCAGGCTGTTGTTGATAAATATATAGCCGATCCGCTTTGCGGTTATCTGTTCACAATCAACGGAATGAGCGATCTTCTTCATCTTAATACCGCCGCCAACAGTGACGAATGGTACAATAAAGTAAAAAAAGACCTTCCGATCCTGCTGATCAGCGGTGCGGAGGATCCCGTCGGCAATTATTCAAAAGGAATAGACGAGGTATATAATAAACTTGCTGAAAGCGGGCATACGGCAGTTACGGAAAAACTGTATCCGCAGTGCCGCCACGAAGTGCTCAATGAATTTAATAAAGAAGAAGTTTATGAATATCTTTATTCATTTATAACGAAATAAAATCTAAGCGGAGGATGATTTTTAATGATCTACAGACCTGATTATGATGAAAACGGCAAAAAAGTGCTGTGTGAAATGAACGGAGTTAACCCGGAGATGCTCATGGACATCTATGTTAAAAAGCTCAGAAAAGACGAAACACTTGAAATTTCTGAGGATAAAAACGAATGCGCCGTGCTGCTCCTTTCCGGTGAAGTTCATTTTAAGGTCGGCAGCAGTATTGATGAAACCTGCAAAAGAGCAAATCCGTTTGAGAAAAAGCCTTATGCCGTTCATTTTCCGAAACAGGTAAAGGCGGTTGTCACTGCGCTTGAGGATAGCGAAGTGCTCGTTCAGCAGACGGATAATGACAAGACCTGGGAACCTGTTTTTTATAATCCCGAAAACTGCCTCTATCAGGAATTCGGAAAAGGTCAGTGGGGCGGCGCGGGCCACAGAATCGTTTCAACTATGTTCGATCTGGATAACGCGCCCTATTCCAATATGGTAATGGGCGAGGTGTTCGGCCAGCCCGGAAAATGGACTTCTTATCCGCCGCATTATCATCCGCAGCCGGAACTTTATTATTACTGCTTTGACCGCCCGGAGGGCTTCGGCGCGGGCTTTGAGGGCGATACGCCTTATAAGGTTATGAACGGGGACTGCCTTTGCATCAGGGGCGGCAATGCCCACCAGCAGGTCACCGCGCCCGGTTATGAAATGTATTATGTGTGGCTCATAAGGCATCTTGACGGCGATCCGTGGGATAAAACAAGAATTTACGTTAAGGAATACGAGTGGCTTGCAAATGCGGACTAAGGGTGTAATTTTAAAGGATATATATGAATTCAAAAAGGTTTCTTCCTGCAAGAAACCTTTTCTTTGCTGCGGCAGATCGTTTGAAAAAACGCCTGCCTTTGAATATCTCAGATCAAATTTTGATCTAACGGTGTGGGATCGTATCCGCCCGAATCCGCGTTTTGAGGATATGCTTGAGGCGGCGGAACTTTTTAAAAAAGAAAAGTGCGATTATATGATAGGCGCGGGAGGCGGCTCTCCGCTGGATTCGGCAAAGATGATCAAACTTCTTGTCACGAACGATCCGAAAATTGCGCTGACAGAGCCTATGCGGGATAATGATATTGGCTTTTTCGCCATACCCACAACTTCCGGCACCGGATCTGAGGCGACAAAGTATTCCGTGTTTTATGTTCATGAAAACAGAAAGCATTCCGTTTCAAACGATGCCTTCCTGCCGGATTATATTTTGCTTGATGAAAGTTTTATAAAGACCGTTCCTCCTTATCAGCGCAGGGCCACCTGTCTTGATGCTTTGAGCCACGCAATAGAAAGTTACTGGAGCGTTAAAAGCAATGCTGAAAGCAGGAAATACGCGGAAAAGGCAATACGCCTTTTTGTTCGGAATAAGGCAGAGTACATGGCAAATGAAGATTCGGCAAACAGGGGTATGCTTATGGCGTCATATTACGGCGGCAGAGCTATCAATATGACTTCCACCACTTCAGCCCACGCAATGTGTTATAATATCACAATGAATTGCTCAACGGCGCACGGCCATTCTGTTGCCGTCTGCCTTGCGGAGATATGGAAGTATATGAATGAGCATAATGAGCGTGTAAACGATCCGAGAGGGCAAGAATATGTGCTTAAAACACTTGATGAACTCGGCGTTTTGCTCGGCGGAAAAAATTCACGGGACGGTGCCGAAATCTTCGCTTCCCTGTTAAGGGAATTCGAACTCAAACAGCCGGTTGCCGCTCCGCCGCAGGTCAAGGAATTCGTTATAAGCGTAAACCCCGCGAAACTTCTTTCCAATCCTACCGTACTTGAGGGAAATGACATTGAAAAAATTTATAATATGGTATTCGGAATAAATGAGTAATTCAAAACTTTCAAGGATATATGTAATGACACCGCTAGCTCTGCTCTGCTGTTTTTTGTGGGGCAGCGCGTTTCCTATGGTAAAAACCGGCTATGAAATGTTTTCCATATCCGAAAGTGACACCGCCTCGCAGATCCTTTTCGCAGGTATACGTTTCGCCCTTGCGGGAATCCTTGTTATCATTTTTGGCTCTCTCATCGCAAAAAAGCCGCTTTACCCCCAAAATAAAACTCAAATAGGGCACTGCCTTGTACTCAGTTTGTTCCAGACTATATTGCAGTATACGGCGTTTTATATAGGCCTTGCGCACACAAGCGGCGTAAAGTCAAGCATACTTGTTGCGCTGAATGTGTTTCTGTCTCTGGTCCTTTCGGCCGCCGTGTTTAAAATGGAAAAATTCACTGCACCCAAGGTTATTGGTGTTATTGTTGGTTTTGCCGGAGTTGTGCTCATAAATTTTGAGGCGGGCGGCCTTAGCGGATTTGCCTTATACGGAGAGGGCGCGATAATCTTTTCCGCTTTCGCTTATTCCGTTTCCAGCGTGCTGATAAAAAAGTTTTCGGCAGATGAAGATCCGGTTATGCTTTCCGGCTGGCAGTTTATGATCGGCGGAATGGTAATGGCTGTTTGCGCCATACTTGCCGGCGGCAGAGTCCATATGCAGACGGATATAAAAAGCGCGCTCGCCATTTTGTATCTCGCGCTCATTTCCGCCGTAGCGTATACCGTTTGGGGGCTTTTGCTAAAATATAATCCTGTATCACGCGTTGCCGTGATCGGCTTTATGAATCCCGTTTTCGGCGTTTTGCTTTCCGCTGTGTTTCTTGGTGAAACGGGGGAGGCGTTCAGCATTAAAAATCTTGTTTCGCTTATACTGGTGTGTGTGGGTATTTATATTGTAAATGCCGATTTTAAAAGAAAAATTAAAACTTCCGTTGACAGATCTTGATTTTTTTGCTACACTCAAATAAATAAGCAAAAAGGATATAAGCCTATGTTTTTACCACGTTTTGAACTCAACAGAGCAGACCGCCTTATGCAGCTTGTGCTCATGGGGTCTCTTTGCTGTGTTCATTAACGGGTTTGGATACATATTTATCCGTATTTCAAACCGCTGATGAACATCTCATCAGCGGTTATTTTTATTGTAGGAAGTGATATGAATGCTGAACCACAAGGGAACGCAGATGATTAAGACCGAAAGGCTGCTGCTCAGAGAGATTAGGGAAAGCGATTATAAAGATATTTATGCGTACGCCAAAAAGCCTGAGGTGGCAAAGTATGTTTCGTGGAACGCTCATACGTGTATCAACGATTCCAAAGCGGTCTGCAAAATGTGGGTATCGCAGTATGAAAACGGCGATAAGTATCACTGGGCAATCCTATTCGGCGGTAAAATGATCGGCAGCATAGAGGTAGTGAAACTCGTCGGAGAGATTGCCTACCTCGGCTGGACTTTGGACAGCGCCTATTGGAATAACGGTATAATGACGGAAGCCGCAAAGGCAGTTCGTGATTTCCTTTTTAATGAGATCGGCGTGAGAACGCTTTATGCCTGTTATATAACCGAGAATATCGGCTCGGGCAGAGTGATGCAAAAGACAGGCATGATCCCCTGCACGGCGGAAGAGTATTATATACCGATTGGAATGGAAGATCTTAAGACGGAGGCGGACGGTATGCCGCTCTCGTTTTATACGCTGAAAAAAGAGGGGAAAGTATGATCAATCAAAGTATCGATTCCGGAAAGGAGTTTGACTGGGGCAGAGCCTCCGCGGATTACGCCAAATACCGGGATGTTTATCCTCCTGAATTTTATAAAAAAATAGTTGACCTCGGTTGCTGCACGAAGGGTCAGAACGTGCTTGATATAGGCACCGGAACAGGTGTGCTGCCCAGAAATCTTTATAGATACGGCGCTGATTTTACTGCCGCAGATATTTCCGAAAACCAGATAAAATATGCAAAAGAACTAAGCAAAGGTATGGATATTAACTATATTGTTTCATCCGCAGAAGATCTTGATCTGCCCGACGACCGGTTTGACGTTGTGACAGCCTGCCAGTGTTTTATGTATTTTGATAAAGACAGGTTGCTTAAGAAGATATGCAGATTATTAAAGAAAGGCGGGCATTTTCTGATCCTTCAAATGGATTGGCTTGCGCATGAAGATGAAATAGCGGCAAAAACAGAAGAACTTATCTTGAAATACAATCCTTTGTGGAGCGGGTTCGGATACGAGAGGAAAAAGGTATTGTGCCCTGACGGCGCGGAAAAATATTTCATACCTGCCGTACTATATGGGTCTGACATAAAAGTTCATTTCACAACTGAAAGCTGGAACGGCAGAATAAAATCATGCCGTGGAATCGATGCGTCCTTGCCGCAGGATAAAATAAATGCTTTTGAAAGAGAACATTTAAAAATGCTTCGCGATTTTCCGCCGGAATTTGATATTTTGCATTTTATGACTATAATAGATCTGATAAAGAAATGAGGTATCTTTATGAAAAAAGAATGGGATGAGAAAAATTATTCTGAAAATTTTAAGTTTGTGCATCAGTACGGGGAAAAACTGCTTGATCTTATAACCGTGCCTGACGGCAGTTTTGTTGTTGATCTCGGATGCGGGAACGGCGCGCTCACGGCAAAACTTGCCGAAAAGTATGAAGTTTTGGGTATAGATTCCTCTCCGGAAATGCTTGGAAAGGCAGCGCAGGATCACCCCGATATTGAATTTATGTGTGATGATGCCTGCGGTTTCTCACTTGAAAAGAGAGCCGACGCGGTCTTTTCAAACGCTGTTTTTCACTGGATAGAAAATCAGGACAAATTAATTGAAAATATTGCCCGGAACCTTAAACACGGCGGTGAACTTGTGTTTGAATTCGGCGGAAAAGGCTGTGCTGATACGGTGCATCGTGCGCTTAAACGGTCATTTGAAAAATACGGCTATGAATACAGGCTCGATTTTAATTTCCGTTCAATTGGCGAGTTTGCGCCCCTGCTTGAAAAGCACGGATTTAAAGTTGAATATGCCCGTCTTTATGACCGGCCCACTCCGCAGAACGGTGAAAACGGACTTCAAAACTGGATAAAAATGTTTGTTACCACGGCGTTTAACGGTGTGGCGCAAAAGGATAAGGAGGGCATAGTAAGCGATGCTGCCGAAATCTGCCGCCCCGTTCTTTTCAAAAACGGCGTATGGTATGTAGATTATGTTCGGCTGCTTATGAAAGCCGTTAAAATGTAGAGGCGGATACCGTGGAAACCAGAATGAAGATAAAAAAGATCATCGGGGATTTTTCCGTTTGCAAAGTCACCGATTATTCTAAAACGAATTTTTATGGGGAATACTGCTTTGTGGGGAAAACAGATGAGGAAAATTCTTTGGTGTGCTTGACCGGTGATGTGCCTTGTAATGTTGTTGAGCGTGAGGATGGCTGGAAAGCCTTCCGGATTGAGGGCGTTCTTGATTTTTCACTTATCGGCGTGCTTGCGCATATTTCGGCCCTGCTTGCACGGAACAATATTGGCATATTTGTTGTTTCTACATATAATACCGATTATGTTTTCACCAAGAAAGAAAACTATTTTAAAGCGGCGCGGTTTTTGGCGGACGACGGATTTGATGTCTTATAACTGTGATTAAACATAACAGGAAATTTCCATAGTAAAAATCCGGCGCATTTATTGCGCCGGATTTCAGACTGTCGATAAAGTCGGCTGAACCGCGCGATATATGCTTTACATTTTCA
>CATZNW010000020.1 GCA_958422185.1 uncultured Clostridium sp.
ATATAGAGAAATCCGTGCCGCCTATCCTTCCGCTCACCGCTGTCGCGGCTGGCGTATCCGTCTCTTCGTTTGCCTCTGTCCGTGTGCCTTTGTATACCTGAACAGGATCCTCGTCTATATACAGGGCTGTTGACCCGAACACGGATATTTCTTCTTGTTCTGTATCGTATCTGTAACACAGCCCCGTTTCATAATTCCTTGATTCGGGGAACTCTCTGCCAGGAACAACCCCGTAATTCCAGTATTGTTCTGGCCCATTCTCTGCGTTTTTATACAAAGCAAGCAGGGTTCCGTCGCTGTAATATTTATAGCTTTCCACGTCTCCGTTGGCATATTTTACCCGGTCCACATAATATCCGCCCGAGCAGTTTATTCCCGAATCCGTTACTTTATATTCATAATCTACGGCTGTTTCTCCGTCCACACAGATCTTATCTATACTGCCGTCTTCCAGATAATAGTAATCATAAATATCAAAATGCTTTATTTTTAGATTACCTATCTCCGAATAGCTGTATTCCGTTTTTACGCCGTATTTTGCTGTTTCCGAAACAAGGCTGCCGTTTTGAGCATATTCATATGTGTGCCCCGCTCCGGGATCCGCATAGGTATCCGACTCCGGCAGGCCGTCCTTTGCCGCTTCATACACATCCGGATCTATCTGCTGTTTCACTCTTCCCCGGCTGTCATACAGCGTGCGCGTGACCTTGCCGTCCACATTGCTTCTGATCTGCCTGCCGGCAGGATCATAGACATAATATGAATATGAGGAACCGCTCTGTGATGACAGCATATTGCCGTTTATATCATAGGTATATTCCGTTACGGCTGCCCGGGCGCCGCTTTCCGTCTGCGTCACCGAGCTGACATTTACGGCGTTTCCGTATGCGTCATACTCATACGAGGTTGTGACGTGACCCGTCAGATCCACTGCTTTTGTCACTGCCCCATTAATGTAAGTATATTCCATTTCCTCATCATATGTCAAGGTCTCATCGTAAATCTGCGGATATGTATTGCTATAATACTCCTCCTGAGGAACTGTTTTGACCGCCGTTTTTATGACGTTTCCGTATGCGTCATACACATAATACGTTATAACATTGGACAATTCCTCTTCGTTGTAATCAACACTTCTTACGCATCTTCCGAGAGCATCATAACTATAGGTCGATTCGTTCATGCGGACCAGCCTGCGGTTTTCATCATACCAATAATGTTCGGATTCGCCCTCACCGGATTCCGACAGGGTATATGTTTCAACCGTATTGCCGTACATATCGGTGATGATATGATACTGCTCCTCTTCACCCTCGTAAACATACATGCTTTTCCGTATGCCCGGTTCGTTGTACCCGGAGCCGGAAAAGCCGTCAAAATACTCCCTGAGTTTCACCTCGCAGGACTGCCCTGACGAAGTTTCCACATTTACGGTATTTTCAAAGTAATAGGAACTGTTTTGCCGGCAGATCACATTTGCCTGATAAGAGTCAGACAGTTCCGCCTCCTGAGACGAATACGCAAAATTGGAATAGGCTCCGTTATCGTACGTATATTTGATCACCCTGCCGTTATCATCATACGTAATGGCTTTGTCCCCGCTTTTTATCAGAACGCCGTCTCCGTCATAATCATATTCGGAGATGACCGTCCCTGCCTGGTCGGTCACTTTTAAAAGCCGGGAACCGGCATCGCGCTCATAGGTCACAACGCCTCCGGCAGGATCCGTAAGCGAAAGGATATTTCCGTTTTCATCAAGCGCAACGGTATACGAACGGCCGGCGTCATCCGTGAAAACAACACTGCCTGCATTTCTGCTCACCGTGATTCTGTTGCCTGAGGTGTCGGAAACGTACAGCAGCAGCCCGTCTGTTCCGTAGCCGTAAACAGCGCCGTTGTATTCCGCCTCATAAGCGCAGACCGCGCCGTCCTCATCATATACAAGCTTCAGCGGCGAACCGGAAAATTCGTTATAATATTCCGTATCGTTTTTGTAAAGGAACGCGCGCCGGGTGCCGTCCGGCATATCGCCGTAAATAAGGCCCTTATCCACAAAAGTAAGCCTGCTGTTAAAGGAATAAGACCAGCCGTTTTCGGAGTTATAATACCGCGCAAAATCAAAAACGGCATTTTTGTAAACAAATGAAGCGTCAACGCTGCTCTCGCTGTACCGGCCCACCGTATTCGAGCCGTTGATCGTTTTAAATCTATCGGGATTTGTTTGCTTTAAAGAAAATACGAATACGTCCGGAACCGCGTAAGACACATAGATCTCTGTGGAATCGCCTCTGTATATGAAAGGTTCTGAATATTCATCGGTAAACAATATAAATCCCTTTGTGCTGGTTGCATAGTAAATTTTTTCACCGGCAACCGGATTCGGACTGTATATGCCTATATATCCGTTTTCCTCATAAAGTTGGGGCACCCGGAATTCATAATACTTTGTTGCCGTATTGCCAACGCGATCTTTTACCTTGACCGTAACAGCATTATGCGAATCACACGGGAAAGTGTATGTATTCTCCTCCTGCCACGTCCCGCCGCCGTCAAAGCTGTAAAGCGCAACGCCGGACTCGCTGTCCTGCGCGGTTACGGTCAATGTGGTCATGCCGTCTTTATCCGTTCTGCTGATTTCAGCGCGGGGCAGTGTTCTGTCTATCTTATCTATAACGATCTCATCAACAAATGTAATATTGCCCGCCGCGTCTCTTATATTTACATAGACCGTGCAGTTTGAAGTAAAGGAGCGGCTGTTTTCTTCCTGCCATTCATATTCCGTTTCAGACGTACTGAAGCTGTATGCCTGCGCGTTCAGGCCGGATATATCGTCCGAGGCGTTATCAACGGTGAGCGTTACGGGATCCGGAGTCCAGTTCGTTGCGTTGCCGCTGACAACCGCAGCGCCAGACGGCGCAGAGCGGTCAATACGGATAGGAACGGCAGCCGGCTCTGAGATATTGCCGCTGTTATCCTTGGCATAAACATAAACTGTTGCGCTTGCGGAAAAAGTTTTAACATTTTCCGTCTGCCAATTGTATACGCCTTTTGCAGATGAAAAGCTGTAAGCCGCAACGCCTGATTGATCATCTGTTGACAGCGCGGTCAGCGTTACGTCTGAATTGGCCCAGCCGTCAGGATTGCCGGTCACTTCCGGAACCGTGGGCGCCACAGTATCAAAACAATTCAGTTCATAGGGAAATGCGGGCGATATGTTTCCCACGCCGTCTTTTGCATAGGCATAGACCGTGCCGTTTTCCGTTGCCGTAAAAGTATTTTTTGAGGACCAGTTATATTGTCCGGCGGTATAGGAAAAGCTGTATTGCGAAAGCCCCGAGCCGGAATCGGAAGCCCGGATCTGAAGCGTTACGGAATCCTTGTCCTCATTCAGGCGGGAGATGGATTCAACAACCGGAGACTGCCTGTCTATATCCACTCTGACGCAGGCGCAGTAATTGCTGTTTCCGGCTTTGTCCCGCACATGGACCCATACATGGCAGGAGCTTGTAACAACAAATGTATTGCTTTTCTGCCAGTTTGCCTCATACGGATCCGTTGAAAAAGAATACGCCTCTGAGGCAAGGCCCGAACCGCTGTCCCGCGCCGAGTTGACCGTGATGGTTACATCATCGGCGCTCCAATCCGAACCGGGCGATTTTGTTACGCCGGAGACTGTAGGCGCCGCCGTATCATTTGTGTAGTTGATTACAACATAAGGCCTCATAGCGGAAGTGGAATACTCCATCTGGGCGAAAGTCCGCAGATTTGCCGCTCCGTTTTCATCGGCATATTTCATGATGAAACCTCTGTTGTCTTCGCCGTTTATATGGGCCTGCACAACGGAAGTGATATTAAATTTATACCAGTATGTGCTGCCGCCGTTATAATTTCCGTTTATATTCACGGTATCCAGAACGATTCCGTTGTTTGTTGGCTGTGTAGACCAGTCCGTTGAATTATTCCAGTGAGAGGTTACCTTGCAAATATTGATCTTCATATTTGAAGTGCGCCCGGTGAGCTCTCTTGCGTAATAATACGCGCTGTTGATCCTGGCGTGGCTTTTGATATCGCCCGTCCAGCCCATATACACCAGCGTGCGGCTCTTGCCGTACTGTGATGAAACACCAACCGCGTTATTATCATTTTGCGTGCCGGGATAATAGCGGCTTGAATGGATGGGAAGATCCATTCCGGAAAGCAGTTTTCCGGTGGTAGGGTCTATCGTTACGGGATAGACAGTGCTGTCCGCGTTCAGCCATTCCTCTGAAACGGTAACAGTAAGCACATAGCTGTTTTCGTCCGTTTGTTCAAGGCTGAAAGCGCACGCACCGGTATAATGCTCATCCTCCACGCCCTCAACATAGGCGCTGTCATATGCAAACGGGGCCGCAAAATTCTGAACCTCTTCGTTTTTTTCATTTAAAAGGGATATGGTGCCGTTCTCATTTAAAACCGGGCGGCAGTTAACTGTATTGAATACAAACGAAAATTCGTTCGTATCCGTTTTTTCATCTAATACGATCTCCTCTTTGATCCCGTTGAACTGGGGAAAATATTTCAGATAGGTTCCGTATCCGAACAGATCCGCATACTCAAAATCTTCAAATTCCTGCCCGGAGATCGTGCCCTTTGAAATATATCCGGGCGCGGGCCTGCTGCTTACAGGGGCCATGGAAAAAGCAAAGTCCCCGTATTCTACAAGAACGCCTTTTGACGAATCGGACGAAAAATAGATCTTGTAGTCGTTTTGCTCGTTGCCGTAATCATAGCCCCAGGCGTTCTTCTCCTCGTCATCAAGATCGGTAATGGAAATGCTTTTGCATTTCAGATCGCCGTTTTCATCAATGTATGTAACAGGCTCTGCGAATGCATAAACGGTCGTTGATCCGTCTTTCATATTAAAATAAAGCTCGTTACCCTGCGTTTTTTCCTTATCTATGGATCTGACTCCGCTGAGATCTACCATTTCCTCAACGCCGTCTGAAAGAATATTATGCGTTTCTATTGCGTCAAACACACCGAGCCCCTGCGCGTAGCAGGAGACCACGCCCGTGCTGAACACCGTCAGCACCGCCAGGATCACACTCAGTATTTTCATTGGCAAACGGTAGCTTGGGTACGCTTTGTTTTTCACACTTACCCCTCCTTTTCTGTCCTACTGGATAATCCCACGCTACCATATTTTTTGAACAAATTGTTAATTCATGCAAAATCACAGCGTTTTTCATACAAAAAAGCGCCGCTCAAGTGATCAGAGCGGCGCCTGTTACTGCTAAAGATATACTTTATCTGCTTGTGTATTAAATACTATATTGTAATGAAACGTCTTATCGCTTTCCACATATTCCCAGTGGCAGATACCGTCATATTTCTTTGCGGTTCTCTCAACACTTTTTGTACCGTAACCGTGGAACAGTGAATCCTTTTTGGTGGTTATCAGCTTTTCTCCGTGCGATTTCGGCGCCCTGGCCGAGCTGTTGACTATGCTTAACACATAAAAATTCTTTTCACGCTTAGTTACCAGCCGTATTTCCGCATTATCCGTTTCCCGGGCGGCTTCAACTGCGTTGTCCAGCAGGTTCGACAGTATGGACGCAAGGTCATTATCCTCTATAAAGCTCAGATTTGAGCTCCTGATATCTGCCAAAAAGCTGATATGCTCTGTTTCGCAGATATAGGAATATTTGCTGATGATCAGATCCAGCATTTTATTCTTGCTTTTTCCTATGTACTGCCACTTTTCAAACTCCGGCCGCACCTTGGCAAGATAAGTCTTTACGTCATCAATATTTTCCATCATATTTATAACGGATAAATGGTGCTTGATATCATGCGCAAGGACCCTTTGATCCTCATTCTTCTGTTCAAGCAGGTCATAAAAGGTTTTATTAATCTCGTTTTTCTGTGCCTCTGCCTGCAAATTGATGAGCTCGTCTTCCTGCTTTTGGATCTTTTGGTTTATTACAAAAATCAAGCAGCAAAACACAAGTGAAACCACACTCATTATTGCATATACTGTTTTCATTTGTTTAGTAAACTGATAGAACGCTGATGTGTATAAAAATAGTGCCAGCATTATTGTTATAATTAGTGGAAATAAAAATAATGCAAAATTCTTTTTAACGTCATTTGTAATAGTACTTTTTTTATAAGAGAATATAATTGAAATAATTTTAACAACAACTAAATATAGAACTTTACTCATTATCCCCAGAATTATCAATGCCGTCAAACTTTCCTTATAAGCATCTAGAGGAATATGAAGAATTGAAGATGCTGTTGCTTCTACAATCATTTCAGTTATAAACATAATTGCTAATAAAATAGTTGAATGAAAAATACTATTCTTGAATGATATATGAAATACAAAATATGAATATAGTAGGTTAATAATAAAGAAAACCATCATATTTATTATAAAATTATTTTGGCAAACAAAGTTGATGATATATCAAAAAACATATAATCCACAACTCACCATCAAAGAAAATGTTGTTTTATATTTATTTTCATAATTATCAGAAAAATACATATATGCAATTAGCGCTTCTGATATATAGACAAAAAGATAAAATAATTGAGCAACCACGTTAACCCTCCAAAAGCATCATAAACTTTCGTTTGAATTCCGCTCTTTTTGAATATGCGATGGGAATCTGGTAACGTCCGCTGAGAATAACATAATCTCTGCAAAAATATGTAATAAAATTGGTGTTGATGATAAAGCTTTTATGGGGATATTCAAAATAGGATTTATTCAGATGCTCCTGCCAGTATGTAATATTTTCTGTTGAATAATAATCCTTCTTTAACGTTACCACCTTTGTTTTTCGACCCGTTATTTCAACATATATAATATCCCTGCATTTTACGGAGATGTAACCGCGGCCATCCTCCTTGATATAGATCTTTACCGTTGCGTTATCAACCTTGGAAATGGCTTTTTCAAGTCCTTCATAAAACCTTTTGCTCTCGATCGGCTTGTCAAAAAATCTTGTTATGCCAAGATCAAGCGCGTCATCCAGATAATGATTATACGCCGTTACAAAAATAAGCACCGTATCCGGATTTACCTTCTGCAGCTCTCTGCCGACTTCAATACCGTTTGCGCCATCCATCTCAATATCAAGAAACGCAATGTCAAACCGCCTGCTGCTGTTCAGTATTTCCGCGCTGGATCTGAACTTATAGAGTTTAAAGGTCAGGCCGTGCTCAAAGGCATACTGATTTAAATGCTTTTCTACATCGGAAATATATTCCTCTTCATCATCGCAAATGGCAATTCTCATATTCTTCTCCCCCATCAAAAAATGCTGTAAACCTATATAAAGTTTACAGCATTTTCATTTAATTTGTCAATCGCAATTTTTTTGCCGGTTCGAACAAAGATGCACGATTGAGCAGATCAGTGATTTATCATTTTCCGAGCAAAGCTTCAGCTCATCGATTATATTTGAATCTATATCCTTTTTTATGTTGCCAAGCAGGAAGTAATCCGGCGTTACGTTTAATATTTCGCAGAATTGGGCAATAAGCTCAAGGTTTACATTTCTCTTCCCCGTTTCAAGATTTGAAATATATTTATCGGTAACTCCTATGGTTTCGGCAATTTCTTTCTGCGTTATTTTTAATTCTCTTCTGCGCTGCCCTATTCTAAGACCTATATTTTGATAGTTGATACCCAATTTCATCACCAATAAAATTTTATCATCAGAAAGCGGCAAATAGAACGCACTTGTGTGTATACATTATAACATATATGCATACTTTTAAATCCTATATGTTATAATATATGCTAATTTGTTTGATTAAGAGTTTTTATGCATGAATTTTGTGTGTTTTTTCATGCAGCTTGATAAGAAAGCAAAGGATTTGATAATATGGATTTGCAGTAAAAACATGTTAAGAAAGGAGAATTTTAATGAAAAAAAAGATGTTAAAGAAAGTGATAGAGTCTGTTTTGAAAGATAACGCAAACAGCACGACTTGCGCAACAATTTATCAGCCAAAAGCGCCGGACGCGCTCAAAAAATTCAGCAAAATAGACAGTGATAAATAATTTATCCAACAGGATCACCCAAAAACTGATCGCAAAAGGCACGATAACCGAAGATGAGCGGGAACTGTACGTTTACGGCTTTTTTGTGTTGCTGTCAACGTTGATGTATTTCTTACTGACCCTCGTCCTCGGTTTGATTGCCGGCTGCTTTCTAGAGAGCGTGATCTTTTTTGCCGCATTCCAGTTTATAAGAAAATATGCCGGAGGCTATCACGCATCAACAGAAAAACGATGTGAAATATTCTCCTCGGTTACGATCGCGGTTTCCATCGGGCTGATCAGGCTGGCGGACATCTATGAATTTCACAACGCACTGCTGATCATTTCTGCGGCAGCCGCGGCGTGCATATTCCTTCTCTGCCCGCTTGACACACCGGAGAAACCGCTGTCAGAAAAGGAGTTTAAATATTTCCGCAGGATCTCTTGGCTGATCTTAGCTGTAATTGCAGCTGTTATTATCATCTCTTATCTTTTCCGGCTCTGGGTAATATTTACGCCATGCTGTATAGGCCTGACGCTTGAATGCTTATTGCTTGGTGCCGGGAGAATTAAGAAGGCCTTAACCAAACCAACTCATAATAATGTATAGACAGCCGCTGGACCGGCATCGGCCGACTTGGCCGGATCTATTTTACTGCTGCCGCGGATTCAGCGCTGAAAGTTTTTACAACTGAATATTTGAATGGCAATTTACACTTAAAAGGCCGGATCAAGGTCTTTACGTCTGCAAGTCTGCCTCTTGCCGGGCGGAATGATCCGGGCTTGTTTCCAAATTTGAGATAAAGATCTCAATTCATAGCAAAAAAGCGGCTTAAACATAAAGTTCAGGCCGCTTTTATTTTATCTTCCGGTCAAGTAAAAAAACAGAAAATATATAAATCAATCAAACATCGTAAGGCGTTCCAAAATAGTATGGCGCCGTTACACTCAAGACAAAATCAGCACACTAAATCGCTCAAAGAATACCGCTTGCGATTATTTTGTTTTAAGAATATAATATATTTTTAGATTTAACTATAATAAGTGTGCAAGGAGAAATTTTGAACCCTGTTGCGCCGCAGGGCAGACACATCCGCTCCATGCATACTAATAACAGATTTAACCGAAAAGGAGAAACCCTTGAAATCGACCGATTCCATTTACAAGCAGCTTCCGGATACGCTGCTGCCCTGGTACAAACAAAATGCGCGCCAACTTCCCTGGCGGCAGGACACAGAACCCTATCATGTCTGGCTTTCGGAGATTATGCTGCAGCAGACACGCGTGGAGGCGGTACGGACATACTACCTTCGCTTTTTAGAGCAGCTCCCCAGTATCCACGCTCTGGCCGAAGCACCGGAAAGCCGGCTGCTCAAACTATGGGAAGGGCTGGGCTATTATAACCGTGCACGCAATCTGCAAAAAGCAGCGCGTGTAATTGAAGCGCAATACGGCGGACGTTTTCCAAGCCGATATGAAGAAATCCGCGCTTTGCCCGGCATTGGTCCGTACACTGCGGGAGCTATTGCGTCCATCTGTTTTAATCAGCCTTGCGCCGCTGTAGACGGCAATGTGCTGCGCATCATCACGCGCATGACGGAAAACAATGCTCCTATTCACCGTATGCAAACCAAAACGGAAATCGCCGCACAGCTTGAAAAGATTTATCCGAAAAACAACTGCGGACAGTTTACACAAGCGCTGATGGAACTTGGCGCAACGGTTTGCACACCAAAATCGCCCAAATGTACTGCGTGCCCGGCAAAGGGTTTCTGCCGCGCGTATGCGAACGGCACCGTAATGCATTATCCGGTAAAACAGCTGAAAAAGGATAAACGCTTAGAAGACCGCACGGTCTTTTTACTGCAATGCGCAGACCGCTACGCCCTGACAAAACGCACCGAAAGCGGTCTGCTGTCCGGATTATGGGAACTGCCGAATGTCCCGGGCAAAATGGACGTTGAACAGGCATTGCGTACCGCTGACGCCTTTGGCGTTCAGCCTGTGGAATTATGCAGGCAGACGCATCGGGTGCACATCTTTACACACATAAAATGGCAGATGACCTGTTACCACATTCTGTGCGCCGAAAGATCGCCTGATCTCACTTGGGCCACCGAAAAGGAGATCCAAACCGTCTATGCGCTGCCGACTGCGTTCCGTATGTTTTTCGAATCCCAACTTGAAAATAATAAAGCAGAAAACAGTTAGCATATATAGAGGCAGGAGAACTATAGGCATAAAATACGCCAAAAGACGAAAAATAACAGAATCAAAGAAATCGGATTGCGTTCCGAAACCCACCGATTTAAGCCAAATTTCAGAGTTTGAAACTCTCAAAAATCTTCCGCTGACTTTTTTTGTAACATTTCTTTACGACCAAAATTTAAACTTTCAAAAAATTTGTTATTAAAAAATTCAATAAATCTGAAACGATTAACGGATAAACCGGACCGCAAACCACTCATAAAACTACGGTTTGAGCTACTACAAAAATAAACTATAAGATTTAGCATTATATTATTTCGGGCAGCCGCAAATAAAAGCGGCTGTCTTTTTGTCTGCTTATCTTTAGAAACGATTTATTTCTATTTTCACAAATGTGAAACATACGCAAACAATGTTTTCCGCAATCATTTTTAAATAAAAACCGTTTTCCGAGTTTTGCTCCAAAAAGATTTTTCATATATACACAATTACATTCAAAACCTCCGACTATTTGCGAATAACCATTGTCTTGATTTCAGGACGGATTATAAAAAATTCAAATTAAAATATAAAAAATAGTTAAAATACTGTATAGGAATCCTCTTTTCCGACTATAAGTGAAGGGACTTTTTATATGCTCTTTACAAAATTCGGACAGGAGTGATTCAAATTACAAGTTATGAATACAGAAGCGAACCTTTGTTTCTCAGAAATCAATTTAACGGCGCCGGTATGTTCAAACTGCCGCTGATAAAGAAAGAGGAGGTGCGGCTTGAAGATTTTGCGCTGATAGGTTATGATAAGATTAATCAAAGCAATGAAACAGGCAAAACGGTACATTTCTTTCTTGATGACTACCGTTTTGAAAGTATCTATAAAAATCCAGATGATAAAATAGAGCGTTTAAAAGAATTCAACGCTGTTTTATCGCCGGATTTCAGTATGTATACGGAAATGCCCGTTGCCCTTCAACTCTACAACTGTTTTCGCAATCGTTGGACAGGCGCGTATTTGCAGCAAAACGGCATAACCGTTATACCGACAGTGCGCTGGGGAAGCCTTGAAAGTTTTAATTTTTGTTTTGACGGCATTGAAAAAGGCTGTGTCGTTGCAGTTTCAACACTCGGCGTAAAGAATGAAAAATCGCATTTCATGCTCGGATATAATGAGATGCGCCGGCGCATAAAGCCGGAAAAGATCATCTGCTACGGAAAACCTTTTGACGATATGAAAGGCGATATAATCGAAATCGATTATGCCGAAACGAACAACCTTGATAAAGGCTTTTACATCAAAAAGTTTTACGGCTATATTATGCCTTTAAATAAAGGCGGAGGTTCGGCAATCGGAAGAAATTCCGCAAATCCGAAACCGCAGGAAGAATATATACCCGAACGAACCCTTGATGAACTTCCCGAAAATGTTCGAGATTCATACAACAAATATCAAAATAGCGGTTGGAAAGGCGCCAGAAGTGATCAAAATCCTAAAACGAAGGGCGGTGGAACATATGAAAATGAGCCACCCAAATTGCCTCAATATGATAAACAAGGTAATAAAATACATTATCGCGAATTTGATGTGAACAGTAAACTCGAAGGGCAACCAAGGGACAGGGAACGCTTCGTTAGAGGAAACGATGGAAATACATATTATTCTAACGATCATTATGATACATTTTTCAAAATTATATAAAGGAGTTTGTATATGAATAAATTATACAGAATGAGAAAGGAAGAATTTGAAAAAAAAGAAGATATTATATAAGTTTCCGGACACAAAATACATTGTTATGGACGGCGCCGGAATAGAAACATATGAGCAGTATTTTGACAGATTGTGGGAAGTTTTCGGATTCAGTGATATTCCCGAAGGCTGGAAAAAAGACAATCATACAGAATATGATTTTATGACAGAAATGGATGAATTACCTGAGGGCAAATATGTTTTTGTGATAAGAAATTATGAGGGCTTTTTCAAAAGCAACTCCTTAGAAAGACTGAAAATTGAAAACAGATATGAAAACTATCTGCTCCCATTTTGGGATGAAGAAGTTGAACGGGTAGTTGTTGAGGGCAAGCGAAAGGATTTTATTATCTATTTAGTATCAAATTCATAAATTCAAAGATACTGATTATACAGATCACGGTAATCCTAAAGAACATCCAAATGTTCCGCATAAGCATATCTGGAGGAACGGAAAGCGAGGAAAAGCAGATGAATAATTTTGAAAAATTTAAAGAATGGATAAACATCGGCAATGAAATTGAATTCACTTACAAAGGTGAAGAATATTCTGTAACCTATTCAGTAAAAGAAAACGGAAAGACTTTAATATCATTTTGCAAATTTTATTGTGATCCCTCTGAATTTACAAGTGCTGAAGATTTTATGAATAACGCTAAGATTGACGAGGAATACTTAAAAGACATTTGGGATAAAGTTGTTGACGTTTATATTTATTGAGTTTTCGGTCATTATTACAAAATTATTGCCCAGGTGAGGCACTTAGGCTTTTGACAGATAAAATGGACGGCAAGAATTTTCACACCTTTAACCCCGGCTTTAACAAAAACGGGACTTAAAAAATAACCGCATGCAAATATTTCATTAGAGGAAGCGATGGAAATACATATTATTCTAACGATCATTATGATACATTTTTCAAAATTATATAAAGGAGTTTGTATATGAATAAATTATACAGAATGAGAAAGGAAGAATTTGAAAAAAAAGAAGATATTATATAAGTTTCCGGACACAAAATACATTGTTATGGACGGCGCCGGAATAGAAACATATGAGCAGTATTTTGACAGATTGTGGGAAGTTTTTGAATTCAGTGATATTCCCGAAGGCTGGAAAAAAGATTTTCACACAGAAGATGATTTCATGACAGAAATGGATGAGTTACCTGAGGACAAATATGTTTTTGTTATTAAAAATTATGATAAATTCATGCGAAATAATAACGAGGAAAAACATGAAATTGAGGACTATTATGAAAACTATCTGCTCCCGTTTTGGGATGAAGAAGTTGAACGGGTAGTTGTTGAGGGTAAGCGCAAAGATTTTAATATCTATCTTGTTTCGAACACTTAAACCAAAAGCAAGAGAGACAAAGGTTTGCTGAATATACTGAAAACAAATTCAAAATTCTATAACAATTCATTTAGTAGGCAAATTATAGTTATATAACTATTTACAGATTATATTTAGAATGCATTAGAACTTCTTTCCCGTGCTCTTGTGCATACTTTATTTCATCTTTTGTCGAACTACCAATGTAGTTATGAATATCAACAACATATATTGCGTCTGACATGTCTATTTTACTATAATGTGCTTTCTTTAATGCTTCCATTTCAACAGGGTTCAATTCGCTCTTTTCAAAATTATAAACACATTGTAAAACATTAAACCCATGTTTTGTTTCCAATTTTAATGCTATTTTTGGCATTTCCTTTTCATATTTCATACTACCACACATTGTAATAGTTTTCATAATTACACCTTCAAATTTATTAATCTGGTTTTTAATCAAAGTAATCTTCTAAAATATTAGACTCGCTTGTGTTATCATTAATACACTCCACAAACGCATTAAAGAATTGAACATCAATTTTTTTTTGCTTTTGTGCAATATCCTTGGCTGTTTTGGTATAAAATCGATCGTAATTTTTTTGAATGTGTGATAGATAATATCTAACAAAAGTGTCGGTTTCGCAATTTTCATCCATATCAATTTCGCCGTTTTTCAAGACATACATTGGGTTATTGTAATTTCCTATGCCAATTAATGTTCTGCAAATACCCATAATCCCAACAGCGTCTAATTTATCAGCATCATACAATATTTTTGCCTCTAAAGTCTTTTGCTTTCCGTAACTACCATTATTATGATTAATAATGGCGTGATAAACAAGACTTATTTTTTCTTCAGGAAAATTAATTGATTTAAGAAAATTCTCAGCCATTTCGGCTCCAATTTCGTTATGCTTTTTCTTTTCACCATCTCTACCTATATCGTGCAAAAGAGCAGATGTAATTAAAACATCATAATCTACACTTTTAAATTCTTTGGCAATTTTCAGACAGTTATTAAGTACCCTATAAATATGACTGCAATCGTGTGCACTTTCCTTGACACAAGACTTCATATAATCGTCCAATTCTTTATATAGTAATTTATTCATCACCAACACCTTGATGTACCTTTCACAATTATTTATTACGAATTTAATTATAACATAATGAAAAAATATTTCAATTATAGCTATGTCTGTCAAGTGTCTGCAATTTTGTTGGCTTGATTTGGCTATTTTATGCAGTTGAGATTTGATTTTAGTGGCACATTAGTGTCACACAAATGTCTCATTTCAGACAAAAACATAATAAAAAAGCACCTAAGAAGGTGTAAAAATGTACCAAAAGGCGAAAAATAACGGACAGTTCACAATGAACTGTCCGTTTTATAGCAGAGGTATAAGAACCGGCACGAAAGCGTGCAGAACCTTGTTATTCGCTTGGCTCATAATGAGAACCTGCCTTGCAGTTTGCAAGGCAGAACCTCGGCGTTCGGGCATAAATTGCCCTCGGCTAAAGGATTCTTCGAATCCTTTTACAATTCTATGAAAAGAAAAAAGAACACTGCGCGAGTGTTCTTTTTCTTTTGGCAGAGGTATAAGGATTCGAACCTTAAATAACGGAGTCAGAGTCCGGTGTGTTACCGTTACACTATACCTCTGTATCTGATTACTGCAATCAATGCGCTTACTATTATACCTTATTAAACCGATTTGTCAAGTTTTATTTTTAATTTTTAAATTAGTGTAAAATAAAAATAAACAATTTCCTATATATTGTTTTTAATGCGGGGATATTGTATAATAGTAAAAATTAAGTATAGAATCGGTGTAAATTTGAAAATACTTACAATAGGAGATGTTGTATCCGCCGCGGGATGCAACTATTTAAGTGAAGTTTTGCCGCGGCTGAAAAGAAATTTCAAACCGGATGTGGCAATAGTAAACGCTGAGAACTCAGCTGTTGGCAACGGCGTTACGCCAAGATCCGCAAGGGCTGTTTTTGACGCGGGTGCAGACGTTATAACGCTTGGCAATCACAGTTTGAAACGCCCTGAAATATACGACTATCTTGAGGAAAACGAATGTATCATTCGACCGGCAAACTATCATGAAAGCGCCCCGGGGCACGGAATGGTCATACTGGACAAGGGATATATCAAAGCGGCAGTCATCAGTTTACAGGGAACAGTTTATCTTGATCCGGTCAAAAACCCGTTTGACGCGGCAGACGAAATGATAAATAAAGCAAAAAACGAAGGCGCAAAAATAATTGTAATAGATTTCCATGCCGAAGCAACCAGTGAAAAGAGGGCGCTTGGCTTTTATCTGGACGGGCGGATCAGTGCGCTTTTCGGCACGCATACACATGTGCAGACCTCTGACAATCAGATCCTTCCCGGCGGTACAGGATATATAACCGATCTGGGAATGACGGGACCCTTGCAGTCTGTTTTAGGGGTAGAGCCTGAATGCGCTATAAGGAAGATGCGCACGAATCTGCCGGTAAGATTTAAAAATCCGGACGGAGAATGCATCTGCGAAGGATGTTTTTTTGAAATCGACAACAAAACGGGAAAAACCATTTACACGGAGGGGTTCAGGAGGTAAACATGGCAAAAAAGATCACGGCAATCATTCTTGCGGCGGCAATCATTGCCCTGTGCCTTACCGCCTGTTCCGGATCAGGCGGAGAGGAAACACAGACGAATTCCGCAGTCATAGAGCAGGAGACCGTCATCCGGGAAGATAACAGTACATTTAAGCTCAGCTATACTCAGGCGGACAGTTTGAACCCGTTTGAGGCGCGCACTCTGAATAATCAGGTTTTAAGCCAGCTTATATTTGAAAGCTTGTTTGACCTTGACGAAAATTTCAAGGCAAGCCTGAATATTGCATCAAGTTATGAATATACGGACAGTGAAACGCTTGTGGTCGGAATTACCGCCGGACTGAAGTTTACTGACGGCACATCGCTGACGGCACAGGATGTTGCAGATTCGTTTGAAAGCGCCAAGGGTTCCGATTACTGGGGTTCCTCGCTTGGAGGAATAGATTCGTGCAGCGTGCGTTCGGACACAGAAGTGGCGTTCAGCCTCAGCGCACCGGATCCTTATGCGCATAATCTGCTTGTCTTCCCCATTGTAAGTTCGGACAGCTCCGGCAATTACCCCATAGGCAGCGGCAGATATTATTATGCGGATGAAAACGGCGAAACGGTTCTGAAAGCGAATACAGAAAGCGGTTTCCAGCCACACATAACGGTTATCCACCTTGAAAACATAGCGTCAGAGGATTCAATCGACAACGCTGTAAATATCGGCAATATAAGCTTTGCCTTTAGGGATCTGAGCAGTAATTCCTCCCGGAGGATAACGGCGAACAAAAGGCTTATAAACATGAATAATATGGTGTTTATAGGCGTAAATAATAAAAGCGGAATAACCGCGAACGCAGATGTGCGGCGCGCCGTCTCACTTGCCGTTGACCGATCAACTCTTGCAAGGAGCGCTTACGGAGGATTTGCCCAGGCGGCCACCGGAGTTTTCAACCCGCAGTTTGAACTTTCTGAGACACAGCTGTTTTCCGACGAAGGCGACCCTGACGCCGCAAGACAGATCCTGCAGACGAGCGGAGTTACAAACTATGATATCTCAATAATTGTGAACTCCTCAAACAGTGAAAGAACTGCTTGCGCAAAGCTGATTGAACAGCAGCTTGAAGAGGCAGGATTCAGCGTTACGGTTTATGAAGAAAACGACGCAAGATATTTTGACAGGATCTCAAAAGAACAGTTCAATCTTTATATAGGCGAAATCAAGCTGCCGCCGGACATGAGCCTGAGAGCGTTTTTTGACGGCGGCGGCACTGCCAGATACGGAATCGATACCGCTTCCAGCGCAAGTGCGGCGGCATACAGCGCCTATATGGACGGCAGCGGTCAGTTGGGGGACTTTTTACTTGAATTTTCAGATGAAATGCCTTTTATTCCGATCGTTTACAGACGCGCTATGATATGCTTTACAAAAACGATGAACGGAGATGTTCAGGGCACATATTACGACTGTTTTTCAAATATTGAAGACTGGTATTTTGAGGCTGAATAAGATTCGCCGTATCAACTCCGTAAATGACGGACGCTTTGTATGATGTATTTTATTATGCGCCTTGATAAGGCGGGTAAAATATATTATAATTATTATAATTTAATAGAATATTTTATTTTATTAAAACAAACGGAGGTTTGTTATGATCAAATTTGAAAATCCCAACGGATATATAGAAATTACGAACAATTATTTTGAAAAGCTTGTGGGTCAGGTGGCTCAGTCCTGCTTCGGGGTTACGGGAATGGTGAATTCAAGCCCTATGCAGAGCCTCAAAGCCATCATTACAAGCAAGACCGATAAGGATAATTATAACCGCGGCGTCAGTGTTAAAAGCATTAACGGCAGTCTTGTTATTGATCTGCACATTGCCGTATCCTACGGAGTAAATATAAAAGCAATTGCAAGCAGCATTACAAATAAAGTTCGTTACAGTGTTGAAACCGTTACGGATCTGAAGGTATCAAAAATAAACGTTTATGTAGACGCAATAAACTAAAGGAGATTATTCTTAAATGCTTACTGGTAAAATGTTCCGTGACGGAGTAATCTCCGCATCAAATAATATCTCAAACAGCCGCAAATCCGTTGACGCGCTCAACATATTTCCCGTACCGGACGGCGATACGGGCACAAATATGAGCATGACAATAGGCGCCGCCGCCAAAGAAATGGCAATATTGCCGGATAACTGCTCCATAGGCGAAGCCGCGTCAAAATGCGCTTCCGCTCTTTTAAGGGGCGCACGCGGAAACAGCGGCGTAATACTTTCTCTTATATTCAGAGGCTTTGCAAAGGGCTTTAAGGAACTTGACGAGGCAGACGGAAAAGACGTTGCAAAGGCATTTGAGCTGGGTGTTAAAGCGGCTTATAAAGCGGTTATGAAACCCACTGAGGGAACGATCCTGACGGTCGTAAGAAAAGCAAGCGAGGCGGCGACCCAGCTTGCCGAAACGGTAGACGACCCTATGGAGGTTGCCTTTTCGGCAATGATGGCTGCAAAGGAAGCGCTTGCCAAAACACCGGAGCAGCTGCCTGTTCTGAAACAGGCCGGGGTAGTTGACGCGGGCGGTCAGGGACTTGTGCTTATTTTTGAAGGATTTCACAGCGTATTTGCAAACGGAGCAATCGTTCAGCCGCTTGAGTCGCAGCAGGAAGCACCTAAAGAAGAATCAAAAAGCACAGTCGCAAACGCGTCCGACGATATTAAATTCGGTTACTGTTCAGAGTTTCTTATTGAAAAAGCAAAGGACGCAAGGGAAAAAGACCCGCTTAAGCTGAGAGCGTTTCTTGAGTCCATAGGCGACTGCGTAGTTGTTGTTGACGACAATGATATTATAAAAGTACACGTTCATTCAAACGAACCCGGAAACGTTATTCAGGCCGCGCTCAAATACGGCCAGCTGATAAACATCAAGATAGACAATATGCGTTATCAGCACAGAAACGCACAGGAAGGCATGAGCGAAAACGAAAGCGAAACACAGTTTAAGCCTGCGGACCCTGTAAACGATTACGGATTTGTTGCCGTTTGCGCCGGGGACGGACTGACCGAACTCTTCAAAGATATCGGAGCGGATATTGTTGTAAGCGGAGGGCAGACGATGAATCCCTCTACAGATGACATTCTGAACGCAGTCAAAGCAACACCGGCAAAAACAGTGTTTGTGCTGCCAAACAATAAAAACATTATTATGGCGGCGGAACAGGCGGCACGTCTGGCTGAAGGGCGCATTGTAAAAGTGCTGCAGACCAAAACCATACCGCAGGGTATTTCCGCGATGCTTATGTTTGACGAAGAGGCAAGCGCTGATGAAAATGAGCTGGCAATGACACAGGCCGCGGAAAATGTTTCCACTGCTCTTGTGACTTTTGCCGCAAGGGACAGCGAGGTCGAGGGAGTACCGGTTAAGCAGGGCGAAATCATGGGCCTTTGCAACGGCAAAATAAGATATGTAGGCACAAATAAGGTTGAAACGGCTTTTAAAGCGGCCTCAAGACTGATCAAAAAATATAACGGCGGCATCGTTACGCTGATTTACGGCAAAGATTCGTCAGAGAACGAAGCCGAGGAACTAAGGAAAAAGCTTGAAGACAAATTCGCAGAGCTTGAAATAAGCGTCGTTAACGGCGGACAGCCGATTTATTACTTTATAATTTCAGTGGAGTAAAATGCTTGATCTAAACAGCAGTATTCAGTATATAAAAGGTGTTGGAGAAAAAAAAGCCGGGCTTTTCAATAAGCTCGGCATTTTCAGCGTGCGGGATCTGGTTGAATATTATCCACGCACATATGAGGATCGCTCACGTAAAAAAACAGTTGCACAGAGCGAAAGCGGATCTGTCGCCTGTATTGAAGCAACACTGATCACGCCTGTAAAAGAACACTTTGTGCGCAAAGGCATGACGCTTTATAAATGCGATTTTACGGACGGAAATACCGTTATTCACGTTACGATCTTTAACAACAAATACCTTGCTGCCGCCCTTAAACTGTATGATAACTACATACTCTACGGCAAAATAGAAAAAACTCTGACAAGCGCGAATATGGCGTCTCCCGAGATAGAAAAAGCAGAAAACAGTGATACTATCAGACCTGTATACCACGCAACCGGCAGACTGAATTCCAAAGCCATAGAAAAAATTTTAAAAAACGCGCTTTCAAATCTTGGAGAGTTCAGGGAAACTTTGCCTACCGAGGTCCGGCTCAAATACAAACTTGTTTCGCTCGACTTCGCAATGCGGCAGATCCACTTTCCTAATGACAGCGAAAGCCTTGAAAAAGCGCAGGACAGACTGATTTTTGAAGAGCTTTTAACCCTGCAGCTTGGCCTTTTAAAGTTAAAGGGAAAGCGCAGAATAAAAACAGATAGTATCATTAAAAAAGATCATACAAATGAATTTATCAGACTTTTGCCGTTTGAACCTACCGGCGCGCAGTTAAAGGCAATCCGTGAATGCTGCGCTGATATGGCAAGCGGCTATCCTATGAACAGACTGCTTCAGGGAGATGTGGGCAGCGGAAAGACGGCGGTTGCCGCAGGGATAATTTACACAGCCGTCAAAAACGGATATCAGTGCGCACTAATGGTGCCGACAGAAATTCTGGCAACGCAGCACGCTGAAACGCTGTTTGACATGCTTCACGGATCGGGCATAAAAACGGAACTTCTGACGGGCAGCACGTCAAAAAGTGAAAAGCGCCGTATAAAAGAGATGCTGATAGGTGGCGAAACAGACCTGATCATAGGCACACACGCACTTATACAAAACGATGTTGAATTTAAGAATTTAGGACTTGTTATAACTGACGAGCAGCACAGATTCGGCGTAAACCAAAGGGCAAACCTTGCAATGAAAGGAAATGCCGTGCATACGCTTGTTATGAGCGCAACGCCTATTCCGCGCACGCTTGCGCTTATAATATACGGCGATCTTGATATATCCGTACTGGATGAGTTACCGCCGGGTAGGCGGACCGTGCGTACGGATGTAGTGGATTCAAGATACCATAAAAGGATCTATGCATTTATAAAAAAGCAGATAGCGTCCGGAAACCAGGCTTATATAGTTTGCCCGCTTGTTGAAGAGGGCGAAAACGAAAACATGATTTCGGCGGAAAAATACGCAGAACAACTTTCAAATACGGACTTCAAGGGTATAAACATAGGTCTTTTACATGGCAAAATGAAACCCGCGCAAAAGGAAAACGTGATGCGCGCGTTTGCAAGAGGAGATATAAAACTGCTTGTTGCAACAACCGTTATTGAAGTGGGCGTTGATGTGCCGGCGGCAACGGTCATGGTAATTGAAAACGCTGAAAGGTTTGGCCTGTCTCAACTTCACCAGCTCAGAGGCAGGGTGGGAAGGGGCAGCGAAAAATCTTACTGCATACTTATTTCGGACAGCAAAAGCGACTCGGCCGATGAAAGGCTGAAAACCATGAAAAAATACAGCGACGGATTTAAAATTGCCGACGCTGACCTTAAGCAGCGCGGTCCGGGAGATTTCTTCGGCAACAGGCAGCACGGACTTCCCAAACTGAAGATCGCTGATATGCTTGAAAACATGGAGACACTGAAACAATGCCGCGAATGCGCCGATAGGATACTGAAAGAGGATTTTGAACTTGACCTGCCCAAATACAAAGCTTTGGCGGATCATATTTCCGATATGTTCAGAAATTCCGTTTCAAACTGATATAAAAAAGGCTGAAACCCTAAACGGTTTCAGCCTTTTTGCATTCTGTTTCTTAGAATCAATAAAATCATATTCGTATCTTTACACGCGGGAGCTTAATAGCCGGAGTTTCTGTATCATCGGTTACGGAAAACAGTGCCAGGGAAATGAAACCGATCATACCGCAGGAATTTGTCAGGATCGCGGAACCGATCGCATGTATCATATACTGAGCAAAAACCGCATACAAAAACGCCTTCTGCACATTCCCGATTTTTTTGTTTGCAAATGTAAGAAACACTCTGGCATATACGACTATCATGACTGCCGCGCCGATCCAGCCGAACTGACCTATAACAGTGGGCCAGTAATTGTCATTAAGAAAGAAGCCTTCTTCAGGGCTCAGTCCCCACAGCTTGTCAAATCCGTATTCATAATACAGCGGTGAATAGACCCTGGCAGCCTGTTCCGAACCGTATGTTGCAAAACCGGAACCGAGAGGAAAATATTCATTTGCGGTCTTAAATGCATATTCGAAGAAAAGATAACGCGGAGAACTTTCATTTAGCAGATACTCATTGATCTGATAAGTACCGGCAAAAATCAAAACAACAATCATAGGGATCAGAACTTGAACACTGATCTTGTCATGCTTTCTGAAATAGAAACCAAGGAAAACGAATACTACGGTAAACATCAAAGCAGGAGATTTTGTTGCGAACAGAATACTGATCAGCGCAATAACATAATATATTCTTTTTAATTTTTCACTCATAGCCGTGTTGCAGACGAGCGTTCCGAAAACAAGCATATATGTTGACGTGTACTGATGATTGAAACCGAATATAAATTTAAATACCGTTATACCATATCTGACTTCACCGGTAGACATGCCTATATCCGCAAACTGAGTAATGACAGCACAGACAAGCGTAACAATACAGAAAAGCTTTGCGATCGGCACAAGCATATTTGCGACCGTGATTTTTTCACTGGTATTCAGAAAATACTTAACGGCATAAAAGGCAAAGATCAGCTTGATCTGAGTAAGAACATCAACAAGTATTGAAAAAGCTGAACTGTTTATTCTGAAAATAAGATTTGAAAAAAGGCCGACTGCTATTACTATACAGAGCAGCACAATGGTTATCATATCCGAACGCACCAGCCTCTTGGCAGATACGATTATATAAGCGAGAGAGAGGATGCCTATGATTTCATCCAAATAGCTTCCGTTATACAGCACCTCTAAAACGACCAGGGCCAGAAGAACGAAAACTATAAAAAGACATTTTAAATTGATCTTTATTTTTAGATTTGAAGAACTTATGTTAGACATATATGAATACTTCCACGTTTATTTTTTATAAGCAATAAAATTATGATGAGTTACGCGCTCTTCAACCGGCGGCAGCTCCATATAATTATGAAACAGGGTTTTTAAATAAGAATCATAGTCCTTAAAAGCGGCAGCTTTTATATTTTCGAAATCAAGATAAATGATATTTTTATACAAATCTGACCGAAAAACTGCTTTACTGCCGTAAATATTATAGACCAGATTTGAGCAGAACTCACCCTTTTTATATTTTGACATTGATTTTTCAATGTGGTTTAAAACAGAATTTCTAAACGGAAATATCAAAACCTTAAAGATTAGTTTGGCAGCATATCTCAATGAAAACGAACGGTTGAAAGTAAGATCGGAACCGATCTTATCTATCAGATTTTTATTGAACCTGGCTTTCTTAAAGATGCGTGCCCATTTGCTTTTATCATCGGGCAAAAAATCAAGCGGCATGATATCAATATAAACTCCCATATCCTTTTCCGCCCTGCCGAACTCTTCTAGTGCCGTACGCTTGTCCATGATCTTGCTGAAAATATAATAATAGTTTTTTGAATAGCTATGATTTTTTATAATATAACGATCACTTTCATAATGCAGACTGACGAGCTTATCATAATCCGAGCGGAGCATAACGATATCAATATCGTCATCCCACGGAATAAAGCCCTTGTGCCTGACAGCGCCAAGCAAGGTCCCGCCGGCAACAGAATATTTCAAATGGTTGTCTTTACAGATCCTGTCAAATTCCGCAAGGATCTCAACAAGAACTTCTTTGATCTGTTCATCAGTCATTTTCTGTTTCAAATTCAGGCCTCCCCGCGGCTTTTCCTGTTTTTTACTTTATCAGCTGCTTTTTTTACAAAGAGCAGTATTTCATTTTTATTTATTAAAAATACTATGATAACAACAGCTGCCTGAACAGCATATCTTATTACCGAATGCTCTATGCAGATCAAAAGTACCGACTGTACAATAAGAAGCACATATGAAAGACCGTCTTTTCTGAAGTTGATATCGACTTTAACGATCTTTCGTGATTCTATAATCCTGGCTATCCATACGATGATGTAAGCCACCATGGTTGCTATGGCCGCACCGACCGGGCCCATCTGCCAAACGAGCAGGATATTCAAAACCGTGTTTATAGCGGCACCCAGAACGGTTGTTTTTGCATACGCCTTAGACTGCTTTGCAGCGGAAAAGATTCCGCCGAGCAGCCCGGAAAGCGCGCCGAAGACCACAGAGATCATAAGAAACGGAGCATATTTCCACGCCTCAAAAAACTCATTGGCAAAAAGGATCCTGGCTATCAGTCTGTCTCCTGCGATAAGGACTGTACAGATCAAGACCATGCCGGCATTATAAATTTTATAGACATCTGAATAAAACTTTGCGCCCTCTTCATTGAACTCCTTGACCGCAGACAGCGTCCACGCCTGACTGAATATGGTTTGAAACGCATTTAAGATAGACGGAATTTTATATGCCACGGAATAAACGCCGTTATCATCTACACCACACAGCCATGTTACCACATATCGGTCTGAAACATTGTTTATCCACCAGGAAATGGTGTTGAAGATAATAGGTCTGCTGTATCTTTCCATATCTTTTTTAAGAACTTTGTTTTTAAATCTGAAAACGATTTTGTTCCATATTTTAAGCCTTAAGGACAAATATAATATAGGTATGGCAAACCCTATGCAGTTCGCAAGGAAATATCCGTCCAGCCCTAATTTCAAAACAGAAAGAAACAATATATTAAGCGAAAGCAGAGTTACGGAATTCAGGATTCCGGCGATGGCCAAATCAAGAATCTGCTCCATTCCCCTGGCAAACTGCGAAAGCAAATCATAGAAAATGCTTAAAATGAAATACAATATAAAATAGCCCGGATACTGATTAAAGACACCGATTATACCAAAACCGTAATTTAGCGCGACCAGAACAGCAAAAATGATCACCGCCCTTAACACGTCTCTGAACCCAACGGTAAACACTTCGTTTTTCCTGCTGTTTTCATCCAGTGAAAACCTCATTACAGAATCTACTATATTCAGAGTCAGTACCGGCGCCATAAGCGAAGCGGTTGTAACATACAGATCATAGGTGCCGTATTCGCCTGTTGTAAGCAAGCTGGTATAAAGCGGCACCAAAAGAAAAGAAAGAATCTTGCTGCCGAAATTGCTTATGGTAAGCAGACCCACGTTTTTAAAAAGATATTTGTACTTCTTCATTGAATGGTTCCCGTTTCACTGTTTATATAATTCACCAAGCTTTGAATAATAACTGTTTTCCTCAAAATCAAGATCCTGGATTTTATTTGTCAGCTTATGCACGGAAGTGAGATCCTTGATCTGTTCAAACCGCTTTTCATTAAAGCTCTTATGAAAATCATAAGCAAAAACATGCTGATCATAATGACTGTAATAAGGCACTTTCTGCCATTCTTCAGAATAATGATCGCTCACCATTCTGAAGAAAAGATGAAAAATAAAATAATGTATGCAGTAATTATGTTTCTCCCAATAAGCGATCAGTAGGCGGTATGTTTCGTTTAGCAAAATATGATTCGGTTTTGAATACATGAGCCAGTTTGCCATGTTTACCGTATCATGCTCAAACTCCCCGTCATGATAAACAAAAAAATTACCGTCCGTAATATAACCGGGAAGCGGACCGGTCAGATAGACCGTTGCATCGATCCACAGCCCCCCGTGCTGAATCAGCAGGGCAAGCCTCAGAATATCTGAAAAGTGAGTGTTTGATATGATACCTTTCTTCCACTTTTCAATGATAAACTGCGGAATATCGGCATACTGACCAAAATTATCTGCGGTGATTATGATGATCTCCCGGTCCTTAACATGATATTTCACCGAGGCAAGACAGTCTTTTACAAGCTTCGGTGCGCCATCCAGCCCCTGGAGCCAGCATATCCATATCTTATCGGACATATCATGATCATACCTTTTAAACTCTGTCTTCCCGATCGAGTTTGCGTATTGCCTTTTAAGCTTCAGATAACTCTTGTGCCTGGAAATCTTTCCGGCAAGATCAACGTCTCCGTAACCGACCATGGACATGAGCATAGCAACGCAGTCGTATAAAAGAGTGTGGTTTTTTGCGCTCTTTTTTAAAAGCTGTAAAAATTTACTCATAATCGTCCCGTCTCTGTTTTTTTAACATTATTCCTCGGCAAAACAAATTTACCGTAAACCGCTTTAAACTTATTATCCCATGTGAACTCACTGTTTGCATAATCGTATCCGTTGCGTCCTAATTCATTTCTAAGTTCGGGAGATGTAACAAGCGTCTCAAGCTTGCAGGCAAAATCTTCAATAATCTCTTCCCTGCTCTGGTGGATATCCACAAAAAGACCGCAGCCGTGTTTTTTAAACTCACTGCACACACTCATATCAAGAGCAACGACAGGCAGTTTATGCGCCATGGCTTCAAGCGCCACATTGCCGCTTGTTTCCCTAAGCGAAGGCATAACGAACACATCTGCATTCCTGTAAACAGAAGAAATCTCTGCATGCGGGACACTGCCGCATACAGTTACTCTGTCTGCAAGTGAATTTTTCTCAATAAAACTTTCTGCCTTTTCACGGAGATTGCCGTCTCCGTAGATTTCAAGTATGAAATCTGCATGCGCGCTCATTTTTTTAACAGCGTCAAACAGCAGCATAACGCCTTTCTTTTCAATAAGCCTGCCAACGAAGATGATTTTTGCCGGTTTGCTTTCTCTTTTCTCTATAGTAAGGCGGCGCAGATTTTCCGGCAGCGCCATTTCAATCAGCGTATCGCACCGTCTGCCCATTGCCTTTGATATAAGTGCTGCCGTTTCTTTATTGATTGCGTAAACGGCATCGAATTTTTTAATTTTTGATTTGTATATAGGGGAAACCGCGCAAAATTTATTAACGATTTCCCGGAATTTTTCCTCCATACGGGAACGCTCATAGCCTTTAAGGCTTTTCGGGGTGGACTGCCCGCCCCCCACCGGTCCGAAGATCGTATATGCGTCTTGAAACTTGTACATTCGCCCGGGGATCCTGAAATCTCCCATGGTAACATGATGGATAATGTCGAACTTTATGCCCGATCTTTTTGCCCAGTCGTATGCAACACGCTGCCACAGGATATAATACATATGATGAAAAACAGAATGTTTTTCACGAAACCAGTTTAGAGCAGACGGAACATCAACTATCACAAGTTCAACATTCCTGAATCCTGCCTTTTCTATGCCGGCTCGCGTATCACGTTCATTGAATTTTTTGGTAACAAGCCAGATCCTGTCCTTGTCGCCGTTAAAATTTTCACTCAGCTCAACAAGCCAGTTCCAGCCTATACCGTCCTCAGATCCATGAAGCGGATTAATGCTGTAAGATGATAGCAGAATATTCATTACACAACGACCCTTTACCATGCATGGGAAAACCAACCATTATTTTTTAATTTTACGCTTTTTTTTCATACAGTCTATCGCTTTTTGCGGATAGATAAAAAACATAAAAACCGGAAGCTTTTCACAGACCTTATATACCGCCGCAGGTATCAGAAATCCCGCGGGTATTCCCAAAATCAAATGCATGAATATGTTGTCCATACCCAGATGGATCAAAACGATACGAACGCCGGCAGCAAATATGGTGTGCATCAAAAACACCGGCATAAAATACGGCGTAAGTTTTTTTGAAAGATTTCTTGTCTTCGGTATTTCAAATGCAACGGAGGCAAAGACCGAACCGGCAGTAAAAAGAATCCCGATAACGGTCTTAATGACCTCGGAATTACTTGTTTGTCTGAAAAACGCAACACTGAGAACTGTTCCGGCAGCAATAAGCGCAAACGAAAACGGCCTGAAAAAGCGCATGCTGCTTACTTTATCCATGTAAAACGAAAGGAGCATGCCTCCTGCAAACCAGATCATACGGCCTAAAATCGAAGTAATTATATACGGCGGCACAAACATTTTTATATAGCAAATATTGTATATTATCTTAAATACAACAGAAACGGCAAACAGGATCCACGCCTGCTTTTTTGAGTTTACACACGGAATGATAAGAAAGAAAATGAAAAGAGCGTAAAGATACCAGTAAGGTGCAGACGGATTTACAAAAAGCGTTTGAAAAAAGTCCGCATTTTGGGTAGTTACGCTGTCTTCAAAAAAGAGTTTAATTACATAGGTTGCTATTGTGAACGTAAAATACGGAACGCCAAGATTAAGCAATTTGTTTGATATATTTTTTAAGTAAGGCTTAAATCCGTGCACGCGGTTTGATTTTTGATAAAGGAATCCGCTGCAAACAAAAAACAAAGGCACATGAAAAGTGTATACCGCCTGCATGACAATGTTATAAACAGAGCTTACAGGCATGATATCGGAAGCGGTCATAGACATAAAAAAATGGCCTAAAACAACAAGTATGCAGGAAGCTATTTTTAAATTGTCAATAAAATAGTATCTTGTTTTAACAAGGGTTTTCGTACCGCCACCTCCTACCAATAGCTATCGTTACAGCAAATGTTAATCTGCAGCGCCGATCTCTTTTGAAAAAATATGTTTCCACTTCAAATAAATGATGAGAGACGGAAAACAGCACAGCGCGGCAAGCAGCTTAAAATCCGACTGAGCAAGCAAGGTTTTTATATTTTTACCTGCGAATTTCCCGTAAATGAAGTATTGCAACATAGATTTTATCTTATATTTAAGTCCTATATCCGCCGCAAGAAAGGCCTTTGCCCTTTCCACGCAGCCGTTGGGAGACTGAATATTGTGTTTGCGCCGGTTAAGCGTCAAACCGTCATCCTGATATTGTGAAACATAGATCGCTTTATTAAAAAAGCGCATCTTATACTTGCCTGAAAGCCGCACCCATACTGTGTCTTCGCCCAGAAATTTTTCACCCGGAAATTCGGGAAAAGGAAATCCGCGTAATTTATCTGTATACCAGACCTCCGCCATGTCTCCCTCAAGCCCTCCGTTGATGCGGCATTCACAGTAGGTTGATTTTAACGCTTCCTCGGGAACCTTTCCGCTCAGATAACCCGATCCGTCAGGCTTTGCACGAAGGAAACTGAAACCGCACAGATCCCGCTCATTCTTATAAATACTGTATTTCTCATATATGGTTTCAATGGCGTCATCCGTTAAATAATCATCGCTGTCCACAATAAAAACAAGTTCAGACGATATACAGCGCATGGCGAAATTCAGCGCTGTGTGCTTGCCGCCGTTTACTTTTTTTTTATAGATAATTCTAAAATCCGCGCTGTTTTCACACTGCTTTGCAAAATCCGCAGTATGATCCGTGCTGCCGTCGTCAATAATCATCCATTCAAAATCTTTAACCGTTTGGCGGCATAAAGAATCAAACAGGATCTTCAGCTGTTTTTCCCTGTTGTACGCCGGAGTTAAAACAGTAAGCCGTGCCATATTATCTACCGCCCAACTGATTTGCAATATCAGCGTCTACTATCTCCTCGCCGCTGGTGCCGACAAGAGCCTCTTTGGACTTTTCAGACAGACCGTCGTTCACAACGGCGTTCATATCACACGTTGACAGCGCGTCAAGCTGGGCTTTTGTCACTTTTCCGTCCCTGTAATCGCGGACAACCGGAAGTTCATACATACTATACTTTTTATCCTTAAAAAAGTTTAAAAATTTATGCTTGACCACCCACATAGCGGGGACCCAGATATACTTGTGCATAGCGGGAGAGACTGAACCTATCATCCAGCAGTTTCTGTTGCAGCCGCGGACTTTTTTACGCACCTGCTCAGCCTGAGGGCTGTTCCACAGCTCATCCCAGCTCTGCTCATTCAGATTGCCCATTACCTCTTTTTCCTTTGTGCCGTTACAGGGCATAACATCTCCGTACGGGTCTATAAAGAAAGTATCAAACGCCATATCGCACGGAAGAAGGCGTTTCTGACCGTAAATATAGTTGATAAGGCCGTGATTAAAATAAGCGCGGAACCATTTCTTTGGACTGTTGCTTTTTAAGAGTTCATTTATAAGATCTTCAAAATTCTGAGCCACCATCGGGCGGTCCTTGATTATATTATGCGCCTCAACAAAATAAAAAGAATTGTGAAGAGAGGCAGTTGCGAATTCCATTCCGAGTTCGTCTGAAAGCTTATAAAGAGGAACCAGGTCCTTCGCATTGGCGTCCTGCACCGTCATTCCGAAACCGACGTCGGGGTGCTTCATTTCAACAAGCTTTTTAAGCGTTGTGTATCCCCTGTTGAATCCGTCCTGAAGACCGCGGATAGCGTTATTCGTTTCCTCCAGCCCCTCAATGGAAATACGGATGCCCACATTGGGAAACTCCTTGCACAAATCTATGATCCTGTCTGTAAAAAAGCCGTTTGTGGAGATCACGATCCTGTCGCTCTTCTTACTTAATTCGCGTACTATATCCTTTAAATCCGTTCGAATAAAAGGTTCGCCGCCGGTTATATTTGTAAAATACATTTGCGGAAGCTTTCTGATCGTTTCAAGGCTTATTTCCTCATCCGGAGAGGAAGGGCGCTTATATCTGCTGCACATATTGCACCTTGCGTTGCACCGGTATGTAACGATCACCGTGCCATTCAATTTTTTTGACATATTTTACCTTCTTTATAATATAATCTTAAGTCTGCTTATCAGGCATGGCTTTTATTGTAAACTGCCAGGAGTTTTTCACAGTATTTCGCAACCGTCATGAAGTTTTTTTCAACACAGTTTCTGCTCATTTCTAGAGCAAGCTTTTTATCATTTAAGATCCTGCTGACCTTGTCTGAAAAATCCTGCACATTACCAGGTTCAAACAGGAAGCCGGTTTTGCCGTCGTCAACCAGTTCAGGTATTCCGCCGATATCCGCACCCACTACCGGCGTTCCGTATGAAATACTCTCCATAACGGAAAACGGGCAGTTTTCATACCAGATGCTTGGATAAACCGAGCAGGACGCCTTTCTGATCAGCATTTCAAGCTCTTTTCCGCTTTTAAAACCAATATTTTTGATATGAGAGCATTGGTTAAGCTCACCTTCCATGGGCCCGGTACCCGCACAGATAAATTTGATGGTATCGGCGGCTATCATTGTTTCCATGCCTTTTTCAGCACTGAATCTTCCAAAGAAGAGTGCGTAATCTTCTTTTTCTGCCGGCGTTCTGTCAACTTCATCGATAAAATTATAAAGCACTGTCGTTTTCCCGGCAAACACAGGATTGAGCCTGATTTTAGACTCCATAAAAGCGGTGGGACAGATCACGGCGTCTATATACCTGTAAACATTTTTATACTTCCAGAAATAGCCTTCCGCAGAACCGATAATGCTTTTCAGTTTGGAAGAATGGATACAGGAATTTTTGAAACAGTTTATAAAATCTCCCCCGGCACATTTTTCACACACTGCGCCGGACGGGATCATCATCATATGGTTGGGGCACACAAGCTGATAGTCATGTGCTGTATAAACGATCCTTACCGTATTTCCGGATTCTTTTTCATATTTTTTTACAGCCAAGATAACGCTTGGTGTAAGCTGGTAATTAAAATTGTTCAGGTGAACAACATCAGGCTTAAAATCCCTTAAAACGGCAAGCATTTTCTTTTTGGCATCTGCCGAATACACTGTTTTAACGGGATAGGTAAGCTTGGAGATCACAGAACCGGAATGAAAATCCATATCTTTTGTGTAAAGGCCAAGATCGTTTCCCACGATCCTGCCGCTGTGTTCCATTCCGAAATACTGAACTTCATGCCCTAACTTTTGTAGCTGTTCGCCTATTTTAAAAATATAGGTTTCCGAACCGCCGTTGGGGTAAAGAAATTTATTTACGATCAGAATTTTCAAGCGGTTCACCTCTGTATAGAGCAATCGTTTTTTTTGCGGCAGAATCCCAGCTGTAACGGGAAAGAACGTAGTCCGCCGCAGCGTTTTTATAACTTTTTACTATATCTTTGTTGTTTAAAAGGTATTCAAGCTTTTGCTTTAAATCCTTTGTATCTCCCTGCCTGAAACAAACGGCGTTTTCGCCGCACACCTCCGTGCATTCCGAAATATCCGAGGTAAGGCAGCAATTGGAATAACTCATTGCCTCAAGCAGACTTATAGGCATGCCTTCAAGGTCGCTTGGAAGCACATATACATATGCGTTTGAATAAAGTTCCTCCAGTTCACGCCCCTGAACAAAATCTGTAAAAATAATGTTTTTTCCGCTCGCCTTTTCTTTCAGTTCCTTAAAATAATCCATGGAATGGCTCGAGCCTCCGGCAATAACAAGAGGCATATCTGTTTTCAGACCGGTATAAGCATCAATAAGGTAATGAATCCCCTTTTCCGGCACGATTCTGCCGAGATAAAGAAGATAGCCGTCTTTTTTTAATCCGTATTTTTCAAAGATAAGAGAATTCCCGCGTATTTCAGGAGCATTTACGCCGTTTGGAATATAAACGGTGTTTCTTGAGTATTCCTTTACAAAATAATCCTGCACTGCGCGGGACAGAACGATAATCTCATCGGCATATTTTGCGGCAGTTTTTTCCCCAAACTTAAGATATTTCGACGCAAATCCGCCCCATTTGGAGCGCTGCCAGTCGAGCCCGTGGACCGTTACTATCGTGCGGATGCCGAAAAACTTTGGCAAAAAACACATTGCAGCCGGACCTTCGGCATGAAAATGGATCACGTCATAACCGCCGAAAAGCGCCCTGAAAGTTGCAAAGAAACTGTAAACAAATGCGTTCAGCGTTTTAGACTGAGGCGTGGGAACAGTTATAATTCGAATATGATCATCCAAAGGCATATCTTCGTTTTTAAATTCATTCCCGGAAACATGGCCGCCGCTTCTGTTATACACATCTACCCGGCAGCCGGACCGAGCCATAAGGCGTGAAAGCTCGTACACAACGATCTCCACTCCTCCTTCACGAGAAGGAATCCTTTTATGCCCTATCATGGCGATCTTGAACTGCGATCTTTTACTCATTCCGCGCCACGCCCCCTGAGTACAACGCCAATCGTTTTGATCAGTATTTTAAAATCAAGCCATGCACTCCAGTTATCTATGTATTCACAGTCCAGCTTGACGACGTCTTCAAAATTTGTTATTTCAGAACGCCCGCTCACCTGCCACATGCCCGTTATGCCGGGTCGCATAGAAAGGCGGCGCTTATGATGGCTCTCGTATTTTTCAAATTCGTCAACAGTGGGCGGCCTTGTGCCGACAAGGCTCATATCACCCTTTAAAACGTTCCAAAACTGAGGCAGCTCGTCTATACTTGTCTTGCGGATAAACTTTCCCACTTTTGTAATACGGGGATCATTATCCATCTTAAACATATAACCTTCCATCTGGTTCGCCGCCATCAGTTCTTTTTTTCTCTCCTCAGCGTCTACATACATAGAGCGGAGTTTGTAAATATGAAACACCCGGCCGTTCTTGCCTACCCGCTGCTGTTTGAAAATGAGCGGCCCTGGTGATTCCAGCAACAGAGGAACCGCAACGATCAAAATAATGGGAAGGGAAACAAGACTTCCGACCAGTCCGCCTATTATATCTACGATCCTTTTAAAAATAACCGATGAGAGCGGCAGCCGGCGCGCTGCAGTCAGAGTGGCCATAGGATAACCTGCCTCCATATTGCACTCTACATTGTCAAACTCACTGTTTTCAACAAGATTTTCCAAAACGGGCAGATTAATATGGACCGGTATGCCCATACTTTCAATTTCCTCGGCGAGATCGGCTATCTGGCCTTCATATTCATAAGGAGCGTTAATATAGACCTCGTCAAGGGATTCTCTGCGCACCCAATCTATAACATTGGCGGAATTGGCAACTACCGGAACTGTGCTGATATAGTTTATCACTCTGGGTTCGGAAGCCGCCGATACGCCTCCGCGGTCTTCAGCGTTATCTGAAAACACATATTTTCCGTCCTTATTTTCGGCGTCAAGCACGGCAACACCTTTGATATGCCTGGTCCAATCCTGCTGAAGATCCGAAACAAAATCCACGGCTCTGCCGCTGACGGTAATAACACCGGTAAGACTGACAAAACCGGAATTTGAAAAATGGCGTATAAGCATACGCTTGGAAAAATATCTGTTTACACAATTTATAGCAATAAACAAAAGCAGAGATAAAATGAACATATATCTGCCGTTTATGAGATCACTTCTTGTAAGGACCAGGGCAACTGCAAGTGTCATATATGTTAAAAGGCAGTTTCTCAAGACCGCAATAAACTCCCTGAATCTGTTTCTGACGGACAGATCAAGCGAAACGGAAAATCCGAAAAAAATTACGCTGAACGACAGAAAAAGAGAGATCACATATACCCATATTGACTGTTTTGTTAAACTCGGTATTTTATCTATTACTGTACAAACAAAAAACGCAATGATATTTGCAAAAAGAAGAGAGGAAAGGTCCACAGTAAATTCTATAAAAAGCTGAGTAGCCTTTCTTTTGTTCATAACGCTCGCAACCCTTATAAAAAAGATTTTATGCTAATGGTAGGATCGGCGGCTTATTTATAACCGTAGCCGTAACCATAACCGTAAGAGTATTTGTATTTATAATCATATTTTCTGTAATAAGAATAGTACTTGTGTTTTCCGGAGGTAACGTCATTCAAAACAAATCCCAGAATATTGCCGCCTATATTATTGAGATTCGAAACTGCATTTCTGACTTCGGCAATATCCGTCATACCCGCTTTTACGATAAGGATATAGCCAGTCGTTTTCTGAGTGAAAACCGTTGCGTCCGTAACCAGATTAACGGGCGGAGTATCAATAAACACGCAATCATAATGCTCTTTTACGAATTCCAGAAGCTTATCCATTCTTGAAGAGGAGATCAGTTCTGCCGGATTTGGCGGAATCTTGCCGCCCGTTAAAACAGAAAGATTTTCTATCTCTGTTTTGGACACGGTGATATTATCCGTAAGCCCTGCAAGAATTTCAGAGAGCCCGTTTTTTACGGGTATAGAAAACATGCGGTGAATCGTGGGATTTCTCATATCACTGTCTATAAGCAGCGTTTTTTTGCCCATCTGCGCAAATGAGATCGCAAGATTTATGCTGTTAATCGTTTTACCGTTATTGGCCGTTGGACTCGTAACAACAAAAATAGGGCATTTTTCGCCTTTCTGCATAAAAAGCAGATTTGTTCTTATGGCCGAATACGCCTCTTTCACGGCAAACGGCGACTCCTGAGTCAAGATCTTTTTGGGATCCTCTCTGGAAAAAGCTCTTGTTTTCTGGTTTGCCTTTCTGTTTTTTCTGAAAAGCGCCATTATTTTCCGCCCCCTTTCTTTGCTGCAGTCTGCGCCGAAGCCGTGCCCTCCGGCTCTTCGTCCGCTTTAGCGGCGGCAGGTATCAGTCTTGGTATTGCGCCGATCAGCGGAATATCTTCAAATTCTCTTGTAAGATCTTCCTCTTCCGTAACGGTTGTATCAAATATTTCACGGATAAAGAAGATAAGGAACATTACAACAAAACCGGCCAGCGCGCCTATAACAATATTGCGCCTGAAGTCGGGGGAAGACG
The DNA here is from genome assembly GCA_958422185.1 of uncultured Clostridium sp. GTDB lineage: Bacteria > Bacillota > Clostridia > Oscillospirales > Acutalibacteraceae > Eubacterium_R. The sequence goes on from CATZNW010000020.1 coordinate 35,537, forward strand.
GGGCGGTAGGAACCTTTGCGTAATCGATAACGCTGACTCCGCCTGCCTTGATGGACTGAACGATCGCATCCGGTGCGATATCGGCAATTGAATTGGCAACGTCCGCGGCAAGCGCGGGGCTCTCACTGGTGACCGTAACACGGAAGATCTCCGTTTCGTTTATCTGCGAACAGGAGATCATGGAACGAAGCTGCGAGGCAGACATGTTAAGCCCAAGGCTCTCTATAACGTCTTCCAGAACAAAATCGCTTTCCAGCACGACGATATAAGTATTTACAAGCTGCTGTGACGCTGTAAGCTCGCCCTGACCTATAGAGGAATCCGTGCTTACGCGGTCCGTATTACTGTAAACATACATTGTGCATGAAGCCGTATATGTAGGGGTTATCAAAAACTCCGTTATACAGCCGGCAAGCACCGCGGTAATGAGCGTACCTAAAATTATATATATTATCCGCTTTTTCAGCATTGCAAAGATTTTTCTTAAATCAATATCTATTTCTTTTTGTTCGTTCACTTTATCTCCTCCGCATTTATTAAAAATAATATATTAGTGATTTTTAAATAATATTTAAATTAATTATAGCATATAATAATTTTTTAATCAACTTAAAACAGACAAATATAAAAGTAAAAGATACCAATAAAAAATTGGTATCTTTGTGAAAATTAAATAAAACTGTTTCACTTTTTTGCAAATTATAGCATAATATGACATAAAATATTCCTAAAATTCATAATCGACTGACACGGAAGAGATCCTGTGTTCATGCATATAAGGCTTTACATATGAACAGTGATATGAATCGTTTTGATATTCCTCCAGCGCGCTTCTGTTTTCAAGCGTTACCTGAAGTATCACGTCATAGCTGCGGGCGGAACCGAGAAAATCAGTACCCACCTCAATATCTTTAATAACAGCCACTTTCCCGCGCATGGAAAGAAGCCTTTCTTTGGCTGCCGTTTTGGCCTGCGGACTGCTGTCCTTAAGTTTAAAACAAACAACATGCTTAACCATAATGCCACCTCCTGAGCAAGACCTGTCATAAACAGCAAAAAAAAATAACGGTACCCTTAACCGGATACCGTTATTATAAACGAAAACAAATTATTTTGCAACGTCGCTTACCCTTGATTCCCGGATAATATTGACCTTGATCTGGCCGGGATATTCAAGCTCGTTTTCTATTTTTTTAGCTATTTCGCGGGCAATATAAGGCATTTTTTCATCAGAGACCGTTTCGGGGCAAACCATAACGCGGACTTCTCTGCCTGCCTGAATGGCATACGCGCTCTTAACGCCTGAAAAACTTTTGGAAATCTCCTCAAGCTGCTGAAGACGCTTGATATAGTTTTCAATATTTTCACGCCTTGCTCCCGGCCTTGAGGCGGAAACGGCGTCTGCTGCCTGAACAAGACACGCAACAACGGTTTTGCATTCCACATCGCCGTGATGCGCCTGGATCGCATGAACAACTTCTTCGCTCTCCTTATACTTGCGGGCATATTCTACACCGAGCGCAATATGAGAGCCTTCCATTTCATGATCAAGCGCTTTTCCTATATCATGAAGCAGTCCGGCACGGCGCGCAAGCTTTTCATTTGCGCCCAGCTCTGCTGCCATAAGTCCGGCTATATAGCTGACTTCAAGGCTGTGTTTAAGTACGTTTTGGCCGTATGAAGTGCGGTACTTAAGTTTACCCAGCAGTTTGACGAGCTCGGGGTGAACCGAACCGCAATTCGCCGCCAGAACAGCCTTTTCGCCCTCCTGCTTAATGATAGCGTTGACTTCTCTTTTTGATTTTTCATACATTTCTTCGATCTTCGTTGGGTGGATACGCCCGTCCTGAATCAGGCGCTCAAGAGTGAGCCTGGCTATCTCTCTTCTGACAGGATCAAAAGAACTGATCGTGATAGCCTCCGGCGTATCGTCAATAATAAGCTCTACACCCGTGATCGTTTCAATTGAGCGTATGTTACGGCCCTCTCGACCTATGATCCTGCCCTTCATATCATCATTCGGCAAAGCAACGACGGAAACGGTCGTTTCCGCAGTATGGTCTGCCGCACAGCGCTGAATGGCAGTTGCAATGATCTCCTTGGCGATGACCTCGCTCTGATCGCGCGTCATCTGCTCATACTCAAGAATCTTTCTGCTTTTTTCGGTGTCAAGCTCTTCTTCAAGAGATGCAAGAAGATGCTTTTTTGCTTCCTCCTGCGAGAGTCCCGAAATTTTTTCCAGCATATCAAACTGGCTTTTCTTGATGCTATCGATTTCAAGTAATTTGTCGTCCGCTTCTTTAAGCTTTTCGCTTAAAGATTCATTTTTTGCCTCGATTGTATCCGCTCTTTTATCAAGGTATTCTTCCCTTTGATTAAGGCGGTTTTCAAGTTTCTGCACTTCGCTTCTTCTTTCACGGATCTCTTTATCCGCTTCGTTACGAAGCCTGTGGATTTCATCTTTCGCCTCGATAAGGCTGGTTTTTTTAGTGGTTTCAGCCTCCTGCAAAGCGTCGTTAATAATCTTAGTTGCCTCCTGCGTTGCAGAGCCGATCTCCTTTTCGTTGGCTTTCTGCTTTAAAACAGAACCGAGCACGAAACCGACAACGCCGAAAACAACCGCGCACACAACCGCTATTATAACGGCAACAGTTGTAGTCATGAGAATCAATAGCACCTCCTTCTGTTAATAATTTTTTTGTTTCTCAAATATCATCAGAAAAGGTACAGTTTTAATATAAACCTGAAAAATCCGGGATAATGCTATATAAATTTTATAAACACAATATAAACTTTATATAGTTCATAACAAATATAATACACCTATATGTTGTAGATGTCAAGGCTTAAGGCTTACGTTTTGCCTTAACCGTTAAAAAACAGAGCAAAAAAACCGCGCTGCAATGCGTAAAACGGAAGTGTTGACAAGTAAAAAATAAATGTTATAATATAGCTATAAACCAAAGCTTTGATGGGGATAAGACTGCGTTTTAAGCTGTTTCAGAGAGCGCCTGCCTGCTGAAAAAGGTGCACAGCTGCCCGTAAGCCACCGCCCCGGAGCGCTGCCAATACCAGCCGTGCGCCCGCGTTAAGGGCAAAATGAGAGGCGCTTTTGCGCAATTCAGGTGGAACCGTGGATAATTATTCACCCTGTGCATATACTGCACAGGGTATTTTTTATATATAAAATTGTCCGCGTCAGTTTATTTTTATAAGAATCAAAACGGAGGTAGAAATATGAAAATAACGCTTAAAGACGGCTCAGTTAAGCAGTATAACGGCGCAATGACTGCCGCTGATATTGCAAAAGATATTTCAATGGGGCTGTACAGAAACGCCTGCTCCTGCAGAGTCAACGGAGAAGTAAAGGACCTGCGAACCGTTATTGATGAAGACTGTTCGCTGGAGATTCTTACTTTTGACGATGAAGACGGCAAAAAAGCTTTCAATCACACGGCGTCCCATATTATGGCTCAGGCAGTAAAGAGACTATACCCCGGCGCCAAACTTACAATAGGACCTGCTATACACGACGGATTTTATTATGATTTTGACGTTGAAACGCCGTTTTCCCCCGAAGATCTCGAAAAGATCGAGGCAGAAATGAAGAAAATCGTTAAAGAGGGCTTAATTCTTGAAAAATTTGAGCTTTCCCCCGACGAGGCAATAAAACTTATGCAGGAAAAGGGTGAACCGTATAAGGTTGAACTGATTGAAGAGCACGCCGGCAAGGGTGAAAATATAAGTTTTTACAAACAAGGCGAGTTCACTGAACTCTGCGCAGGGCCGCATCTTATGGACGTAAAGCCCGTCAAGGCATTCAAGCTTACCAACTGTACAGGCGCTTACTGGCGCGGAGACGCAAAAAACAAAATGCTTTGCCGTGTTTACGGCACGGCGTTTCCGAAAGCGTCAATGCTTGAAGAGCATATGGCTATGCTTGAAGAAGCAAAGAAACGCGACCACAGAAAAATAGGCAAGGAACTGGAACTCTTTACAATTATGGAAGAAGGGCCGGGATTCCCGTTTTTCCTGCCTAAGGGAATGACGCTAAAAAACACGCTTATTGACTACTGGCGCGAAATACACCAAAAAGCGGGCTACTATGAGATACAGACGCCGATGATTCTTAACCGCGCGCTTTGGGAAAGGAGCGGCCACTGGGATCACTATAAACAAAATATGTATACCACCGTTATTGACGATGAAGATTACGCCATCAAACCGATGAACTGCCCCGGCGGAATCCTTGTTTACAAAACGAAAATGCATTCATACAAGGATCTGCCGCTGCGTATGGGCGAACTTGGACTTGTTCACCGCCACGAACTTTCGGGCGCGCTGCACGGGCTTATGAGAGTTAGATGCTTTACGCAGGACGATGCGCATATCTTTATGACGCGCGAACAGATAAAGAACGAGATAAAAGGTGTTGTCAAACTTATTGACAAGGTGTACAACACATTTGGCTTTGAATATCACATTGAACTTTCCACAAAGCCAGAGGATTCCATGGGCAGTGAAGAAGACTGGGATATCGCAACTGAAGCCCTGCGCGACGCCGTTACGGAGCTTGGCTATGATTTTGAAGTTAACGAGGGCGACGGCGCTTTCTACGGCCCTAAACTTGACTTTCACCTTACGGACTGCCTTGGCAGAACATGGCAGTGCGGAACGATACAACTTGACTTCCAGTTGCCGGAGAGATTTGAACTTGAATATATCGGCGCGGACGGCGCAAAGCACAGACCGATCATGATACACCGTGTTGTATTCGGCAGTATTGAAAGATTCATAGGAATTCTTACAGAGCACTTCGCGGGCGCGTTCCCGACGTGGCTTGCCCCCGTACAGGTAAAGCTTTTGCCGATAGCTGACAGGCATTTTGATTACCTTAACGCCGTTAAAAAACGCCTTGAGGAGCATGGAATACGTTGTGAGATAGATGACAGATCAGAGAAGATAGGATTCAAGATCCGCTCGGCACAGTTAGAAAAAGTGCCTTATATGCTTGTTGCAGGCGATAAGGATATAGAAAACAGCACCGTATCCGTTCGCTCACGCAAAGACGGCGAACAGGGCGCAGTCAGCCTGGATGAATTCATTGAAAAAATCGAAAAGGAAATAAATTCTAAATCTCTGTAAACAAGAATGCACATATGAAATAGCAACAAAAAAACCGGGTACATAATATGTATCCGGTTTGTTTTTTTATACAATATTAACAGAAAATACGGCTCATCTTTCCACAGGAAACTTGCTGCTGTATTTATCAAAAAAAGCGTTTAGTGTTTTCTCATATAAAGTGCTGTTGCAGTAATAGCTTCTTGCATGGACTGCGCCCTCAACTGCAAGCAGCTCTTTTTCACTGCCGCAGGCGTCATACAGTTCCTTTTCCATATAAAACGGCACGAAATCATCGTTCTTTCCGTGAATAAAAAGAACTGGTGCCGCTGAATGTTTTACGCACTTTACAGGCGCTGCGTCTTTAAACGAATAATGCGCGAAAAGCCTGCACAAAAGATCGCAAATATGCAGAATGGGAAAAGCCGGCAGGTGAAACGATGTTTTCAGCTGATATTTAAATTCATCCCACGCGCTTGTATAAGCGCAGTCCGAAATTATACCCTTTACATCCTTTTTTGTAATCTTATCGCTCATCATCAGAACTGTTGCCGCGCCCATTGAAACGCCGAGCAAAAATATATCAAGACCCGGAAAGCGATTTTTTGCGTAATCCAGCCAAAGCACAGTGTCTTCTGACTCATGAGTTCCGTATCCCATAAACCTGCCGCCGCTTATTCCGCAGCCGCGGTGTTCCGGCATAAGAACGGTAAACCCGCTGTTATAAAAATAATCCGCCGCAAATGCAAATTCGCCGAGACCGGAGCTTCTTGCGCCGTGGCAGGCAATAATAAGAATACCGTTGCTTTTTTCGGGAATGAGAAGATGCGCTTTGAGAACGCAGCTGTTTGAATCCATCTCAATACTTTCTATCGGCAGCGTTTTAAAATGCCGCTCTGCGGATCTTGCCTCTTCTTCAAACTGATTAGACCCGTCATTTCCGGCTACAAGCGAATAGATAAATTTAGGTATTGGTATTGTTTTAAGCGATATGAGCTGATTTAATATCAGGGTGCATACCGCGAAAAGAATCAGTAATATTGCCGCGGCAGCGCAAATGATTATTATCAAAGCCTTCATTTTCTTTTACAAACAAAAACATGCCAGCCCTTTGCCTCACGATGCTCGGATATTTCAAAGCCGTTTTGGGCAAAGCAGTTTTCAACTTCATCTTTTCTTGAATCAATGATACCGCCCGTTATAAAAAAGCCGTTTTCTTTAAGATGATCCGCCGCCTGGGGTGTAAATTTCATGATTACGTCTGCAACTATATTTGCAACGATAATGCTGTATTTTCCGCTTACGTTTTCCGACAGATCACCGTACGCCGCGTTAAATACAGGAGGCGCAAAGCCGTTTTCCGCGGCGTTTGCCAGGGCCGTTTTGACGGCAAGCTTGTCTATATCAACGCCGAAAGCGCTTTTCGCTCCCAAAAGCAGAGCAGCGATCGAAAGTATGCCGCTTCCGCAACCGACATCCAGCACCGTTGATGCGGGATTGATATAATCCTCCAGAATCTCAAGACATAAACGCGTTGTCGGATGACTGCCGGTTCCGAAAGCCAAGCCCGGTTCAAGATTCAGAACCGCCCTGCCGCGCGTATCGCCTGTCTGCTCCCACGCCGGTCTGATGAGCAGTTTTTTGCCGACTTCAACCGGATGCCAGTATTTTTTCCAGTTATTGATCCAGTCCTCCGTTTTGCACTCGTTTATCGCGATTTCATGCGGCACGCCCTGCGCTTTGAGCCTTTCATCAAGAAAAGACACAGCCTCTGCCGGATTTTCCTCCGGGCTGATATAAATATGAATAATACCCTTGGTACGGTCCTTTTCCAAAAGCTCCTCTGATATAAGATCAACGTGCGCGATCTCAAGAGTCTCCTCAACAACGTCTGAATAATCCTCTATGTAAATACCATAAGGCACCGTCATATTTGCTATATTTCCCGCCGTTTCAACATCCCGGGCGGGAACGGAAACTTTAATTTCCGTCCAGTCCCCCTGCCAGTCTCCTGCCATATCCGTTCTCCTTATCAGTCCTCTAAATCAACAATATGCTCTGTGCCCGAAAGGCCGTGATTATAAAGTTTTCTGTTTTCCAGCGACCACTGCCTGTCCGTAAATTTACCCGGTTCAACCTTATCGGTTGCGCCGTGGAATTCAAATATCTGCGCGTCAAGCGTGTCAAGAGATGAAAGTATCTGAGCCTCAACAAACATCGGCCTGACCGGAGAACCGAATTCCGGCACCCCATGGTGGCTTAGGATCATATGCTCCAGAAGCTGGGCTTTTTCCTCAGGAACGCCAAGGCGCTTTGCCGCCTCATCTACCCAAACCGCGCCCTCAACAAGATGGCCTATCAGTTCTCCTCCCGTGGAATAACCCTTGACGAGACCTGTTTTTGAAAATGTAAATTCCCATGTTTTGGCAGCGTCATGAAGGATCGCGCCGGAAAGAAGAAGTTCTCTGTTTATATTAGGATAAATCTTGCAAATCTGTTCTGCCATACGGACAATAGACATCGTGTGAAGCATCAGACCTCCCACCATTGCATGGTGAAGCCTGTATGCCGCGGGGCTTGTTACAAGAACATCCTTTTTTCTTTCCATAATGTCCGTAACCAACGCTTTAAAATCAGCGTCTTCAAAGGCGGCCACCTTTTTCATGATCATATCATAGATCTGCAAACCGCCTACTTCGGACGCCGGCACAAGATCCGAAAGATTATAATCATCAGAATCTGACGCCGGGCGGATCTGCTGGATCCTGAACTGATCCCTGCCGTTATACTGCTCAACCGTGCCGCGCACCTTAACGACAGATTCCTCCTCAAAAATATCTCCGCCGCTGAAATCCCAAAGCTTTGCAGTCATCTCGCCGTCCTTATCGCCGATCACAAGGTCAAGATAAGACGAGCCGTTTTTGGTTTTTTTCACTTCGCATTTTTTTATCAGAACGAACCCGTCACAAAGGCCGTTTTGGAGCTGTTTGAAATTCATTAAATCGTACCTCTTTTATTTTTTATGGAATAATTATAAACTATATTTTAATTTTTATCAATCCAAACGGCGCAATTGTTATAATTGCTGATGTATTCTTGACAAATCATGTTTTGATTGCTAAACTATGGATATATATTAATTACTATAATAAGATCATGCTGAATATAAATTTTGCTTGGGGGCAATAAATTGAGCTTTGATAATTTATGTATGAACTGCTTTGAAAGGCTGACCGACGGCAGCGTATGCCGCAAATGCGGGTTTGACAACGATTCGCCGGCGGACATGCTGTTTTTGCCGCGAAAAACACTGCTTGCAAACAGATATGTTGTCGGGAAGGACATAGCAAGGGAAAGCGACGCTGTTACCTATATGGGGTACGACACGGAAAGAGAAGCGGCAGTAACCATAAGGGAGCTGCTGCCAAATGGAATCGCAAACCGTCTGGAGGGAAATCCGGACGTTCATGTTCGTGAAAGATACAGAAAAAGTTTTGAGGGTTACAAAAAATCTTTTACCGGACTTTGGAAAACCCTGAAAAGCATGAATTCCCTTGCCGCGGTCATCCCTGTTATAGATGTTTTTGAAGAAAATGAAACGGTTTACGCCGTTTCAGAATGGATGGCAACGGTATCACTCAGAGATTTTCTGATAAGGAATGAAAATAACAATATACCATGGGACAGAGCAAGACTAATGTTCATGCCTGTTCTTACAACGCTTGAGCACCTGCATCAAAACGGGATCATACACGGCGGGATTAATCCCGAGAATCTTGTTTTGTGCGGAGACGGCAAGGTGCGGCTTGCCGGATTCTGCATAAGCGAATGCAACTGTGCAAACAGTGAGCTGGAATTTAATGAGCACGAGGGTTACACTGCGCTTGAGCAGTATGACAACAACCATAAGATCTGCCCGGCAACAGATATTTATGCCTTTTCCGCCTGTATATACAGAGCGCTTGTTGGCACCAACCCGCCCAGTGCGCTTTCAAGGGAGACCAATGACCGCCTCATGATACCCAACAGGATAGCGGAAACCATCCCTGCGTATGTAATAAAAGCACTGGGAGCCGGGCTTCAGATATATCCTGAAAGAAGGATACAAAATGTTTATGATTACAGGGAACTTTTAAATGCCGCGCCGTCCGTTGTGGCAAAAGCCGCTGATATAAAGGCTGTTGAAGAACGGGAAACACCGCCGCCGGCAGAACAGGCGCCGGAACGTGAAGCACGCCGCCAGCCTGAGAAAAAGAAGCTTAATAAGGGACAGATTGCCGCTATTGTAATAGCCGTTATAGCAGTAATTGCGGCAGCCGTTTATATTTTTGGATTTTCCGGGCTGATAGGCGGAAAAGAACCTGAAACGGAGCAGACTACACTGCCGCAGATAACCGTGCCGGATTTCAGCTCTGTGGGATACACGGAATCAGATATCAGAAACAGCGGCTCATGGAACGAACAGTTCAGAATAACGTTTGAATATGCATATTCGGCGGATTTTGACGCCGGAATCGTATTTCAGCAGAGTGTAGCTGCCGGTGAGCAGGTACAGGAAGGCAGCGCTATCGTGCTTACCGTAAGCCGGGGAACGCAGATGGTGGATATACCTGACGTTGGCGGAATGAATGAGACGGAGGCAAAACAGCAGCTGGAAACACTTGGTTTTAAGGTTGAAACAGTGTATGTTTATAATGACGGTTCATACACCGCAGGAGAGGTCAAGGATGACGACGGTATTGCGCCGGAGGCAGGTTCATCCGTTCCCAAGGGAGAGACAGTAATCATCCAGGTGTACGGCGAAATTGAAACCACCACCGCGGCACCGGAAACAACTTCCTCAACGACTGCGGCTCCGTAAGCTGAGATGAAAAAGTTTTTTTACACCGTCTCGGTAAACATATTTTATGTTTTGAAGTATCATTTTCTTCCGGCGGTGCTTATGACGGCGGCAACCGCTGCGGTCATGCTGTGCGCAGCGCTTATCGCCGCCCATGTAAGGGGCGAAAATGCAAAATATGTTCTGAAAAAATACGCCCCGGCAATTTGCTCGGCAAATGCGCTTATATTTTACGTTTTCTTTGTTTTAAACGCGACTGTCTTGAAACGGCTGTCAGAACCCGAATACCAGCCGTTTTCAGATATCTACGGCGGATGGATGGTTGGCGAGCTGACTTATACCTATGATTTCTCTGCACTTTGGAATGTAATCATGTTCGTGCCGCTTTGCACATTCCTATTTATATTTTTAAAATCTGCATTAAAACGGAACACGGCAGTAAAGCAGCTTTTCATCATATCCGGAATATCGGGCTTTCTGTTCAGCGGAGCGGTGGAAATCTTACAGATCATATTAAAAGCGGGAACATTTCAGTTTTCCGACCTGGTTTACAACACTCTGGGATCCGTACTGGGAGTCCCGGTCTGTCTGATACTGGTAAAGATTGCGCAAAGCGTGTGGCCGGTATTACGCCGGAAAATGAAAATAAAGCAAAACAGTTTGAATTAAAGCGTGCCTTTCGGCGCGCTTTTTTTTGTTCACAAATGTAGTAAAACTTTGATTTTGTAACAAATCTTAACTTTATCTGCCTGATTTGTTGATAGCGGCATTTTCCCGGATTAAACTTAAATCACAAATCATTTTAAGGGGGAAATGTATGAAAAACGCAGATCTTGTAAGCAAAATGAGCCTTGAGCAAAAGGCAAAGTTTGTTTCCGGTTTTGACTATTGGCATCTTGAGGAGGCAAAGGAACTCGGGCTGCCGAAAATCATGATGACGGACGGACCGAACGGTTTGAGAAAGCAGGACACAGAACACAGAAACAAAACAAAAATAGGGCTGGGAAACACCGTTTCAACCACCTGTTTCCCGCCTGCGGCAACAAGCGCCTGCTGCTGGGACGAAAAGCTGTGGTTTGAAGAGGGACGCGCAATGGCACAAGAATGCCTTGCGGAAAAAGTATCCGTCATTTTAGGCCCTGGAACAAATATAAAACGTTCGCCGGTATGCGGCAGAAACTTTGAGTATTTTTCAGAGGACCCGCTGCTTGCGGGAAAAAGCGCCGCAGGAATAATAAAAGGCATACAAAGCCTTGGCATAGGAGCGTCGCTGAAACATTTTGCCTGCAACTCGCAGGAAGCGTTCAGAATGGTCGTTAATGAAGTTATTGACGAACGTACTATAAGGGAAATCTATTTCCCGGCATTTGAGATTGCGGTCAAGGAGTCGCAGCCCTGGACCGTTATGAATTCATACAACAAAATAAACGGAGTCTATGCGGCACAAAATGACTGGCTTCAGGAACAGGTGCTGAGAAACGAGTGGGGCTTTGACGGGCTGATCGTTACCGACTGGGGCGCATCTGTGGACAGAATTCCCGGAATACAGAACGGCACCGACCTTGAAATGCCCACCTCAGGCAAACTGAACACAAAGAAAATCATTGCCGCTGTTAAAAATAAAACACTGGATGAAAATACGCTGAACAAATGCGTGGACAGAGTAATAGACCTTATACTGAAATCAAAGCCGGCGCTCTCCAAGACGCACAGTTACAGTAAAGCAGAACATCACGAAACCGCAAAAAGAATTGCGCAGGATTCTATGGTGCTGCTCAAAAATGATGAAAATATTTTGCCTTTAAAGCCGGAACAAAAGATTGCCGTTATAGGCGAACTCGCGGAATTTCCACGTTTTCAGGGGGCAGGAACATCATTCATTAACCCCACGAAACTTGACAGCGCGCTTAAAAATCTTAAAGATCTTGACGTTAAGCTTACATATTCGCGCGGTTACGACAGGACCTGTGACAAAACGGATAAAGAACTCATCAGCGAAGCCGTAACAGCGGCAAAGGCAGCGGACGTAGCAGTGATCTTTGCGGGACTGA
>CATZNW010000021.1 GCA_958422185.1 uncultured Clostridium sp.
CTGTGCCCTTAAGGATCTCTTTGTCCCCGGAGATGATATATACCCTGTATCCGTCTGCTGCGGCTACCTTGTTCCATTCCAGATACAGATCCGTTCCCCCGTCTCCTCGTGCATATACGTTAAAGCCGGTGATCTTTCGGCTGCCGCCTATCTCAGAACCCATTGGAAGATACATAAAATCGCAGTCAACACTGCCGCTTATACCGTCCACTGTTCCGGAACGGGTATACTGCCACATATAGTAGCTGCCGCTGTAATCCGTTTGCGTAGTAAAGTGTGCGAGCCATACTTTGTAATCTTTGGCAAGAGACGCACCGTCTATCTGCTCCATCAAAAATGACTTGCTGGCATAGATGCCCGCCTCATAGCCCGCTTCTTCGATAACGTTGCAGAAAGCCCTTGCATTCGCCGTCATCTGGCTTTTTGTTATCGTTCCGTTATCCCATGCGGAATCCAGTCTGCCCTCATCTTCACCGGCAAACTCATAATCAAAAAATACGGGCAGCTGAAGATTGTATCCCTTGATAATCTCAAGCGTTTTGTTCGCTTCTGCTCTTGCCTCGCTCTCCGTAAGCGCCTGAGAATACCAGTAAACACCAACGGGCAGTCCCGCGCTCTGCGCACCCTCAATATTCTGAGCGGCAACAGTATCCGCGTTTATGGAGTGCCTTGACTTGGTGTAACCCGTAAATCCGGCACGGATAACGGCGTACTCAATGCCGTCACTCTTAACGCGCTGCCAGTTGATGTCATATCCGTTGTGTGCGGAGACATCAATGCCGTTGTGCCTGTCATATCCATCAAAACGCGAACTGTGGGTATACGTTTTGTTTGTGTACGGCGAAACGCTTGTTGAAAGAGCTGACGCCGTAAACGGGAAAGAAAGCACCATGATTGCGGCAAGTATGTATGCCGCAGCCGCTCTGATTCCTCTTTTTGTGAACATAAAATCCTTCCTTTCGGTCTTAGCCGTTTATAAACCAATAGTTCATATCCACGCTCCTGCTGTTGACGCCGTCACAGGAACCGCTTTTTGTATACTGCCAGATATCATATGCGCCAAGATAAGTGACAGTTTTGTTGTAATCAGCAACCCAGATATACAGATCGCCCGCAAGCTGAGCAGTGCTTATATGAAGGCTGAACATGGAAGACGAGGAATACACGCCTGCGTAATTTCCGCTGCGCGTTATCCTTTCACAAAAGGCATTTATTATCTCCGCCGCCGCAGAAGAGGAAAGCCCTGCTTCGTAAAGCCTGCCCGTAAGCTCCCCGCTGCTGCCGTGTGCGTATTCATAATCAATAAATACCGGCAGTTCAACATCATAACCTTTAATAAGATCCAGCACGAATTCAGCTTCTTCCCGCGCCTCCTCAGGGGTTACCGCCTGAGAATAGAAATAAACTCCCGCCGGGATACCGGCATCGTTCGCTCCGCTGAGATTGGCGCTGAATTCAGTATCCTCAACGATTGCTCCCGTACCGTAGCCTCTGTAACCCGCTCTGATTATAGCAAAATCCGCAGAATTTGCAACCGACTGCCAGTTTACCTGCCCGTTATGGCTTGAAACATCTATTCCTTCAACATATTCTGCATCCGTTTCAAATAAGACAGGTTTGCTCTCGCCCGGCAGGGCGGAGATAATCACCGCCGCACATAGGACCGCAATGATCGCCAGCGCAGCCGCAGTCAAAACGGTTTTTGCTTTTTTTGTTTTTAAAAATTTTAGGCTGAATGTTTTTATATGTACATTTTTGCTCATATTTTTCTTATGCTTATCTCGCCGCTTCTGAGCGTTCTGCACTCTCCGTCCGGCAAAACGATCTCAAGTCCGCCGCGGTCGTCTATACCAACTGCTTTTGCGATCTGTGAAACGCCGTGTTCAGTGAATCTTATCTCTTTTCCGGTCACGATGCTCCGGCTTCTGTAATCATCTATAAAATCAGCATAACTGCTGTTCACGATCTTCAGCAACTCATCGCACACAGCGGCAATCAGCCTTGCCCTGCCTATACCGGCGCCCAAACAGCCGCCGTTTTCAACATCCGCAGGGAAATCGGCAGTGCTTATATTGATCCCTATTCCTATAACAACGGAAGAGACCGTAGCGCTTTCAAAATCCGCAACTGCCTCCGTCAAAATACCGCAGATCTTTTTGCCGTTCAGATAAACGTCATTCACCCATTTAATACCCGGCCGTTTATCGCTTGTTTTTTCTATTGCGCGGCAAACGGCAACGGCTGCCGCCGTCGTTGACGAGACCGCGTTCTGAAGCGGCGCGCCCGGATGAACGACAAGACTCATGTAAACGCCTGTTCCGCGGGGCGAATAAAAGGACTTGCCCTGCCTGCCCCGTCCTGCGGTCTGCTGAGCGGAAGCGACAAGGAAGATCCCCGTCTCGCCGCGGGAAATCAGCATTTTGGCGTAATTGTTGGTTGAATCCACACTTTCAAGATAAAATGTTTTTATTTTGTTTTCGGAAAAGCGCAGGATCTCCTCTGCATTCAGAACATCAGCGTCGCCGCAGAGGCGATAGCCCTTTTTTGTATGCGCCTCAATAGGGTACCCCTCGCTTCTCAGCGAATTTACGGCTTTCCAAACTGCCGCGCGGCTTTTGTCCAATTCGCGCGCAAGGCTTTCGCCGCTTACATAACCGCCGTTTTCACGCAGTCTTAAAAGTATATCGCTTTTAAGGTTCAAGTCATCACCGCCCTGCACGAAGTATTATACAATAATACGCCGCATCATTCAAGGAGGGTAATTTTAACCTTTTTCAAATCATCCCCGGGAAACCATGCAGCCAAGGGACTTTTGCGGTTTTTAAAAGAAAGAAAAATTTTTTGTCTGTGATCCGTTTGGGCAAAAATACATGGATTTTTGCAAGATCAGTCACGGGAGATTCAGAAATTCTTGAAAAACTTTCCGAAACATCGAAAATTTGCTTTTTAAGCAAACACATAAAAAAGCGGCGCAAAACGCGCCGCTTCGGTTAAAATGACTCCTATTTTCTCATATAAAACACCGCAAAAGTTTTTGGCCCGCAATGGGATGAAATTGTGCAGCCCGCATCCGCCGTAACAATCTCCCCGAAATCTGCCTTTCCGCTTGCAACGCCCCTTGCAAACGCAGTGATCTCGCCCGGAACGCCTCCGGAATTTGCAATGATGATCCGGTCCGTATCCATTTTTGATGCGTTAAGAAATGTATCGTTTACATACTGCCTGTAAACATTATCGATCTTGCCACGGTACTTTTTAACAACATCCATGGTTCCTGTTGCCGGGTCAACGCCGATAACCGGTTTTATGCCAAGCACGTTCGCGCCGAATTTCGCGACCGCGCTGCATCTTCCGCCCTTATACAGATAAACAAGATTATCCAGCACAAAAGTGGAATGTATTTTATTGACCAGGGACTGAAGACGGTTTGAGATCTTCGTGGCCTCAAAGCCTTTATCCCTAAGATCGCAGGCCTTCAACACCAGGAGCCCCATGCCTCCGCACAAGTTCCTAGAATCCACAACATAAACATTATTAAAATCCCGCGCCGCTGCAGAAGCGTTCTGATAGCTTGAAGAAACCGCGCTGGACAAACTTATATGAACAACACTGTCTCCCTGCTGCACCGCACTGCTGAACACCTCATAATACACCGCCGGAGGAACCGCCGCCGTCTTGGGCATCTCTCCTGTTTTTGAAACATGGCTGTAAATATCATCCCGCGTGATCTCCTCGCCGTCCAGATAGGATTCGCTGCCAAGCAATATTGAAAGCGGCGTTATCTTTATATTTCTTGATTCGATTATGTCTTTCGGCAGATCACAGGTGGAATCCGCCGTAATTACAACGCTCATTACCGCTGCTCCTTTGCAGATATTAATGCGCATTATACCACAGGAT
Organism: uncultured Clostridium sp.; assembly: GCA_958422185.1. Lineage (GTDB taxonomy): Bacteria > Bacillota > Clostridia > Oscillospirales > Acutalibacteraceae > Eubacterium_R. The sequence goes on from CATZNW010000021.1 coordinate 3,901, forward strand.
CGTTAAAACTTCAACAAATACGCTTTATTATGATACCCATTTTATAAAAAATTAAGATTTTTAATTCGTATGATGATCTATCTTTGCGGATCAGGAGCTTCAATACTGCTCTGCGCTTCAAAAACAACGCTTCTTGCCGCAATGCTGAAATCGCCGTCAGAAATACCGATTCCGCTTAAAATTGAACCGATAAGCTGTTCTTCGCCGTCACTGTAAACAGCATAAACATCAATATGCACCGTAGCCGTTGCCGTTTCCGGATCAAATTCAATCACTGCCGGGGCTGTTTTCATAGAACTTAAGGTCTTGTAGCTGCCGTCCTCATTCCGTGGAACATAAACATATTCAGCAGTCTGTTCACCGGTCACAAGACCGGTTTCGCTGTCCAGCGGAACGCTTTCCTCACTGTAATTCATAAAGTACTGCAGAAGATTGGGGTACGCCTGCGGCTGATTCAGGTTGCATACTACCGAATCGAAGAAAAGGGCTTCCCAAGCCCGGGAGTTTGTATAATTCACGTCATAAACCGTCTCGTTGTCTTCATTTTGGGCCGTTAAAACATACAACCCGTAAAACTGACGCAGCGCAGCCTCGTCTTCATCTTCCAGATCCGTTATAACAATATCGTTCCGGCCGTCACCGCCGAAATCAGTAAGATAAACACTTGTTTCAAGGCTGCCGAAATTCTGGTTCCAATCGGAAAACTCCGTTTCGTTTTCGCCGTTTGCAACAATCACATAATCCCCGTCAGTGTAAACGGAAATATTGCCGCTCTGAGCAACAAGCGTTCTGCGCCCGGTCTTCTGAGGCATGCCGGCGCCCACGGAATAACTTGTATCCTCCTGCACCGCTTCCTCCAAATCCGGTTTATATACATTATTATAATAAACCGCCCCCGCAGCTATCAGCAGGGCAAGCAGTACCGTAAGCGCAGCTACGGCCTTGCCCGAAGGTCTCTCACTTCTCATCAAATCAGTCCTTATACTTCTCTGCGTATGTAAATGCAACTCGCCTACCGTGCTCTATATGATAGCAGGTTCCGGCGGCAAGCGAAAAAATATATTTATCATGCCTGTAAGAATCGGAATATACATCCATGACCTTTATATTATCTTTTCCGAATTTTTCATAAAGGCGGCGCACCTTTTCTTCTCCACGGCAGTTTTCGCCTACTATTGCACCGGTCTTTTCGCTGTGATGTGTGCAGATAAGGTAGTCGAACTTTGCCCTTTCGGCAATCTCATCAAGCAAGAAATCCGGCGATGCGCTGATGATAACTCCGGGGCGCTTTCTTTCAAAAAACCATGGAAAGATCTGCTTTTCATGCCTGTTCCAGAATCCGTTTACCGCTTTTTTCAGCGGGATCATGGGCGTAAACATAAAACAGATTTTCTTAAAAGCCGTAAAACTTATGATCTTGCATACCGTAAGCAGCAGCGCCGCAACGATAGCGGGGGTCATTATAATTATCCAGGGATAGTGCAAAAGGCAGTATCCCACAAAAAGCGAACCGCTGTCAAACGGCACAAGCGTTTTGTCAAAATCGTAAATATCAATTTCCAAATCAAATTTTCTCCGCTTCAAAATCTATCTCAATTTTTTTGCCGCTTTCAAATTTTGTAAGTTTAACTCCGGCGGCAGCCAGCATTCTTCTGCTTGCGCGGTTATTATCGGTATCTGCATATTTATCGCTTATGTAAATGATCTCTTTTATCCCCGCCTGAATAATTGCCTTCGCGCATTCATTGCAGGGAAAAAGCGCAACATAGATCCTGGATCCCTTCACACCGATTCCGTTTGAATTAAGAATAGCATTCAGTTCAGCGTGGCATACGAACGGATATTTTGTGTCATTCTGATTATCTGCCTTGCGTTCCCACGGAAACACCTCGTCTGAGCATCCCCTCGGAAAACCGTTGTAGCCTACGCTTACGATCCTGTTGTCATCGTTAACTATACAGGCACCTACCTGCGTGTTCGGATCCTTGCTGCGCATTGCCGAAAGCAGCGCCACGCCCATAAAGTATTCATCCCACGAAATATAATCTTCTCTTTTCGCCACTCAAAACACCCTTTCAACTCTCAGATATTCAAATAAGCCGCACCCTCGGGCGCGGCTTTATTGCGGTCATTTTCCCTCAAGCGCGCTTACAAATTCATCAAGTTCGCTCAGGTGAACTTCTTCCACTCTGCCCATATCAACAAGGCGGTTGATATGCGGATCGATCGGAAGTTTTGCAAGCACGGGAAGGCCAAGCTCCCCGGCCGTTTCATCTATCTTTGACTGACCGAAGATATCATGCTTTTTTCCGCAGTCCGGGCAGACAAAATAGCTCATATTTTCAACAAGGCCAAGAACGGGTATGTTCATAAGCTTTGCCATATTGAACGCCTTGTTCACGATCATTTTTACAAGATCCTGAGGCGTGGAAACGATAACAATACCGTCCACGGGCAGACTCTGAAAAACAGTGAGCGCAACATCACCCGTTCCGGGAGGCATATCCACAAAAAGGTAATCCAGTTCGCCCCAGCGAACTTCGGTCCAAAACTGCTCTACGACTCCGCTGATGACGGGCCCCCGCCATACTACCGGTGATTCTTCGTTTTCAAGCAGCATATTGATGCTCATTACCTTTATACCGTTTTCTGTTATATTAGGGAGCAGGCATTCGCTGTCCTGCCTTGCCCGCTGCGAAACACCAAACGATTTGGGGACAGACGGACCGGTTATATCTGCGTCCAGCACGCCGACTTTAAGTCCGGCTTTTGCGCAGGCGGAAGCAAGAAGACAGGTGACGAGACTTTTCCCGACTCCGCCTTTGCCGCTTACAACACCGATAACTTTTTTGATATCAGAATACTTATTCATCGGCTTCAGGAAACTTTGCGGCTCTTTCCTTTCGCCGCAGTTCTGCGCGCATGAAGAGCAGTCATGACTGCATTCTGCCATTTAAAACATCTCCGTAACAAAAATTATATATATTATAAACCGTTTTAGGGATTATATCATATAAGGCTTCGTTAATCAATAGCCGTAATTTCTTATAAGGGAAACTACTTTTCCGAGCACAGCGGCCTCTTTAACGATGATCGGATCGTAGTCGTCGTTTTCAGGCTGAAGACGAAACGCGCCTTTTTCTTTGTAAAAACGCTTAACGGTTGCCTCTTCGCCTATAAGGGCAACAACGATATCTCCGTTTTCCGCAACAGGGGTGCGGCGCACAACGATAATATCCCCGTCCATAATATGGGCTTTGATCATGGAATCGCCGCGCACATGAAGAGCAAAATATTCTCCGTTTTTATCTACCGCAGCAGGGATATACTCCTCGATCTGCTCCTGCGCAAGAATAGGCATTCCGGCAGTTACCGTGCCGAGCAGCGGAACGGAAACGGATCTTGCGCTGCCCCCGGTCAGACGTATAGTGCGTTTCAGATTCGGATCTCTTTCTATATATCCGGCCTTTTCGAGCGCGTTCAGGTTATACTGAACGGTTGAGGTCGAACGCAAGCCAACTGCCTGCCCGATCTCACGCACGGACGGCGCTACCTCTCTTTCCTCGATAACGCGCTGTATATAATCCAGAACCGCCTGCTGGGTTTTGTTTATTTTATTCATAACACTCACCGCTGTCTGCATAATTTACTGATTTTGTTTAACGGATACAGCTGTTTTCATTGTAACATGAACCGTTATAAAAGTCAAACATATGTACTATTTTAAACCATTTTAAAAAAAGTGTTGACAAAACCTTTTCAATATAATATAATCTACCTTGCTTGAAATCAGCTTTGTTATACGGCTTTATAGCTCAGTTGGCTAGAGCATGCGGTTCATACCCGCAGTGTCACTGGTTCGAATCCAGTTAAAGCCACCAACGGCCCGGTGGTCAAGAGGTTAAGACACCGCCCTTTCACGGCGGTAACACGAGTTCAATTCTCGTCCGGGTCACCATATATCCGCCAGAACTTGGGTTTTGGCGGATTTTTTGTTATGCGGCTGCACAGCATAAGATCTTTCAGGCTTTTCCGGCAACTTTTATTATAAAACTGCTGCGGCTGAACAAAATATCCATTGTAATACAAAAGCACAAAGGCGGTTGATCATGAATATCAAAGTGATAATGACAGGCGGAACGATCGGCAGCGAAGTTATTAACGGCGTGATCACCCCGTCTTCCCGGCCTGCCGGCAGGCTTGAATCGGAATACAGAAAAACTGGCGGCAAAGCCCTGTTCCAATTTGATTCGCCGTTTACCGTTCTAAGCGAAGATCTTTGCGCAGAAAACCTGAACGCGCTGACCGGCAGCATATGCGCCGCATATGAAAACGGTTATAAAAAAATAATCGTCTGCCACGGAACGGATACACTGCAGTATTCCGCAGCGGCCGTTTTATACGCGCTTTCGGGCACGGACTGCGCTGTTGTTTTTGTATCCGCGGCAAAACCGCTTGGCCTGCCCGAAACGAACGGATTTGACAACTTTACCGCTGCCGCGGCATTCCTGGAAAATTATACTATTCCGGGTGTTTATGCCGCTTATAAAAACAATGGTGAAAACGCAAGGATCCTGCCTGCACAGCACCTCGCCCTTCATGCCGAGGGAAGCGATTCGCTCAACTGTTTAAACGGTGAATATGCGGCGGAGTACAAAGACGGAAACATCATTTTAAACCCTGCTTTTGCACATCAAAAAAGCCTCAGGCTCGGTTTCCCGGTCAGTTTTAATAAGCATTCGGGAATTGAGATCATTTCTTCGGCGCCCGGACGGCAATACGAACCGTGCAAAAACGGCACGCGCGCAGTGATCTTCAGGCCGTATCATTCCGGAACGCTGAATACTTCAAATGAGGAGCTGCGAAATTTCTGCCTGGATGCAAAAAGCAGAAACATACCGCTTTTCGCCGTAAATATAAGGCCGGGGGCACAGTATGCATCCGCGCTTGCATTCGGACGGCTCGGAATCATCCCGCTTCCGGGTACTGCTTTTGCACCCGTCTATATAAAAATATGGCTTGCGGGCAATAAAACAGGTAAAGAACTGGAGGAATTTGTAAAGTTCCCGTATGCAGGTGAAATTCTTGCCGAAACAGGCAGCTGATTCACGCAAGGTGCGAATTTTTATTTAGTTTGACAAAAAATTGACGAATACTGCCTTGATTTTGGTGGAAAAATATGTATTGATTTTGCGGTGTATATACTTTATAATATTTGCGTAAAAAAATTGTATATTAAATTCATAACGTTTGGAGAGGTAATTTAAATGAACGCATTAAACAAAAAAACGATTGAGGATATTGAAGTATCCGGAAAAAAGGTTCTTGTTCGCTGCGATTTCAACGTTCCGCTAAAAGACGGCGAAATTACAAACGACAAAAGAATCGTTGCGGCTCTGCCCACAATCAAATATCTTGTTGAGAACAACGCTAAGGTAATTCTCTGCTCACACCTTGGCAGACCCAAGGGAGAATACAAGCCCGAGTTCAGCCTTGCTCCCGTTGCAAAAAGACTTTCCGAGTATCTGGGCAAGGAAGTAAAACTTGCAGAAGATGAAACTGTTGTAGGCGAAAATGCAAAGGCAATGGCCGCCGCTCTGAACGACGGCGACGTTATGCTGCTTGAAAACGTACGTTTCAGAAAAGAGGAAACAAAAAATGAGGAAAGCTTTTCAAAAGAGCTTGCTTCGCTTGCCGATATTTTTGTTAATGACGCTTTCGGAACCGCCCACAGAGCGCACTGCTCAACCACCGGCGTTGCAGCGTTTCTTCCAGCGGTATGCGGCTATCTGATTCAGAAAGAGATCACCTTTATGGGCGGCGCGCTCTCAGACCCGAAAAGACCGCTCGTTGCCATCCTCGGCGGCGCAAAGGTCTCCGATAAAATCGGCGTTATAACAAATCTGCTTGACAAGTGCGACACGCTTATCATAGGCGGCGGCATGGCTTACACCTTTATGAAATCCCTCGGCCATCATATCGGCACTTCCCTTCTTGAGGAGGAACAGGTTGAAAACGCAGGCAAAATGATGGAAGACGCAAAGGCAAAAGGCGTTAAATTCCTTATCCCGGTAGACAATAAGGTGGGCAAGGAATATGATGAAAATACAGAAGCAATGGTGGTCAACAGCGACGAGATACCGGACGGCTGGATGGGCCTTGATATCGGACCCAAGACCCAGAAAATGTTTGCTGACGCCATTCAGGGCGCGGGCACAGTCATCTGGAACGGACCTATGGGTGTTTCCGAGTGGGATAACTTTGCTCAGGGCACCATCGCAGTTGCAAAGGCTGTTGCGGATTCAGGCGCTATTTCAATCGTAGGCGGCGGCGATTCCGTTGCAGCGGTAACAAAACTTGGCTTCAGCGATAAAATGAGCCATATCTCAACCGGAGGCGGCGCTTCTCTTGAATTCCTTGAGGGTAAGGAGCTTCCCGGCATTGCAGCACTTATGGACAAGGACTGATCCGCAGTCGCCGATCCGTAAGAAAGAGAGATATAAATTAAGTATATATTTATTAAACGATTAAAAAATAGATAAAAGAGGAATTACTATGAACAAATCTCTTCGCAAGGCAGTAATTGCCGGCAACTGGAAAATGAATAACACACCTGCCCAGACAACGGCTCTTATCAACGAGATGAAACCTCTTGTTAAGAACGCGGACTGCGATGTTATCATCTGCGCGCCATTCGTTGACCTGAGCGCTGCGCTTGAGGCAGCAAAAGATTCCAATATCCTAATCGGAGCGGAAAACTGCCACTGGGCTGAAAGCGGCGCGTTTACCGGCGAAGTTTCCGCCGTTATGCTCAAGGAAATGGGCGTTCCGTACGTTATAATCGGTCACTCTGAGCGCAGGCAGTATTTCGGCGAGACGGATGAAACCGTAAACAAAAGAGTACGCGCAGCGCTTGACGCAGGCCTTAAAGTTATCCTTTGCGTCGGCGAAGTTCTTGAACAGAGAGAGCAGGGCGTAACTTTTGAAGTAGTAGGCATGCAGACAAAGATAGCGCTTCAGGGCGTGTCAGCAGAAGAACTCAAAAACGTGATCATTGCTTACGAACCCGTATGGGCGATCGGCACCGGCAAAACCGCAACTGCGGATCAGGCGGATGAAGTAAACGGATATATCCGCAGCGTTATTGAAGAGCTTTACGGTAAAGACGCGGCAGATGCTTTTGTTGTACAGTACGGCGGTTCAATGAACGCTAAAAATGCTGAAGAACTCCTCGCTAAAGAAAATGTTGACGGCGGCCTTATCGGCGGAGCGTCACTTAAAGCGCAGGACTTTTCCGTTATTGTAAAAGCGGCGTCAAAATAAACAAAAAGCCCTCCTCCCGAGGGCTTTTAATATATAACCTATTATAATATAAAATCCTAACTCAGTTTTACAGGAGGAAAGATACTGATGAAAAAACCGGTTGTATTATGCATCATGGACGGCTATGGCAGAAACGATTCGGATTACGGCAATGCAATCGCAATGGCAAAAAAGCCGAATCTGGACAGACTTATGCAGGAGTGCCCGATGACTTATATAGGCGCGTCCGGACTTGACGTAGGCCTGCCGGACGGCCAGATGGGCAACAGTGAAGTAGGCCATACGAATATAGGCGCGGGCAGAGTGGTTTATCAGCCGCTCACAAGGATCACCAAAGCGTTTGAGGACGGGGACGCCTATAAAAACGAAGCGCTTGTAAGCGCTATGGAAAACGCAAAGGGCAAAGCGCTTCATCTCATAGGGCTTGTCTCCCCGGGCGGCGTTCACAGCCATACCGAGCATCTTTACGGCCTTATGGAAATGGCTGAAAAGCACGGCGTTGAAAATGTTTATATCCATGCGATCCTGGACGGGCGTGACGTTCCACCTGCCTCAGCCGCAGACGATCTTAAGGAGCTGGAAGAAAAGATCGCTGAGATCGGCGTAGGCAAGATCGCAACCGTTACAGGCAGATTTTACGCTATGGACAGGGATAATATCTGGGACAGAGTTGAAAAAGCCTATGCCGCGTTCGTATACGGTGAAGGCATTCAGGCTGATGACCCCGTCAAAGCCGTTAAGGAATCTTATGAAACGATAGATGAGGACGGCAAACACCTTACTGATGAATTCGTTATTCCAACTGTTATTGGCGGCAATGACGGCAGGATCAGGGCGAATGACAGCGTTATCTTCTTTAACTTCCGCCCGGACAGAGCCAGGGAGATCACAAGAGCCTTTGTTGATCCCGATTTTACCGGTTTTGAAAGAAAGAACGAATTTTTCCCGCTAAACTATGTATGCATGACACAGTATGACGAGGAAATGCCGAATGTAAGCGTTGCTTTCCCGCCGGAATCATTAAAAAATACCTTTGGCGAATATATTTCCGATCTTGGAAAAACACAGCTTAGGATCGCTGAAACACAGAAATATGCGCACGTTACGTTCTTTTTTAACGGCGGTGAGGAAAAGCAGTATCCGGGCGAAGACAGGATACTGGTCGATTCGCCCAAAATCTCCACATTTGACCTGATGCCGGAAATGAGCGCGCCCGAAGTATCTGAGAAACTCAATGCCGCTGTAAGGAGCGGTAAATATGACGCGATTATCGTAAACTTCGCAAACTGCGATATGGTTGGCCACACGGGGATAATCCCCGCGGCTGTCAAAGCCGTTGAGACCGTTGACGCCTGCGTAGGCTCGCTTGCCGAGGCAGTAAAAGAGATGGACGGCGTGCTGTTTGTTACGGCGGATCACGGCAACGCGGACAAAATGCTTGACGAAAACGGAGAGCCGTTTACCGCTCACACCACGAATCCCGTTCCGTTCATCGTTGTAAACTATCCCTGCCGGGTGCGCGACGGCGGCAGGCTTTGCGATATTGCCCCTACCATGCTTAAAGTAATGGGTCTTGAACAGCCGGCTGAAATGACCGGGGAATCCATTATATTGTGATACAGTCTGCGGCAGCGGATTTATCTCGCTTGCTTAAACTAAAGAGTTTGGATAATTTATGAACAATTCACAAACCTTCAAGTATTTTGGTAAATCAAATAAAACATTATTCCATTCAGTGATCTAAATATGTTAATATTTGTTTCGGGGTGTTATTATGAAAAGAAAGATAGACAAGCAGGCAATACTTGGCCTGCGTATTATGCAGAGAAGAAAGCAGCTTGGGATCAACCAAAGCGAGCTTGCAGAGCAGATCGGGCTGAGCGAGCACCAGATTTCCAATATTGAAACCGGCAGAAGCTACCCGAGGATGAAAAGCTTTATAAAGATCTGCGAAATTCTTGAAGTAAATGCGGACTATTTCATTTCAGGAACAATGAAAGACGAGATAGATGAAAACATCATTGATATGATATCCTCTCTTTCCGAAGAGGAACAGAAAACGGTTTGGAAGCTGCTTGACGCTTACATTCACCGCAACGATGATTCAAGAGTTTAAAATTTAAAGATCCGGCGGCGTCACCGTCGGATCTTTTATTACACAGTAAGTATTCTGTTGCTGAAAGGCGGAAACAATATGATTTTTGACAAAGCGGAAAACATGGCAGATCATTACAGCGAAGTGCCGCTGCTTAAAAAATGCGCGCAGTTTTTAAAAAAATTTGAGGCTGAAAAACTGCCTGACGGCTCCTATGATATTGACGGCAGCCGCGTTTTTGCCAATATCCAATCCTACAGGACCGGGCGGCAGACGGAAAGCAGCCGCTTTGAAGCACATAAAAAATATATTGATGTTCAGTATATCGTATCCGGAATAGAAAAGATCCGCTGGGCAGATGTGGATTCTCTTTCCGAAACGGAGGAAAGATATTCCAAAGGACAGGATATAGCCTTTTACAGCGGGGATGCCAAATTTGATTTCATACTTACGAAAGGAACCTTTTTACTGCTTTTTCCCCAGGACGCGCACATGCCCGGCCTTAGTGATGAAAAAGACGTAAACGTAAGAAAGATCGTTTTTAAAATAGCGGTCAGCTGAGGCACGCGAGGTCTGTCCCGTTTGCCTGCGGAAATAATGTTTTTTAATTTCCGCCCAGCTCCTTAAGCGTGATCTCTATAAACCTCTTTAAAACAGGGTTTGATTTTAAAGTGGAATAATAAACGCCGAAAGATACCGGAGAAGAGTCTGTTATGGGAACATAGCTTAGGCTCTCTTCTTTTTTTGACGGCAGATCAGGCTGAACACAATAGCAAAGCCCGGCCTCAACAAGCGGTTTTGCACATTCATAATTATCACACAGATAGATCTGGCTCTGTTTCAGTGTGGCCGACGCAGAAGTTACAACCTTATAAATCTCCGGAATATCCCTTTGGCGTGAGATCAGAGCAATGCTCTGGCCCTGCAGATCAGCCGTTTTCAGAGACACATTCTTTGCCAGCACGCTGTTCCTGCTGCAAACGCAGCATATGCTGCACTTTTTCAGTTCCTTATATATTATACGGCTGTGCGCCGGAGTATCCGACCTGTATGAAAAAATAACATCAACCGTTTCATTTTCAGTAAGGACCGTAACGGGCATAAAGGGCGCTATCTTTACTACAGGGCGGCAAAGCGGCAGCTCTGAAGAAATACGGCTGAGAACGGGCGGCAAAACGCCGCACATCTGAATATCCCGGCAGGTTACGCCAAGCGGCAGAACTTCAGAAACGCTTTTGTCGCTTATTCTTGCCTTTGCGTTGCGAAGGATCTTCAGCGCGTCCGAGGCAGGGCCTATAAATCTTATCCCGTCTCTTGTAAGTTCAACGCTTTTACTCGTTCTGTTAAAAAGCTTTGTTCCCAGCTCTGCCTCCAGCGAATTGATCTGGTGGCTGACGGCAGGCTGGGTCATTTTTAGATTTTCCGCTGCGCGTGAAAAATTCAGGCATGCGGAAACCTCCATAAAGCATTCAAGCTGAACGGTGTTCATTTCGTGTCACCTCTGTGTTAATTATTTAACAACCGTATGCTTATCGATAAATATCTTTTATAGATAATAAACTATTTTTATTTGTAAATCAAGCATTTTTGTGATATATATTTATATGTAGAAAAAAGTTTGTGCGTTTATTGTAAACAAGCAAACTTTTATTAAGAAGGTGGTATCAATACAAACGAAACAGGAGATCATAAAGCTTAACAAGGATATATCCATATTTATAGATAAATATATGGACGTCCGCACTGAAAAGTTCGGCCTTACCGCTGCGCAGGGGATCGTGCTTCTTTACGTTGCAGACCGCAGCGGCGGAGTAAACGTTTCCGAACTGAAAAAATTTGTGGACACTTCCAAAAGCACTGTTTCAGCCACTTTGAAGAGGCTTTGCGGCAAAGGGTTCGTTACCCTTGAGACCTTGGAGGATGACAACAGGCAGAAAAAAATTGTGCCCACCGAAAAAGCACTGCGTGTAAAAAACAGCCTTTCACGCGAATTCGCAGCCATTGCCGACGAGCTTTTCTCAGGCTTCACGCAGGAAGAACTCCGCACAGTGTGCAGATTTCAGAAAGCCGTTATTGAACGCGCGCGCTGCGGCTTTAAAAACTATATGGAAACGGAGGAATAAGGATTGAAAACGGTTTTGAAATACGTTAAAAATTATAAAAAAGATTCATTTTTAACGATTTTCTACACAATGCTTGAAGTAATTATGGAAGTTCTGCTGCCGTTTGTAATGTCTTACATTATAGACGACGGTATTCAGGCAGGCAACATAAACAACGTCTATCTCTTCGGCGGGATAATGCTTGTTATGGCAGCGCTCAGCCTTACGTTCGGCGCCCTCGGCGGAAGATATGTTGCACGGGCTTCTTCCGGCTTTGCGGCAAATTTAAGAAAAGGGATCTACGATAAGGTGCAGACCTTTTCGTTTTCCAATATAGACCATTTCAGCACCGCAAGCCTTGTAACGCGTATGACTACCGATGTTACAAACATTCAAAACGCATATATGATGACTTTACGAATTGCGACTAGAGCGCCTCTGACGCTGATTTTCAGTTGGATCATGTGCTTCTTCATAAGCAAAAAAATAAGCCTTGTGTTTTTTGTTGCAATTATTTTGCTGGGCTGCGTGCTTGCAGTCATCATCAAAGCTTCGCTTAAATATTTTGACAAGGCGTTTAACACATATGACCGCGTAAATGCTGATATTCAGGAAAACATTTCCGCTATCAGAGTCGTTAAATCCTATGTGCGTGAAGAACACGAGATCAAAAAGTTTGATAAAGTAGTAAATCTTCTTAAAAAATTCAATATAAAGGCAGAAGGCTATCTTACTCTTAACAGCCCTGCTCTTATGATCTGCGTTTACGGCTGTACAATCGCGATCTCATGGTTTGCCGCCCATTACATTATTGCCGGCGATATGACTACCGGTAATCTTACAACGCTTCTTTCTTACATCATGCAGATACTTATGAGCCTTATGATGCTCAGCATGATCTTTGTTATGATCGCAATGAGCTCCGCAAGCGTTCACCGTATTTCCCAGGTGCTGAATGAGGTACCGGATATACATAACCCGGAAGACCCGGTTGAAGAGGTCAAAGACGGCAGCATAGATTTCAATCATGTAAACTTTTCTTACAGAAAAGGCAGCGATAAAAACGCCTTAAGCGATATCGACCTTCATATCAGGTCCGGTGAGACCATAGGGATCATCGGCGGAACGGGCAGCGGAAAGAGCAGCTTTGTAAATCTTATCTGCCGCCTTTACGACGTAAGTTCGGGCAGCGTCTGCGTAGGCGGGATCGACGTTAGGGATTATGACACGGAGGCGTTAAGAAACCAGGTTTCCGTTGTGCTTCAGAAAAACGTGCTTTTTTCAGGCTCGATCCTTGATAACCTCAGGTGGGGCAATCCAAACGCAACGGAAGAGGAGTGCATTGAGGCATGCAGATCGGCATGCGCCGATGAATTTATTGAGCGTATGCCTGATAAATACAACACACATATTGAACGGGGCGGAACGAATGTTTCCGGCGGTCAGAAACAGCGGCTTTGTATTGCAAGAGCTTTGCTGAAAAAGCCCAAAGTTCTTATCCTTGATGATTCGACTTCGGCTGTTGACACCGCGACGGACGCAAAGATCCGCGAGGCGTTCAGGACCAAGATCCCCGATACCACAAAGATCATTATTGCGCAGCGCGTTTCAAGCGTCAAGGACGCAGACAGGATCATCGTTCTGGACGAGGGCCGTGTAAACGGATTTGACACACACGAAAATCTTTTGAAAAACAACGCAATATACAGCGAGATCTTCGAGTCCCAGCAGGGCGGCGGAGATTTTGACCAGCAGTAAGAAAGGAGGGCGCACAATGAATAATAACAACAGCAAAAGCAATCTCAGAAACGGCGCCAAATCCTTTTCGCGCATTCTGAAATATATGGTTGAAAACAACAAGGTGGCATGGTTCTTCGTTGTTGTTTGTATCGTTATTTCGGCATTTGCCCAGATGCAGGGCATGGTGTTTATTCAGTCGCTTGTAGACGATTATATCGAGCCCATGCTCACATCAGGCTCAAACGATTACAGCGGGCTTGCAAACGCGCTGGTAAGAGTTGCGGTCATTTACGTTATAGGAATAGTCGCGTCTTTCACATATTCAAGAATAATGGTAAACGTAACACAGGATACGATGCAGAAGCTGCGTACGGATCTTTTCAAGAACATGGAAAAGCTTCCTATAAAATATTTTGACACACATGCTCACGGAGATATAATGAGCGTTTATACAAACGATATTGATACCATGCGCCAGCTCATCAGTCAGAGCATCCCGCAGATATTCAATTCGGTCATAACGCTTATATTCTCACTTGTTGCAATGATCCGCATGAACATAGTGCTTGCGGCCATCACAGTGCTTATGGCATGCGTAATGCTTATAGTTACAAGAAAATTCACCCAGCGTTCGGGCAGATATTTTGATAAGCAGCAGAAAGCACTCGGCGAGGTAGACGGATTTATTGAAGAGATGCTTGACGGGCAGAAGGTAGTTAAGGTATTCTGCCACGAAGAAACGGCAAAGGCTGATTTCGAAAAAATAAACGAACAGCTTCGTTTCAGTTCGTATAAGGCCAACAAATATGCAAACATGATGATGCCCGTTAATGTCAATATAGGAAATCTGAGTTACGTTCTCTGTGCAGCCGTTGGTGCGGCGCTTGCACTCGGCGTGGGCGGAGCAACCGGCATTGCCGGCGCAACGGTAGGTACGGTAGTTGCATTCATGGGTCTGAATAAAAGTTTCAGCCAGCCGATCGCGCAGATCAGCCAGCAGATGAACTCGATCATCATGGCCGTAGCCGGCACAAAGCGTGTATTTGCCCTGTTTGATGAGGAGCCGGAAGAAGACCATGGCTATGTTGAGATGGTCAACGCCGTTGAAAATGAGGACGGATCGCTTTCCGAAGCAGATCACAGAACCGGCGTTTGGGCATGGAAGCATCCGCACAAGGCGGACGGCACCGTCACCTATAAAAAACTTGAAGGCGCGATCGTGCTTGACGGCGTTGATTTCGGCTATACGGACGATAAAATGGTTCTGCATGACATAAGACTTTACGCAGAACCGGGCCAGAAGATCGCCTTTGTAGGCTCAACAGGCGCGGGAAAAACGACTATCACGAATCTTATCAACCGTTTCTATGATATTCAGGACGGCAAGATCAGATATGACGGAATCAACATTACTAAGATCAAAAAGCCTGCACTGCGCAGCACTTTGGGCATAGTTTTGCAGGACACGCATCTGTTTACCGGCACTATCATGGACAATATCCGTTACGGCAAGATAGACGCAACCGACGAAGAATGCATTGCAGCGGCAAAACTGGCAAATGCGCACGGATTTATTTCCCGTCTGCCGGACGGATATGATACAATGATCGACGGCGACGGCGGCAATCTTTCCCAAGGTCAGTGCCAGCTGCTTGCAATAGCAAGAGCCGCGGTCGCGGACCCGCCCGTTCTCATTCTTGACGAGGCCACCTCTTCCATCGACACAAGAACGGAAGAGCTTGTTCAGAAAGGCATGGACGCCCTGATGAAGGGCAGAACAACATTCGTTATTGCCCACCGCCTTTCCACCGTTAAGAATGCGGACTGTATCATGGTACTTGAACACGGCAGGATCATTGAGCGCGGAAGCCACGATGATCTGATCGCCCAGAAAGGCAAATACTATCAGCTTTACACAGGCAATTTTGCCGAACGTCCCGCATAAAGCAAAAAAAACGCCCCGTTTTATACGGGACGTTTTTTATTGCCGAAAACAGTAAATTAAGTTATAATATTTTCGGGATTCGGGAGGTCATAAATGGAAGCAGTTGTATTTGATATGGACGGCGTTTTGTTTGACACGGAAAAGCTCGGCTTTGCCGCATGGGACTACGCCAGCGAAAAAATGCATATTCCGCCTGCGGGTGAACTTGCATACAAAACGCTGGGCATGAATGTTTCAGCCGTTGATAAAATGCTGAAAATGCATTACGGCACGGAATTTGATATAAAAAAATTCCACAACCTATGCCGCGAATACACATACGATTATTTTGGCAAGCACGGCGTGCCGCAAAAGCCCTGTCTGAAGAAATCGCTGAACAGCCTGAAAGCAGGCGGATTTAAGATCGCCCTTGCGTCCTCTACAAGCAGAGAAGGCGTTTACAGGAATCTTAAAGACGCGGATATAGAAAATTATTTTGACGCGGTCATTTGCGGAGATATGATCGAAAGATCAAAACCGGAACCGGATATTTATATTGCCGCCGCCGAAAAACTGGGCATATCCCCTTGCCGCTGTTTTGCAGTTGAGGATTCAAAAAACGGTATTCTTTCCGCCCACAGCGCGGGAATGAACGTTATAATGATCCCCGATCTGTGGCAGGGCGACAGGAAAACGGATAAGTTACTGTATGCAAAATGCGCAGATCTTGAAAGTGCGGCTGAGAGAATTCTGAAAGAAAGCTAAAAAATTTTTACACTGCGCGGACAGATCGTATCTCTTTGCCGTCTTAAGAAGTGAGAGGCTCTCAAAATCACTTTGAAAGGCAGTGAACGATATGTCATTATTTAAAAAAAGAAATGCAGACACGGAAAACATCAATAAACTTAATATACCATTGCTTGATCTAAGGCAATATACGCCTGCCGCGCTTAAAAATATCCAAAAGTTAAATGCCGCAATGGTAATTTTGCCGAAAGAGCCGGATGAGGAACTTATGGCGGCTTACGGCAACATTCCGCGCAAAAATGTTGCAACGGAAATTTTTATTGAGAATGGCAGGGAAATAAAAATGTGCAACGGTTCTGCCGAACTTGACTGCAATGCCTGCGATGAAAACGCTATATATCTTGTAAACGGCAACGCCGTAATAAAAAACGCTGAAGAGCATATGATAAGCGTTATGGTAAACGGCGAGATCTTATGCGAAAACGGTGCAAAGATAAATATAATTAATTGTAACGGCTCAGCTGAATATGTTGATTTTAAAATAAAAAGAGCAAAGCATTTTCCAAAAGACCTGCCGGCTGATAAAGATTTTATTGAGAACCTTGAGGACGGAACTGTAGTTATATGCGGCAATAACTTAACGTTTGAACTTGATGTTACACCCGAACTGCTTAAGGGCAGAAAGCTGTATTTCTCAGCCGGGAATACTGTAAAATGCTCTAAGCGTGCGCTCGGGGTAGTTCAAACTATGTCCCGCGCAAAGGATTATAAAACGTTTATTTAATTATGAAAGAGGAGAATATTGCCGCTTTATTCGGTGAGATATACAATAAATATTATAAAAAGATCCTGCGTTTTTTCAGGCGGGATTTTTCCGCTGAGGATGCGGAAGATCTTACCCAGCAGACTTTTTTGCGGCTCTGGGCGTGGCTCCCGCGCACCGAATCGGTAAAAAACGGCGGTGCGCTCATCTTCCGTATCGCCGGCAATGTGCGTGCGGACAGATACAGATCTACCGCGCTTATGCTGGATACCCTGCCGCTCTATGATTTCATAGAACTGCCCGCGCCTGCGGGGCAGCTTGCCGCCGTCGAAATACGGATTGCGCTGCGCTCGCTCAGCGTAAAAGAGCAGGAGCTGCTGTTGATGAGGATACAAGGCTTTAAAAGCGACGAGATAGGCAAAGCCTTTGGTATAAGCGCATCCGCCGCACGCACCAGGCTGCAAAAGATCAAAAACAAAATTAAAAACGAACTGAATGAACCGGCCGACGGTTAAATGAATAGGCAAAATAGTAACGCGAAGCGCGCTGCCCTGAAAACACAGGGCAGCGCGCCTTTTTTGTAACAGTTGCTTTCTGTCTTTCTTTTTTACTGACATTTTAGCTAATATCAGATAGGCCGAAAAATCATTGCAAACACAACCGTGATCCGTATTTTTCTCAACAAAGTTTCAATTCTATTGAAAGAGCCCAATCTTTACAACCTATCCTGTTTACGGTTATCAACCATTTTGCGCTCTATAATTTATTCCCCATTGCTCCATCGCCTTGATAATAGGACGCATCGATTCGCCAAGTTCGCTTAAAGAATACTCCACTCTTGGGGGAACTTCCGCATAGACCGTCCGTGTAATGATGCCGTCATCCTCCATTGAACGCAGACTGTCCGTCAGTACTTTTTGGCTGATTCCCTCTAAATTTTTCTGCAATTCATTAAAACGCCACGGACGTGCAAGCAAATTCCTCATAATCAGAAGTTTCCACTTACTTCCGATCAGCTGAACGGTTGTTGCAACGGGACAATCGGGCAGTTCTTCTTTCTTCAGCATATTTCCACCTTTAAAAATTCCATAAGTTTGTAACTAAATATTACGCTTAAATTATAGTGCTGTATTCTTATAAAATCAAGTATGATATAGAGAATGAAAAAAATTTGATTCTGCAATCCCCATAATAACGCAAATGTTACTAAAAGGTAACTCTGTTATAAAAAAGTGCGTACTTGTAGAGTGAAAAAACAGTAGTTACAATAGTATCAGAAACAAGGAACGGAGGCACTTGCAATGAATCCGGCAAATTTTGTTGTTGATACAGAAAAATGTTTAGGCTGCGGAACATGTGTAAAGGTTTGCCCCGGAGGAGTTCTCTCTCTGAATCAGGAAAAAAGGCCTGAAATAGCAGATTTTAAAGAATTCGGGTGGAACGGATGTTGGAAATGCGAGCATTGTCTTGCTGTCTGTCCGACAGGTGCCGTTTCCATTTTCGGACACAAGCCGGAAAGCAGTCTGCCTGTTGCTGATCATGAGACCGCAGCGCCGATAATGGATTCACTGATCGCAGGCAGACGCTCCTGCCGCAGATATAAGGACAAAAATGTTGACACTTCCGTTATAAACGATATGCTGAAGCGTCTGGCCGGCGCCCCAAACGGCGGCAATAAACAGCAAGTGGAATTCACACTGATTGACGATAAAGAACAAACGAAGCAATTTCGTCAGCTTGCCTATTCCCGTATGGAAGAATTGGCGGCGCAGGGTATCTATCCAAAGGGATTCGGTAAAGCGGCATATGAGGATATGAAACGGTGGGAAAAGACAGTTCGCCCTGATATGCTTTTGTGCGGAGCTCCGCATATTTTAATTCCCCACGCACCATTAGGGCACGGCGAGCCTATACAAGATGTGGTGATTGCCGGAACATATTTTGAGCTGCTTTGCGCCTCCCGTGGCCTTGGAGCTATAATGCTGACATTTCCTCTTGGTGCGTTGGAGCAAATGCAGGATATCAAGGCAATGCTGAATATTCCGGATACCCATTACATCGGGATGATGATCGGTTTTGGTTATCCTGAAATCAGCTATACAAGGGGCGTACAAAGAGAAACAGAACAAAGCCGCATTCACCGGCTGAAATTTTAGGAGGGATAAGATAATATGAACGCACAGGATTGTTTGCAGATATTGAGAGATGTCAAAGACGCGGCATTTGCAACCATAGATGAAAAAGGAGTGCCGCAGGTACGAATTATAGATGTTATGCTGGCAGAAGATGAAAAAATTTATTTCTGCACAGCGCGCGGAAAAGATTTTTACGCACAGCTAATGCGTGACAATCACATTGCAGTTACTGCCGTGAATAAAGATTTTCAAATGGTCAGATTATCCGGAACTGCCGAAAAACTGGCAGAGCAAAAATATTGGATAGGCCGCATTTTTAAACAAAATCCAAGCATGAACAGCGTTTATCCGAATGAAAGCCGTTACATATTGGAACCGTTCTGCATTGCAAACGCGAATATCGAATTTTTTGATTTAAGCAAAGAGCCGATTAACCGGGAAAATTTTATAATCGGAGAGAGTAAAGAACAGAAAAAAGGGTTTGAAATCTCTGTTTCCTGCATAGGGTGCGGGAGATGCGCAAAAGTTTGCCCTCAGCAATGTATAAGCATAGGAAAGCCATATGAAATCAATCAAAATCACTGCCTACACTGCGGCTTGTGCTTTGAAAACTGCCCCGTAAAGGCAATTAAAAGAAGGAGCGTATAAAAATGTTAAAAGATATGTGGTCTGTTTTTACGGATAGAACAGATTTTTTCTTAGAATTATTACTGGAGCATTTGGAAATATCGCTGGTCTCCATTTTAATTGCCATACTGCTTGGGGGACTTGCAGGGATTCTAATCAGCGAATTTCAAAAAGCCGCAAAGCCGACTTTAGGCGTTATCAACTTTTTATATACGATACCGTCAATTTCCATGCTCGGCTTTTTGATTCCCTTTTCCGGGGTGGGCAATGCTACGGCGATCATTGCGCTGACCGTTTACGCACTGCTGCCGATGGTGCGCAATACCCATACGGGTATTACCAATGTAGATCCCGCTATTCTGGAAGCGGCAAAAGGTATGGGAAGTACAAAAGCGCAAATTCTGTTCAAAATCAAATTACCCCTCGCTATGCCCGTGATCATGTCAGGCGTTCGCAATATGGTAACGATGACGATCGCCCTTGCCGGTATTGCCTCTTTTATCGGCGCAGGCGGCTTGGGCGTTGCGATTTACCGGGGCATTACAACAAATAATACAGCCACGACAATGGTAGGCAGCTTGCTGATCGCACTGCTTGCCCTCGTAATGGATTTTATACTTGGGTTCATGGAAAAAAGAATGAACAAGCGCAGCTTGAAAGCAAAGAAGACCAATAAGATTATGGCTGTTGTTGCAGTTATCCTTTGCCTGATCATTGCGGGAGGCGTTCTGATCAACACGCAGCAGAAAGATACCATTCATGTTGCCACAAAACCGATGACCGAACAATATGTTCTCGGAGAAATGCTGGATATTCTGATCGAGCAGGATACGGATTTAAATGTAGAACTGACGCAGGGCGTCGGCGGCGGAACATCCAACATTCAGCCGGCAATGGAGAGCGGAGAGTTTGATCTGTATCCCGAATACACGGGTACAGGCTGGAATATGGTTCTCAAGCACGACGGTCTGTATACTGAAGATCTGTTCAGTGAATTGGAAGATGAATACGTCGAACGCTTCAATATGAACTGGGTCGGAATGTATGGTTTTAACAACACTTACGGTTTAGTGGTTCGCCGCGAAATTGCGGAACAATATGATTTAAAAACCTATTCCGATCTGAAAACTGTAGCAGGCGACCTCACCTTTGGCGCGGAATATGATTTCTTTGAGCGTGAGGACGGGTACGACGCTCTCTGTGAAACTTACGGATTGAGTTTCGGCAAAACAATGGATTTAGACATCGGGCTTAAATATCAGACAATCCATCAGGAAAAGATTGACGTGATGGTGATCTTTACAACGGACGGACAGTTATCGGCTTCTGACGTGGTTGTTCTGGAAGATGACAAACATTTTTATCCTTCTTATATTTGCGGAAATGTGATCCGCGCAGAAGTGCTTGAAAAGCACCCGGAACTGAGAGCGGTGCTAGAAAAACTGAACGGGCTGATAACCGACAGCGATATGGCGGCAATGAACTATGCTGTTGAAACGGAAAACCAAGAGCCGCGAGATGTAGCGGAAGATTTCCTGCGCAGCCACGATCTTTTACAGTGAGGTGGAACCAATGAAAACAGCAATTGAATTTAAAAACATCAAAAAAGCATACGGCGAAAAAGTAGTAATAGAAGGATTCAACCTCTCCATAGACAAAGGTGAATTTGTAACCATCATCGGCTCATCGGGCTGCGGAAAAACAACTGCTCTCAAAATGGTAAACGGTTTGATCCAGCCGACTGAGGGAGACATCTTTGTCGACGGTGAAAATATCCGCAATAAAAATCAGACGCAGCTCCGCAGAAACATCGGTTATGCCATTCAGGGCAGCGTACTGTTTCCTCATATGACAGTAGAACAGAACATCTCATATGTTCCGAACTTGCTGAATAAGCGAAATAAAGAAAAAACAAAAAACGCCGTATCCAAGTGGATGAAAATTGTCGGACTTTCGGAAGATCTGAAACACCGCTATCCGTCCGAACTTTCGGGCGGTCAGCAGCAAAGAGTCGGTATCGCCCGTGCGTTGGCAGCGTCCCCTGATATTCTGCTGATGGATGAGCCGTTTGGTGCGGTAGATGAGATCACACGGGGACAGCTTCAAACAGAAATGAAGCGAATTCACGAGCAGACAGGAATAACCGTGCTGTTCGTTACCCACGACATTTCCGAGGCGCTGAAGCTCGGCACAAAAGTACTTGTTATGAACAATGGCAAAATCGAACAGTATGCCGAACCGAAAGATCTGCTTAGCCGTCCTGCCACGGAATTTGTCAAAGAACTTGTAAAGAAAGAACGCCGGACCTGTTATTTTCCCGAAGAACAGTTATCCTCCTGTGAGTTCAGCGGCGCTGCCGGCGAGATGAAAAGTGATGATACAAAGTAAGGACGCACAGTAAAACAGAGGTTCATGTTTAGATTTTAATATCCCCGCCATGCCGGCGCAGGAATCCGCTCAGGGCAAATTAACAAACTGAAAACAAAATTAAAATGCCGCATGATCGCAATATGCGAAAGTACCGGCTATCCGCCGAAATGGGTTTGATCTTGGCAGAAGAACACAGATGTTACAGCCTGGCAGATTTCGGGCAGGAGTACGGCTTTCACTATTAGAGAACCTCACTAAGGGCGACAGCGAGCCGTTTGCTCTGCTTATTTGTTTTATGATTATCTCTCATCTATCGGCGTATGACGATCCGCGTGATTTTGCCTCAATTGTTCCAATAACAATTCTACTTTTCCGATTTAAACAAAAAGCCCACCGTTTGCAGACAAATTTCCGCAAAAAGTGAGCCAAGTGGTCGAGGTGAGTGCACGGTTTGAAAAAAGTGTCCTGTTGATTTAACAGGACACGCCCGTTTTTCTCCCACCGTTAAGCCGTTTTTGAGATTTGCAGTTCTTGCTACTTTGTAAATTTGTCCCCCACAGGTTGCTATTTGGTTGACATTCAGCGCCTTTTGAGTGTTAAATCTATACAAGGTAAAAATAAAAAAGAAGCAACGCCGCTGCAGCAAATATTGTTATCAAACAATCCTTGCCTCAAACGCCCAAGACGAGCAACGGAAACGCTTCTTTTGTAATAGAATATCAAATTAAAACACTACTGTCAATAACTAAAAAAAGAAGTTTTGCCACTACGCCAAGTGGAGATAGCTTCTTCTCACAAACGTCCTCAACGCTTAGTGGTACAACTTCTATTTATATATTACTGCAAAACAAATGATATTGTCAAACACAATGTTTAATTGAAATCCAAATATTTCTATTATACGGTAAACAAAAAGGAACCGACCGGGAGCTTGTCACCAGAGCTTTCATCAAAACGATGTTTCTTTTGCCGGTTCCAAAATTAGTATATAATTTTATTTTTTATATGTCAATAAATGGTTTTTAATGTTTCAATAGAAAAGACGATAACTAATCCTATAATTAAATATCGTTACTGTCCAGCTTTTAGAAAAATTCACTCTCACCCAGCGTATAATTATTGACAGTCGTATAAAAGGAATACAATATTAATAGATGATTCACCAAGGCTCCTCAAGCCCCTAACGGCTAATACATTTAGCTGAATGTAAATCTTCTTTTACTTTTACCCAAAATACAAATTCAAAAATTATAGTATTATTTAAACAGTAAGATCTACTTATAAATTCAACATCCCATAGCAGTACATAACAGTTAGTTAATAACATAAATGTAAAAAATAAAAAAGACGAAACGGTGTTATAAATAACTTTCTTGGAAAACTTAAAGTTAAAATGTTTTACAGTGAAAATTTGAAAGCGTTAATGCATTCATTGATGAAGTAAAGAAATATATTTATTGCTACAATAACGAAAGGATTTCCTTAAAATTAAAAGGAAAGATTACGGTGGTACAATACCGAACTCATTTTCTTAAAATTTAATAGTAAATCTTGGGGTAAAATTTTTACTTTTTACAAATTTTCTCATCATTTCTGCAGGTGCTTTTGTCATAAGAAAATTCCTTTCAAGCTTAATTTTCTTCGTTCTGATTATTGCCTGAAAGGAATTTTCTTGTTATTTTTTACACAAAATTTTATTGGGTATCGAAAGGTAGTTTTTATAATAGATTCGTTTAACTAATATAATGATTTCAACAACTTAATGAATGATTTAATCGTTTATTGAGCCTTGTTTTCGCTTAATATCGATTCGTTTTACTGCTTCGCTTTTTAAGTTGATTCTACTAGCCATTTTATCTCTTTGACTTATGCTCAATTTTGGCATAGTATTTATTGCATGATATAAAACTCTTCTTGCTAACTCGGCAGGTATGCCGTTTTTAGAAATCTGTTTGGATGCTAATTGTATTAGTAAATCAGCATTCTTTTTGTGTTGCTCTATTGCCAACAAATACTCTGTTTGATATGTGTATACTAATTCATGTTCATAAGCGTCTAAGAATTTAAAAGTATTTGTTTTGCAACTTTCATGGATTACACCATAATATAAATCGAGCAAAAGACTAATTGACATGTTTTGCAAAGTTGAAATAGAAGCACTTACCGCTTGATCAAGTTGATATTCGTCATCATTTTTTTGTAAAAAATACTGAATAAATCCAATATAATCTTCTTCTATTTCACTAGCCCAAAAATAGAATATTTTATTAGGTGCTGAATACAATAAATTAACAATATCTTTTTTCTGATCAGCTTTGATAAGATGCTCAAAGCTAGGAAACGCTCTAGCAACGAGATTCAGTAAAGATGTTGCCTTAATAATTTTGTTTAATTTATCATCAACTGCATCTTCGTCATAATCATAAATATCTATTGTTTGAATATCTCTAATATCATCTGTTTCTTGTTCCTGTTGGACTTGTTCAGATAAAATTATTTCTGAATTTTTCTCAAGAAATTCCTGTTTGATTTTTGATGATTCTTCAAGATATCTAAGTTTGATTGTGTCACCATTATATTCTTTCCAATCACTGATTAATTCCTTAAGCATTAACAGAATTATATTCAATATAATTAAATTATTTGACAAATAAATAATAAACAAAAGTATATCCGAATTGATTCCAAAGCAACAAAAATTCACTATATTATAAATATCTGTTGTGTCGTTAGTAAGAGAATATTTCTGTAAAACCTCACGAGCAACAAAATATGCTAAATAATTTTTACTAGTGAATTTGTATCCGCCTTCGGAATTGTGTAACACTTTTGCTTTTTTACATATATTTATAAAATCAACTATTCGAATATCATTGCCATAATCCTGATTATATTCGCCGATTACACAAGATATCGTTTCTTCTTTTATAGGATTTTCTTTTTTATTATTAGCTTCATACGCAACCTTAGACAACAATAGAAATATTTTGTCGACATTAATACTTCCCGTTGTATATGGAGTAAGGGCGTTTGTGATATTAGCTTCAAAAACCTTACTAAATATATTAGACTCATAAGAAGATACATCACCAATATTTTTACAAAAATATTCAACATATTGAATAATAAAATCTGGTGTCATTGGAGCAAAACGTTTTTGTGAATCCAATGCGTCACATAAATTTATAATGATTTCGTCATCTTCGACTGGTGTGTTTTTTAGCAAAGGAACCAATGCGCTAACTAATTCTTTTCTTTTATCTTTGAAAAAAGGCGTTAATTTGTAGTGAACAAAATTTTCTCTATAATCATGATCTTGATCCATTTTATCTTTCCAGTTAAACTGAATTTTTTCGGTAGAAGTTGTGACTATAAATCCAAATTGACTTTCAATACCTAAAATAAACGAATTAAAATCATTATGATTTATGCAATCAATATCATCAATAAGTAAGATTTTATCACTTGAAGGCATTTGTAAAAACTTTTCATAATCGGATGGCATACTTCCGTATATTTCTTCAAATGCATTTTTTATAACTCTTTCCGGTTTCTTTTTCCTGAAATCATCAACTGTCAATAAGAGGGGAACTTTATTTATTTTCATTTTATTGAAAATATATTTTAACAATGTTGTTTTACCAAGGCTATGATTTCCTGAAATATGCAAATATTTATTTGTTTCTAACTCTGAAAAGAATGCAGTTTCATTTTTAATCTCTTTTGATTTTGTTTGATTGTCATAATCTATATATTCCATTCTAGGGAAAATGTAATAGTTTTCAAATGTATCAGAGATAATTTTTCGTTCATCCTTTTTTAAATTTGATAAATATTCATTAGATACCTTTATCAGTCCAAATTTTTCTTTTGAACACATTTTCAACTGACATTTACTTCCATTACTTTCATATTGCATTGCTTTATTATTCCATTTGAAATTGGTTTTGGTGGCACTATTGTCATTATTAATTTTTATTATTGAAAACTCGCTTTTATTCCAATCTTTATCATAAAGAGCACCTGCGTGTAATACTGTAAAATCATTTCCAGATATACCACTTATCTCTTTTGAATCATAGTGTTCATGGCCTAACATGACAAAAGTGAATTTTTGGGCAAAAATACTTATCAATTTATTCTTTATGCTATCTGTATAGCAATATGGAGAATGATGCATTATGGCAATATTATAATCACCATCGGCATTTGATAGTGTTTCTAGAGCCTTATCATTAAGATAATGGAATCCTTTATCTTCTTCACTTTTTAATGAGAAAATCGCAGAATTAATCAAGAAAAAGGAATACCTTTTATCATTAATAAGTATGTCTTTTTTATCGCATATTGATTCGGTTAAATAACAATCATATATTTTTGAAAATTCAAAATATTTCTTTAGTTTTTCAACTTCTTTAACTAATTCAACTTCATAATCACTCTCTTTATAAATACTCTCTAAATCATCATGTGTTAATTCATCTGAACCGTGGCATACATCATGATTTCCTGGAACAGTTAATATAGTAATACAGTCTTTATTTATGCCGTTAAATTTTTCTGCAATCTTATTTTTTAATCTTTTTATAAAACTATTTGCTGCTTTGTACTCATATGAGTCTGCTACATTAGCAATATCACCCGAAATAACAATAATAACCTTTGAAAAAGGAGCTTGCGAAAATAATGTATCTGCAATTTTTGAAATATGTGTATCAAAATCATTAATGCTTCTTTGAAAATGCATATCACTAAGATGAATAATTATTGTCATATTATACCTCTAAAATATAAATTAATCACAATAATTATAACATTTGGCAATAATGTTGTAAATATTTGTTGAAAATAATATAAATTATTTTCAATTGTAATAATAATTTGTAATAATAATTGAATATTTCTGCTAGAAACTTTTGAGAGACTTAACTTTCAAAAGATGGCCTGAAATAGTGTATTTCAAAAAGTAATTTTTCACTCTGACTCCATTATTTAAGGTTCGAATCCTTTAGCCGAATAAATTTACGCCAGAACGCCAAGGTTCTGCTTGCTTTTTATAAAGGTCTTTATACCTCTGCCATAAAAAACTTTATTTAATTTCACTCGGTTTTTTCGTCTAATTTTAAATTTTTCACACTTTTCAGTCTGCTACAGTATCAATAAGGCATCACAAAATATCAAAAATTTCTTTAAATATTTAAAAATTTGTTTAATGAATTTACTACCGTTATATTTACTTTGTGTTATTAAGAACATCTCGATAGTCAATTTTAACAAGTAGTTCACTACCAATTTCATACACATTGATATGCACTACGGCCATTAATTCCATAATAGTTTATGGTACAATCTCTATTTACAGCCATAATTGTTGTTGGTTTACATTTGGTTGGTTTTACTCCATCAAGAAATATAAAACCTTCATTTTCTACATCTTTCATAATCGTATAGCTACGCTGTCATTACAAAGATATACATATATTTTACCTTTGTTAGCATTTAATAGATTTTTGATTTAGACATAATAAAACGCCCTTCATTTACTACCATAAAAAGAGAAAAAACACACCCATCGTCACGATAAGTGTGTTAAATACATTTTATTTTACACCATTGTTCAAGCATTACCACCTTGCCATTAGGTAGGTTGATGTACAATCATAGGGCTTGTCCCTTCCGTACTCATTATGGTATTAAAATAATAGTTTATATTATTTGTTTTGACTACAAGCAATTTTTTAAGCCTCCATTGCAAAACCTGCACTGCTCATATAGTTATCGATTTTTTGTATATTCTCAGTTTGGAAGTTTTCAAACACATCGGAATAAGTATCAAGAGTAATGCTTATATCTGTATGTCCCAGCAGGTCTTGAAGAACCTTTACAGGCATTCCGCCCTCAATACAACGAGTTGCATATGTATGACGCAGACTGTGAAGCGTCAACTTGCCTTTTACAGTTTCGTCCTTAATATTATACTTTTTCAAAACTCTGTGAAATTCCATATTAACCTGATTCGTTGACAACAACTGACCTTTTTTCGAGTGAAACAGCATTCCGTCATCAGTAGGAACATAATTCGCAATCAGCTTATCAATCACAGGCTTAACCATTGAATTTATCGGTATCTGACGATTGCCTTTTTCTGTCTTAGGAGTATCGTTCAAAAACGACTCACCGTGAAGATCTTTTGCAATAGTTTTATCCACATTAATGAAATTGAACCTTGTGTTTATGTCATTTCTGCTTAAGGCATTTATTTCTCCCATTCGCATTCCTGTAAACATCGAAATCAGCATTTGGTCTTTATAAAGAATGCTGTCATCAGTTTGAAGTGCATTGAAAAATGCCTTTTGTTCTTCCATCGTGAGAGCTCTTGTTTTTACTGTTCTCTGCCTTGATTTTGGCTTTTTAACATCAGCCATCGGATTTTCTACTATTATCTTTCGTCTGACTGCCTCGTTAAAAGCCTGGCTCATCATCAAGTATATTTTTCTTATAGTTGACTGTGAGTAATCAATTTTAGAAAGAATGAGTTGTTTGAGCATTGTGGAGTCAATCTTTTGAATGGGTATATCGTTTATATCTTTAAAGTGTTTCATCGTTTCAAGATGACGGCTGTAAGTCTGCTTTTGAATCTCGTTCATAGCAAGTTTTTCATCAAGAATCTGCTTTGTAATCTGCCCGAAAGTTATATTATTGGCACTTACAAACTTGCCTGTATACATATCGTTTTTGACCTTTCGGAGTTCTTCTTTTACCTCGTTAGGAGTATTGCCTATGATGGTCTTTCTTTTGCGAACTCCGTTGCTGTCAAAACCAAGATTAATTTGAGCCATCCACTTTTTCTTTACATTACTGTAAAAGATAGAACCCTCGCCATATACATTTTTCGGCTTTTTTCTGGTTGCCATCTTTACACCACCTTTCTTTTTATATCTGTGTGTTGTGCATTTAAGCATAGATTTTGCTAATAATCAAGTCTTTTGGAAAATTAATTTTTCAGATAAAAACACAAAAATCAAACCGTGAACCAGGTGCGGTTCACGGTTTGGTGATGAACAATATAAAAGTAACAATAAAAAGATTTCTAATCATTTTATTTCCTGTTCAAGATTTCTGAAAGTATCTGTGTCAAAGAAATCGGCTATTGAAATATCAAGACCATCACAGATTTTCTTGATTGTGGTGATGCTTGGATTTTTACTTTGATTGTATATTATTGATTTGACTGTTGTATAGGGAACACCAGAAATGGTTGCAAGTCGGCAGAAATTAAGTCCGCGCTCATTGCATAATTCTTCTATTCGCAATTTTGTAGCTTCAACAATAGTCATCAGTATCACTCCCAACAAAATTATGATACTAATTTTGCGAGAGTTATATAGACTATATGTTATACTGATTACGATATATAGTCTTTATTTCCCTTCGACTGCTATCGCACTGAATGTAAACAGTTCGTCATAACTGTTTTTTATTTCCACAAATATTTATTTCTTAAATGATCAGCATAATTGTGCGAAATTACTCCATCTGTAATTTCTGCAGCGTTAATACTTCCATATAATTCACCCCAAAGACAATCCATTAATGATGAACCATTTTTTAATCCTCTTTTGTATTCATGCAAATCATGTAACAAGTATTGAGGAAGATCGTACTCATCCAATTCGTATTCATTGCAAATATTGTTTACGGCTTCAGCAAACAAAGATCTGGACTTTTTATGGTTTACTGTATTTTCATTTTTTAATCTAAGATACATGTCTCTTAATTCTGTCCAAAGGTCTTCTTCTTTAATTAGTTTTACCTTTTCGTCAAGCGTATAAAACCCATTGCCTTGTTCTTCCCAAGTATAAGAATGCTTTTTCTTATTAAACCTTATGTACTCTTGACACTTGTAACCTTCATCATCTTCATAGTTATGTACAATAGCAAAATCCACGCTATGAATAATTTTTGAGTTTTCAGTATCTTTAATTTTTATTGTTATAACCCTTGTAGAATCCTCAACATTGGAATAACCGTATTTCTTTATATTTTTATTGAAAGCTTTGATAAGTGATTGCTTGATTTCTTTAGGTGAATATTCATTGTCATCGTCATTTGGATAAATATTTACATCTAAATCAAATCCTATATTTGATTTAGGATCATAAGTAATCATATTGCGAGAATAGCTTCCTACAATTTTGAATTGAAATGTAAATTTATCTCTCACATCATTTTGAACATCTCTAATAATATCCGTAAGATTTTGGCGTGCACGAGAAACCATTTTGTCATGTTTTGATATGTACTGAAAATTATATGACATAACATATACCTCCAATGTAGTTACCCTGTCCGACCATTTAGATAGCTGTCTAAATCATTTCATTATAACAAAATAATTTATGTTGTCAAGATATTTATTTAATTATAAATCATATCATATTATTTACGATATATAGTCTTTCTTACTTTCGTGGTAACCAACGCAATAAACACAGATGGATCTATATCCAAGCCTGCTTCTTGTATCGCTTTTCTCATTTCATTTTCAACTTCTTTAGGAGTGGTGTTGTTATCTTTTGCCACCTGCTCCAATAATCTTTGATAACGCATAAGTTCTCCTCCTTTCGATAATATAGTACAATATATAGTCTATCAAAATTTGTCGAACTATGGTTTTAAATAGTAGGGGAGAAAATAATTTTTAAACTTATTATAATTAATCAGAAAGGAGAAAATCGGCAATAAAAACAGAGGGGAGGTGCAACTGTGATATATAAATTATTTGCTTCAGTGTATGACACCAAGGAAAAACTTATTAAAGCAAAGTCAAGCATAAATGCACTTGATTTAAAATATTACACTAATTTTAAAGAAATCGAAGCTGTATCAAAACACGAGGCTGTTAAAAAATTTTTGGATATGCATGAAAATCTAATAAGTGAATTAGCCGGAAAAACTTATTATTTTTATTTTCTTGATAATAAAAATAATATAATATAATTTAAGTATAGTAAAATAATCTCTCCAGTGATAATTTATTTAACTCAAACCAGATAATGAACGCATAACTAAATCCACATCTTTATTTTCAAGTTCTTGAATAATGTGGATATAAGTTTTTTGTGTTGTTGTCATGCTGGAGTGCCCTAACCGTCTTGCAACACTTGCAATTGAAACACCGGCAAATAGTAAAAGTGAGGCATGTGTATGCCTCAAACCATGAATAGATATAACCGGAACACCAACCCTGTTACAATGGCGTGCAAGTATATCGTTAACAGTTGAGTTGTAAATTTTACCATGTGCAAAAATAGGCTCATCCTCAGGAATTCCTTTAATTAATTCTGAAAACTGCACAACTGTTTGCCAATCTATTTGGATTTTGCGAACTGAGGACTTATTTTTTGTTGGCAAAAAGCCTCCGTCTTCTTTGTAGTTCCAAGTTTTGTTTACAGATAACATCTGTCTTGAAAAATCGAAATCGCTTGGTGTTAACGCCAAAGCCTCAGAAAACCTCATGCCAGTTTTGGCTACAATCAGGATAAACCAGTCCCAGTTTATTTCTGATTTTAAGTCTAAATCCATAAGTAAAGTATGAAGTTCATATTGGTTTAAATATTTAATTTTCTTTGCTCTTGGGGGTTTTCCTTTAATTATGACTTTTCTCGTAGGATCTCTATCTACAAGTCCGTCATCAACTGCATCAAGAACTGCTCCTTTTAGTTGATGATGAAAATCCATTGTTGTTTGTCTTTCATGATATAAAGCATAATCATTAATGATTTGCTGGTATGTATTTCTGTTAAGTTCACAAAGTTGCAAATCAGGTGCAAGCCTTACCAGCCAAGTGTAAGTCATAAAGTATTTATCCAAGGTTACTTTTCTAATAGCACCTTTTTTGTAAACATCTATCCATTGCAGATAATAATCACAAAAACAATCTGTACTTTTAATATTACTTAGCATATAATTCTCCTTTCAACACTGGAGAGATTTATTAAAAATACAAATTATAAAAAAGGGAGTCAGTTAATACTGACTCCCTTTTAAATCAGTTATTAACTTTTTAAGTTTCTTCTATTTCAAATCCACCAAGCATAATAAATTGTCTTAAAAGTGAATCTACTTTTTGAGGTACCATAGGCATTATAACAGGTTTATTTTCAACAGATTCAAAATACACTTTTGCCTTACTCTTGTCAACAGTACTCTTTAATGAATCAAATCTTCCAAATTCATTAATATTGCTTTCAGTAACATCAGAAGCCATAATATTTCTGAGTTTTGATTCATCAAGTCCTAATGCTTCTGAAAGCTTATGAATTTGATCGTTTTTAGCTTTTTCAATATATTCGTTTATATATTCACTTAAGGTCTTTCCGGAAATAACTTCAACAGCTCCACTTTGAATATCGTGAAGAAAAACATTGGCAAATTTTTGTCTTTCCTGTGATAATGATGCAAAAGTTTTATGAAGTTCATTTAAAGTGCTTTCCAATTCTTCTTCCGAAGCATCGCCCTTTTGAAGAAGTCCGATATACTTTTTAAATCTTGAATCCATATAAGCCGTATCAATATGTCCTGTATCTATTTCAATTAAATAAGGTTCAATCTCAAAAGGTGGATTTTCAATAGGAGGACCATCGGTAGTTACCACAGGCTTGAACAATTCTTTATATCTGCTTGCCAATATGAGAAAAGTATTTTCATCAATATCGACATTAACTGTGTATTTTTTCTTTGATTCACCGGTAAATTTATATTCTAACCGCTCCCAAATAAAGCCCTGCACTTTAGCTGATTCTAAAGCCTCATTAAATTGTTTAAACAAATTTGCAAATTTACCTCTTGCCTCTTTTTCTTCAGGAAGTTTTTCAAAGTTTTCAATATTGCTGTTTAGAAACAGGTCTTTAATTTCATTGAATATGAAATTCATTTTTTCTAAATTCTTATCAAGTTTTTGGACAAACAATCCCATAGGCTTGTCACCAGAGAATGTTTTAACAGCAGTTTCAATATTTCTTGCCATAGTGTGTGGCATTCTGTAATACCTAATAGTGCCAAATGGCTTATCAGGTCCGAAAAGTCTGTTAGTTCTTGAAAAAGCCTGAATCAAATTTTCATATCGAAGTATTTTATCAAGATAGAGCGTATTTATCCATTTTGAATCAAAGCCTGTAAGCATTTGATCAACAACTATCAACAGGTTTATCTGCTCTTCAGGTTTGTTTGAAATTCTTTCATACGGCTTTTTATGAGCAAGTCTTGACGCAATATCTTTTTTAAATTTATCCGCAGTAGGGATTGAGTAGTCCGTATGATATGTTTCGTTATAGTCTTTGATGATTTCAACAAGACCGTCTTCTTTAAAAATTGCGCCTTCATTATTATCAATATTAGGGTCAAAAAGCGCAGTAACTTTCATAGGGGCATTTTTTTCTTTGAATAATCTGTAATACTTTATCGCCTCAGTAATACTGCTTGTTGCAAAAAGCGCATGGAATTTTCCAGCTTGGCTGTATTGAACCCAATTTTCTATAATATCGTCTACAACTGCATTCCTGTGAATATCACAGTTATATTGAGCTTTAGGCAGAAAATCTTCAATGCCTTTTACGTATTTGTTATTTTCATCAAAATGACCCGCCATTCCTATTTTTGACTTGTTCATATAGTAGTTATATACAGCAGCTTTCTGCTCGTTTTTAAGTGCCTCTTCAATAGTTCCAGCACGTGCTTGGTCGAGAGCAACAGCTTTTCTGACATCGTTATCTTTATAAGTCAAAATCATATATGGGTCAAAACCTAAAACATTTTTATCCCTAATTCCATCTGCAATACTGTATCTGTGAAGCTCATCTCCGAAAACATCAGTAAGACAGCTGTTATTTTTACTGTTTTCTTCAAAAATAGGTGTTCCTGTAAATCCAAAAAACATTGCTCTGGGAAATGTTTTTTTAACAGTATGAAGCATATCGCCAAAAGTTGAACGATGACATTCATCAACAATAAATACCATTCGTTTTTTATTGATAAGCTCAATATCATCTGCATTAAGATTACCTTCATCGTTTATATTACTCATTTTTTGAATTGAAGTGACGATGAGCGTATCGGCAGGGTCTGAACTTTTTAATTTGGTAATAAGAACAGAAGTGTTTTCTGTTTCTTGAACAGACTGATTTTCGTCTGCGAATCCACGGTATTCTTTTAATGACTGTGTACCCAGTTCAATTCTGTCTATTAAAAATATAACTTTGTCTGCATCTTTTGAAGAGGCAATAAGCTGTGCTGATTTGAAACTGGTCATAGTTTTTCCGGAGCCGGTTGTATGCCATATGTAACCGCCTCTTTGACCGTCTTTTTCCCATTTATTAGTAGCCACACGGTCTGAGATTTTGCTTGCAGCGTAATACTGATAACTTCTCATTACCTTTAAAACTCCGTCAGAGTCATCGGCTACGGTATAAAATCCAATCAGCATGTGAGCCATTGGTATTGATAAAAGATTACTTGCAATTTTTTTCCAATCGTTTATAGGCATATTATAAAAATCTGCCCAATGGAAATAGAAATCAGGATTGAATTTTCCGTCTGCTCCGGGATTAGCAAAATATAATGTTTCTTCAGGTGTCATTGCAACAAATATCTGAACAAGTGAAAACAGTCCTGTAAACACTCCCTCGTGGGAATATTTTGCTATTTGGTCGGTTGCCTGAGAAATGGAAGTTCCGCTTTTTTTTAGTTCTATATGTATAACAGGCATACCGTTAATTAACAGCATTAAATCTCCACGCCTGCTGTTTAAGATTTTTGATTTAGCAGAAAATTTTGGCTGCTGAACAATTTGATAACGGCTTGTTCCTGCTGCAATTTCCCTTCTATCGTAAATTTTAAGGCTTACCTCTTTGCCAAAATGTTCTTGGTCGTCCTTATTATCACGCCTAATAGTAACAGTTTTTCCATTAATAAAGCCGTTGAGTTTAACAGGAGTTTTAAGCGTTTCTATCTGTTCTATAATCTGCTGCATTTCTCCGTCTGTAAGGGGATAATCATTTAGACGGTCTATGCTTCTGTTATTTTCAAACAGAATATTAGCCCAGTTTTTTATAAGGTCTTTTTCAGTTGGATATTTTATCACTTCTTTTTCCCAACCGTTTTCGCTGAGAACTTTAATAAGTGATTCTTCAAAAACTGATTCATCATTAAATGCCATATAATAAACCTCCTAAAATTTGCTTTATACATTTTTCACGCTGATGAAGGGTGATAAGGTTGTCGAGTTTGTAAAAGAATTGTCCTACTTGTTTCTTTTCATCACAACTTTTCGGCAGTAATATATCAAATTTTGCAAACGTTGAAATCCAATGTCTCTCGTGATTAACAGGCACATATTTAATATTTTGCAAGACATTAAACACGCAATATATATTGTCCTCTAGGTAGTTTAAAGCAAGCAATTTCATTGCTGAACTCTTGACTTTAAAGGAAAAATCGACATAATGCGATGAGGTTGTGAAATCATCAAAGATAATTACTGGATTAGTCTCACTTGCTTCTTTTACACCGAACAGTTCATCGGTGTATCCTAAAATGAAACTTTGACCTGCGGTTAAAACGGGAATATCATATTTATCATTGTATTCTGTTTTTTTAACAATATAAGATTGCGGCTGTTCGTATCTTAATACATCCCCCAACTTACGCTGTTCCCAAACTTTTGTGCATTTTAGGGAAAACAAATCAAAAAATTGATTTTATCAATGTATAAATATTCTAACTTACGCTGATGAAGGGTGATAAGGTTGTCGAGTTTGTAAAAGAATTGTCCTACTTGTTTCTTTTCATCACAACTTTTCGGCAGTAATATATCAAATTTTGCAAACGTTGAAATCCAATGTCTCTCGTGATTAACAGGCACATATTTAATATTTTGCAAGACATTAAACACGCAATATATATTGTCCTCTAGGTAGTTTAAAGCAAGCAATTTCATTGCTGAACTCTTGACTTTAAAGGAAAAATCGACATAATGCGATGAGGTTGTGAAATCATCAAAGATAATTACTGGATTAGTCTCACTTGCTTCTTTTACACCGAACAGTTCATCGGTGTATCCTAAAATGAAACTTTGACCTGCGGTTAAAACGGGAATATCATATTTATCATTGTATTCTGTTTTTTTAACAATATAAGATTGCGGCTGTTCGTATCTTAATACATCCCCCAACTTACGCTGTTCCCAATCGTCTGTAAACCCTTTAAACCTTATCTTCGGAGTATTAGATTTTGCCATTTTACTCACCCCTCAAAAGTGCCTGAAATGCCCGTAATCCCTGCATATCTGCGTCATTTCCGACAAGATCATCAATCATTGAGCAAAGCTCGGTTTCTGTATCTTTAATTTCCTTATCAATGTCAAAAAGTGTTGATGAATATTTATTCATTTTTGACTTTAGCGAGTCAATAAAATCAGAAATAATAACATTTGGCAAATTGTTTAATTCATCAACAAGCGGAGTTATCCATTTTTCTTTTAACAACCCTTTTGCTTCATCAAGAGAAAGACTTTCAAGTTTTTCCTTAGTCTTAATATGAAGTTCCTCAGCGCTTTTCTTGATTTCTGATTTTATGTCTTTTTCCTCTGCTAAAAGTTTTAATGCCTTTTTAAGCTGTAAAACAGTGTTTTCCTCAAAGGCTGTTGATTTTACTGCTTTCTTAACTTCTCCGGCCACAAAAGCATCTTTTGCTTCATTAAGGAATTTGCAATCATCGTTTTCTTTATCTTCTTCACTTATGGAATCTATTAACTCCTGATATTCTGAAGCGATTTCAGATAATCTGTTTTCATACTGAGCGGTTTTCGCTTTCTCTTCTTTAAAGTAAGAGTCTTGAACTAATTCAAAAGGTATAATGTGTCCGATATAACCTTCTTGTACTTCTGTATCCTTACCGTTTTTCTTTTTAACGACCATATTAGGGTCAACCTGTGTTATTGCTGACTCGCCTTCGGTTTGAATAACTTCAAGGTCTACTGAAATTTTATCCCAAGAATCACTCAAACATTGATATGCTTTATATTTATCAACAAGAAGAATATTTTTAAGTCTTTCAAATATATTATCGCTTATTATATTTTCCTCTTTTGAAATAGTAACATCAAGCATTTGCTCAACAAGTTGTGCATTCAAATATTCAGCAAAATCGCCAAAAGCATTTGTATAATTTTGTTTAAAATCGATAACATCACTGCAATCATTTATTGATGATTTAATATCATCTGATTTGATTTTGAAATATGAATTATCAAGTTCTTCAAGTAAATATTGTTTGAGCGCAGGAAAAGCAGTCCAATATTCTGAAAACTCATCTATTTCAGATGACGGAATACCACCAAACATTGTAGCATAAATATCCCAGCTCTCTGCTTTTTCAGAAGAATCAACATAGCGTGGAATATTCAAATTGTAGTCATTTTCTCTAATCTCTGCCCTGGAAACAAGCTTTGAAAATTTATCAACTTTTTTTCTTTCTTTTATTACATCAGTTATTTTCTTTATATCACACGCTCTTAAAGCATTGTTTTTGCCTACCTTTTCAAAGCCTTTTGAAGCATCAATAACAAGCACATCAGTGTTCATATCCTCTTTACGGTGCTTAAGAACCATTATAATTGTAGGAATACCTGTACCGAAAAATATATTAGCAGGCAATCCGATGATTGCATCAATCTTATTATTTTCAATCAGATTTTTTCTGATTTCATATTCTTCGCCGCCTCTGAATAAAACGCCGTGAGGCAAAACAATAGTCATAATTCCATCAGGTTTAACATGAAATAAATCGTGCAAAAGGAATGCGTAATCCGCCTTGCTTTTAGGTGCAATACCGTAATCTTTATATCTCGGATCGCTTTCCTCAGGCGGATCCCAGTTTTGTGAATATGGCGGGTTTGAAACAACAGCATCTACATAAAGAGGCTCATATGTACCTAACGGGTCATTTTCATCGAAATAAGGCCAGTCCTCTTTTAGAGTGTCTCCGTTTCTTGTTTCAATATTATCAGGAATAATACCTCTCATAATGAGGTTCATTCTTGTAAGGTTATATGTATTTTCTTTAAGTTCCTGCGCATAGTATTTGATTCTGTCTTCTGTTCCCATATATTTTGCAACGCTTTTACCTATATTGATGAGTAAAGAGCCCGAACCGCTTGTCGGGTCATATATTTTTATCTCATCACGATTTTTTAAATGCTCTGCAACGATTTCAGACATAAGCAGTGAAACTTCATGAGGTGTATAAAATTCGCCTGCTTTCTTACCAGCATTAGCTGCAAAATTACTTATAAGATACTCATAGATGAAACCCAGTACATCATAATCCTGCTTGCCATCCATAGGAATATCTTTTATCAAATACAGCAAACCGCTGATTGCTTTTGTTCTTGCTCCTGAAGTATCGCCAAGTTTTGATAAACCTGTTTGTAAAGTTTCAAAAATCCCATCAAAAACTTTTTTATGAGAAGGATTTATCAGTCTGCTAAATGCAGAAAGTGCATCAGTAACATTTGCAACATCAAAATCCGAACCCATATCAATCCAGGTTGAAAATAAATCTTTATATGAAATAAAATATCCTATACTTTTTTGAATCCAAGTAACAGTACCATCATTTTCTTCATTAAGATAATCGTGTATATCCTGTTCGGTCCAGTCATTTTCTTTAAGAAATTTTATTTCTTTATCAGACAAAAATTTGTAAAATATAAAGCCGAGAATATAGTCCTTGTATTCGTTAGCTTCTATTTTTGAACGCATTTTATTTGCTGATTCCCAAATTTTTGAAGCAAGCTGTTGTTTGTTCATTTTATTTCCTCACATTTTATTAAAATATATACTGTTATAATAACATACTTTTTCACTTTTAAAAATAGTGTGTAAAAAATTTTATTACAATAGTTCATTTTATTGTACAAACAACTAGTAATTATCAAGCGGCGCTAACATTTTTTATATGGACTTTGAAACTCCTTTGTGGTATGTTGTGGTACTGCAAAGGAGTTGATTTTATGTCAATACTTGAGGAGCTATGGTATGGAAATATAAAGCCTTGTGAGGACAAGAAAATATCTGATGAAGAAAAGAAGTTAGTTGAACTGATGGCAAGGCATCAGGAGTATCTAACATCAACACTTAAAGATAAAGAACTTGATGTGCTCAAAAAATATGTTGAATGTGTTGACGAGTACACTTCCCTAGTTGAATGTCAGGCATTTAAAATTGGATTTAAGTTAGCGATTAGGTTATTAAACGAATAAGAATTTCAATTTAAAAATACTTGCTTATGAATAGCAGTTTCTCAATTACGAGAAACTGCTATTTTTGTTTTCAAATTGTTGTGCAAAGTGCTGAAAATAAAAAAGGTGTATCTTTGGAAGATACATAAATAACAGTTGAAAAGTGTTGGTTTTTGTTAATAAGGTTTTATGAGTTGTAGTGGATAAATCAGTAAATTGATTTATCCACTACATATTGTTTGTGCAGGTTGATGAGTAATACCTTAAATGTATCTTCTGAAGATGCACGCAATATGAAAAAATCTGTTATCTTTTTTTGTGATAAAAAAATTTGGCTCAAAAGAGCAAAAAAGTGTGCAAGTATAAGTGAGAGGATATTTTATCAATATGGCTCAAAGGTATTTGCTTAACGGCTAAATATATGGAGGTGTAAATATTTTGTAAATAAAAATGAAACACCCTCATTTTTTGCCGTTTTCGCGGCTATATAGTGAAGGGGTTTTTAAAAAAAGTTTGGCTCAAAAGGTTTAAAAAGTGTGCAAGGATAAGTGAGGAGGTGAATTTATGAATAAACAAAAAGGCAATTTCTTTCTTCTGTCAAATAAAATTTTTGATGAAGGCTTAACGCCTATGGAGTTTGTGGTGTACAGCTTTCTGACAAGCAGAGGTGATGCGAAAGGAATGAGTTATTATTCCGTTCCAAACATTGCAAAATACTGCGGTATGTGTGAGAACTCCTGCCGTAAAGCAATCAGAGGACTTACTGAAAAAGGCTATGTTGATGTTTCTCAAAGATATTTTGAAAACGCAAGGCAGAGCAATCTGTATACGGTACACAAAATATGAACCACCGCCGGTTCAGCAAACGGTGACAAACAATTAAAAGCCTTTTGAGTAAAAAAACAAAGTAATCAGGCTGATTATTAAAACACGAATTTAAACCGTTTATGGCGGTATTCTCAAAGGTTAAAACAATTAGAATAAAGGTGCTTTGCACCGCACTACATCAGTCAGCAACGCTGACTGTTAGGCGAGTTTCGTCTTTGTATTACGCCACGGCGCAAAACAAAGACAAGCGGGAGACCCGCACCCCAAATTTTGAAATCAGGAGGTAAAAAATCATAAGTAATAACAGAACAGAAATTTTAAATTTCAGGGTAACAAAAATGGAAAAAGAATTGATAGAGATGTATGCAAGCACTAAATATAAAAGCATTGCTCCCTATCTTCGTGACTGTGCTTTGCACAAAGAAATCAAAATCATTCACGGTATTGAAGGTGTTGAATATGAGTTACGACGAATAGGAAACAATCTTAATCAGCTGACAAGAGCTGTCAATTCAGGAATGTGTAATGCAGTTGATTTAAAGGAAATGCGTCAGGAGGTGGCAAAGGTATGGCAATTATTAAGTTCACTTCAGGGAAAATAAATCCGAGAACTGTCATCAATTATGTGTGCAACAAAGAAAAAACCACTGATAAACTTATCAGCGGTAAAGACTGTATGCCTGAAAGCTGCGAGTATGAATTTGCAGAAGTGAAGAAAACATTTGGAAAAACTGACGGCAGAACTTACTACCATATGATACAATCCTTCTCTCCTGATGACAGAATAACTCCTGAACAGGCACACGAGGTCGGGCTGCAAATGGCAGAATTGTTTGAAGGTTATCAGGTTCTTGTAGTCACTCACACCAACAAAGCTCACACGCATAATCATCTTGTAATCAACAGTGTTAACTTTGAAAACGGAAAGAAGCTGACTATTTCTAATCAGGAACTTGAAAGAATTAAAAATTATTCAAACAGTATTTGCTTACAAAACGGCTGGGATGTTACAGAAGCAAAGACAAGAAGAAACAGAAATCCGAAATGGAAACAGATAATTATTGAAGACGCTCTCACTGCTATGGCTGAAAGTTACAGTATGGATGAGTACATTTCAAAATTAAAAGAGCTTGGTATTTATGTTTCGTACAATCCCGACTACAAGTATATGACTTACAGTGATGCAGAAGGACACAAGTGCAGAGATGCAAAACTGTTTGATGAGAGGTTACTTAAGAAAAATCTTGAACTATATTTTGACTTAGGCGGAGCAGAAACTTTAATCGGAGATACAATTCTCGATTACGAAACGCCGAAGTCGGGAAACTGTACTGACGGACTTATGAACTTGGTTATAAATTTCATTGACACGATACAGTCTGACGAAGAAGAATACGATGATAATTATTACATTCACGACAGGAAAAAGCTTGAGAAAATCGTTGAGAAAATGAGAGCAAGAGGCTCTAAAATCACTCTTGCAAAACTTATAAAGATACTTAATTCAAAAACTGAACCGGAAGAAACTTATTATTTCGGTTGGTAATTTAGGAGGTTTACATATGAATAATGAAAATAAAAATGATGAATTTGTATTTTTAACGCCCATGGATATGGCAAAAATAATCGGATGTTCAGTACCGACTGCAAGAAAACTTTTCTACCGTGATGATTTTCCTGCGATTAAAGTAGGTAAAAATCTCAAAGTCCTTAAATCAGAATTTATAAAATGGTGCAGTGAAAGAAGAATGTGATAGCATGCAATTCATAAAATATTGAACAGTAAATATTATACATTCAAATTAATGATATCAACCATACATATATTAAATAATAAAAAATTAGTTGCTGACAAATTGTCAGCAACTAATTTCATCTTTTTTTCGAGTGTTAATTTAATTTTTTTGTTTGTGAATTTATATAAGAAAAAACAATTTAGTGTATAGTATTGTTATTGAAAAATCTTTTGACTATTATTTGCCTTATATACTTTAATAAAAAAGATCAGGAGATTTTCGTCTGATCAATAAAAAATATATCATTAATCTTATTTATCTAAATTATTTTCATTTTCTTTCTTTTTAGTATTCTGTATACTTGGAAACAAGCAATGCAAAACGACATAAGTCAGTGATTTATTACAGTTGGTTACAAAATGTAATTGACTGGTTCCTTCCTTTATTAAACGATGTTTTAAAACCTCAAAATATTTTTTGTATGATCGTAATCAGTCTGTTCTGTTAAAACTGGTATTACATCAATAATAGATATGGTGAAAATCAAATATCAAGTATGTCATTTGGATGATATTCAGTTGGCATTAAACAAGTCTTTCATAATTACATAAGGTCTTACTCAAAATACAAAGATTATCTATTACCCATTTAACTTTGTAACCCACGATACCATATCATAACATACTTAATTAAATAAAACATTGTCCCAAGAACAAATGAAATTTTTTGTAAAAAAATTCCTCCTAGGCAAACTGTCTTGGAGGATAAATATAATCATAATTTGTACAAACCCCGAGTAATCGGGATAGGATGTTACAATCAATTAAAGAGCTCAACAATAATTCTATAAAAGATAAAACCGTTAAGATATTACTAATCATAGGCATCCCTCCTCGAATACTTGCTAATGTTATATGTCCTCAGT
The DNA here is from genome assembly GCA_958422185.1 of uncultured Clostridium sp. Lineage (GTDB taxonomy): Bacteria > Bacillota > Clostridia > Oscillospirales > Acutalibacteraceae > Eubacterium_R. The sequence continues at coordinate 46,515 of CATZNW010000021.1, forward strand.
TATACAAGTTAGCATACACCATCACTGGTTCCGGAGCAGGACTAAATGATTATATCATTTTTTATTCCTATTTTCAATTAGGAAAATATACGAAAAAACTGTGTACATATTATCCCACTTTTCTTTTCTACATAGAATTCTGCTAAGCATATCTATTCCTTCGACACCATACTTTTCATAAATTAATCCCAGCGTCCATTGGTTTAATTTATTCTTATTTACATGGAGTACTTTTGCGTTAAATAGGAATTCATTTTGAGCCAATGCTAATAATCTAGTCTCTACTAATTCATCTAGGATAATTGGTTTATATGTGCGTAAGATTCTAATTCCAGGATTATCAAGATTAAGGTTTTTCGCCTCCTTAAGATTTGTGCAAATAAATGTAACATCATAAAATCTAGTCCCAATAAAATCAGCACCTTTAAGATTACAATTATAAAATACTACATTCTTGAGTGTTGCATTTTTAAAGGATGTTCCTCGCATATTACAATTAAAATAATCCACTCCAACAATATTAGCATCACGATAATTGCAATCGGTCATAATAGACGCCTGATATTTCACATTATAAAAACGCGAACCAACGAAGCAAAGTTTGTGCATGTTTGCTTTATAATTGTATTTATTTGAAATTCCTCTCAGTTTTTTGCTACAGTTAGTCAAAGTAAAAAATACACGCTTTCCCATCTTTGCTCTAATAAAATTTCTGGTAAGCATACGTTTTT
>CATZNW010000022.1 GCA_958422185.1 uncultured Clostridium sp.
GCTGGCTGCCACCGTCATTTGCAAAGTTGTATGTGTAGGTTACTTCTGTCGGTTCATTTTCCTTAAGGCCCGTATAGGCATTAATGAGCGTCTCAGAAGAAGCGGAAGTCATATATTCTGTTTTGTTAACGATTGCGGTAAGCGTGCTTTCAGCGGCCTCATAAGCTGTTTCGAAAGCGCCCCAGGAATCATCTGTATAGTTACCCTGACCAGCTGAGTAGGTATCCGCATAATCCGCATAATGGCCTGCAAGCGTCATGTAGCTGGCAACGTCCATTGTACCGAGAGATGCTTTTGCAGCATTGACTGCATTTACAGCGTTCTGGATAGCTGCAGCACAGTTATTTACCGCGCCGGCAGTATCTGAAGCGTAATCATAGGAATTCGGATTAACGTTCATGCACTGCTGAACGGCGCCGATAAGCGCAGTTGCACCGGCATAGCTGTAATCCGTAATGTTCGCAAGACCCGCGCCGCTGATGGCGTCGGTTATTGCCTTGTAATTTATTACATAAATCGAGGCCGATGCATTGCCGCTGCCAATAATAGTAGTAGTCTCTGCATTAGAACCGCCGGCAAAGCTCATGGAAATTGAATCATAAGTTTTGCTGTACTGAGAAGTTCCGAAAGTCGGATTAATATAAAAGCATCCGGCTCCGTAATATCTGTCGCTATCATCAATTCTGCCCCCGGTTATATTGTCAGTACTATAAGCCGCGGAAGAATTGTTTGTTGTAGAAGTATTGCCGACTTGGTAAGTTGTATTCTCGCCGCCCTGCGCTTCATACATCTGCCAAGTAAAATCCATTGATGTACCGCTCGTCTGGGTCCAAAGCTGACCGGGTCCTATTTCTTGATTTGTTGACCAGATTGAATGAACGCGGCGACTTTTAGGCGAATTAAAAATACCGCCGGCCGATTTAGCCACCCAGCCAAACATAGCGCCGAATTTTGGTGTATTTGTTCCGTCATAAAGAGCAACAACATTCGGCATATAAACAGCAACATTTAAATAATCACTGGTAACATCAAAATTTGCTGATGAAACCGAGCCTGAAGACCAAAGAAGGTTTTCATAATACGGATCAGCATAATCCTGTTCACGAGTATCTCCGGAAAACGCTTGCGCCGGCTGATAGTCCGTTGTTGCCGGAGTCCACGACCCCATATTGTTGATTGCCGTTTCGAGCGCGGTATAATATGTATCAACGTTTTCCGGATCGTTGATACCTGCCTCCACGCCAACGAGGTAGGCTTGAGCATTGTACCACGCATCGTAAGCCGCCTGCATATTCGTGTATGCGCTGCCGTTCATCTTTTGCTCATAAGAATCACAAAGCGTTTCAAGCTGTTCAACCGAATAGGTTGCAGCAGAAGCGGTGAATCCGCCGACCGCAAGAGATGAAAGGATAACGAGCGCAGACATAAGCACGGCGACCGTTTTTTTTATTTTCATGAAAATCATCCTTTCAAAATAATCTAATATAAAGCACAGACTTTATATGTGAATATTATATCAATATATAAACAAAAAATCAATCGAAACCTGCCGATTTTTATTTAAAATCAATAAAAATCTATGTTTAATTCCATAAAAGAAATAACAAAAATTTCCATGACAACAAAATATCAAAGTTCTTCACATTTGCAACAATCAATTGCGTATAAAACAGCAAAAGTCCCCCTGTTCGGGGGACTGAAAATTATGCTGATATCAATACATACCGCCCTGTGAAGCAGCAGCCATGGCCGCAGCATTAGCAGCATCCGCTTGAGGATCCTTCTTATCGGTAACAAGGGATTCCGTAGTAAGAACCATAGCAGCTACCGAAGAAGCATTCTGAATGGCAGAACGTGTAACCTTTGTGGGGTCAACGATACCGCTTTCGATCATATCGCAATATTCATTCGTAGCGAAATTATAACCGTAGCCCGTTTTATCCGAAGTCTTGATCTTGTCAAGAATGACGGAACCTTCCATGCCCGCATTAGCAGCGATCTGACGAACAGGCTCCTCAAGAGCTTTGAGCACGATCGATACGCCTGTCTTATAATCAGCGCCATCCGTATCAAGCAGTTTTTCAACAGCAGGAATGGCGTTTATAAGAGCCACGCCGCCGCCTGCAACGATACCCTCTTCAACAGCAGCCTTGGTAGCCGCAAGAGCATCTTCGATACGCAGTTTCTTCTCTTTCATTTCCGTTTCGGTTGCAGCGCCTACTTTGATAACGGCAACACCGCCGGCAAGTTTGGCAAGGCGTTCCTGGAGCTTTTCACGGTCAAAATCAGAAGTAGAAGCGTCAATAGCCTGCCTGATCTGATGAACACGAGCCTTGATCTCATCGCTGTTTCCGGCACCGTCAACAATAATGGTGTTTTCCTTGGTAACCTTTACCTGGCGCGCTTTGCCGAGCATATCCATAGTAGCATCCTTCAGTTCAATGCCAAGGTCCGAAGTAATGACCTGACCGCCGGTAAGGATAGCAATATCCTGAAGCATTTCTTTTCTTCTGTCACCGAAGCCCGGGGCTTTTACGCATACGCAGGTAAACGTTCCGCGCAGCTTATTAAGAAGAATGGTCTGAAGCGCCTCGCCCTCAACATCTTCCGCAACGATAACGAGCTTCTGACCGCTCTTGAGAACAGCCTCAAGGAGCGGAAGAATATCCTGAACCGTTGAGATCTTTTTATCCGTGATAAGAATGAGCGCGTCATCAATAACCGCCTCCATCTTATCCGTATCGGTTACCATGTAAGGGCTGATATAGCCGCGGTCAAACTGCATTCCTTCAACCACTTCGCAAACTGTATCTGCAGTCTTGGATTCTTCAACGGTGATAACACCGTCAGCAGTAACCTTCTCCATAGCGTCCGCAACAAGCTTGCCTATCTCCGGATCTGCTGCGGATACGGTTGCAACTCTTGCAATATCATCAGAACCCTTTACCTGGCGCGAATTGCCTTTAACGGCTTCAACAGCGGCGTCAACAGCAGCTTTTATACCGTTTTTAACTACCATAGGATTAGCGCCGGCAGCTACATTCTTCATTCCCTCACGAACAAGCGCCTGAGCAAGCAGGGTAGCCGTTGTGGTGCCGTCACCGGCATCGTCATTTGTCTTTGAAGATACTTCTTTTACAAGCTGAGCGCCCATATTTTCAAACGGATCATCAAGTTCGATCTCTTTTGCGATCGTAACGCCGTCATTCGTGATAAGCGGAGAACCGTATTTTTTATCAAGCACTACATTTCTGCCTTTCGGGCCGAGCGTGATCTTGACGGTGTCCGCAAGCTTATCGATACCGTTCTGGAGCGCTTTGCGCGCATCCTCGCCGAAAATTATATCTTTAGCCATAATAAATTCCTCCCTATAACTGAATTACTCGACTACCGCAAGGATATCCTTGACTGAAGCGATAGTGTACTCCTTGCCGTCTACCTTAACATTTGTTCCGCTGTACTTGGTGATAATAACTTTATCGCCAACTGAAACGGTCATCGGATATTTATCCGTACCGGGGCCTACTGCGGCAACATTCATAAATTCAGGCTTTTCCTGCGCAGAAGCGGCAATAAAAAGTCCTGAAGCGGTTGTTTCCTCTGCCTCCATCGGCGCGAGCAGAACCTTGTCTGCAAGTGGTTTGATCGTCATAATAAATTTCACCTCTGTAAAATATTGTTTTCATAATTAGCACTCTTTATACCCGAGTGCTAATACTATTTTAGCAACTTTTTCCGATTTGTCAATAGTGTTTACAAATATTTCAAAAAATAATTATAAAATGCCGGATTTCTTTATAACTTTAAATAAAAAAAGCGCCGCACATAAATATATGCGGCGCACTAAAGTGATTATTTGATGATTTTTTCAATAAGACAAACGGCGTGAGCACTGATCCCCTGCATGTTTCCCGTAAATCCGAGTTTCTCTTCCGTTGTGGCTTTGACAGAAACACGATCTGTATCTATTCCGCACGCACCGGCAATATTCTGTCTCATCTGCATGACATACGGCTGAAGCTTCGGAGCCTGGGCAATAACCGTTGCATCAATATTAGATACTTCATATCCTTTTTCCTTGATGATTTCAACAGTCTTCCGAAGCAGAACAAGACTGTCAGCGCCCTCAAATTCCTGCGATGTATCGGGAAAATGCTTGCCGATATCACCCAGCGCCGCGGCGCCGAACAGCGAATCTGAAACTGCGTGCAGCAAAACGTCTGCATCAGAATGGCCCAAAAGGCCGAGTTCGTTCGGGATATCAACTCCGCCGATAATACATTTTCTGCCTTTTTGAAAACGATGGACGTCATAGCCGTGGCCGATCCTTATATTACTCATACCTGCCCTCCAAACGTGCTCTGATCAGACTTTCGGCAAGCGGAATATCGCTTTTGGTCGTTATTTTAATGTTATCATATTCACCTATTACAACGCTTACTTTCGCGCCGAGATTTTCAACAAGCTGACAGTCATCCGTGTAATCTCTGCCCTGTTCTACCGCTTTGTCGAGCGCCTTTTTATACAGCTCAAATTCAAAAATCTGAGGCGTTTGGATCGAAACAAGACATTTTCTGTCAGGCGTGCCGGCAATATTCAGGTCGCCGTCGACAAGTTTGATCGTATCCTTTACATAAACTCCGGCTGCGGCGGCTTTATCCGTCTGTGCTTTATCAAGCGTTTTTATAATCGTATCCTCAAGCACAAGCGGCCGTGCGCCGTCGTGAATGATTATGTAATCGCATTCATCTATTGTATCCACAGCATTTTTTACGCTTTGCTGCCTGGTATCTCCGCCTATAACAAATGTTATGTTCTCACCCGGAAGAAGCTTTGAAAACGTTTCAAAATCACACTCACGGCAGACGACTATGATCTCGTCCACCTCCGCCATATCTTCAAAGACGCCGACCGTTCTCTCGATAACGGTCTTTCCGCCGATGTCCAGCAGAAGCTTACTTTTATCTATTCCCATTCTTGTGCCGCTGCCGGCGGCGAGAATCACAGCTATATTATACAATTTCCTTAATCCTTTCAAGTTCAGTCTGGTTAGGAGTTACAAATTCGGTCTTATACGTTTCGTAAATCACCATACCCGGCCTGGCGCCGTTTGGCTTTTTTACATTCTTAACCGGTGTATAATCGACCGCCACATTTGACGATGAACGCGCCCTGCTGTTGTACGCCGCAAGCATAGCCGCCTCGCGTATAACGGTATCTGTAAACCCGCGGCCGTCATATTTAACGATTACATGCGAACCTGCGGTATCCTTAACATGAAACCACAGGTCATTATTTGAAGCCGTCTTCAGCGTCAGCCTGTCATTCATAACATTGTTTCTGCCCACCGAGATCAGGAAACCCTCAGTACTTTCATACAAAAGAGGTTTAAGAGCTTTTTGATTTTTCTGCCTAAGCTGTTGTTTTCTTTTCAGAAATCCCGTTTCTGCCAGCTCGTTTTTGATCGCGGTGATCTCACTGTCCATTTGCGCGCGGGAAAGCGCGTCTGAAACAGATTCGAGATACTTTGCCTCGGAAACCGCATCGTTAATAAAACCGGCGAGCTTTGATTGAGCCGTCTGTTTTTTTCTGTACTCCTTATAATATTTCTGCGCATTCTGGACCGGCGTGAGCGCAGGATCAGCCGGGATCTTTAAAAGCGCATTGTTGTCGTAATAATTCGGCACCTCATACACTGAACTGCCTTTTTGCAGAGCAAACTGATTTGCCGTAATCAGATCGCCGTATAACTTATACTTATCCTTATCCTCACATTCCTTCAGCTCATTTTGGCGGTTGATTGCTTTTCGGACCGCTCTTTCCTGAAGATTACCGATCGTTTTGAAAAGCTCTCCGGAACGCTGGCGCATACGGTCAGCCGTTACACGCTCACGGTAAAAGTAATCCAGCGTTTCGGAAAAGGAATCAAACCTTTTGATCTGAGCCAGTCCACCGTACTGCGTTACAGGCATAAAGGCAAAATCAACAGGTTTATCTGTAACCACCGCAACGGGCGTAGGCGACAATGCGTATTCCTTTATTTTTTCGACCGGAACGCCGTTTTCATACTCTCTGCAGATAACAGGAGAAACACCCATAACGGTGTCCTGAAAAGCTTTTGCAGACGATTTGCCCGACAGGGACAACCTTGCCTTGATGGATTCAATATCGTCGGTAAAGATATTAAGCTTATCCTGCCCCGGCGGAGCTGTGTATTTCATACCGGGCAAAATCGTTCTTAAATGTGATCTCTCCTCATCCACGCGGCGAAGCGCATCCACAATGATTCCGTTTTCATCAACAAGGATTATATTGCTGTATCTGCCCATGATCTCGGCAATAAGAGAGAAACGAACCAGATCACCCAGTTCGTTTACGACCTGAACATTGAGCTTTATTATGCGTTCAAGGCCGTCCTGCTCTAAAGAAAGGATCTTAGCGCCTGTGAGATGTTTTCTCAACAGCATGCAAAGCATAGGCGGCTTTGCTGGATTTTCCGGCGGATATGCGGTGAAATATATGCCCGCCGTATCGGCACGGCAGGATAGCAGAAGTTTTTTTGCCCCTTCACGTGAGCGCAGCGAAAGCAAAAGCTCTTCCTTTGAAGGCTGATGAATCTTTTCGATCCTGGCGCCTACGGCAAAATCCGCAATCTCATTTTTAAGATGATACAAAAAGATACCGTCAAGCGCCATTACAACACCGCCAAAACAGGATTCTTCTGATCAGCCGAAATGAATTCCACACCAGGGAAGCTTTCGGTCAGCTTATCTTTCAGCATCAAAAACGCCATGGATTCGGTTTCAAAATGCCCGGCCCCGATTAAGCAGAAGTTGTTTTCGGCTGCATCCAGCATCATATGATATTTAGTATCCCCGGTCACAAAGCAATCGGCATATTTCATTGCCTGAGGCAAATATTCATCGCAGGCGCCTCCGCCGACAGCGACTTTTCTGATAACTTTATCTGAATTTGTATATCTTAAACCGCTGACATCAAGCTTTTCCGAAACGAAACGCGCAAATGCAGGCGCAGTCATTTCCCTTTTAAGATCAGCAGTAACAATAAAAGTTCCCTCGACCGGGGTAATGTTTTCAAGTTCAAGGATCTTGCAAAGATTTGTATTAATACCGTTTTCAGCCCTGTCAAAATTTGTGTGGGCAGAAATTACCGAAATACCGTTTTGAGCGCACCTATAAAGCGCTGTATCGGAATAAAGCCTTTTAACCGCATTAAAAATAAGCGGGTGGTGGGAAAGTATAAGCTGGGCTCCGCACTGTACGGCTTTCTGGACGGCGTCTTTTGTAACATCAAGGCTCATTACCGCTTTTGTAACCGCAGAATCCGGGCTGCCGGTGATCAGGCCTGCATTGTCCCATTCCTCCTGAGTTTCAAAAGGTGCAACAGAGTCTATATAATTATATATATCTTTAACAGTAATCATATTTTTGCCTCTATCAAATCAATAATCTCTGAATAATCCACTCCGCTCTTTTGCTTGTTTCGCAGATAATTCAGTAGGCTGTTGAAATAATTTTTATCTGAAAAGTCCTCTATGTTCCCTAGAAAATAATAGCTTTGCGGATACTGCGCCGATTTGCCGGTATAATAAGCGTCAAAAACGGAATAGGAATGTGAACCGTCCCGGACGACAAGATCGCTGCCTATCTCAAACCCGTTTTTGCAAAGATATTCGCGCAGCCGTTCAGGGTGAGTCATAGGGTTGAATATGTAGTGCACGCCCTCTGTTTTTGAACGCGGGCATTTTTCCAGAATATCCGCGATCAGTTCGCCGCCCATTCCGCATATGGAAATATCCTGAAGATCTGCAAACGCAACATTACACAGCCCGTCAGACAGTACGCACTTTATTTTATTACCGAGGGAATACTTTTCAACGAGCGCACGGCACTGATTCAGCGGCTCTTCATTTATATCCGCGGCAACGGCAAACCGGACTCCCCCGCAGAGCACAAGACTTACAGGCAAAAAGCCGTGGTCGCAGCCAATATCGGCAAGGCACGAACCCCTGCGGACAAGTGCGGCAACGGCTTTAAGTCTGGGAGAAAGCGTGACCATAATTACTTGTTTAAAAGCTTATTGACCTTTTCAACAAGTTCATCGGGATCGTTTCCGTGAACGGCGCATGCCTGCTCAATCGTTTCGCCTCTTGAAGCGGGACAGCCAAGGCAGTGCATACCGATCTCAAGAAAGAGCGGAGCCGCGTCGGGGCAGATATCAAGAATATCGCCGATAATCGTATTTTTGGTTACTTCTTTCATGATTTTAACCTCTTTCATAATCATTTGTATTGCACGCATATCGGGCAGATGAGCCAAAACACAGCGGCATACAGACCCGTACGGTGTAATAAATTACGCTGTTATTATATTATAAATTAAAATTGTTTGCAAGTGAGTAAAGATTATGTTAATATATTTTTCAAACGAGGTGATTTTATGAGCGAAAAAGAACAGGAAAATTTAAACTTTGACGCTCTGCCATACGGATCATCAGACGGCGGTCTTCATTCGACCATGGATATATATCTGATGATATGCTATGTTGTTGTAAATTCAAAAGAGCGGCTATCGGACAAAGTACTGATAGATACAATGGTTGAGGGGGAGTTCGCAAATTATTTTGAAACAACCAACGCTTTGCAGAAGATCAAAGACAAAGGATTCATCGCCGTTAATGACCGCGGTTTCCTTGAACCTGCGAACAACTGCGAATATCTTGTTGAGCTTGTTGAAAACGAACTGCCGTATTCCATGCGAAAAAGATGCATTGAACTTGCGGCAAAACTTGCCGTAAAAGAACTTTTCAGGCAGGAAAATGACGTTGAAATCGCAAAAAAAGGCAACGATTATATCGTTACCATGCATTTCAAGGACTGCGGCAAGGATTTTATGACCCTGTCGCTTACAATGCCGACCTCCGCGCAGGCAGAAATGATAAAAGAGCAGTTTTATGCCGATCCTGTAAAAATATACAACAATCTGATCAGTTCGCTTTTCAGTGAGGACGAAAATAAATAAATAAATAAATAATAAGAACAGAAACCGCCGGTGTTTTGATATGCATCTACGAACGTATCCAGCTTTGGGGTGCACACCATGTTACACACGGCGGTTTTTTAATACATTATTTATACGCAACAAAGAATAACCTGCGGAATCTGAAAATTATATCGCCGTTTTCCGTATATGGATATACCGTTTTTGCTTTTTCAAGAATCTCATTTTCAAATTTTAGTTTATCTTCATCCGTCAATACTTCAAGATAAGGGCGCAAACGGGTAGCCCGTACCCATTCTATCAATTGCAAATGCGTTTTCATCTTATGATAATACACCGTTTCCCATATATCGAATCTTTCTGAACAGCGGCTTAAAATATCGTAATACTCGTCCGGCTTAAGAATATCATTTTTTTCAAAGTAAACGCTGCCAAAATCCCATTCGGAATGGCGGACAACATCAGAAATGATTTGATAGAGCGGTTCTTCCCCATTCATGGGCATCTGAACAGCAAGCGCGCCTCCCTGATTCAGTCTGTCAAAAAGAAAAGGAATGAGCCGCTGATGATCACGCACCCACTGGAGACAGGCATTTGAAAATATCAGATCATAATTTCCGGTGATGTCCTGCACAGAGCACAACTCAAAATTCATTTTCGGGTATTGTGATCTGGCTTTTGAGATCATATTTTCTGAATTATCAAAGCCGGTAATTGCAGCGCCGGGAAAAACCGACTGTAAAACAGCTGTACTGTTCCCCGGCCCGCAGCCAAGATCAGCAACCGTTTTCGGCCGCATCATCTGCACTCTGTTTGCAAGGTCAACACACGGCTGCGTACGCTCATTTTCAAATTTCAAATAATGGTTTGCATTCCATTCGCTCATAATCTATCTCCTTTACAATAATGATTTAACGATTCCCCAAATGCATTGATTTCTTCCATCTTGCTTTTCTGCATCGTTAGCAGATCATTGAGAGAGTCTGTATTGGTAATCGAAAATCGTTTTAACGGAGTAATTCCCATATGTCCGTAGTAGTGCTCAATAAAATCGAGTATGATTTCATTTTCTTTTTCGGATTTACCAGCTCTGACAGCAATAGAAACACCGAATATTTCTTTTTTATTTTTTACAATACGGTTTGAATTTGTGTTGCCGAAAGGCGTGTTTCTGTCAAAGAAAGTTTTTAACTGTCCGGGAACGTCAGCCCAATATGAAGGCGAAGCAATAACAACTATATCCGAATCAAGAACTTTCTTCACCAGATTCAAAACTCCGTCATTTTGAACGCAGATTCCGTTTTTATAACATTTTTTACAGCCACGGCAATAATGGATATCCACATCGGAAATATATATCTTTTCCACTGTATTACTTTCTGTTTTGAAACCATTTATAAAAGAATCAATGATATGAGAACAACTGCCGTTTTTGCGCGGACTGGCACAAATGCATAATGCTTTCGCTTTCATAGGATCTCCTAACAACAAGACCCGCCGATGAACGGCGGGTCCAAAATTTTATTCTTCTGCTGCAGTTTCTTCCGGGGCTGCATCGCCAGCGGCCTCTTCAGCAGTATCTTCTGCCGGAGTTTCTGAGGTCTCCTCTGCCGGCACATCGGCGGGCGCCTCATCGGTTACAACCTCTTCAGAAGTTTCCTCTTCAGGAGCCTCCTGTTCTTCGTCGTCAGACTGGAGCGCAGGAATAAACGCTTCCGGTCTTTCCGTAAGCTGTTTCATGGAGAGGCTTACTCTCTTCTTATCAAAATCAATATTTGTAATAAGAACATCTACCTCATCACCGACTTTAAGAACGTCAGCAGGCGTTTTGATCCTGTTCCAGCTGATCTCGCTGATGTGGATAAGACCCTCAATACCGGGAACAACTGTTGCAAAAGCGCCGAAAGAAGTAACGCCTACGATCTTTGCGTTCTTGACAACGGTATCCACAGGATAATCTCTTTTGAGGATCTCCCAAGGATTGTCCTCCACTTTCTTAAAGCCGAGAGAAATCTTTTTCTTCTCCTGATCAAGGGCTTTTATATAAACTTCTACTTGATCGCCTACGTTTACTACCTCAGAAGGATGCTTGATGCGGGTCCATGAAAGTTCGCTGATATGGATCATTCCGTCAATTCCGCCGATATCAACAAAAGCCCCGTAATTGGTAAGGGATTTAACTATACCAGTAAGTTTCATTCCCTCTTCAAGCTTTGCCCAGGCCTCTTCGCGCGCTTTTTTCCTCTCTTCATTAAGAACTGCACGGATGGAGCCGACTGCACGTCTTCTCTGCTCATTTATATCAATGATCTTAAATCTGGCAGTAGTGCCTTTAAGAATATTGATATCCTCATTCTTGGGAACGCCTGAAAGCGACGCAGGAATAAATACCCTTGTACCCTTAACGGTTGCAAGCACGCCGCCGCGTACAACGGCGGTTATGTAACCCTCAAGAATCTCGTCATTTTCTTTTGCCTTAACGATATCCTCCCAGCCCTTAAAGCTGTCCGTAAGCTTCTTTGAGAGCTTGAGCACACCGTCCTGATCGTTAGTTTTAAGAATTACAAGGTCAAGCACATCGCCCTTTGAGACGATATCCTCACACTTTTCAAACGGCTCGGCAGAAAGATCTTCACGGGCGATAACGCCGGTCTGCTTTCTTCCGGGAACGTCAACAAACACCTCGGTAGGCGTAATGTTTTCAACAACACCTTTTACTACTTTACCGGTGTCGTTTTCGCTGAAAGACTGTTCGAGCATCTCTGCGAAGGTTTCACCATCAGCAGATGCATCGACAGCAGCCTTAACGGCTTTATCAGCGGCTTCTGCTGTCTCCGCAACAGTTTGTGTTGCTTCAACTTCCTTTTCTTTGATTTCTTCGGACATGGTTTTTAGTACCTCCTTGATAATTACCGAGGGTGTAGAGGCCCCGGCAGTAACTCCAACTACATTGAAACGCGAAAAATCCATATCGGCAAGCTCCGCAGCAGTCTCTATCAAGAAAGTGGGTGCATATTCCGAACAAACGTCTTTCAATTTGCAAGTATTGGATGAATGGCGACCTCCGATAACCAGCATGGCATCGCACTGTTTGGCAAGAGCAAGCGCCTCTGCCTGCCTTTCGGACGTTGCACTGCATATTGTATCAAAAATTTTGCAGTTTGTACATACCTTTTTAAGAATTTTCTCGCATTTTTTCCATTCTTCCGTGCTGAAAGTGGTCTGTGAAACGCAAATCACCGATTTTTGGGCGGAAGCACTGTATTTTTCTATGATAGCAGACAGTTCCTCACAGTTTTTAAACACATATGCGTCCCCAACACAGAAAGAGCGTATGCCCTTCACCTCCGGATGATCCGAATCCCCGGCGATCAGCGTTATCGTGCCGGGCTCCGCCTCGCTTACTATCCTGTGTATCTTAAGTACGAACGGACAGGTTGCGTCAATATACGCCAAACCGAGGGAGCCGATCCTTTCAAGGGTCTCCTTTTCGATTCCGTGGGTACGAATAACAATCTTATAATCGCTTTTGCACTCATCAGGAAAAGCGATATCCCTTACTCCTTTTGATTTCAGATCCTCAACGAGCTGCTGATTATGTATGATAGGGCCTAGAGTGCAGACCTTTTCGCCGTCATCAACCAGTTTGTAAACAAGATTGACCGCTCTGTTTACGCCGAAACAAAATCCGGCCGTTTTGGCAAGTCTAATTTCTTTCATTATGTTCAGCCTCCCACAATTCGGTAATTTTATCCATTACCGTGTTTGCGGCATTTTTAATATCATGCGGGTGGATATCATCTTTATTTAACCCCATATCTTCAAGGGAGAGTATTTTGCCGTATGAAATAACCACCTTTTTTCCTGCTTTGATCGGGCCGTTGCAGTAAATCGCCACAGGCAGGACAGACGCGCTTGTTGCCTTTGCGATTACCGCTACTCCGGATTTTGCCTTTTGCGGCACACCGTTTTTGTCCTTTATTCTCTTGCCCTCCGGACAGATCGCCATCACATGTCCCTCTTCAATGATCTTTTCTCCGTATTCGATAGCGGAATTATCGCCCTTTCCCCTTTTGACGGGAAATCCGTAAAGATGTTTTATGACCCATCCGACAACGGGATTTTTAAACAGTTCCACCTTTGCCATAAAATGTAGCGGCGGCACCTGTTTGGGCATGGAAACGAATACGGGATCAAAAGCGGAGGTATGATTTATCGCAACTATGTATCTTCCGTCCGACTCGGACGGAACGTTTTCAAGTCCCTTAAACTCCAGTTTATAGATCATTCTGAAAACGGGTCCGAAAACTTTTTTTACAAAACCGTAAAATTTATAATGTTTAACTTCACTGTAATCAAAACTAACCATTGATCTTCTCCTTTATAATAGAAACCACCATCTCTATGCTTTCCGGTAGCGCCTTGCCTGTTGTATCCGCCATAACGGATTGAGCGGTCGGCTTCAGAGGAGCGATCTTACGGTGGCTGTCCTGATAATCACGGTCATTAACGTCCTTTAACACGTCCTCATATTTAACATTTTCGCCTTTTTCAAGGAGCTCCTTATATCTTCTTTGAGCTCTGCATTCCGGAGAGGCAAAAAGAAATATTTTTACATCCGCATCCGGCAGAACGACGGTTCCAATATCCCTGCCGTCCATGATAACGTTATTTTCCCGCGCTATGGAACGCTGAAGTTCAAGCAGGAATTCCCTTACCGCAGGGATCTGTGACACGCCGGACGCCGCCATGGATATTTCGGGCGTACGGATAAGCAAAGACACGTCCTCGCCGTTCAAATACACTCTCTGCTCACCGTTTTCGTCAAATCCGAGCTCCACGGTAACAGAAGAAAGCATATCCGTAATCTTTTTCTCATCCCCAAGCACCGCTGTTCTTTGTGCCGCAAGAGCCACTGTTCTGTAAAGCGCGCCCGTATCAACATAAATATAACCGAGCTCTTTTGCCGCGCCGCGCGCAACGGTGCTTTTTCCCGCTCCGGCGGGTCCGTCTATGGCAACATTAACCAATTCAAAACAACCTTTCTTCATTTACATATTCTCTCCGCATAACTTACCTGTGGAAAAAGCGATCTGCAGATTGAAACCGCCGGTATAGGCGTCCACATCCATGATTTCCCCGGCAAAATAGAGATTATCTATTATTCTGGAACGCATCGTTTTGGGATCAATCTCCTTAACGTTTATGCCGCCCCTTGTTATTATTGCGGAATCGATAGAATAAAATCCCGAAATGCTGACTTCCAGATTTTTCAGCAGATAAACAAGCGCTTTTCTTTCCTCACGCGTTATTTCATTGACCTTTTTATGCCGCTCCACTCCCCACAGATCAACGGCAGCGGGAATCAGTTTTTTCGGCAAAAGCTTTGTAAGGGCGTTTATGATATCCTTATTTTTGAATTCCGCGAAATCACGCTGTATTCTTTTATCAAGCGTTTCATCATCTAAAGCAGGTTTCAGATCTATAACTATTTTATAGTCCCCGTTTTCCGGTTCCTCCATATGGCTGGACGCAGAAAGAATAACCGGTCCGCTCAGGCCGTAATGGGTAAACAGCATCTCGCCGAAATCGGAATATACCGATTTTCCGTTTTTTACCAGCTTTATCGCGACATTTCTAAGGCTCAGGCCCTGAAGAACAGGCACAAAATCATCATTGCTTTTAAGGGGCACCAGAGCGGGTGTGATCCTGGTAACGGAATGTCCTGCGCTCTCTGCAAGAATATAACCGTCTCCCGTAGAGCCTGTGGCAGGGTAACTCTTGCCGCCGGTGCAAAGCGCAACGCTGTCACACTCTATTATACTGCCGTCAGATAAAATCACGGCTCTTATCCTCTTATCTTCAAACCGGAATGCCTCCGCGGCCGCGTGCAGTATTTTTACGCCGTTATCCTTTGCATTCCTGATCAGAGCATTTGAAATATCCTTTGCTTTATCCGACACCGGGAAAACGCGGTTTCCTCTTTCTGTTTTGAGCGGAACACCAAGATCCTCAAAAAAAGACATGGTATCATACGGCATAAAAGAGGAAAAAGCCGAATAAAGAAAACGCGGATTTCTGGGAACGTTCGATATCAGATCGGAAAGCTCAAAACAGGCATTGGTAACATTGCACCGTCCTTTTCCAGTAATGGAAATCTTTTTGCCGCAGACAGGCATTTTTTCAACAATAACTGTATCTTTACCGCGCGCGGCACAGGCTGCCGCTGCCATGAGGCCGGCCGCACCGCCGCCTATAATCACTGATTTAGCCATAATTCCCAACTTTTATCTATAAAATACCCGTTTATTATAATTTAATCGGCCAGGCTTGTCAATTCCTCTGATTTTTCGGTCCATTCCTCAAAAAGAGCGTCTCGTTCAGCCGTTTTCTGCTCCAGCTCATTATTAATAACAAGGAACTGCTCATACGGCGGATTGGAATTGAGTTTTTCTTCCAGAAGTGCGATCTCATCCTCCAGATCCTCAATATTGCCTTCAAGGCGGGAAACAGCGGTCCTCAACCTCCTTTGCCTGCTTTGAAGCTCCTTTCGCATTTTATAATCGTTTGCCTTCGGCTTGTAAGGCTGCTTTTTCTCAGTTTCATCAGAACCGCAGCGAATTTTTGCCTCTGAATAATCGTCATAATTGCCAATATATTTTTTTATGCCATGCTGCGTAAGTTCAAGAACCGTTGTGGCAAGTTTATTTATAAAATATCTGTCGTGCGACACAATAAGCATAGTGCCTGAATAGTTCAACAGCGTATTTTCAAGTTCTTCCCTTGAATAAGCGTCAAGGTGATTTGTGGGCTCGTCCAGCAAAAGAAAGTTATACTTCCCCAGCATCAGCTTAAGGAGGGCAACTCTTGCTCTCTCACCCCCAGAGCAGTCCGAAAGACGCTTATATACATCTTCACCTCTGAAAAGGAAAGCTGCAAGCGCGTTTCTGACATTGGTTTCTGTCATTGCCGGAAAGGCGGACCAGACCTCTTCAAGCGCGGTCTTATTCAAATCAAGTTTTTCCTGGACCTGGTCAAAATATCCGGTAAACAGATTCGCGCCGAATCTGAAGCTGCCCGAATCCTGCCGGTAATCGCCCATAAGTATCTTTAAAAGAGTCGTTTTGCCGCAGCCGTTATCACCTACAAGAAACACCCGTTCACCGCGTCTGATATCAAACGAAATATGATCGAATATGTTTTTATCTCCGAAAGATTTAGAAAGCCCGTTAACATTCAGCACCTCTTCGCCAGAAATGCATTTCGGAGTAAAATCAAAGCGTATCCGCTTTCTTGCGGCGTCCGGCGGAACAAGCTGTGCCCGGATCCTTTCTATGACCTTTTCCTTGCTTTCCGCAGTCTTAATATTCTTTTCCCTGTTCCAGCGGCGCTGCTGTTCAATGATTCCTTCAAGGCGCTCAATCTCTTTCAGATCGTTTTCATATTTTTCTGCGATCGCCTTTTGCTCTGCTTCTTTTTTTACAAGAAACTCTGAATAGTTGCCCTTATAGGAGCGAAGCTTTCTGCATTCGATCTCGATCGTTTTATCCGTAATCTTATCCAGAAAATATCTGTCATGGGATATTACGATAAAAGCGCCTGAAAAGGAAGCCAAAAATCCCTCCAACCATTCTACCGAACTTATGTCCAAATGGTTAGTCGGCTCGTCAAGGAGGAGCAGATCCGCCCTGGAAAGAAGCAGTTTGGAAAGAATCAGTTTTGATCTCTGCCCGCCGGAAAGCGTTGACGTTGGTTTTGAGAAATCCTTTTCGTCAAAGCCGAGACCGAGCAGCGCGGAGCGCGTAAGGCTCTTATATGTTGAACCGCCGTTTCGCAGAAACTGCTCATTCAGAAAATCCTGGCGCGAGATAAGTTCTTTTGACGGCTGAGCCGTAAGCTTTGCAGATATCTCTTCCAGTTCCTTTTCTATTTTTATAAGATCTGAAAAAACGGAAACAAGCTCGTCATAAACAGTTCTGTTATCTGAACAGGTATGCTGCTCCATATATCCGAGTCTTATATTTCTGCCGATGAAAGCGCCGCCGGACGTTGGGCTGTATTCACCGGTAAGCACCTTAAAAAGCGAAGTTTTTCCCGCGCCGTTTGCACCAACAAGGCCGACTTTGTCCCTGTTGCCCATTTCAAAAGAAATATTCTCAAAAAGAGTATTTTCTCCGAACGCCAGTGTAAGATTCTGAATATTGAGGCACGCCATAAACTTCACTCCTTTCTGTTCACCGAAATATATTTTACACTATAAAACCTTGAATGTGAAGTAAAATTTTGATATTATAGATATACTTTATAAACTGTGCATAAGAAGGCATGAATATGGATATACTTAAATTAAACCCCGTCTTTAAAGATTACATTTGGGGCGGCACACGTCTGCGTGATGAATTTAAAATGAAAACAGACCTTGATCCAGTTGCTGAAGGCTGGATGCTTGCCTGCCACAAGGACGGCATGAACACCGTGGACGGCGGTATATACGATAAAAAAACGCTTGAAGAGGCTATAAACGCAGAGGGAAGCGTTAAAACGCTGGGAAAGAACAGCGCAAAATTCGATTACTTTCCTGTTCTGATCAAAATAATCGATGCGAAGGATAACCTTTCAATCCAAGTGCACCCGGACGACGAATATGCAAAGCGGGTGGAGCACGAATTCGGGAAGACAGAGATATGGTATGTGCTTGACGCTGAAGATGGCGCAGAGCTTATTTACGGCTTTAAAAACAAAATATCAAAAGAAGATTTCAGGAAAGCGATAGAAAACAATACCCTGCCTGAGGTCTTAAACAGCGTAAAAGTGCATAAGGGCGACCTGTTCTTCATTGAAGCGGGCACGGTTCACGCCATAGGAAAAGGCACTTTGACTGCTGAAATTCAGCAAAACAGCAATTCCACATACAGGGTTTACGATTACGGCAGACTCGGAAAAGACGGCAGACCGCGGGAGCTTCACATTGAAAAAGCGGTGGACGTAACCGTTACAGAGCCTCCGAAATACGGCACAAGGCCGCAGGAAGCGCCTGAAAAGATCTGCGGCGGCAAAAAGCAGCTTCTTACAAAATGCGATCTGTTTACCGTTTTCAGATATGACTGTGAAAGTGAGATCGTGCTGACCGCGGACGCCGACAGCTTTAACCATATCCTTATTATTGACGGAAACGGAAAGATCTGCGGCAGAGAATTTAAAAAGGGAGACAGCTATTTCGTTCCGGCAGGATACGGAAAATATAATATAGAAGGTAAAGCAGAAATTATTTTAACAAAAATTTAATCCGCACCAGAACATTAAATGAATAAAAAGTCGTTAGTACGGGCAACATACTAACGACTTTTTTATTTGGAGATGAGAAAATGACGATTATAAACAGAATAGCACTGATCCTTAACATAATAGGCGGACTTAACTGGGGTCTTGTGGGACTTTTTAAATTTGACCTTGTTGCCTGGATATGCGGCGGACAGGAAAGCGTTATAGCAAGGATCATTTACTGTCTTGTAGGCCTTGCGGCTATCTGGTGCATCAGCCTGCTTTTCAGAAGACATGTTGTTGAGGAATAACTGACCGCGGTGCGGTAACATCCCGCCGCGTACATATTAAGCGTATTCTTTCATAATCTGATTTCGGATTTTTGAAAGGATCCTTTTTTCCAGTCTGGAAATGTAGCTCTGCGAAATGCCCATAAGATCTGCAAGCTCTTTCTGCGTATGCTCTTTTTCACCCAGAATCCCGAAACGCATCTTCATAAGCTCGCGCTCCTTTTCAGGGAGGGCCAGGATTATTTTTAAAAGCAGGGCCTTTTCATCATTATATTCTATATCATTTGAGATCTCATCCGGCTCGCTTCCAAGAACATCACGCAAAGTCAGCTCATTGCCGTCCCAGTCAATGCTGAGCGGTTCGTCAAAACTCATTTCAAACTTAGCGTTGCTTATCTTCCTTAGATGCATAAGGATCTCATTTTCAATACAGCGTGACGCATATGTTGCAAGCTTTATATTTTTTTGCGGATCAAACGTTCTGACAGCCTTCATAAGACCGATGGTACCGATGGAAACAAGATCCTCCGTTGAAGTTGCGCATCCCTCAAATTTTTTGGCAATATAGACCACCAGACGAAGATTACGGGTTATCAGAAGCTCACGGTGGGCATCGTTTCCCTCTTTTAATTCACGCATAACGGTCTCTTCCTCTTCCTTGGTAAGCGGCGGAGGCAGAGTTTCAGGCCCGTTTATGTAATAACAATTCTTTTTAAAAAGCCTGTTTACGATTCTTAAGAAAAAAAATTTAATTTTTTGACGCATATTGCACCTCTGCTACAGATTTGGGATTGATTATCCCGCGGTACTCCCCTTTTTTCACATTGCTGCTTAAGGCTATATATACCCTTGTCAATTCGCCGCACCCGCGCGACGTTGAAATCACCACCTTTTCCGGTTTGAATGCCTTTAATATTCCTTCTCCGTTCACTGTTGAAACAGGAATGACCCTGCTGCACGGAGCATCTTTAAACAGATCTTCATCTGCAACGATCACGGGATAATCCGAGAATGGCTCGCGAAGATTATTGCCGCTGTCTGCAAAAGCAAAAAACGAACGTTTCTTTCCCCCGTAATAAACCGTTACATTATAAAGTTCATTTTTTGCGGTCTTATTATTGTATATCCTGATGATAACCGCACTGATCACATAAGCAATGAATGCCGATATCAAAAGAACCGACGCTGAAATATCAAAATATACGGTGGAATTATTTATAACGATCCCCGAAGGCCGGAAGATCATCCACAGACCCACCATGATACCAACAAATACGAAATTCACAAAAAAGAATATTGCGGTATCCTTTAAAAAGCATTTAACGGTAGATCGCCTGAAAGCGATCAAAACGATAACGCAGGCAGCGGCAAATTTTCCCAAAAGCGAAACGGCAAATTCCAGCTCATCAGACAAGATGACCAGCGAATAGGCTGCCCCGGCAAAAGACGCCAGCACAATGCGGTAGAGTTTTGAAGTTTCCTTGGCAAGTTTTTGTGTAATGAGCAAAAGCAGAAAAGTAATAAAAAAATTTACGACAAGCAAAACGTCTACATAAATAACTGTCAACGCCATCACCGATTTTATTATAGATTCGATACGGCAAATAAATTGTCAAATATTAAATCATAAAAAGAAAAAAACGGCTGAGCAAATACTCAGCCGTAAAATTTTAAAGACTTCATTTATTTATAACGATCTCATGGATAACAACATCATTGATTGGTTTATCATTCGGTCCGCACTTTACGGACGCGATCGAATCCAAAACGTCAGCGCCGTTTATGAGCTGGCCGAACACAGTGTGGTGAAAATCGAGCCAGGGTGTGCCGCCGACTTGTTTGTAATTATCAATTACTTTCTGAGGGAAACCGTTTTCCTTCAGCTGCTCCATCTGTGAAAGCAGATTCTGTGGCACGGATTTTGCCTGCACGATAAAGAACTGACTGCCGTTGGTGTTCGGCCCCGCGTTTGCCATAGACAGCGCACCGTAATAATTGCGTGCATCGAGGCTGAATTCATCTTCAAAATTCTTGCCGAAGACGGATTCGCCGCCCATTCCCGTTCCGGTAGGATCACCGCCCTGGATCATGAAATCCTGAATGACTCTGTGAAAAATAAGATCATTATAATAGCCGTTTTCCGAATGTGTAATAAAATTTTCAACGGCCTTGGGCGCCACCTCAGGAAAAAGTACGAACTCCATATCACCCCTGTTCGTTCTGATAACGGCCCTAACGCCTTCTTTAATATCAAGCTGATTCATCATAATTTAACCCTTTCATTGATTTTTCTGAGCAGATCTGCGGATATTTTTTCGATCCTTCTGTCATAAGTCAAAAGGCCGTTCAATTCATCTTCCACATCGGTAAGCTGAGTATAGACAGTTGCCGAAAGTCCGGTCCTGATCTGGGGAATAATGACCTTTTCAAACATTTTTTTATACGCCTTTTCAAGACTTTCCGTTGAATTGTAGATCTTATATCCAAACATTTTATTATTGAACGTATGGCCCTTTATCCTGCGGGAGAATCCGCCGAATTCCGAAAGGACATACGGTCTGCTGCCTTTTTTTACATGGATCGGCGTAAAATAAATATGTTTTGATATAACGTCGGTAACGCCTCTGTCGTGCCAGCCGGACGCGGAATCCACTGTTCTTGTTTTATCAAAATCCTTTATAAATTTATAGGCCATGGCACTGTCGAACTGCCCCCAGCCCTCATTGAACGGTACCCAGAGCGCTATGCACGGGCAATTATAGAGAGAGCTGAGCATCTCTTTCAGTTCTTTATAGTAGCTTTCACGCTGAGAAGCATCAGTACGCTTAAAAGTTTTGTAACGGGTATCATCAAGATTGATTCCTATGAACGGCAGAACAGAAATCTCAAGGCCGTACTTGCCCCCTCCGTTTACCATATCCTGCCAGACCAGGATTCCGTTCACATCACAATAGTGATACCACAGCATCGGCTCGATCTTGATATGCTTTCTGAGCATGTTAAATCCCATTTTTTTAACAGTTTTAACATCGGATTCCATAGCCTCGTTAGAAGGGGGAGTTAAAAACCCGTCAGGATAATAGCCCTGGTCAAGAAGACCGTTGTGGAAATAAGGCTTATTGTTTAAAAACAGCCTCTGAACACCGTTTTTGTCCGTGCCGGTTGAAAACTTTCTCATTCCGAAATAAGATTTCACACGGTCTTTCCCACAAGCGAACGTAACATTATAAAGAAACGGACTTTCCGGTGACCATGACTTGAAATTAGGGATCCTGACAACATGTTCCGATGTTTGGGCGATCAGAATATCACCGTCATAAACGGAAGTTATGACTTGGCTGTCTGCATCAAATTCAAAGCGGACCTGCTCATCATCATACTCCGGTGTGATCTTAACGCTGTGCAAATACTCCGCCGGCGTACTTTCAAGCCACACGGTCTGCCAGATACCGCTTTGAGGACTGTACCATATACCCCCGCGGCGGAACTTTTGCTTGCCCCGAGAAAATTCGCCTGTATCCGAATAATCCTTAACGGTGACATTCAGACGGTTGGGTCCTTCGTTTACATATTCTGTTATCTCAAAAGAAAAAGGTGTATACCCTCCCGTATGCGAGCCGACATGAACACCGTTCACAAACACATCCGCGATCTGATCAACTGCCCCGAAATGAATAAATATTCTGCCTTTATTAAAATCCTGCGGGATATCAAACGTTTTATCGTAATGCAGATATTCAGACGGTTTAAGCACTCTGCCGACGCCGGAGAGCGGCGTTTCCGGAGAAAAAGGCACAACGATCTCCAAAGGAAAATCAGCCGGAAGAGCTCTGTTTTCCGTAAATGCGCATTTCCATATGCCGTTCAGATTGATATAGCTGTCTCTTACGAACTGCGGCCGTGGATATTCAGCCAGCGGACTGTTTTTATTGATCTTTTTTCCGAATTCAGTCAGCATCTTCATTTACCTCACTGATGATCTTTGCATTTTCGATCCTTACATGTTTATTGCATATCTGGAGAGCCGCCTTTTTATGGCTGACGATGATACACGTTACGTTTTTCATTTCTTTTAGATTTGTAAGAAACGCCTTTTCCGTATCTTCATCAAGCGCGGAGGTAGCTTCATCAAGAAGCAGCACCGGAGACTCGCTCAGCATTGATCTTGCAATGGCAAGGCGCTGTATCTGACCTTCCGAAAGGCCAAGCCCTTTTTCGCCTATAACCGTTTCGATACCGTCAGGCAATTCGTTTATAAACTGATCCGCGCAGGATATATGTATAGCGTTTTGTATCTCCTCATTTGAAGCAAACGGATTTATAAAGGTCAGATTCTCCCTTATCGTTCCGGAAAGCAGCATATTTCCCTGGGGAACATATGAAAAAAGCCGCCTTGTATGCTTATCTACGGGAAGTTTGCCGTCGCTGAGTTCAAGTGATATCTCTCCGCTGCGGACATTTAAAACACCGAGCAGCAGCTTTAGCAAAGTGCTTTTTCCTATGCCCGATATACCTGTTATAGCAATGAAATCGCCTTTATTAACGGTTAAAGAGGTATTGTCAAGAATCACTTCCCGGTCATATTTAAATGTTATATTCTCAAATTTTATGGATCTGAGCTTTTCATATGTATCCGCTACGTTTATATCTTTTTCGTTGCTCTCCTTTTCGTCCGGCAGATTTGCGATCTCCATAAGCCTTTCGGCCGAGGCAATCACATTATAATATTTCGGTAAAACAGAAGAAAGGCTGGCAAAGGGACCCTGTACCTGATTAACCAGCTGCAGCATAGCGGTGACTGTGCCGTACGTCATACTGATACCGCCGATCCCCAGCAGACCGAAAGCTCCGAAAGTCAGAGCAAAAACATAGCCAATATTAAATACCGTTGAAATACCACCGCGCGACGCGATATGCATAAATCTGCGTTTCATTCTTGCTTTATAGTTTTTTTCCTGCAAAACATCCGCCTCGTCTGCAACACGGTCCTCTGCGGCAAAGGATTTGACAACAAGCAGATTGATCACGGCCTCCTGAAAGAAGGAGCGCGTACCTCCTTCCGTTTCCTGCACGCGCTTGTGCAGTTTCTTCAATGGTCCTCTGAAAGCACGCATACACAAAAAAACAAAAAATCCGCCGGCAAGGAAAACAAACGCAAACACCCTGCTGATCACTACCAAATAGATAAACGCGCACAGCAGCTTTACAATATAGAACGTTGAATCGGGCACAATGGTTGTGATTCCGTCCGTAACAACGGTAATATCATTAAAAAGCCTGTTCTGAAGCTCACCCGTATGATAGGAAGTTATTTTGGAATAATCCTTTTTCATTATTTCCTGAAGAAGATATTTCCGGTAGTCCATATCAAGGCGCCCGCGGCATCTTTCAGAAAAACTGTTGCTAAGCAGATTCAGAAGCAGCTGCAACATGATGACCGCGAACAGCGCAACGGCATACTTTAGAACGTAATGATAATCACGGTATTCAACAGCGCCGTCAATAATATTTTTGGAAAAGTTGGCAAAAACTACCGAAAGGCTTGCCCATATGATATTGGCAACCATAACAACAGCCATTTTACCGTATTGCCGTCTGCCTATCTTCATAAGCCAGGCAACAACGGTCAGGTCGCTTTTTTTAAATCTTCTGTGTTTTACATTATCGCTCACGCGTGGTTACCTCGTTTAAAAATTCTTTTGATTTTGTTTACAGCCCGCCTGGCAAAGCAATATGCCGGCCTCACAGGCAAAAGAGCAACCCAGATCCTTGAATACGCTTTATACGCAACATTTGTTTCAAGATCGATATATTTTTTCCCGTTTTTATAAAATCCCCTTAAAACCCCAATGATCATATCATCCGTAACATACTCTTTTCGGATCAAGTTATCGCCTACTATGACGTAATGATCGCCGCACACTTTTATAACGCGGTGCATTATGTATTTTCCGCCGCATAAATACACCGGTATATCGTATTTTTTCAGGCGCCCCTGCGGTCTGACGACAATAATGGTGTCCTTTTTATGGTGTATTAAAGGTTCCATTGAAGTTCCGCTGGTAAGTCCAGTATAGATACCGTTTTCCTCAACCGCCTCTTTTATGGTTTTTAAATTTTCATTTTCAGACAAAACAAGACCTCCGAACAAATGAAAATATTCTTTTCTAAGTATAACATATTAAATATTTATATGCAAACAAAAAAAGCCGCCGGCAAAGGCAGCTTTTTATATGCGTTCAGCATGCATCGGCTTTTCTTAGCTCTCCGCTGAGTTCATAGCTTATATTGTTTTCTTTACACCATTCAATAAGCCTGTTCATTATAAATTTATTTCCGAATTCGTTGAGACCTTCCTTAAGCTCGGGATAAGCGTTAAAATACTTCCAGAAAGTTTCAATAAAATCGTCTGAATGAACCTTTTGAAGTATTCCGTTAAGCTTAACGGATCCGCGCTGTTTTACAAAAGCGCGCATAATCTCCTCATTGCTGACTGAAAGAAACGGTATCAGGCCCAGAGAGACATAATATGCCGTCTGGCCGACATCATCCGGCTTATCCAGATCATCGAGCTCAGAAATGTTTTTAATCGTGTAATCGCCGTAGGAAAACCAATATTCAGACGATCCCCCGCCGCATTTTTGAAGCAATTCGTCATCAATTACAAGTGTCATGCCGTTAAAAACTCCCGATCAACCGATAGAATTAAGCAAACCGCCCTTGGCGATTATGTTCTGAATAAAATCCGGAAACGGCTGCGCCTGAAACGTTTTTCCGAGAGTAACGTCTGTAATAACGCCCGTATTGAAATCCACTTCAACCGTATCGCCGTTTTGGATCTCCTTTGAAGCCTCGTCACATTCAAGGATAGCAAGGCCAATATTGATGGCATTTCTGTAAAAAATGCGGGCGAAAGTGGAGGCGATCACACAGGAGACACCGCTTGCCTTAATGGCGATCGGGGCGTGCTCTCTTGAAGAACCGCAGCCGAAATTTGCGCCTGCAACCATGATATCTCCCGGCTTAACATGGTTTACAAAATCTTTGTCAATATCTTCCATACAGTGGGAAGCCAGCCACGCATCATCGCTCTTATTGAGGTAACGCGCGGGAATAATAACATCTGTATCCACGTTATCGCCGAATTTATGAACAGTGCCTTTAGCTTTATCCATCACGAAATCCTCCTTAAATCTTTGCAGGGTCTGCTATAAAACCTGCCACAGCTGATGCTGCCGCTACTGCAGGAGAAGCAAGATATACTTCCGATTCGGTATGCCCCATTCTGCCTACAAAGTTTCTGTTTGAAGTGGAAACGGCTCTTTCGCCCTTTGCAAGTATACCCATATGACCGCCGAGACACGGACCGCATGTTGGCGTTGAAACAACAGCTCCGGACTCAATGAAGATCTCCGTAAGACCCTCTTTAATACAGTCAAGATAGATCTGCTGAGTTGCGGGAATAACGATCACGCGGACACCGTCTGCAACCTTTTTACCCTTGAGGATAGACGCCGCCGTACGCATATCTTCCATCCTGCCGTTCGTACACGATCCGATAACCACCTGATCAATCCTGATCTCGGGAACCTCATCAATGGTTTTTGTGTTTTCCGGAAGATGCGGAAAAGCAACCGTAGGACGAAGTGTGCTGAGGTCAACGGTGATTGTGCTTTCATATTCTGCGTCTTCATCCGCCTCATAGATCTTATACAGCCGCTCGGATCTGCCTTCCACATAGGCAAGCGTAACATCATCAACAGGGAAAATACCGTTTTTGGCGCCGCACTCAATAGCCATATTGGAAATCGTAAGGCGGTCGTCCATAGAAAGATTTTTAATGCCGTCGCCCGTAAATTCAAGGCTCTTGTAAAGCGCCCCGTCAACGCCGATCCTGCCGATGATATGAAGAATAACGTCTTTACCGCAGATATATTCGGGTTTCTCGCCTGTTATTACAACTTTTATTGCGGAAGGCACTTTGAACCAAGCCATACCGGTTATCATACCCGCCGCCATATCGGTTGACCCCACGCCTGTTGAGAAAGCGCCGAGCGCGCCGTATGTGCAGGTATGGCTGTCCGCACCGATAATACAGTCTCCGCAGGTAACGATCCCCTGCTCCGGCAAGAGCGCGTGCTCAATTCCCATCTTGCCCACGTCATAATAATGAAGTATACCGTGGCGCGAAGCAAACTCCCTTACCTGTTTGCAGTTCTGGGCGGACTGGATATCCTTGTTGGGGGTAAAATGATCCATAACAAGGGAGATTCTTGTTTTATCAAATATTTTATCCTTGCCGAACTTCTCCATAACGTTTATTGCTACGGGTGAAGTTACGTCATTTCCGAGCACCATATCCAGTTTCGCGTTGATAAGCTGACCGGCAACAACGCTTTCAAGCCCGGCGTGGTCCGCAAGGATCTTTTGAGTCATTGTCATTCCCATTTGTATCACCTAATATAAAATAGTTTATTCCCGCGCAGCGGGGAAAAAGAAAATACCGGTTTGATCAAAGATCTTCTGAAAAAGACTCTGAACCCCTTTCGAGGGAGGTCTCACCCGTTCTTGCCATTTCTATAATACCGAAATCCGAAATAGCGCCGATAAATTCATCGATCGTATCCGGTCTGCCGGTAAGTTCAAGAGTGAAACTCTCCAACGTAACGTCTACAATTCTTGCACCGTATTTTCTGTTGATCTCAAGAAGGGCATTCTTCTTTTCAATCCCCTTGGCTCTGACTTTTATGAGCAGAAGCTCTGACGAAACCGAATTCTTGTCGGTTAAGAGCTCTACTTTTTTAACGATCTCAAGCTTTAGCAGCTGCATTTCTATCTGGCGGGCCATATCCGGATCCGCCTCTGAAACAACGGTCATTCTGGAAAAAGCGGGATCTTCCGTTTCACTTACAGTAAGAGAATTGATATTATAGCCTCTTCTGCTGAAAAGGCTTGCAACACGCTGCAAAACACCGCTCTGATTATCTACCAAAACGGAAAAAGTAAGTTTTTCAGTCATATCAGCAACCTCCCCATCAATTAAATTTCATAATGATATCGTCTGACGAACCGCCGGGCGGAATCATAGGAAGCACATTTGAATCAGGAGATATACGGCAGTCAACAAGAACAGGGCCCTGATACGCAAGTGCTTCTTTGACTACGCTTTCGATCTGCTCATTATTATCAAGACGCAAACCTTTTATACCGAACGCCTCCGCTACCTTGACGAAATCCGTTTTTCTGTTTGGGTCAGTATCCGCAAAGCGGTTGCCGTAAAACAGTTTCTGCCACTGGCGAACCATTCCGAGCACTTTATTATTCATGATAAACATAACGACCGGAATATTATAGGATGCCATTGTTGCCAGCTCGTTAAGATTCATATGGAAACCGCCGTCACCGGCAAAAAGAACAATTTTCTTGTCCGGGCAGCCAAAGGCAGCGCCCATAGCCGCGCCCATTGAATAGCCCATGGTACCGAGTCCGCCGCTGGTAAGCATGGTACGCGGCTGACGGAATTTATAAAACTGAGCAGCCCACAGCTGATGCTGGCCTACATCGGTAACAACAATGGTATCATCAGGGGTATTCTCATCAACAAACTCAATCAGTTTCTGCGGATTAACATAATCCTCTATCTGATTCTGAACGAACGGACGTTTCCAACCGTTGATCTCCGTTTTCCACTCAGAATGGTCACACTTATCAAGCGCCTTTGTAAGAAGCGGAAGCACCTCTTTGAGATCGCCTCTTAAATGGCAGTCGGAATAAACGTTTTTGTCCATTTCAGCCGGGTCTATATCTATATGTACAACATCCGCCTTAGGAGCAAACTTGAGCCTGTTCCCTGCAACCCTGTCCGAAAATCTTGCTCCGCATGCAATCAGAACATCACACTGGGCCGCTGCCTTATTCGATTCAAACCTGCCGTGCATACCTATAAGACCAACGTAAAGCTCATGACCGTGGTCAAAAGCGCCGAGACCCATAAGTGAGGAAACGACCGGACAGTCAAGTTTTTCCGCAAATTCTCTTATCTCCTTGCTGCTGTCTGAAGAAATTGCACCGCCGCCAAGATAAATAAGCGGTTTCTTGCAGTTTTTAAGAAGTTCAACCGCACGCTCTATACACTCATTCTTAGGGTGAACCGTTTCATCTGGCTGCTGCTTGGGAACGGGATAATATTCGCACTTTGCAGAAGTGATGTCCTTTGGTATATCGACGAGTACAGGACCCTTCCTGCCGCTGATGGCGATCCGGAACGCACTTCTGATCGTATCTGCAAGTTCCTCAACGCTGCGAACCATAAAATTATGCTTGGTAATAGGCATTGTGATCCCCTTGATATCGACCTCCTGAAATGAATCTCTGCCGATCATGGAGGTACCGACATTACAGGTGATCGCTACCATAGGAATGGAATCCATGTAAGCGGTTGCAATTCCTGTTACAAGGTTTGTTGAGCCCGGACCGGAAGTAGCAAAACAAACACCGACCTTTCCGGTTGCCCTTGCATACCCGTCTGCCGCATGGGAAGCGCCCTGTTCATGTGCGGTGAGGATATGCTTAAACGTATCGCCGTATTTATATAATTCATCGAAAATATTAAGAATCGTGCCTCCGGGATAGCCGAAAACAGTATCCACGCCCTGTTCTTTCAAAACTTCCAGAACGATCTGCGAGCCGTTTAATTCCATTACAATCCCTCCGTTATACTAATCAAAAAATATTTATAGATATTTTAGTATTTTTATGCTGTAAAGTCAAGGACATATTTTTGCCTGACTGCGCCGCGCGGAAATCAGCGAAAAAAGCGAAATATGCATTGCAGATCAATTAAGCCTTGCCAAATCTTTTCGCGTGTTATATACTATATCATGATTTAAATTCAGTTAACTTTAAGGAGTTTTTAATATGAAATTAGGAATCGTGGGACTTCCGAATGTAGGAAAGAGCACACTTTTCAACGCAATAACAAACGCGGGCGCACAGAGCGCCAACTACCCTTTCTGCACAATAGAACCGAATGTGGGAATGGTAAGCGTGCCTGATGAAAGGCTTGACAAACTTGCGGAAATGTATGAACCGGACAAGTTTACACCTGCGTCCATTGAATTTGTTGACATAGCGGGACTGGTGAAAGGCGCGAGCAAGGGCGAAGGACTCGGAAATAAATTTTTGAGCCATATACGCGAAGTTGACGCCGTAATACACGTTGTGCGCTGCTTTGAGAACGATGATATCATCCACGTTGACGGCAGCATAGACCCAAAAAGGGACATAGAAACGATCAATCTTGAACTGATTCTTTCCGACCTTGACATACTTAACCGCAGGATCGACAGCAGAAAGAAAGCGATGAAAGGCGACAAGACCATTGCGCCGGAAGTGGAATTCCTTGAAAGACTTTACAGTGAAATGGAAGGCGGAAAAACAGCAAGAAGCTGCGAGATATCCGACGACGAACAGGAATATCTTAAAGAAGTCTCACTGCTTACGATCAAGCCTGTAATCTACGCATGCAACATGAGCGACGAGGATTTTGAAAACGGAATCGAAGGGAATAAAAATTACATTACGGTTAAAGCGATAGCTGCAGAAGAAGGCGCGGAAACCCTTGCCATTTGCGCGGAAACAGAAGCAGAGATCGCCACCATGGACGAAGAGGACAAAAAAATGTTTCTTGCCGATCTTGGGCTTGAAAACAGCGGACTGGACAGACTGATCCAGAAAAGCTACAGCCTTCTGGGCCTGATTTCTTTCCTGACGGCAGGAAAAAAGGAAGTGCGCGCCTGGACTATAAAAAAAGGGACGAAAGCGCCGCAGGCAGCCGGAAAGATACACAGCGATTTTGAGCGCGGATTTATAAGGGCGGAGATCGTTTCATTTGACGACCTGATGGCAAACGGATCCATGAACGCCTGTAAGGAGAAAGGACTGATCCGCAGCGAGGGCAAGGACTACGTTATGCAGGACGGGGACATAGTTGAATTTCGTTTCAATGTGTAATTACACAGGAGGCAGAAGGAAGTATCCAGATCTGTCTGCTTGACATTATTAACAGATTGTTATATTATATATTTAGGTAGGCTGGAGGATATTATGGAAAGATTTAGTAATTTAAGCGAATCGGATATTCTTTTGCTTGCCAAAGAAGGAGATACTGAAGCGGCAGACTTCATTATCAAAAAATACAAGTATATAGCGGTTAAGACGGCATCCGGATGGACAAACGCCGCGATTGAGCCGGAAGACCTTATGCAGGAAGGCATGATAGGGCTGCTTGCGGCAATCAAATCGTTTGATCCGAAAAAAGGCATTTCGTTTCTGTCCTATGCATATACCTGTGTGTACAACTCCATACAAACGGCGCTTCGCAAAGTGAACAGGCAAAAGGATATTCCTAAAAATGATGTTGTTCCGTTTGAAAAGGAATTTGTTGACGGGAAAATAAATTCCTTAAGCGCCGAAGATTCTTTCCTTGCCGGGGAAAGCGTATCATTGTTATTACAGCAGCTTGATAAAAGCCTCTCAAAATTGGAAAACGGCGTGTTGAGATTGTTTTTGGTTGGTTGCAGTTACAACGAGATCGCTCTGAAGCTTAATAAAAGCCCAAAAGCGATTGATAATGCTTTACAGCGTATAAGAAAGAAACTTAGAGAAGTTTCCTTCTGATTCAACTCCCGTATCGCCGCAAAACGGCAAATCTATTTTTAGAGAGGTAAAAATTATGTATGAAGACAAAACTTTAGTTTGCAAAGACTGCGGCAAAGAATTTGTTTTTACTGCGGGCGAGCAGGAATTCTATGCTGAAAAAGGATTTGAGAACGAACCCGTAAGATGCAAAGACTGCAGGGCCGCAAAAAAAGCGGCAATCAAAGCATCCCGCGTTATGCACGACGCTGTTTGCGCCAGCTGCGGCGCTGAATGCAAGGTTCCTTTTGAGCCAAGGGATGACCGCCCGGTTTACTGTAGCGAATGCTATGCAAAGCTTCAGGAAAACGGTACGCTTTAAATCAGATTGAAATAAGCCGATTAAATTGCAAAAGGTTTCCGAAAAATATCGGAAACCTTTTGCTTTTTTATTTAATTTTTGTTTCGCAGTAAACACAGCGGTAGGTTCCTTTATCGTCCGTTAGCGCAAACTCGTAATTCACGCCCTCCTCAACATTGGATATACAGCGGGGATTTGGACATTTGGCCACATTCACGATACGCTTCGGAGGGGTCAGGCTTTTTTTGCCGGCAACGCCGTTTCTGATTATATTTACGGTAATATTTTTATCTATGAAAGCAAGCACGTCAAGATCAAGATCGATCAGTTCGTTAACTTTTATAATGTCTTTTACGCCGAGTTTCTCACTCTTTGCATTCTGAATAATGGCGACCTGGCATTTCTGGTCCGCAAGGCCAAGGGCCTTATATACTTTCATGCCGTACCCGGCAGAGATATGATCCAAAACATAGCCGTTTTCGATTTTATCTATCTTCATTGTTCAAGCTCACCTGCCCATCTGAGCAGAGTAATAATAAGCGCCATTCTGATATATTTGCCGTTCATCGCCTGCTCAAAATATTTTGCGCGGGGATCCGAATCCACTTCGCGCGCGATCTCATTCACCCTGGGAAGCGGATGCATTACGGTCAGATCTTTTTTTGCGTTTTTCAGCTTTTTAAGATCAAGTATAAACGCATCCTTATGTTTTAAATATTCGTCTTCAGAGAAAAATCGTTCTCTCTGGACGCGCGTCATATACAGAATATCAAGCTGCGGCATAACGTCTTCCATTTTTTCCACTTCGGTATAGGGTATGCCGTTTGAATCCAGATAATCCGATTTGATATAATCAGGCACGCAAAGCTCTTTTGGTGAGATAAGCACAAATTTGATATTTTTATACCTGCTCATTGCCTTTACAAGGCTGTGAACCGTTCTGCCGAACTTAAGATCGCCGCACAGACCGATAGTCAGATTCTCAAAAGAACCTTTCTCCCTGTGTATAGTAAGCAGATCCGTCATAGTCTGGGTCGGATGGCTGTGGCCGCCGTCCCCGGCGTTGATAACGGGAACCAAAGATGTATAAGACGCCACTTTCGGAGCGCCCTCAACAGGATGGCGCATAGCGATAATATCCGCATAGCAGGAGACAACGCGGATCGTATCTTCCACCGTTTCGCCTTTGGAGGCCGACGATGAGTTTGCCTCCGAAAAGCCGAGCACGCTTCCGCCGAGTTCAAGCATAGCCGCCTCAAAAGAAAGCCTTGTTCTTGTGCTTGGTTCAAAAAACAGAGTTGCAAGCTTTTTGCCTTCGCATACTTTGGCATATTTCTGTTTATCGGCAATAATATCATCCGCAAGCGTGATTATATCATCTATTTCTTTAACGGAAAAATCCGTTGTATCAAGCAAGTGCCGCATTTTAAAGTTCCTTTCCCTTAGTTTTTAGCGCCGTTGATCTCAAGATACTTTTTTATGCGTTCAACATGTTCACGGTTGCTTTCGTCTTCTTCAAGATATTCGATAATATCGTAAACATCAACAATTGAAAATACAGGAAATCCGTATTCCTCACCCACTTCGGCAATTGCCGATTTATCGGTCTGACCCTTTTCCTTACGGTCTACCATAACAAACACGGCGGCAACTTTGACACCCTCTAACTTTGAAAGAATAGACATGCTTTCCCTGATAGCCGTGCCGGCAGTTACAACGTCCTCTACGATAACGATATCCTCACCTGCTTTGGGTGTGTAACCTACGAAGACACCGCCTTCACCGTGGTCCTTTTCTTCTTTTCTGTTGAAAAAGAACGGTACGTCAAGACCATGCCCGGCAAGAGCAACTGCTGCCGATACAGCGATCGGAATGCCCTTGTAAGCAGGTCCGTAAAGGACTGATTGTTTGCTTCCCAGTTTATCAAAATAAGCTTTGGCATAAAATTCGCCGAGCTTCTGGATCTGGGCGCCTGTTTTTATATCGCCCGCATTGATGAAATACGGTATCTTTCTGCCGCTTTTTGCGGTAAAATCTCCAAATTTCAAAACGCCTGCATCTTCAAGAAATTCAATAAATTCTCTTTTATAACCTTCCATCATTTTTCTCCTTATCCGACAAATTCAGCTACACAGCGACGATATGCCGCAACGGGGTCCTCAGCCTGAGTAATCGGTCTGCCGACCACTATATAATCAGAACCTATCTCTTTTGCCTTTTCCGGCGTTGTAACACGCACCTGGTCGCCGACATCACCGTCTGCGAATCTGACGCCGGGTGTAACGGTCCAGAACTCTATGCCGCAAGCGTCTTTGACCATACCTGCCTCCAGCGGAGAGCAGACAACGCCGTCCAACCCTGCCGCCTTGGCGTTTTGAGCATATTTCACTATTGTATCGTTTATTGAAGCGTTGATAAGAAGCTCTTTCTGCATTCTTTCCTCACTTGTGGAAGTAAGTTGAGTTACGGCGATAAGGATAGGTCTTGTCCCGTCCTCCCTGGTAAGCCCTTCCACAGCGGCTTTCATCATTTCTATCGTGCCGGCGGCGTGCAGATTTGTCATATCAACGTCAAGATCACGCAGAACGCGCATGGCTTTTTTAACGGTATTCGGAATGTCATGCAGTTTCAGATCAAGAAAAATCTTGTGACCTCTTGCCTTGATCTCCCGCACGATCGACGGACCCTCGGCATAAAAAAGTTCCATGCCTATTTTAACAAAAGGCTTTTCCTCGGTAAACTGATCAAGAAAATCAAAAGTTGCCTTTTTACTGTTGAAATCACATGCAATTATAACGTCTTTGCCCATTAATCCACCACTCCTATAATATCGCTTAATTTTTCAATGCCGAGTTTTTCACAAACTGCGGGAAGATCTTCTATGATCTTTTTGCACGCGAACGGATCGATAAGATTTGACGCGCCCACCTGAACGGCAGTTGCTCCTGCCATCATCATCTCTATAACATCTTCCGCCGACGTTACGCCGCCGCAGCCCATTACGGGAATCCTGCAAGCCTCAGAGACCTGATAAACCATTCTGAGAGCCACAGGAAACACCGCTTTTCCGGAAAAGCCGCCCATTTTATTTGCTATAACGGCTGAACGCTTTTTAATATCAATTCTCATTCCGAGCAAAGTATTGATAAGACAGATACCGTCCGCTCCAGCCTCTTCGCACGCTTTAGCTATGGAAACAATATCCGTTACATTCGGCGAGAGTTTAATAACAACGGGTTTTGCCGTTACTGCCTTTACGGCTTTCGTCACTTCCGCAGCACAGGCAGGATCGGTGCCGAAACTCATGCCGCCGCCGTGAACATTTGGACAGCTGATATTTACTTCCAAAATTCCCACCTGATTCTCTTTATCAAGCAGCGAACAGGTATATGCATAATCGTCAACGGAAAAGCCGCTTACATTCGCTATCACTTTTTTATGAAAATACTTTTTCATTTCCGGCAGTTCATGCTCTATAACATGGTGAACGCCGGGATTTTGCAGGCCCACGGCATTGATCATGCCTTCTGCACATTCCGCGATACGCGGAGCAGGATTACCGAACCGCGGCTCTTTTGTGGTGCCTTTAAAAGAAAACGAACCGAGAATATTGATATCGTAAAAATCCTTGAATTCGTTTCCGAAACCGAAAGTGCCGCTTGCCGGCACAACGGGATTATCCATCTGCATACCGCAGAAATTCACGGAAAGATCTACCATACTATCTCCTCCCTGAAAAGAACGGGTCCGTCCTTGCAGATACGCTTGCTGCCGTACTTTGTTTTACAGGAGCAGCCCATACAGGCGCCGAAACCGCAGCCCATACGTTCCTCAAAACTATACTGTCCCGAGGTTCTGACCTTACTTTCAATTGCCCTGAACATAGGCATAGGCCCGCAGGTATAAAAATAATCGTAATCATCCGGCATGGCGTCTGTAACGAAGCCTTTAACGCCGTAAGAACCGTCCGCAGTAGCAACGACAACAGGAACGCCGAGGGCTTTGAACTCCGCCTCATAAAACATCTCGTCTTTTTTATTGAAACCAAGGACAACAATTGGCTTTTGCCCGTCTTTGAGCAGACATTTCGTAAGGTTATAAAGAGGCGGAACACCGACTCCTCCGCCGATCACAAGCGGCTTCTTTGACTTTGAGATGTCATAGCCGTTACCGAGACCGGTAAGACAGTCAAGCCTGCTGCCCGCCGGGAGTTCGGACATTTCGGCAGTGCCCCCGCCCACTACTTTGTAGATTATAACTATCTCGCTATCGTTATAATCGCAAACGGATATGGGGCGGCGAAGAAATCTGCCGTCCAGTTTTATATTTATAAACTGCCCGGGCGCGGTAATGTACTGCGTATCGCCCTCCAGGCGCATTTCGTACACATCCGCTGTCAGCGGTCTGTTGGATCTGATTTTGTAAATACTGTTTTTATACATATCCGATTACTCCGCGTCTATGGTTGATACGCCGAGAGTGATCTCCTCCAGCACATCAAGAAGAACTTTAACTGTATCAAGTGAAGTAAACATGGTAACGTTGTTTTCAACGGCCGCGCGGCGGATCTCCGACCCGTCCGAATGACTGTCCCCATGGCTTACGTCTATTGTATTAATAACATAAGAGATATGCCCCTGCCGCAGCGCCATAAGGATCTCATCGCTGTCATCTTCAGTGAGCTTTGCGCGCACGCGGGTGCGGATACCGTGCTTTTTAAGGAATTTGGCAGTTCCCTCCGTTGCTTCTATATTAAAACCAAGGTCATAAAAGCGTTTGATAAGCGGAAGCGCGGCGTCCTTATCATTGTCTGCGATCGTAACAAGAACGGTGCCGTAATTGGAAACATTCATGCCGCTTGCCTGTATAGCCTTGTAGAGTGCGCGCGTGAGCGATTTATCATAGCCGATCGCCTCACCCGTTGATTTCATTTCAGGAGAAAGATAGGTATCCATTCCCTTTAGTTTTGAAAAGGAGAAAGCGGGCGCTTTAACATACCAGCGTTTCTTTTCTTTTGGATAGACCTCTGTTATGCCCTGATCCTTAAGGGAGTGGCCGAGTATAACTTTTGTTGCTATATCCGCCATAGGGATAGAAGTTGCCTTTGAAAGGAAAGGAACCGTTCTTGATGAGCGCGGATTCACTTCAATAACATAAACATCGTCATTTGAATTCGCAATAAACTGAATGTTATACAGACCTTTGATATTTATTGCCTTGCCCAGTTTTACCGTATAATCTATTATTTTATCTTTTACTGCCTGAGATGCAGAGAACGTAGGATAAATCGATATTGAGTCGCCGCTGTGAACGCCGGTTCTTTCAACATGTTCCATTATACCCGGAATAAACACGTCGTTTCCGTCGCATATCGCGTCAACTTCAAGTTCTTTACCCATTATGTATTTGTCTACAAGTACAGGCTGCTCCGTGTTGATCTCAACAGCGGTCTGTAAGTAATGACGCAGACTTTCCTCATTTGCAACGATCTGCATTGCCCTGCCGCCGAGAACGAATGACGGACGGACAAGCACGGGATAGCCTATACTTTCCGCAACGCGGACGCCCTCTTCAATATCCGTTACGGCAAGCCCCTTGGGCTGAGGAATACCGAGTTCGTTCATGACCTTTTCAAACGAATCCCTGTTTTCAGCGCGGTCTATCGCCTCTACATCCGTTCCTATGATGGGCACACCGAGCGCGTCCAGCGGAGGAGCAAGGTTAATAGCGGTCTGCCCGCCGAGAGAAACCACGATACCAAGAGGATGCTCAAGTTCGATAACGTTCATTACGTCCTCAACAGTGAGGGGCTCAAAATAAAGCTTGTCCGAAGTTGTATAATCGGTTGAAACGGTTTCGGGATTATTGTTGATTATAATAGCCTCATAGCCCGCGTCTCTGATAGACCAGATCGCATGGACCGTTGAATAGTCAAACTCCACGCCCTGCCCTATTCTTATGGGACCCGATCCGAGTACAACGATCTTTTTCTTATCGGAAACGACGCTCTCGTTTTCCTCCTCATATGTAGAATAAAAATACGGAACATATGAGTCAAACTCGGAAGCGCAGGTATCTATCATCTTATAGACAGGGAAAATATGATTTTCTTTGCGAAGCTTGAAAACATCCCCTTCGCTCATATCCCAGCACATACCTATATACTTATCCGAAACGCCCATTTTTTTAGCGTCCCTAAGCACTTCGGCACTGCCCTTGTTATCTTTTATAGTGCTTTCAAATTCAACTATATTTTTAATTTTCTCGATAAAGAGCATATCGATCTTAGTTGCGTTATAAATAAGCACAGGATCCACATTCAGACGGATTAGCTGCGCGATTGCATACAATCTGTCGTCCGTACCGATCCTAATATAATCAAGCAGTTCTGATACCGTGTATCCGTCAAACTTTTTGCTGTAGATATGGCAAACGCCCGTTTCAAGCGAACGAACGGCTTTCAGGATGCTCTCCTCAAGCGTTCTACCTATCGCCATTACCTCGCCGGTAGCTTTCATCTGGGTATTCAGGCTGTTGTTTGCATCCGCAAATTTATCAAACGGGAAACGCGCTATCTTTGTTACAACGTAATCAAGAGTAGGCTCAAAGGAAGCCGGTGTGTTTGCAATGGGGATCTCGTCAAGATGAAGACCAACAGCGATCTTGGCCGATACTCGTGCAATCGGATATCCGGAAGCTTTTGACGCAAGAGCAGACGAGCGTGACACCCTTGGGTTTACCTCAATCAGATAATACTGGAAAGAATGCGGATCCAGCGCAAACTGGACGTTGCAGCCGCCCTCGATTTTAAGCTCTCTTATGATTCGCAGCGCCGAATCACGCAGCATCTGATATTCTTTATTCGTAAGCGTCTGCGACGGGCAAACAACAATGGAATCACCCGTATGGATACCAACCGGATCGATATTTTCCATATTGCATATTGTAATGGCAGTATCATTTGCATCGCGCATTACTTCATATTCAATTTCCTTATATCCTTTAATGCTTTTTTCTACAAGCACCTGATGCACCGGAGAAAGAGCAAGCGCGTTTTTAAGCATTACGCGGCATTCTTCCTCATCATCCGCAAAACCGCCGCCGGTACCGCCGAGTGTAAACGCAGGGCGCAAAACTACGGGATATCCTATCTCCTCCGCGATTCTCAAACCGTCTTCCAGGTTATCGCATATATCGGACGGAAGGACCGGTTCGCCCAGACCTTCACAGAGTTCTTTAAACAGTTCCCTGTCCTCCGCCCTTTCAATGGCTTCAAAGCGTGTGCCGAGGATCTCAACATCACATTCTTCAAGCACGCCTTTTTTTGCAAGCTGAACGGCCAGATTAAGGCCGGTCTGCCCGCCGAGCGATGGCAGAATCGCATCGGGACGCTCATGTCTTATGATTCTTGCAACATATTCAAGTGTGAGCGGCTCCATATATACCTTATCCGCAATTTCCGTATCCGTCATGATCGTAGCCGGATTTGAGTTGATGAGGACAACCTCGTATCCCTCTTCCTTAAGTGAAAGGCAGGCCTGCGTACCGGAGTAATCGAATTCAGCTGCCTGTCCTATAACGATAGGTCCGGATCCTATAACAAGAATCTTATGTATATCCGTGCGTTTCGGCATATTACTCCGCCTCCTTTTTCATCAAAGATATAAACTTATCAAACAGATATTCGCTGTCCTGCGGTCCCGGTGCGCTCTCAGGATGATACTGCACAGAGAAAAGACGGTTCTGCGCGCTCTCCACGCCCTCGGCAGTATTATCAAGCAGGTTTTTATGAGTAAGCTTCAGTTCCGTGCCTTTGAGCGAATCGACATCAACGGCGTAAGAATGATTTTGTGAAGTGATCTCTATCTTGCCTGTTTCAAGATTCATGACCGGGTGATTTCCGCCGCGGTGTCCGAATTTCATTTTAAAGGTCTTTGCGCCGAGCGCAAGCGAGATCATCTGGTGCCCGAGACAGATACCGAAGATCGGGAGCCTGCCTTTAAGTTCTTTAACAACGTTGATAACAGGCGTAACGTCTTCCGGATTTCCGGGGCCGTTTGAGAGAAACAGCCCGTCCGGGCGCATTTTCATTATCTCTTCAGCGGTTGTATTATAAGGCACAACAGTTACATTACAGCCTTTTTCATTAAGCTTTCTTACTATATTCAGTTTGATGCCGCAGTCTATTGCAACAACATCATATTTATGATTCGGGGTTCGCGAATACCAGCGTTTTTTACAGGATACTCGCGCAACCATATCATGCGGAATCTCATAATCAGCAAGCATCTGCATTGCCTTATCATGAGGCGTGGCAGCATTTGTAAAAAGCACTTTCTGGCTGCCCTCATCGCGTATGATCCTGGTTATTTTTCTTGTGTCGACGCCGCTTATTCCCGGGATCGAATACTCGTCAAGCACCTCTGAAAGCGTTTTGGTATAGCGAAAATTTGAGGGAAGATCGTTATATTCCCTGACGATCATGCCGCCCATTGTCGGCACCTTTGTTTCATAATCTTCATCCGTCATACCGTAATTTCCGATGAGCGGATATGTCATACATACCATTTGATCTGTATAAGACGGGTCAGACATGATTTCCTGATACCCGACCATTGAGGTATTGAAAACGATCTCATTGATCGTTTCCCTATCCGCACCGAAGCCGTAACCGTAGAATTCCGTTCCGTTTTCAAGCACGATCTTTTTGTTAAACGGTTTCATAAACAATCTCTCCTCTCAGTATTGTCAGCATATTCTGCGCATAAAGCTCCCAGCCGTCAAACGGCGTTGATTTTCCCATACTCACAAATTCACTTGCCTTGACCGTATATCTTTTATCAAGATCAAATGCGCACAGATCTGCAGGCGCACCGGGCTCTATTCCGCCGCCCTCTATACCGAAGATCCGGCGCGGGCGGACAGCCATCAGATCAACAAGCTTTTCAAGAGTTATAAATCCGGTTTTAACAAGCTTTGTGTAGAGCACCGGAAAAGCGGTCTCAAGTCCTGTTATGCCCATGGCGCTCTTTTCAAGCCCTTTCGCCTTCTCCTCAGCGCAATGGGGCGCGTGATCCGTTGCGATAACATCTATTGTGCCGTCCTTTATGCCTTCAAGCAATGCCGATTTATCCTGTGCGGACCGAAGAGGCGGATTCATTTTAAAGCGGCCGTCCTCCTGCATATCGTCCTCGCACAGCGTTAAATAATGCGGTGCTGTTTCGCAGGTGACTTTCACGCCGCGTGCTTTCGCTTTTCTTATTATATCCACGCTTTCTTTTGCGGATATATGGCAAACATGATACCGGCAGCCTGTTTCCTCCGCAAGGCGGCAGTCGCGTTCGATTTCTTTCCACTCGCTTTCGCTGCATATGCCTTTATGCCCGTGCTCACGGCAGTACCGTCCGTCATGTATATACCCGCCGTGCAGAAGCTCGTTCACCTCGCAGTGCGCCGATATGACTGCGCCCTCGGAAGCGCACGCTTTCATTGCAGCGCGCATAAGGGCTTCATCCTGCACCCCGGTACCATCGTCAGAAAAGCCGATCACCTTATCTTTCAGCGCACTGAAATCCACACATTCGCCTCTTCCTTTTCTTCCTTTGGTGATTGAGGCAAACGGAAAAACATCGATAACAGCATCACGCCTGATTATATCAAGCTCCATTTGAAGATGCTCAGGGCTATCCGGCGGAGGGTCCAGATTGGGCATGGAGCAGACCGCAGTATAGCCTGCTTTTGCTGCTGCCGCCGTTCCTGTTTTAATCGTTTCCTTATAAGAAAATCCGGGCTCCCGAAGATGAACATGAACATCAACTAAACCCGGAATTAAATAGTATTTATAATTAAAATCAAAAACACGATCAACACCATTTTCTGGAATGGAGATACCAAGGCTGTGAATTACGGAATCTTCAATTAACACATCTGATTTTTTAAATGTATTGCCTGTATAAACCAAGGCGTTTTTGATAAGAGTTCTCATAAAACCGCACCTTTCGTTTTAAACATTATATATTAAACAGCCCTTCAAGTCAATTACAAAATTGTTACAAACCATATATTAATATTGAATCATATTTTTTATTCTATTAAACTATTCTATATTATCACTCTGAAAGAATGAGCTGTTCAGAGGCGGCAAATATTCAAAGGAGGTCATCAGATGAAAATAGCGGTTATAGGCGGTGGCGGCGTAAGAAGCGTTTTTCTTGCAAAAAGTATAGCGTCGCGCGCGAAAGAACTTAAAATAGACAAACTTGTTTTTATGGACAATAACGAAAAAAAACTTTTGATTTACGGCACGATGGCAAAAAAGACGGCAAAACTTATCTGCCCTTCTCTTGATTTCGAGATAACAACAGATGCGGAAAAAGCCGTTAGAGACGCCGATTATGTTATCACTACAATCAGAGTCGGCGGCGATGATATGCGTATTCAGGACGAGCGTATCGCTCTTGATATAGGCGTTCTGGGACAGGAAACAACAGGCGCCGCAGGTCTTTCATTTGCTATGAGAAGCGTTGGCGCGCTTGCAGAATACTGTGAGCTGATAAAAAAATATGCAAAGAAAGATTGTAAAGTATTTAACTTTACAAACCCTGCAGGCGTCGTATCCCAGACCCTGCGCGATATGGGATACAATTTTACATACGGGATCTGTGACGCGCCCAGCGGAATGCTGAGAAGTTTTGAAAAACTGTACGGCGCAAAGGAAGGTTCCGCAAAAGGTGAGATTTACGGGCTTAACCATTTATCTTACTTTACCTCTATCCGGATCGGCGGCAAAGAAATAATCAGCGAAATCATAAATAATGATGACGCTTATGAAAAGACCGATCTCAGATATTTTGAAAAGGATCTTTTGAAAAACCGAAAAGCTGTTTTAAACGAATATCTCTATTATTTCTATTATCGCGAAAAGGCGCTCGCAAACATTCTGAAGGCTGAAAAAACACGAGGTGAGCAAATTGCGGAAATCAACAGCAGAATGACCGCAGAGCTTGAAAAGATTGATATTGAAAACGATTTTAAAACAGCTCTCAGAATATTTGAAAAGTGGTACGGAGAGCGAGAAAACAATTATATGG
The DNA here is from genome assembly GCA_958422185.1 of uncultured Clostridium sp. GTDB lineage: Bacteria > Bacillota > Clostridia > Oscillospirales > Acutalibacteraceae > Eubacterium_R. The sequence goes on from CATZNW010000022.1 coordinate 42,659, forward strand.
CAAGCGAAACAGGTATCAAGCGCAAGGAGCCGTGGAAGTTTGACATTTACGCAAAAGACGACGGAGGCTACGCCGGAGTTGCCCTGAAATTCATTGAGATCGCCATAAGCGGCAAAAAAGGCAGTATGATACTGTGCGTGCCGAACTGCGGCGCTATTGACGGCCTGAGGGACGACGATGTTGTTGAGATCACCTGTGATATTGACAAGAACGGCGCAGTTCCCCATCATTTCGGCAAAGTGGACGAACAAAACCTTGAGCTGATAAGGCGTGTTAAAAATTATGAGCGTCTTGCAAGCGAGGCTATAAGAAACAAATCGCGCGAAAAAGCGGTAGAAGCGCTTACGCTGCATCCGCTTGTAAACAGTTACAGTCTTGCAAAAGCACTGACGGACAAATATATAGAGCACAACAGGAATTACACGGAGGAATGGAAATAATGGCGTTTATTGCAGGCGCAGGGGCTACAAATGTTGATCTTCTATATGAAAACATGCCGAAAATCCCGGGTGTCGGCGAAGAGATCTATACGGACAGATTTTCATGCCAGCTCGGCGGCGGACTTCCGGCGACGCTGATTAATATCGGCAGACTCGGGATAGACGCGAGAATAGCGACCGAACTCGGAACGGACATGTTTTCGCGGTTTGCGGCCGACCAGTATAAGGAAAACCATGTTGAACCGATGAATATATACAGCGGCGATTCTATTCCCCTAAACATTACCTCCGCCATAATTCTCAAAAACGACAGAAGCTTTATCACTTACGGAAAAGGCAGCATCGACCCGAGCGGCGAGGCAAAGGAGCTTTTTTACAATATGGCTCACGGCGCTAAGATCTGCCTTATGCAGCCGGGCGGATTTATTGACGTATACAAAAAGCTTAAATCAGAAGGAACCGTTATGGTATTGGATATGGGCTGGGACGATGATATGAGCGTTGCAAAATACGCCGATCTGCTTGAAACGGCCGACATATACACACCGAACAGGAAAGAGGCATTGAGAATCACAGGCGCCGCAAGCGAAAAAGACGCGGCAGTCGCGCTGAAAAAATATTTTGATAAAGTTATCGTAAAAGTGGATAAAGACGGCTGTATAGGTATAGACGGCAGTGATTGCTTCTTTGTTGAAAGCATTGAAAAATTCAAAAACAAAGACAGCACGGGTGCAGGCGACGCGTTCCTCGCAGGCCTCTGTTACGGTCTGTTTTATGATTATCCGCTTAAAGACTGCATAGAATTCGGAAATATAACCGGCGGCAAGGCGGTAACAGAGGTAGGCGCGCTTTCCGCCTATGTAACAGAGAAAGAACTGCTTGAACTGAAAGAGGAATGTTATTAATGGCAAGACAGCTTGAACCCTATCAGCTAATTGAAAGAAGCATTATAAAACGATTCAGAAAAGAGATATGGAATCCGTTTATTCTTGCCGTAAAAAGATATGAACTGATACAGGAAAACGATAAAATAGCAGTTTGCATATCCGGCGGCAAGGATTCCATGCTGTGCGCAAAGCTGATGCAGCAACTTCAAAAGCACAGCGACGTGCCGTTTGAACTCGTTTTTCTTGTAATGGATCCCGGATATAATGAAGAAAACAGACAAAAAATAGAATCCAACGCGGAATTGCTGAGGATACCCATAACAGTTTTTAAAAGTAATATTTTTGATGTAGCAAACAGTGCCGGAGGAAATCCATGCTACCTCTGCGCCAGAATGAGGCGCGGCCATCTTTATGCAAAGGCAAAGGAACTCGGCTGCAACAAGATTGCTCTTGGCCATCATTTCAGCGACGTTATTGAAACAACGCTTATAGGAATGTTTTACGGCTCACAGATCCAGGCAATGCTGCCGAAACTGCACAGCACAAATTTTGAGGGAATGGAACTGATACGCCCCATGTATTGCGTCCACGAGGATTCAATAAAAGCGTGGTGCAGATATAACGGGCTTGAATTCATTCAGTGCGCCTGCCGATTTACCGAAGAATACAAAAACAACGGCAATGAGAATCTGACGAGCAAAAGGCAGGAGATCAAAGACCTTGTAAAAGAGGTACAGAGCGG
>CATZNW010000023.1 GCA_958422185.1 uncultured Clostridium sp.
TAATTTATTTTTCTGTTCATTGTCAACAAATTCACGTTTTTGTTCTTAAATAATATAAGGGAACGATCGCTCATCTGCATATAATTCCAAAACGGAAAGATATTTCTTTAGTTTTTTGATGAATCTAACAGAATTGTAATTTTAAAGTCATTTATCCGTAACAAAAATATGCTATATTAAAAACGAAAGGATATGATATTATGTCTGCAATAGGCAATATACTTTGGTTTGTCTTCGGCGGCTTTTTCAGCGGCCTTAGCTGGCTTTTGGTCGGCTGCCTGTGGTGTGTTACGATTGTGGGTATACCCGTTGGAACGCAGTGCTTTAAAATGGCGTCCGTAAGCTTTTTCCCGTTTAAAAAAGAAATAATATATGCCGGAGGAGCCGGTTCGGCGATCCTTAATTTTTTCTGGATGATCTTTTCGGGTATTCCGCTTGCGCTGGAGCATTTTTTGTGGGGACTTCTGCTTTGTATAACGATTATAGGAATTCCGTTCGGAAAGCAGCATTTCAAACTGGCGAAGCTTGCGCTGTGTCCTTTCGGGGCCGATGTTATAACAAAATAAAGATCTGTTTATAATAAACCATGAAATCATGGGAAAATATATGAATATGCGCTCCGGCGCGGAAAGGGTGTGCTATGGAATATAAATATGATACTCAGCTTCTTATTGAGGGGCAGGGTCTTGATGAAGACGAGATCAACGATTATTTTGAGGAGAACTTCAAGGGAGATTGCCTTCTTGCCGTCGGAGACGAGGATCTGATTAAGATCCATTATCATACAAATGAGCCGTGGAGGGTATTGGAATACTGTGCCTCACTGGGTGAGATATTCGATATCGTAGTAGAGGATATGGACCGGCAGGCAAGAGGGCTTAAAGGCTGACCCGCGCGGATAGAAATAAAAGACCTCCATGCTGAGCGCTACGCTCGGCACAGAGGTCTTATTTTTTTGCGTATTGCCTTATAAAATGCAATAAATGCTTTATTCTATGGGCTTAAGATTTTTAAGGCTAACGTCAAGCACGGGGGCGGAATGGGTGAGCGCGCCGCTTGAAACATAGTCCACGCCTATTGCGGCGATCTCTCTTAGTCTTTCTTTGGTCACGTTGCCGGAGCATTCCGTTTGCGCCCTTGAACCGATCAGTTCAACGCATTTTTTCATGGTTTCGTTATCCATATTATCAAGCATTATGATATCTGCGCCTGCGTCGAGCGCTTCTTTTACCTGCTCTATGTTCTCTGTTTCTATCTCAATTTTTCTTACGAACGGCGCGTAATCCCTTGCCATCTTAATGGCTTTTGAAACGGAGCCGGCAGCGCCGATATGGTTGTCTTTGAGCAATACGCCGTCCGAAAGATTGTAGCGGTGATTTTTTCCGCCGCCGACCGTTACAGCGTATTTTTCAAACGGGCGCATGTTCGGGGTGGTTTTTCTTGTGTCAAGCAGAGTGGTTTTTGTACCCTCCAGCTCTTTGGCATATTCTCCGGTAATGGTTGCAATGCCGCTCATTCTCTGAAGAAAATTAAGCGCGGTCCTTTCTCCTGAAAGCAGTGCCTTAATATCCCCCAAAAGCGTGCCTAATAGCTGTCCCTTTTTCACTCTTTCCCCGTCTTTTATCTCTGTTTCAAATCGGAAAGTGTCGTCAAGCAGAGTAAAAGTGCGTTCAAATACTTCAAGTCCGCAGATTATGCCGTCGGCCTTGCAGATCAGCTGCGCAGTGCCCTGTTTGTTTTCCGACATAACGGCGTTTGTTGAAACGTCCTCGCTGGTGATATCTTCTTTAAGGGCATGGATTATATAATCGTCCATATTAATCTTCATCGTTACACCACTTATCATAAAAAGCACGGTCCTTTCTTTTTATCTCATCCATAATCAGATCTCTGAATTCTTTTTCACGTTCCTTTTTTGAGGGAAGCGAATCCCAGTCTGTATCCGGCGCATAGGAATCCTTTTTCTCAGTATCTGAAGCGATCAGGTCTGCCGCGCGCTTTGAAAATACAAGACTTTCAAGAAGGCTGTTTGAAGCCAGTCTGTTTTTGCCGTGAACGCCGTTGCATGCCGTTTCTCCAACCGCATACAGATGTTTCATGGAGGTCCTGCCGTTTATATCCGTTTTGATCCCGCCCATCATATAGTGCTGACCCGGGGTCACAGGTACTTTGTCTTTTGTTATATCGTACCCTTCTTCCATACAGGCTTCAAATATATTGGGAAATCTTTTCTTTGCCTGTTCGCTCGTCATCGTAGGAAGCGTGATATAAACATGATCTGTGCCGAATTTTTCCATCTCTTTACAAATGGCATCGGTAACAACGTCCCTGGGCTGGAGTTCGTCCGTAAATCTTTCTCCGCTTTCGTTGAGCAGCACTGCGCCTTCTCCCCGCACGCTCTCGCTAATCAGAAAGCGCCTTCCGTTATTTTTGCTGTAAAGCGTTGTGGGGTGGATCTGTATGTAGCTTATGTCCTTCAGTTCGATACCGTGCTTTAGCGCAAGCGCAAAGGAATCTCCGGTTATATGGGGAAAATTTGTTGAATTTTTGAAAAGCCCGCCGATGCCTCCGGTGGCAAGAATAATGTCTTTTGCAAGAATGGCGCCGCGTTCGCCGAATTCATCTTCGCACACGATTCCAAAGCAGGTGTTGTTTTTCTCGATCAGGTCTATCATCGTGGTCTGTGCAAGAAAGCCTATGTTTTCTTTGGTCTTGGCTATTGAAAGCAGGGTGGCGGTTATTTCCTTGCCCGTTTCGTCTTTGTGGTGCAGAATTCTGTTTCGTCTGTGCGCGCCCTCACGGGTGTAGTCATAAGAACCGTCACTGTCCGTGTCAAACTGAACCCCAAGGGCAATCAGCGTGTGAATAACATCCGGTGAGGATTCTATCATTACCTTTACGCTTTCCGGATCGTTTTCATAGTGACCCGCCTTCATGGTGTCCTCAAAATAGCAGTCAAAATCGTCTATGCTTTTCAGAACACAAACTCCGCCCTGAGCAAGATAGGAATCGCATTCTTTGAGTTCTTCTTTTGTAATAACAAGCACCTTTTTGTTCTGCGGCAGGCAAAGTGCGGCAAAAAGGCCGGCAACACCGCTGCCAACAATAACAACGTCCGTTTTTATAAATTCCCTTTTCATTGCAGATTTTCCGGCATCTATGCCGGATGCTCCCTCTTTTATGTTTATATTAATATATAATTATTCCGGATTAAAGTCAAGAAAAATAAATTCATTGGTATTGCCAGATATAAGATTTTCTGTTAATATTAAGGTGATGCAGAAAGCAGGCGGTTTCCGGAATTTGTATTGATCCTTCCGCTTTTTGACATAAATTTGACTTTGAATAAACTCAATCTTTAAAAACGGGGTTTATAGTATGGACGTTAATGTCTACGATTTTGACAATACAATTTATGACGGAGAAACGCTTGTTGATTTTATACTTTATTTTGTGCGCAGGGACATAAAGATCTGGAAATATCTTCCAAAGCTTATAGTGATCGCGTTTAAGGACATGTTTCACCTTTTTACGGTTGAGGACGCTGTTGAGGCGTACGCTTCGTTCCTTGAAGGGTATTATGTTCATGCAGGGGATATTTCCGGCGCCGTGGTGGATTTTTGGAACAAGAATGAAAAAAAGATCAAACCGTGGTATTCAAAAGTGCGCAAAGACAGCGATATAGTCGTTTCAGGTACAACGGATTTTATCCTGGATGAAATCATGAAACGAATGGGTATAAAAAACTATGTCGGCTCAAGCATAGATAAAAAAACCGGCAAGTTCCGCCGGCTGTGTTTTCTTGAAAACAAGGTCAAGATCTTTAAAGAGCTTTATCCGGACGCTCATATCGTAAATTTCTATACGGACAGTATGAATGATAAAGCCATGATGGATATTTCCGATAATGTTTATCTTGTTAAAAAGAGCAAAATCGTAAAAATCAAATAATCAAACTAAAAGCGGGCAAAGTGATATCCTTAGGCGAAACATATTAGGATATATCCTGTTGCCCGATCAGGGGGAGAATGATGGGGAAGTTTAATGTAAAGGAATTTCTGAACAGCAAGATCATCAAAACCGATGTAGGAGAAGAAACGTATCTTACATGGAAAGAAACGCTTTCTTATGCCGTAGGCCGCGGTGCGCAGGGCATGAATACAAGTATGACTTCGTCAAAATATATAAATTTCTTTTTGACGAATGTTCTGTTTAAAAAGCTTAAAGATCCGATGGGCACAGCTTCAAAGATCCGACTCTTCTGCGGTATTTTTGACGCTATCAATGACCCGATGATGGGTGTTATTGTTGATAAAACAAGAACAAAAGACGGGCAGATGAGGCCATATATAAAATGGGCGCCGATATTTGTTTCGATCGTTATGATACTGTTCTTTATAGGCAGTGCGGACGCATCACCGGTGTTTAATATCATTTATACGACTCTTTTGTTTATCGGCCTTGACGTTACATATACGGCGTTCGATATTCCTATGGGCGCGCTGGCATTTTCCATTACGCCAAGCGGTATCGAGCGTACCAAGCTCTTTGGCATAAGCTCCATTACCCGCTCCGTTCTGGGCGCTTTGCCGCAGGTCTTTGTTGCCGGTGCGGCTCTTCTTCCTTATTTCAAGGACCATACCCCGCAGGCATATCTGACGTCAGCGATCATCTCCGCAATCGGTATTGTATTTTTAACAAGATTTACATATAAAAATACAAAAGAAAGAGCGGAGCACAGGGAAGATGTGCCTTCTGTTAAAGAATGTATCTCTCTGCTTTTTAAAAACAGACCGCTTCTTATGCTCTTCCTCGGCAATATTTTCTTTGTTATCTGCAAGATCGCAGAGCAGGTATCTTTCTATTTCGTTGCGGATCTCATGTTTAACAGGCAGTACAATATTTTTATTGACGTAGTTAAATTCCCCGGATTCCTTATTGCCGGCCTCCTTGTTCCGAAAATCGTTGAAAGACTTGGCAGAAAGGCAGACAGCAAAAAGTTCTATCAGGCTTGTTGTATAGTAGCGATCATCCTGCATGCATTTTTTGCCATCACCTGCTATAACGGTCTTATGAACAAGGCAGCAGGGGAGAGCGTGCCGCTCTTTACAGGCATACTTGTCGTTCTGTTTACCGGCTTAACTTCTATTCCTCTTGAATTCAAAAACCTTATTCAAAAGGAAATGGAGGCTGAGACCGTTGATTACATTGAATGGAAAACGGGCACGCGCGTAGAAGGTATCATGCTTTCTATCATGAGTTTCACCGGCAAGATCGAAAATACGTTTTCATCTTCGATCGGCCTCGCGATCCTCGGTTTTACGGGATATGTTCAGCATACGGAGGGATCTCTTGTTCAAAATACGGAAACGAACTGGGCGCTTTTCCTGCTCACGACTATCGTTCCCGCTATAGGCTATCTGCTTATGCTTGTTCCTATGCATTTCTATAATATCACCGGCGATGGTCACAGGCAGATGATGAAGGAGATCATGGAGAGAAGAGAGGCACGTAAGGCGGAGAAAGAAACGGCAAAAGCCGTAAACGAATAATACAAGATATTTTTACAAACAGGCTCTTATCACAGAGCCTGTTTTATTTTGTATATTGGACTTGCCCGGATCCATTGCTGCATGTATAATTAGATTAGGTGATTCTATGAAAATAACGTTTATTGCAGATACGCATTACTATTCCAAAACGCTGGGAACAAGCGGAAAGGCATATGAACTGCGCTCCGGTTCGGATCAGAAATGTCTTGCGGAAACATCTCAGATTCTGGATTCCGCGTTTGAAAAGATCAGCAACAGTGATACGAACGCCGTCTTTATTTTGGGTGATGTTACCAATGACGGGGAAATGGCCTCACACCTTGAATTTCGGGAAAAGCTGTATGGCCTTAAAAAGAAAAAACCGGTTTATTTGATAACTGCAACCCATGACTGGTGCTGCGACGGAAATCCGCGCCGGTTTGAAGGAGATAAACTTTTTAATGATGTGCCGGTTATGAAAAGCTCGGATCTGCCGGAATTTTATAAAGATTTCGGGCCGTCCCAGGCTGCGGATAGTTTCATAACCGAAATAGGCACTGTCTGTTATACGCTTGAGCTTTCGGATCATGTACGCATACTTTGCCTTAACGATGATAAAAATGAAAACGACCATGCGGGTTTTACCCCGGAGTGCAGAAAGTGGATAGTGAAGCAGCTTAAAAAGGCAAAGGAAGACGGAGTGCTTATGATCGGTATGGAGCATCATCTGCTTGTGCCGCATGTTTCTCCGCTTATAACCGGGGGCTCGACCTGCGTTGAAAACAGGGAGGAAGTTGCCTCGTTTTTCGCTGATAACGGGCTTAGATATATGTTTGTAGGGCACAGCCATATTCAGGATACGGATTATTTTATCAGTCCTTCCGGCAACAGGATAACAGAAGTCAACGTCGGCTCGCTCTGCGGTTATCCTGCGCCTATCGTGAATGTTACCGTAAACGGGGACAACACGCTTTATTATGAAGTGGATCATCTTGAAAAATTTACTTTGAACGGAAGAGAAGTTGATGCGCAGCAGTTCCTCGCGAAGCATGCCTGCGATCTGATATTTAATTTGACTAAATGCCGGAATAAACAGGATTTTATTGAGCGTGCAGCCGCTTTGCAGCTTAACGGTAAAGAACTCGGAAGATTTTGGTTTTTACTTAAGCCGCTCGTTCAAAAGATCGATACCGCGCTTGTATGGGACGTTTACAAAGTTTTACATGCTTTGGGGCTTGCAAAAGGCGTTTCAAAGGCTGACGTTATGCAGTTCCGGTATAAGCCCCTGCGTGAGATGATCGGGGAGGTGTGGCTGTCTATCCTGGATGGCTCTTTGCACGCACACCCGCGTGACAGCGCTTATTACCGTGTTGTTATGTGTGCGGCAAGCGTACCGGCAAAGATGTTTAAAAATAACAGCAACATGAAAGAGCTGGCTGTTGCCGCTGATCATATTCTGACGGGCGGAGAGATCAATAATCAAAGCGCAGTTATTTAAAAAGGAATAACAAAATTTACCGGCTCGGAAATCTTCGTGCCGGTTTTTTTCGTTTTATATATTGCCGACTCTCCGCTACGGCAGTATATAGAAAATATCTGTATGATTTTGTCGAAAAAATATATTTTTTTGCAAAAATATTTAAATTATACTCAAATTTAAGTAAACTTATTATAAAAATATACTTTTATAAATAGAAAAGAAGTGAATCCAGTGGGTGCATGAAAAAAGACTTGTTTACTGTCAGCCAGTTTATAGCTTCCTTTAAAGAGCAGCTGGGGACACTTTCTGACAATTCCAAAACAAAAAAATCAAAAGAACGGATTAAAGCGCTTGATGAAAATGTAAGAAAACTGAAAAACAGAGATGAAATCTGCACTATAGGTACTTATTAGCGAAAGGATGAGATTAAATGTATTATTTTAATGAATTTTTATATGAGTTTAAAAAAAATATTTATAAATACAGAAACAGAAAAATGTTAGTTGTTGATAAAGTATTATTGATAACCAGCATAATAATGATTGTCGCTGCTTTAGTATTGTTCGAATTACAGCAGCTAAAATTCATTAATATTAAGAGTGAATTATATAATTTTTTATTCCTGCTGTTTTTAGCTTCTTTTTTTGTTTTATATATCATACTTATAATAAAAATCAAAAAAGAAAATAAAAAAATAGATTTTTTAAAAGAGCATAGACAAAATGTAACAAATAAAATTATTGCATTGCTAAAAGATGAAAAGTATGATTTTTATAATATGGATAAAATAAATTGGCTTATTGAATGTTGTAATCAAAAGCTTGATGATAGCAATTTTATAAGATTCATAAGTATTTTAAAGACTTTGGGTTCTGTTTTTATACCGTTAATCACCTTGGCAATCGGTATAATCGTACAAAGGTTCTCAAATGAAGAACTGATTTATTATATCGCAATAATGATTATTGGATTTGGATTTTTATGTTTTATTTTCATTGCTCTTATTCCGATTATTGATATTGTTTTCCGCCCGGATAAAAACTGTTTGGAATTTTTAATTGGTGAACTGAAATTTATAAAAACGATTTCCTTATAAATATAAGCCGCGTAGAAAACAAATTCAGTGTTGCGCAGATGAAAAAGTAATATGATCTATTTGCGAACGGCAGGAACTTCATAAAAAATAAAGGCGCTTGACTCAGCGCCTTTATTTATATAATCATCTTGCTCTAACGAATTATTCATTTTTGCTTTCGGGTTCTTCGTCCGCAGCTTTTTTAGATTCGGCCTCTTCCTTTTTCGGATTTGATTTGCACACGATTGCGGTTTGGACCTGATGGTTTTTAACACTCAGAACTTTAACGTTTAGACCGTCCGTTTCAACCTCAAACGGTTTGCAGCCGTCGTCCGGTATTGAACCAAGAGCCTCAAAAACGATTCCGCTGAAAGTGTCGCATTCTTCATTTTTAAGGGAGATCTCCAGGGCTTCTTCAATATCGTCAACTGCGGGATTGCCCGTTATCTTCCATGTTTTTGAATCCAGGCTTTCTATGGATTCAATCGGCCGCGGCTCATTGCTGTCGTCATAGTCAAAATCGCCAACAAGCTGTTCCAAAAGGTCGTTGATAGTAATTATTCCCGTGGTGCCGCCGTATTCGTCCAGTACGATCGCAAAGGTGTTTTTGCTTTTTTTCATATTTTGGAAAAGTACGTCTAACTTAACGCTTTCAGGCACGAAATATGCCGGGTGCACCGCTTTTTTCATAACGGTTGCCCTGTCTTTTGTGCCAAGCCTGAAGTAATCTTTTGCATTAAGTATGCCGACAACATTATCGACGGTCTCGTTGCACACAGGATATATTTTATGCCTGCTTCCGTGAATGGTCTTATCCCAGTCATCCGGGCTTTCATCCAGCCAAAGCAGAGAAACCTCCGTTCTGTGAACAGCGATCTCACCGGCGGTCAGATCGTCAAATTCAAAAACGTTTTGAATAAACTCTTTTTCAGTTCGGTCGATCGTGCCGTTTTCGCTGCCCACGTCAACCATCATCCTTATATCTTCCTCGCTTACTTCGTCGTCGTTTTCATTGGGGTCTATTTTAAACAGCCTTAAAACAAGATTTGTTGACGCCGTAAGAAGCCAGACGATCGGTTTGAATATTTTTGAAATCGCGAATATAAGCCCCGAAATTCCCAGCGCAAAGGATTCCGGATTGCGCATGGCTATACGCTTTGGCACAAGTTCGCCGAAAACAATGTTCAAAAACGAAATAATAAGCGTGATCAAAAACACAACGATGCTGTTGAGCACATTTTCGGGAATAGGAATTCCCGCATTCATAGCAGCCTCTACAATTACGTCTGAGAAACTTTCCGCTGCGGAAGCGGCGCCCAGAAATCCTGCAAGCGTTATGGCGATCTGGATGGTTGCCAGGAATCTTGACGGCTGGCTCGTAAGTTTTACAAGGCGAGCGGCTTTTTTGTTTCCTTCCTTTGCCATCTTTGCCATTTTATTGTCGTTCATGCTGACTATTGCTATCTCCGCAGCGGCAAAAACGGCATTAAGCGCAATCAATACTACCTGCAGTAATAGCAGAGGCCATATAGAGTCGTCCAAAATTAATCCTCCGTTAAAAAATAAAAAATTATTAAAAAATGTATATTTACAACCATAATACAATATGTAAATTGATTTGTCAATATTTATATAAAAATACATATATCTTAAATAATAATCATTGCCTGGCTTCAAATAATATTTTTGCATCCGTAGTTTCGAATACATTTATGCAGAAAATTCGGCATTCTATACTAAAAACATTGTAATATTTTTGTAAATATTGGAAAAACGGAGAATTTTTAAATTATAAAAAAATTTTTTTATCCCTTTATATGGCCCCTTATTGGGCAGTATTACCATATATCTTGTTGTTTTTTTAGTGATTTTATATATTACAAAAGTGTATCGAATTATTAAAAGGTCTTTATTTTTACATTTCAGTCTGCTATAATATGCAAGGTTGATAAAACCATACTTATTTTTGATCTTAACTTTTTGACATATATTTATATTATTCCGGGTTTAAAGAGGGAAGAAATTTGGAAAATTTTGTTATTAATGGCGGCAGAGAGCTGTTCGGGGAAGTGAATATCAGCGGCGCTAAAAATGCGGCGGTTGCAATTATTCCCGCGGCGGTGCTTGCAGATGATAAAGTCAGAATCGAGAATATTCCTAATATATCTGATGTTTCATTGATTATTGAAATTTTAAATCAAATGGGTGCTCAGATAAAACTTATTTCAAAAGATTCAATAGAAATCGATACACGCACCATAAAATGCCAAAGCGTGCCGTATGAGTTTTCGTCACGTTTCAGAGCCAGCTACTATCTTATCGGCGCAATGCTTGGCAGGTTTCGAAAAGCTGAGGTAGCTCTGCCCGGCGGATGTGATTTCGGTGACCGCCCTATAGACCAGCATATCAAAGGTTTTGAAATGCTTGGAGCGGACGTGAATATCGTAAACGGAATGGTCTGTGCCGAGGCAGAAAAGCTTGTTGGAACAACGATTTATATGGACGTTGTATCCGTTGGCGCAACGATAAACGTTATGCTTGCCGCTGTTCTTGCAAGAGGGCTTACTGTTATAGAAAACGCAGCAAAAGAGCCGCATATAGTTGATCTTGCCAACTTCCTGAACTCCATGGGAGCGGATGTGCGCGGCGCCGGCACGGATGTTATCAAGATCCGCGGCGTTGAAAAAATGCACGGCTGTACCTATTCCATTATTCCCGATCAGATCGAGGCGGGCACTTATATGGTTGCGGCTGCTGCCTGCGGCGGCGATGTTCTTATTAAAAACGTTATCCCTAAGCATCTTGAGTCCATAAGCGCAAAGCTTGAAGAGGCGGGTGCAGAGATCATAGAATATGATGACGCTGTGCGCGTAACACGTTTTAAGCCGCTTACAAGATGCAATGTTAAAACCATGCCCCATCCCGGTTTTCCAACTGATATGCAGCCGCAGATGGCGGTATTGCTCTCTGTTGCCAAGGGAACTTCCATTCTTTCTGAATCCGTTTGGGACAACAGATTTCAGTATGTCGGCCAGTTGCTCAGAATGGGCGCCAACATTCAGGTGGACGGAAAGATCGCTGTTATTGAAGGGGTAGACCATCTTACGGGTGTTAAGGTTAAGGCAACGGATCTGCGTGCCGGCGCGGCTATGGTCATAGCAGGTCTTATCGCCAGCGGAGAAACCGTTGTGGAAAAAATAGAGTATGTTGACAGAGGCTATGAAAATATAGTTGAAAAGCTTACAAAGCTTGGTGCGGATATCAAAAGAGTCCGTGATGATGTGGGCGGCAGTGTGGCCCATGCTGGATAATCAGAAAATAAAACCGGGGGGCGAAGATTCGCCCCTTTTTAAATACTGTTTTGTAATACAATTGCTTTTATATAAAAATCGTTGAACTGGGAAGAAGAAATATATGGCAAAAGTGTGTCAGCTTTTTTCGGGAAGCAGCGGAAATTCAATATACATAGGCTCAAGGGACGGTGGCATTCTTGTTGATATAGGCGTATCGGCAAAAAGATGCGCTGCCGCTCTCAGAAATATCGGCGTTGATCCGGATACAATCAAAGCCGTTTTAGTTACGCATGAGCATAGCGATCATATCGCAGGTGTGCGGGTATTCGCTTCAAGGCATAAAACGCCGGTTTTTGCAACTCCCGCAACACTGGAGGAACTGCGTTTCAGCGGAGTGGCAAACAATACAGTCAGATCCTATGAAATACATTCCGTTCTGGATCTCGGCGATATGTATGTTTGTGCATTTCACAATTCCCATGACGCGGTAGATTGCGTAGGGTATAAAATTGAACTTTCAGACGGGCGCACCGTATCTGTATGTACGGACACGGGTTATGTTACCGATGAGGCAAAAAAGGCGGTTTCAGGATCTGATCTTGTATTTCTGGAATCCAATCATGAGATCTCCATGCTTGAAAACGGCGCGTATCCGTATCCGCTGAAACAGCGGATCCTTTCTGAAAAGGGGCATCTTTCCAATACTGCTGCCGATACGTTTGCAAAAGAACTGCTTGAGAGCGGAACAACAAGATTTGTGCTTTCCCATTTAAGCAGAGAAAACAATGTGCCTGAGATCGCTCGTCTCTCGGCAGTTTCCGCACTCGGCGAGCTGGAAGCGAAGGAAAACCAGGATTACCGCCTTTATGTTTCAAAACCGGAAAATGACGGGGGTCTTATAGTCCTGTGATTAATATAAGTATTATCTGCGTAGGAAAACTGAAAGAGCGATATTTGAAAGACGGATGCGCCGAATATTTAAAAAGGCTTTCCGCCTATGCAAAAGTGCAGATCACTGAGATCGCTGAAGAGCGCGCTTCCGATCATCCTTCTCCTGCGGAGATACATAATATAATTGCAAAAGAGGGCGCCAGGATCATGGATAAGATACCGAAAGGCGCGGCGGTCATTCCCTTATGCATTGAGGGCAGGGAATATCCTTCTCCCGAATTTGCCGCTCAGATAGAAAATATAAGTTTGCGTAATTCCAAGATCGCATTTGTTATCGGCGGTTCTTTCGGCCTTTCGGATAAGGTCAAATCACTCGGAAAGATAAAACTTTCTTTCGGCAAAATGACTTTGCCGCACCAGCTTGCACGCCTTGTTCTTCTTGAACAGATCTACCGTGCCTTTTCCATTATTAATCATTCAAGGTATCATAAATGATAAGAAAATTCAAAAGCAAAGATACGGAGCCTGTTATGAATATCTGGCTTGATTCGAATATTGACGCTCATCCGTTCGTCCCCGCGGATTTTTGGCATGATAATTTTGAATACGCGAAAGAGCAGATACCGAAAGCCGAAACATATGTTTATGAAAAAAACGGGTCAGTAGCCGGCTTTATAGGGCTGAGCGGAAACTATATAGAGGGCCTGTTTGTAAAAAAAGAATACCGCTCTTTGGGTATTGGCACTGCGCTTTTGAGTTTTGCCAAGCAGCTGAAAAACAGTTTGAAACTCAATGTGTATTGTAAAAATAAGAATGCGTTCAAATTTTATATAAAAAACGGTTTTTCAGTAAAGGAAAAACGATCAGACGTCCCCGCTGACGAGTATGTTATGATCTGGGAGAAATCATATGGACAGTAAGACTGCACAGGAATATGTAAAAGCATATTACAATACTTATGACGAGGAAAGCAGATTTGAACGCCGATTTAACGCTGTTGAATATATCACCACAATGAGGTATATCAAGCAATATCTCAGTCCCGGTATGCGTGTTGCGGAGATCGGCGCGGGAACAGGCAGGTATTCGCTTACGCTTGCCGATATGGGATATGCGGTTGACGCTGTTGAACTTGTGGAGCATAATATAGACGTATTTAAAAGCAAAATGAAACCGGGTCAGAACGTAACGATCGTTCAGGGTGATACGTTGCAACTGCCGCTTGAGAGCGAAGCGTATGATATAACGCTGCTGCTCGGGCCTATGTATCATCTTTTTAACAGGGAAGACGCGCTGAAGGCAGTAAGCGAGGCTTTGCGGATAACAAAACCGGGCGGAAAAGTGTTTGCCGCGTATGTTTTGAATGACCTTACGGTTTATGACTACCTTTTCATTCGCGGAAATATTCACAGATACAAGCAAAACGGATATATTGATTCCGATTATCATGCGAACCCGGCGCCGGAGCTTGTATTCCAGTTATACCGTACAGAGGATATTGATTCACTGATGGCAGAATTCCATACAAAACGTCTTCATTTCGTAGCAGCGGATATGATTTCCTGCCTGCTCAGGGATAGTATTGATAGTATGGACGATGAAACGTTTTCCGATTATATGGATTTCCATTTTAAGATATGCGAAAGGCAGGATATGGCAGGTATAACAAGCCACGCGCTTGATATTTTTGAAAAATTATAGACTGATTTTCTGAAACGGCGTTGCCGTTTCTTTTTTTGCAGTTTTCCGTTTTATATGTTTTTTATTCCGATTTTTGCATTGCTTTTATTTATTAAAATGCTAAAATAAATTCGGTATAGGATCTGCGATCCTTTTTCGCCTTTACAGGCGGCTGAAACTGCTGTTTCGCTTGTTATAAGCGGTAAAAACCCGCGCCTAAGGAGGCAACGGCGTTTATCCATTGCGCCATTGCCGGAGAGGGTCTTTAGGCGCGGGTCCATTTTTTGTTTTTATTTCTTATAAAAATACACCCTGCGCGTTTAGCAAGGTGTATTTTTCTTTTGTATTTTATTCTTTACCGCTCCAGCAGTAGGTGCAAAGCTTTTCCTCGCCAATGCCTACTGATTCGATCAGATCGTCCAGTCTGTTGTATCTGAGCGATGTGAAATGAAGCTCTTTGCCGATCTCATCCACCATTTTTTTGTATTTTTCACTGTCCGGATCTGCATAGTCCCTAAGTGTTGCATCATCAGGATCTTTGCCTTCAAGTTTTTTGATGATGCGCCTTGTGATCAGCTCCATTTCGGATGAAGTGCGTGAAAAGTTCAGATATTTGCACCCGAAAAGAAGCGGCGGGCAGGCAGGGCGGATGTGTACTTCTTTCGCTCCGCTTGCATACAGAAATTCCGTTGTTTCTCTCAGCTGTGTTCCGCGAACTATGGAGTCGTCTATAAGCAGCAGACTCTTGCCCTCAATGAGGTCATGAATGGGAATCAGTTTCATCTTTGCGATCAGATTGCGCTTGCTTTGGTGGGTCGGCATGAATGATCTTGGCCAGGTAGGCGTGTATTTAACAAACGGGCGTGAAAACGGGAAGCCGGATTCATTTGCGTAGCCTATGGCGTGAGCAGTGCCCGAATCGGGTACGCCTGCCACGATATCCGGATGAACATGATCACGCCGTGCAAGCAGTTTTCCGCAGTTGTAACGCATTTTTTCAACGCTTATGCCCTCATAGGAAGAAGACGGATATCCGTAATAAACCCAAAGGAATGTGCATATCTTCATATCTTTACCGGGAGCCACAAGAGTTTTTACTCCGTCTTTAGTCATTACTGCCACTTCGCCGGGACCGAGCTCTCTATAGTCGGTATATCCCAAGTTGAGGTAAGCAAAGCTCTCAAAGCTTGCACAGAAGCCTTCGTCTTTTTTGCCTATCACGATCGGTGTTCTGCCAAACCTGTCCCTTGCGCAGAATATGCCTTTGGATGTAAGTATCAGCATGCTCAGCGATCCCTCAATGATCTCCTGAGCATATCGTATTCCTTCAATAAAATTCTCCTTCTGATTTATGATGGCCGCAACCAGTTCGGTTGGATTGATGTCGCCGTTGCTCATTTCAAAAAAATGAACTTTTGATTTAATGATCTTTTCCACTATCTCGTTTGCGTTGTTGATCTTGCCGACCGTTGTGATGGCAAAAGTTCCGTGATGAGAGCGCACAAGTATCGGCTGTGCTTCAAAATCCGATATACAGCCTATTCCCAGTGTGCCGTGCATCTCATTTGATTCTTTTGTGAATTTGGTTCTGAAAGGTGCGTTCTCAATGTTGTGTATAGCTCTTTCAAATCCGCTTTTTTCATCATATACGGCAAGACCAGCGCGCCTTGTGCCAAGATGAGAATGGTAGTCCACACCGAAAAACAGATCAAATACACAGTCCTCTTTCGATGCCGTTGCAAAAAAACCGCCCATAAAATATCCTCCCTTTATCTGTGCAACATCCGCCGCAATGCGGCGTTTTTCTTTGCCGGGTCTATTATAGCAGATAATCCCCAAAACATAAATATATATTTAGAAAAAATTTGCCCGCTTTTGCATATCGGTTCTTTTCACATATCCGCAACGGATTCGGAGCAGTAAAAAAAGCAGGATTTCATGCACTTTTCGCTGTTTTGCTATGTGCTTTACTGCGGCGGTCGGGATAGGATCGGTAAAAAATGACCCGCTGCGGCAGCTGCTGCCGGCAGCGGGTGCGCTGCACGTATTTTTTTCAGTCACCCTGATAGGTGGGTGCGTTTTTCGGCGCTTTTCCTTTGATAACGTTGTGATAATACGCATATGTCATAGGTATGTCGTCATTAAGAACATCGGCATCGGTAACTTCTCCCAAAAACACCGTATGTGTTGATGTTTCCATTTTATCTACAACTTTACAGGTTATGTAGCCGCTGGCTTTTGGCACGATCGGCAGCATACCCTTTATGATCGGGACAGAATCGGCAAACTTGTTGCTGTCACGGCCGCTTTTAAACCCAAAGTTTCCTATTACAAGCGGATCACAGTGTTCTCCAAGGATATTTATTGCAAAAACTCCTGTTTTATTTATGCATTCATTTGTAAAATTATCGTGATTGATCGAAACGGCAACGGTGGCGGGCGAAGAGGTTATCTGCATTGCCGAATTTGCCGTGCAGCCGGTAGCTTTGCCGTCGTTCCATGTTGTTACCACGTAAACGCCGTAAGATAAATTATAAAGTGCGGATTTGTTCATATTATATCTCCTTCAGAATAAATGAAAACAAAAAATGCGGCAGAAAAACACTGCCGCAAATTATGTATCTGATTGTTTGATTATTCGCCGAAATATCTCTTAAGAAGACCTGCAAACGCTCTGCCGTGACGTGCCTCGTCTCTTGCCATTTCATGAACGGTATCGTGGATCGCGTCAAGACCCTGCTCTTTGGCAAGCCTTGCAAGATCTGTCTTGCCCTGTGTTGCACCGTTTTCAGCGGCAACGCGCATCTCAAGGTTTTTCTTTGTGGAATCGGTTACAACTTCGCCAAGAAGCTCTGCAAATTTAGCTGCATGCTCCGCCTCTTCATAAGCTGCCTTCTCCCAATAAAGGCCGATTTCAGGATAGCCCTCTCTGTGCGCAACTCTTGCCATTGCAAGATACATTCCAACTTCGCTGCATTCGCCGTTGAAGTTCTCGCGAAGGCCCTGAAGGATCTCTTCGCTTACGCCCTGGGCAACGCCTACAATATGCTCGGCAGCCCACGCCATTTCGCCGCCCTCTTCGCGCTCTTTCATAGCAGCGCCGCAGATGGGGCACTTTTCGATAGGTTCGTCACTTTCGTATCCGCATACGGGACAATAGTACTTCTTTGCCATAATAAAAAACTCCTTTTCAAAATTAATTTTTTAATTTATTGTTACAGTCCGGGCATGTGCCGCTGTAATAAACGTCTTTTCGGGTAACGGAGAATCCGCTAAGCCCTTTGCTGACGGGCTCGGGAACCTCAAAATCATATATCTCGCCGCATCGGCTGCATATGAAATGTCCGTGAAACTGCACGTTGGCGTCATAATGGGTCTTTTCCCCGTCAATAGTGACGGGAATCAGGAATCCGCTTTCGCAAAGTGATTTTAAAGCATTATAAACGGTAGTTTTTGAAAAACTGGGGTTGTTTTTCAATACGCTTTCATAGATCTGAGAGGCGTCAGGATGGGTCCTGTGATTATAAACATATTTATATACTGCAATTCTTTGCGGAGTGGCGCGGAAATGTTTTTCTTTAAAAAGGGATATGATCTGCTCGTTCTGCATCGAGCACCACCTTGCATTTATTATTATCTTGTATCAAATACAATTTAAGTATATCATAAAAAAATGATTTGTCAACACTTTTTTTAAAAATTTGACTAAATTATTCAGATTTGGTATCTTATGTAATGGAAAAGGAGAAATGCCCTGTGATAAATGTTGACTGGAAAAAAATAAAGCCTTATGAAAAAGCAAGTTTTGCCGTTCCCGTTATCGCTCTTCTGACCGCAGTGTTTCTGGTTTCTATAGCCGTTGCTTTCATCAATCCTCTTTTATATATGCCGCTGAAAGTTCTTACTGCCGTGTTTGTGTTCATAACTGTTGCTTTCGGGGTTCATATAGAATCCCGCATGCTGCAGATCTATTTGCTCTTAGGCGTGCTGGATATATCCATGCTGGCGGCAGTGCTTATGCCGTTTCCCACAGGCCTTACGGTTTTCTTTTTTGCCGCGTCCCTAATTGCCGCGCTTGCGTCAGCAGGTCTCGCGGTTTTCGGCAGCGTGTTTTTTTCAAAGGACACGCTTTATGATTTCCCTCAGGCGAACAGAAAAAATGTTTTCGCCGGTAAAAACGTTATGTTTTTTGCTCCCCATGAAGATGACGAGATCAATCTTTACGGAGGAATTATTGAGCAATATGTTAAAAACGGCTCGCAGGTCAGGATTGTTTTTTCAACAAACGGTGATTTTTACGGTCTTGGGAAGCTCAGGATCAAAGAGGCGCTTTCCGTAGCTGAAAGTTACGGCATTTCAAAGGAGAATGTGATCTTTCTTGGCTTCAGTGACAGCATTACGGATAAAAACGGACGTCATATTTATAACGCTGCGGATGATGAGGTCATCGAATCCGCAGCAGGGTATACAAAAACCTATTGTTCCTGCGGGAAAGAACCGCTTTGCGGCTGCGATTTTACCAGAAGCAATTATCTTAACGCTTTTATAACTGTTATAGAAAGATACAGTCCGGATACGATCTTCTGCTGTGATTATGACGGCCATGCGGATCACCGTGCCATAAGCCTGTTCTTTGAGGAGGCGCTCGGGCGGATAATGAAGAGCAGACCGTTTTATACGCCGCTTGTTTTTAAAGGCTTTGCCTATTCTACGGCATGGGATGGCCCGGCAGATTATTACAGCCTTAATGCGCTTTCAACTTGCCTGAAAGAACCGAGCGATCATATGCGGGAAACAAATGTATATCTGTGGGATCAGAGAGTGCGTTTTCCGGTAGCCGGGGAAAGTCTTTCCCGTGTAATGCAGAATGCCTCGGGGTATCGTGCTATGCAGAAGTATTCCAGCCAAACGGCAACCGATCACGCCAACGGAATAATGAATTCCGATAAGGTCTTTTGGCTGAGAAGAACAGACAGTGTGCTGCGCAGCGCCGATATCACTGCATCAAGCGGGAATCCCTCGCATCTTGCCGATTTCAAACTGGTCGACAGCAATGATATTAAGAACGATCAGGGACTGCCGTTAAAAGGTCTGTGGCGTGCAGATGTGAACGATGAAAAAAGAATAGTTGCTTTTAAGCTGCCGGAAAAGCAAAGGATATGCCGTCTTGTTATCTATGAAGATCCGCGGCAGGAAAACCATATTATAAATGCCCAGATCATGGCGGGGCGCGTTTCTTACAATACCGGTGAACTGAATAACGGCGGGCCTACCGTGTTTGAATTCCCGCCTGTTGATACGGATATAATAGGTATAAGAATAAAAAACTGCACCGGCGAATGCGCTCTTTTGAAGGTGGAGGCATTTACTCAGCCTGAGAGTAACAAGGCGGAATTCATAAAGGTGCAAAACTCAAACGGTGATTTTTGCTATGATTATATTGTGAATAAATCAGGTAGGGAACAGTTTGCAGTCTATACTTTCCCAAATCAGAAAGATTTCGACTTTACCGCTGAAAGCAGCGACGAAGGTGTGGTCTGTTCTGTTGAAAACGGTGTGATAAATATCTATTGCCCAGAGGATGAAAGCGCCGTTATCACCGTAAGATCAAAACAGGATCCCGATATTTATGATCAGTTTACCGTCAGAAATCCGGATGAGCGCGAGAGATACATTCTGGCTTTTAAGCAAAATAACGAGCAGAAAATGTGGTCATTTTCCATGCAGTGGGATTATTACCGCGGGCTTGTCCGCCGGCTCGGCGTCTATATGCCCCATAAAAAGACAAAATAATGCATACCAGTCCGCCGAGTTCGCTGCGCGTTGTTCGTGCGGGCTTTACTTTTAACATTTTAACAACATTTTGTAAGTATTTTAAAAACAAATTACATTTATAATATTGTTATAAAGATCGTATGTATTTGGCAACAATAAATATATGGAAAGAAATTTTTTACAATCGGGAGGTGGTTTCCTTGCATACATCGGATAAGCAGGCATTGATAAATCTTGCCGTG
The DNA here is from genome assembly GCA_958422185.1 of uncultured Clostridium sp. Classification (GTDB taxonomy): domain Bacteria; phylum Bacillota; class Clostridia; order Oscillospirales; family Acutalibacteraceae; genus Eubacterium_R. Next base: position 19,968 of record CATZNW010000023.1, read on the forward strand.
TTAACTGTTAAGTTTATGAAAAACAGCGGAAAAACAGATGAGGAAGTAAAGTATATATTATCCAAAAGACTCAATTTTTCTGATGTTATGATAGAACAGATCATGTAAAAAACCTTTCAACATAAAAAAGCTCCGTCTTATAATTATTAAGACGGAGCTTTTGTCATATCTTTATGAATTTTTAAGCGCTTTCAGAATTGCGCTGAATTTGGGCGTTGTGCCGTAAAGCAGTACGCCCACTCTGTATATCTTAGCGCTCAGAACTCCTATGCCGATAACGCTTGCCGCAAGTATTGCAACCGAAATGATTATTTCATATACAGGCACTGTGCTCATCGCGATCCTTGTAAACATTGCCATGGGGGATGTGAAGGGAATATATGAGCAGATCTTGAGCGCTATGTTATCCACCTCGCCGCTGCTCATAGAGAAGATAACCACCATAAATGCCGCTATGAAAAGCAGCGTTAAAGGCATGGAAAGCGTGTTTATGTCCTCTACCTTATTTGCCGTTGATCCGAGAGCTCCGTAAAGGCATGCATAGATCATAAAGCCCAGAACAAAGAATAAAACCATATACAGCAGCAGGCTCAGCGGCATATCAAATATGGATTCAACTATTGCATTGCCGCTCCAGTAGGGTCTGTTTATATTGTAAAAAACATATGCGCTGCCGAAAACCGCAATCAGCTGAATGAATCCCGCAAGGCAAGCCGCCGTGATCTTGCCGAACATCATTGCCGTTGGTTTTGCGCTTGTGATAAGCAATTCCATTGCGCGCGAGCTTTTTTCCGTTGCAACGCTTGTTGCAACAAGCTGCCCGTACATAATGATCATCATATAAAGCGCAAAGATCATTATATATGTGTAAAAAAAGTTCTGGCTGTGATCCTTGCCAAGGCTCTCTACTGTGCTTTGCGGTGTAACCGAGAGTATTTCCTGAGCTTCATAGGGTGTTATTCCATGCTGAGAAATAGCGTCTATTCTGTATAACTGCTGCAAGGCGGTATCTGCCGCCGCGGTATTGGTATCATACATTGTAAGGTTGCCTACCAAATATGTGTAATCCGTCAGGCTGTGGATTATAAATGCGCAGTCGGCATTCCCGGAAGTGATCTGATTCTTTATGTTGTTCTCATCTGTTCCGATCTCTATCCTATAATCCGGAAACGCGGCCTGAAATGCCTGTATGACTGCCGGACTTTCATTATCGTCAAAAAGAACATACATAACGGGCAGATCAGTATTGCCGGAATCGGTATTGCCTGCGCCGCTTTCCGAGCCTGCCGCAAATCTAGGGAAAAACATAACTATTGCAATGATCACAACAAGGCATAAGGTAAGGCCCACAAAAACTTTGTTCTGAAAATAATTGTTGAGTTCAAATTTCAGTATGGTTTTAAACTGTTTCATTTTTGCCCTCCCTATACCTGATCTCCTGCGTATTCAACAAATATGTCATTCAATGACGGTTCAAAGATCCTGACAGATTCCATTTTGTATCTGCCCGCGATCTTCAGCATTTCACTCTGAGGCGAACCGTTTTCCGCAAGCTGAATTATAAATTCGCCGTCTTCGGTTTCACTGCATCTTGAACCGTATTCTGCAATCAGTTTTTCTTTTTCGGAAGAACGCAGAGCGATTTTATTTCCGTTCATGCTGTGCTTGATCTCCTTAAGATCTCCGCTCATTACTATTTTTCCGCCGTTTAATATAGCAATCCGGTCGCAGAATTCCTCAATATAGTTCATTTGGTGGCTAGAAAACAGCACGACCTTTCCGCGGCCTATCTCTTCTTTTACAACGTCCTTAAGCAACATAGCGTTAACAGGATCAAGTCCGGAAAACGGTTCGTCAAGAATAATGATCTCGGGGTCATGCGCCAGCGCCGTTATAAGCTGTATCTTCTGCTGGTTGCCTTTTGAAAGGGTGTTTAGCTTTTTGGTTTTATATTCGGTCATTCCCAGCCGTTTAAGCCAGAAATCGATTGATCTTTGTGCGTCCTTTGGATTCATTCCGTTAAGTTCCGCAAAATATAACAGCTGGTCATTTATCTTTTTCTTTGGGTAAAGGCCGCGTTCCTCCGGCAGATAGCCTAATTTGATCCTTTTATAGTCTATTTTTCTGCCGTTTATAAGAATTTCGCCCCCGTCTGCCGGGAACACGTTCATCAGTATTCTGATCGTTGTTGTTTTGCCAGCTCCGTTTCTGCCCAGCAGGCCAAAAGCTGTACCGCTTTCCGCACAGAACGATATGCCCTTCAGAACCTCTTTGCCCGTAAAGCTTTTGGTTATATTTTTCAGTTCAAGCTTCATATGTTTCCTCCGTAAAAAATGCGCGGCATGGGCCGCGCATGAAAAACGCAGCCCGGGCTGTTGCAGCACATTTTATTTCAAATCGGAAAATGAAGACCGGGTATACATTTTGTCTTTTGGTCTGCCTGCTTTGAAACACATCATACCGTGCTGCAATTTTATTATATCGGAAGGGCAAAGCAATGTAAATAAGAAAATAGTATAATCACTTTCTGCTTATGCCAAGCTCGTCTGCAATATATAGAAGATTTTTTACGTCGCCGTCCACAAGTTTTCCGTTTGTGTCAGGCGGAAGATTGATCACCATAACATTCCCTGTTTTTTCAAGAATACGGTAATTCCTGATGATTTCCTGAGCATCCATCAGCGGTTTTTGTTCATATGTATCTGAATAGAACCAGCTGAATTCTTTTCTTGAACAGATCGTCTGCTCAAAAGGCAGATAATATTCTTTACCGTTAAAGGTATAAATTTTTGGGTCGTCTTCACGGCACATGTTCGGATCCCACAGCCTGAAATCCGATGGGAACATACGAAGCGGATCACGGTCACGATAGTTTTTAGGCTCATAGCGTTTCTTAGGCATTCCCTTTTTCTCACTATATTTTCCGACTGTATGATTTACGCCTATCTGGCACATGGGCTGCATGGTTTTTACAAGATTATACAGTCTGTCCAGCTGCCAGGCACGGCAGGGCTTATCCCATGCGCCGTCAAACCAAAGCTCCACAACTTCACCGTATCTGCCGTCCATAAGCTCTGTAAGGTGCTTTTCCATGTACTGAACATACTGTTCGTCATTTTTATAGCATTTTTCATGGCGGTCCCACAGAGAATAATATAATCCGAGTTTTATTCCGTATTTATTGCAGGCATTGGCAACAGCCTTTACAACATCGGTTTTGCTCGGAGAATAATTGACGGAATATGTTGTTGTGTGTGTATCCCACAGGCAAAATCCGTCATGGTGCTTTGTAATGAGGACTACATAATTCATACCCGCCTCATAGGCGGTTTTTACCCAGCTGTCCGCGTCTATCGCTGCCGGGCGGTAGCTTTCCATCGGCAGTTTGCCGTCAGACCATTCGGTATTATTAAAGGTGTTGATGCCAAAGTGCAGGAACATACCGAACTTTCTGTTCATCTGTGCCAGCTGCCCTTCGTTTGGTTTTAAAGAGGGCTTTTGCATAATGGGATATTCCTTAAACGGATACGGCGGTAATTTCTTTTTAAAAAGCATAGTTTCCTCCTAAAATTTATTTATTTTAAATACATAGCACTGGCTCTTTCCGCTTCCGAGTATGTCTGTTCTTGTACAGCCGTAAAGGTATTCGGGCTTGCCGTTTTTCATCAGTATTCCCGGTCGTTCTAATTTTGTTGAACGTTCATTTTCGCAGTAGGTTGTGTGCTTTGGCAGATCGGTATAATCAGAAAGAACGCCGAACCCGATCTTCGCATCTTTTCTTAGAAAACAGCCGTTTTTCATTTCCCAAAGAATACCTACGCCGAATATGCCTGAATTTTTGCCGAAATTATCGGTTGTCAGCAGATAGGTTTTGCCGCCTTGCTGAAATGCCGTTGCGTCTTCAATGTAATGAATATTATCCATTTTCGGCTCATCACACATTGTGTAAGGACCTTCGATATTTTTGGATATAGCATAGCCGTAATGCATTTTTTTATTCTGCGTGCGCCCGGCTTTAAAAAATATATAAAAGGTATCGCCGATTTTTGCCATGGCCGGGTTGTCTGTTCCAGTTTTGCTGCGATAGGTCCAGTGGTATTTATCGTGTGATTCTTCCACTACAATACCGTCTTCGCTTGCGAAATGCCACGGCCCGTTCAGGGATTTTGACAGCATCAGTCCCGTCTTCATTCCGCCGTTTTTTACACGCTTATCCTGTATGATATAAATAAGCGCGTAGGTGTTGTCAAATTTATATATCTGCGGATTATGCGGCGCTGTCTGCCAGCTGGGGCAGGGGAGACCACTGTTTGAAAGCACGGTCTCAACATAGGTGAAAGGGCCCTCTGGTGAAGCTCCGATGAAATGGGCGATCTCGCTGTGCGTAAACCACAGCGCCATTCCCTTATCCGTTTTGGGCCAGCGTGAGCAGAACAGATGAACACGGTTCTCTTCATTATAAATCGGTGAAACGCACCAGTAAAAATGGTCATCATCTGTTACAGAAATGCCCTTATATTCCAAATTCAACGCTATATCCGAGAAAGGCATTTTGATTTTTCTGCCCACAGCAGATTTTAAAGGCGCCGTTTTGTTTTTCCTGAATAAATGAAGCATATCAGTTCTCCATAACAGGTTCGTTTGACAGCTTTATTTTGATGATTGTATCTGGTGTACTTACCTTTCTACCAATAATGATAATATGCAATTTACCATTTTTAACCTTTGCTTTAACCGTTTCGCCTGTTAAGCAGGTACAGGTCTTAAAGGTGTTGTTTTTCAACGGCAGGGATAAATAGCTTGTTGGCAAGCCTTTTAATATGTGCAGATAAACTGTATTGCCTTTGAAGCAGGAGGCATAACTTTTTGTGGGTTTCCAAATCCCGCCGTGTGTTGCATAAATACTTTCACCGTATTCTTTCAGCCAATTTCCTATCTTTATGATCTGCTTTGCCTCATTATCCGCAATGCTTCCGTCCGGCTTGCAGCCGATGCTTAAAAGATAATTGCCGTCTCCGCCCGCGCAGTTCACAAGCTGCGCGATTATTTTTTTAGAGCTTTTTGTTTTATTTGGTGAATATGCCCAGTATTTGCCGAGCGGCATGCAGGTCTCCCACATCCTTGTGTTCTGGAAAAATCCGGTGTGTCCCTCCGGGGTGTCGTAATCGCCGGGCAGGCCTGCTCTGTTGTTGATTATAATATGCGGCTGAAGTCTTCGTATCATTTTTTCAAGTTCCTCGGAATTCCACATTTCCTTTGTGAACATGCCGCTGTTGTATTCCGCGTCCCACCATAACAGGTCTATTTTACCGTAATTCGTCATGAGTTCGCGCACGGTGTTGAACATATATTCCAGATAATGCTTATGCCTATCCGTCATATACCACTGTTTGCCGTTTTTCATTCTAAAATACGGAGGTTTGCTTATAGCCTCGGCATCTTTAACCGGTACAGGTTCATAGTCAGGATGCGTCCAGTCACGTTTGGAATAATATATGCCTATTTTCAGACCGGCACTGCGCAACGCATTTATAAGCTCTTTCAGATAATCTCTGCCGAATGGAGAGTTTGTGATCTTGTAATCGGAATATGCCGTATCCCACATATGAAATCCGTCATGGTGCTTGGCTATTATCACAACATATTTAAAGCCGCCGGCTTTAGCAAGATCCGCCCATTTTTTTGCGCTGAACGCGGGAAACGCTATTTGTTTTGACCAGCCGTCATATTCTTTATCGGAGACTATGCTGCCCCACGAGGGATCAGGCAGCTTGTGCGTCGTTCTGGACCAGCTGATATCGACCATTCCGATTGCCGAGATGCCCACATGCAGAAACAGGCCGTATTTTGCCTCGCGAAACCATTTGGTGTCCTGTTCGCTCGCAAACGGATAACGGTTCCATTCCTTTTCGGAGAAATATGTAAATTCGGCGCCCTGTTTTGTTTTGCTCCAATCGCTTTTTTTTTTAATGAATAGCCCATCGCTTTACTCCCTGTGCTTTTGAACTAAGATCCACATACAGTCGTTTTTTCTTAAATGAAATGTTATTTTGCTTTTTTGCGCGGCAATGGTTTTGCCGGTATACATGTCTGTTGCCTTGCTCCCCTCAGGCAGGGGAATACAATATTTTTTCAGCAGTCTGCGGCGGTTGAAGACAAAGTATTCGGTGCCGTTTTCGGTCTTATTTACGCCTGTTTCAAGTTCGTCGTCAAATTCGGCGGCAACATGATCCGTATTCAGTATCCTGTGCAGGCGTTCGACGTCATCCTTTGAATATTTGCTTATGTAATCCCCTGAAAGAACTACGCCTCCGCTTGCCCGTATATAAGCGGCATTCAGCTTATAAAATCTTTTGCTGATATGGATCTTATGCATGATTCCCGCAGGGTCCATTACAGGGGAAACCGCGTCTGACATGATCAGACAGTCCGGATCATTTATCCAGAGTGTTTTATGCATCCAGTTTCGGTTAAAGCACTGCTCGCTCAGATTTGCCATATGCCTTACGTTTCGTATAACATCGTTTGTAACCCGCATGGCGGTCACTAAACCCAGTGACGGCCACATAGGCGCGTTGCACCCAAGTATAAACGCGTTATCTCCCGTGGCTTTCCATAATGCCTCCATTCCTCTGCGGTATGCTTCAACTGCCGTTGCGTTTTTATCATACCGCACGCCGAACGCAAGCGCGCCCCATACATTTGCGTCAAGCTTAAAGTAGCGTACTCCCCAGTTATGATAGATCTCATGCACTACGTCATATATATACTGCTGCGCACGCGGATTCGTTCCGTCCAGCATATACCACGGACCGTCCCGCCAGCCGCCAAAGGTGACGTCGCCCGAGCAGAGCGGTCTGCCGGTTTCATCTTTAACAAAGTATTCCGGGTGCTCTTTGAGCAGCCTGCTCTTAGGTGAAGCAATGAAAGGCGCAAGCCAGATTGCCGGTTCAAAGCCGGCTTTTTTTATATCTGTGCAGATCTCTTTCATGGGGCGGTCAAATTTATCGCTTGTTTCAAGCCAGTCACCCATAAAAGGCTGAAAGCCGTCATCGATCTGTATGTATTTAAGCTGCGGTGTTTTTTCCCTGATGACCTTTAAATTATCAAAAATGTCCTGCTCGGAAATGTTTGGGCCGATACAGTACCATGAGCACCAGCCGGCGGGCATTTCAAAATATTTTTTAGCCGGGTGCGCTTCTGATATGATCCTTGCATATTCATTTAAGATGCAGTTTTTCTCACCTTTCAGAATGACCATGTTTTCAAGGCAAATCTTTTCATTTGCCCGGAATTCAAGATTTTCAAGGCACTGCGCGATGCACAGCTGTGTTTTGCTGATGCGTATTTCCGTTCTGAAACGGTTGCAGCTTGACGCGCCGATCAAAAGCGTATCGTTTCCGGAGCCGATCAGGGCGTAATTATATACCGTTTTAAAACCGCTTGTCTGCGGCATTTTATAGTGCCCTTTATCAGAATATCCCGTTATTGTGCCGAAATGCGCCGTTGTGCCGCTGTATTGGGAAAGCATCTGATACCCGTCGCCGTAAAATTTTGCGCCGGCGGGGAAGTTATGTGCGCCGCTGAACAGAACTGCTTCTTTTAGCTTTACATTTTGATTTAATGTGAACGAAACGGAATAATATGAGCCGTTTTCCTCAATCTTTAAACTGCACGGAATCTTCCTGCCGTCTGAACCCGTTAGGTAAGGAGATCTAAAATTTATTGCCATTTACAGCCCCTGTTTTTGCACATATTTTTTTACACTGTCAACAACGTCTGAATTAACGGGATCGGGATATTCTTTGTATTCCTTTATCCACGCTAGTTCAAATTTGTTCAGTTTTTTTCCAAACGAATAAGATTTGTACAAGTATCTTCCTACATAACCGTTTCCGTTTATAATCATGAATATTCTTTTGTTTTTTAAGCAGTACAGCGCTCTGTTATAAAACATCTTCCAGCGCTTATAATAGTATTCTTTGATCAGACCGCTCCATTCGCGCCAGGCGTAATCATAAAGCGCGGAAGTATTTGTACGTATATCGCCCCATGACGTCAGCAGCGTGCGCGCATTCAGATCAAAATAGCGCTTTTCCTGATCGTCAGTCGCCAGATTATGGCAGTCGTTGATCCATCTGGAAAAGCAAAATTCCTTTCTGTGCGATAAAAGGGAATCGAGCTCTGCAAGTAAAGCAAGCTGCTTTTTTGCAATCTTTTCAACAGATAAAACGTCCTTGTTCTTATAAGCGGCGGCAAATTCGATCTGCTGATTGTAAAAGCGGTTGCTCATTGCCTGCCTTGTCAAATCGCAAAGATCATACTGATACCCATCTGAATCCCGGAAACGATCACTTACGGATAAAAATAATGTAACTGCCTCTTCAAATTTTTCCGTATCATAATACAGTTTGATTTTACAGCACGGGCCTGTTATTTTCGGTATCATCTGCGGTCTGGAGGCAATCGCGGAGCCCACATGATTCTCCTCGTATCCGTCATTTCGGTAACAGGTTTCAAGCAGGATATTCCAAGCTTTTTTCAGCGTTTCATCGAACTTTCCGTATCGGCGAAGAATATAGTTATTGATCCATTGATCCAAATCAATTTTTGAGGATGCGGTCAGCAGCTCAAATTGCAGGTCATAAACAACGGGGTTTTGTTCAATTCCCTCCATGAACATGCCGGTTCCGACTACGTTTGCGCCGCTCTTTTTCAGCTTGAGATATACGTTTTCGCTGTGCTTTCTGAGTTTGCCCTGCATCGCGTTCTTTCCGCCGAAATCGTGGAGCATGCCTGATATTACGGGATATCCCCAGAAATTCTGATTCTGCGGTGTTTTTTCACTGTTCAGATCCAAAATCAGCAACCGGTTTTTAGGAACGGCTTTTACGATATGTTCGCGTATTGTCCATGCCTGCATTACCCAAACGGATTCGCTGTCAAAATTTTTGTAAAGCCGGTCGATGGCTCTGCCTACCTCATGCAGATAGGCTTTGCCGGATTTAGGTGGAGTTCCTTCGTGGAAAGGATCGCAGGCAATAAAATGATAATTGCCGAAAAGTTCTTTCATTTTATTTAGGTATGCCGTGCCGAACTTCGCAAACAGCGGGTCAAGCGGGTCAAGCTGCGCAGTTTTCGGGTACAGGCACCAGCCTCTTTGCATCAGTATCTTGGCGTGGGGGTATTTTTTTCTGAGCAGCGCCGGCACATGCCCGGAAAAGCCCTGTTGTATCGGCTGCATGCCGAATTCCAGATACCGTTTCAGTATCTTTCTGCCAAGCTCCAAACGTTCATATATATACTTCTCGTCTTCGGGTGGAAGATAGCCGTCAATATTCGTCATCAGCTGCCATGCCCAGAAGGCGGGGCCGGAAATGAAGTTCAGCGCCTCTTTTTTTGTAAAGCCGAATTGTAGCAGCGTTTCATACCATACAGCCTCCGTGCCCACCACGGCAAGCGGCATATTTATGCCGTTCATGGCCATGAAATCTATTTCTTTTTCCCAGCGCGCAAAATCCCACCAGCACATGGAATAATCCAGCGTGCAGTAATTCATGTAAACTCTGTATTTCTGATCTATCTCTTTACTGAATTCGCCGTCAAACATCGTAAGGCTGTCAATCCGGATCTCCTGATTGCCGCACCAGGAGAGCTGTACGTTGCAGAATTTTTTTAGGTAGCAGTAGATTCCGTGAAACGCCGCAATATAATTGTTTGCCTTTATATATACTTTTCCGTTTTGTGCCGTGATACGAAAAAAATCTCTGTTGCTTTTTTCAATTTCGATTATAAAAGAATCTTTGAGATCCGGCAGATTTCTTTGCAGAAATCCTAAGATAATTTTATCCATAAGCGCCTCCGCTGAAAAACAATTTCCCTCTTTTTATTATACAAAGGGATCTTTCCTACCAACATAACATATCCGCTCAAAAAATTACGAAATCCTATCATTATCAAACGTTGTATTTTTGATTATATCACAGATTTTTGCGGAGTGAAATCCACTATATTTGCTTTGCCAGAACCGGTAAAAAATAAAGCGGAATGATCTTAACTTATTCCGCTTTTTTATATTCAAGAATCATAAACGCAAGCGTTGTTTCCAGAGAATCAACGCTGTTCAGTTTTTCTCTGTCTTTGTCACTTGTGCGGTAAAAATACGGCGTCATGGAAAACAGCGTTATCAGATCCCTGCGCGGAATATTTACCGTGCTTTTTATTTTTTTCTTTGAGACAAGCCGCAGCCCGTTTGAGTCAGGGTAATTTTCGTCATTTAAATACGGCGTGTCATAAACAAGCTTTTTCAGTTCAAACAGATGCTCCGGAGCGGGCACAACGCTGTAAAGCCTGCCGCTTTTTTTCAGCACGCGCGCAAATTCCGGTGCGCTAAAAGGAGCAAAAATGTGTATTGCCGTGTCAATGCTTTCGCTTTTAACAGGTATTGCTTTCAGGTTCGCGATAAAATAAACGCCGCCGTTTCTGCGCTTTGCCGCAATGCGCGCCATCTCTTTGCTCAGGTCAAATCCGTAAAGCTTGCCGTTATAATCGTCGTAATATCCTTCTCCGCAGCATATGTCAAGCACCGTGCCGCAAAGCTTTTTTGATATTTCGTCTTTAAGAAAAGCAAAATATCCTTTTTGTAAAAACGCATGCCTCGCGCGGGCGGATTCTTTGCTGTCGCCTGTTTTGTCCCCGCTTTTGCTGCCGGTCAGCAGATTTACATATCCCTCTTTTGCAGTGTCAAAACTGTGCCCTTTTTTGCAATAAAGACGCCTCTCGTCTTTTTTCAGTTCCCCGCCGCATACAGGGCAGATCAGAATTCCCATTTATTCTTCCTCGTTATGCCACGGCATATCAACTGCTGTCGGTTCGTGCACAACAGCGGGCAGGAATTTGCCGATCATATCGCTTGTTTTTATCGCAAGGCTGGATGTGTTTATGCACGGATGGCAGCCTATGTATTCGCTGTTTAAAATATCCTTGTCCATAACAAGGCGCACTCTGTTTTCCCTGTCATTCATAAGCCCTAAAACGGATACCGAACCGGGCGTTATATCCAGAAATTCCTGCATGAATTCCGCCTCGGCAAAGGACAGGCGCGCACACCCCAGTTGCTTTGTTATATCTTTGGTTTTAAAAGGCTTAGAGCCGGGCATCATAAGCAGGTAAAAATCCGTTTTCTGCCTGTTCCTGAGAAACAGGTTCTTGCATATTTCAACGCCTAAAACTTTTTCGATCTCCCGGCATGCCTCCATTGTTTCCGCCGCAGGGTGGTCAACCCTTTTATATTCGATCCCCAGACCGTCAAGCAGATCGTATACTCTTTTTTCCTTTTCAAGCCGCCCCTTAAGATCACAGGGCCTGCCGCTGAACAGTTCCATATTTAACCTCTTTTTTTAATACATATAATTTGTTGCAAACATAAATCTGCCGTTTTTGTAATAAGTGCGCGGCACCCGGCGCGCAATGCGGCAGGGTAGTTCGTAATTAAACGAATACGCGCTTTCCGAAACTTCTTCCATGGAAAGTTCGTTTTCACCGCTTTTTCCAACAAGAATGACCGTATCGCCTATTTCCGCGTTTATTTCCGTAATATCGACCATGAACTGATCCATACATACTCTGCCGACTATTGGCGCAAACTGCCCGTTGATAAGTACTTTTCCCTTGTTTGAAAGGCACCTCGGGTAGCCGTCCGCGTACCCTACGGGTATCGTTGCAATGCGGCGCGTTTCACTCGTTTTATATGTGCCGCCGTAAGAGATCTCACGGCCGGGTTCAAGTTCTTTGATATGTGATATATGTGTGCGCCACTGCATAACGGGCCTGATCTCCAAAAGGTCTTTGCTCACTTCATGAGAGGGGTAAAGACCGTATAAAATAATGCCCATGCGGCACATATCAAAATATTCGTCAAAATTCATTATGCCCGCCGAGTTGTTTATGTGTTTTATCGGGATATTGATTCCGCGCTCTTCAAGCATTTTTATAAATTCATTAAATTTATTTCTCTGGGCAATTGCTTTTGAAAGATCTTTTTCGTCAGCCGTTGCAAAGTGTGAAAAAAGCCCTTCTGCCGTTATGCCCGGCAGTTTTGTTATTTCTTTGCATATGTCCGCGTCACTTTCCTTAACCTGAAATCCGATGCGGCTCATACCCGTGTCCACACAAAAATGAAAGGACACGTTTTTGCCCTGCTTTACCGCCTCGTCTGAAAGCGCTTTGGCGTCGTCAAAGTGAAAAACGGGAATGCGTATGTCATATTGCACTATGCTTTCAAAAAACTCACGGGGCACAGCGCCTAAAATAAGTATCGGCGTTTGGATTCCTGCCTTTTTAAGCTCAATTGCCTCTTCTATGCAGGCAACGCCGTAAAAATCCGCTCTGCCCTCAAACTGCTTTGCGAGCGGCACGGCGCCGTGGCCGTAAGCGTCTGCTTTTATAACGCAAAGCAGTTTAACATTTTCAGGCAGTTTTGCCCTCGTAATATCAAAATTATGTTCAGCCGCGTCAAGATCAATTGCGGCTTCTGTTCTGAAAAACATTGTTATTACCTCAAATTACCTCGGAAAGCGAAACGGTTTCTATATTGTTTCGCCTGAACGCGTCGTTCAGTTTTTTAACAAATTCTATCGCTTTGGGTCCGTCGCCGTGTACGCATACGGAGTGGGTTTCAATCTCAATATCTTCGCCGGTGTATGCGGTGACCATATCGCACTTTGCCATTCTGATCACTCGCTCCACGGCCTCGTTTTCATCTTCTATCATGGCGCCGGCGAGTCCCCGCTGCCTGAGCGTGCCGTCAGCCTCATAAGCCCTGTCGGCAAAAACTTCGCTCGCGTATCTGATCCCGGCAGCCTTTGCCGCGTTTATCATTTCGGATCCGGAAAGCGCAAGTAATATCAGATCCCTGTCATAATCATAAACGGCTTTTGCTATTGCGTCCGCAATGGTTCTGTTTTTCGCGGCGGCATTATACATCGCGCCGTGTGCCTTAACATGATCCAGTTTAACGCCCTTTGCGTTTGCGATAGAGCCTATGGCGCCAAGCTGGTAAAGCGTTATGCTGTATACCTCTTCGGGTGAGAGATCCATTTTTGTTCTTCCGAAATTGTCCCTGTCCGGGTACCCGGGATGCGCGCCTGCACCGACTCCGTTTGCTTTGGAAAGTTCAAGCGTTTTCGCCATCATTACCGCGCTGCCGGCATGAAAGCCGCAGGCAATGTTGGCACTGTTTATATGCGGAATTATTATCTCATCCGCCCCTGCGCCCTCACCGAGGTCGCAGTTCAGGTTGATTTTAAACAAAGTATCACTCTTTCTCAGTATTTAAGGCTTGCATTTTTTACGTCCGTTATAAACATATGCCCGGGCGAATGGGTTATCGCAATCGGCGGCTTTGCGTTCATAACCGCGTTTTGCGGCGTTACGCCGCACGGCCAGAATACAGGTGTTTCACCGTCTTTTATCGTGACCGAATCACCGTAGTCGGGTGCGGATATATCGTTTATTCCTATAAGTTTCGGATCGCCTATATGTATCGGCGCGCCGTGAACGCGCGGCATTGCCGCCGTAACGTTTACCGCTTGAACAACAAGGTCATAAGGTATGGGCCTCATGGAGACCACCATGTTTCCGCCGAATATTCCGGCACGTTTAAGCGGAATATTCGTGTTGAACATAGGCACGTTTCTGCCCTCTTCAATATGGCGCACAGGTATGCCCGCCTCGGTCAGTTCCGCCTCAAAGGAAAAGGAACAGCCTATAAGGAAGTAAACAAAATCCTTTTGCCATATGCCTGAAATATCGTTTACTTCTTCTGTAAGCATACCGTTTTTCCATATTCTGTATTTTGGAAAATCCGTTGCAACATCGGCATTGTCCGCCATTTCCGTTATAAGTCTTGATCCGCAGTCTCCCACCTCAAGAACAGGGCAGGGGCGCGGATTTCTTGTGCAGAACAGCAGAAAATCAAAGGCAAGGTCTTTTGGCAGTACGCAAAGATTAGCTTGAGCGTATCCGGCGCACATACCGCTTGTCTGTCCGGTTATCTTCTGTTCTTTAATAAGTTTTCTTATTTCTTTTGGGCTCATTGATGAATAGTCCATATCTTCACCCTTTAAAGTTTATTTATGCGTTCTTTAAGCAATTCGAAATTTCTGTTTTCCGCTCTCGCCGCGTTTTCCGCTTCTTTAACGGATACGGCTCGGAATTTAACACAGTGCCCCGGCAGCGCCTGCGCAAGCAGAGGCATATCCGCCGATATAACAGTTGCCGCTTTTGCGTAGCCGCCCGTAGTTTGTCTGTCCGCGGCAAGTATGATCGGCTGTCCGCTTTCCGGCACCTGCACGCTGCCCGGCGCGATTCCGTCAGAAATGATGTTCAAACCGTTTTTGCCCTTTAGCGGAGGGCCGCTGAGCCGAACGCCCATTCTGTCCGCCTCGGCGGAGATCCTGTATTCAGCGGAAAAGAAAGTTTTCATATCTTCTTTTGTAAGCATATCGTCCTGCGGTCCCGGCACTGCCCGAAGCAGAATCTCTTTTTTAAATTCAAATTCTGCTGTTGCCCGCTTTTCAATATTTATGATGTTTTTGTGCGGCAGTATTCTTATATCGTCGCCCGTTTCAAGTTTGCGGCCGCAGAGACCGCCTACCTTTGATTTCAGATCCGTTGACCGGCTGCCGAGGAATTCCGGTACGTCTATTCCGCCGTTCACGGCAAGATACGCCCTCGCTCCGTTTGTTATTCTGCCGCAGATCAGAACATCGCCTGCAGTGATTTTATAAACTTTGTTTGTGCGTATCGGCTTTTTGTTTATTTTAGCGTCGATTTGCGCGCCGCTTATGCATATGGCGCAGTCCTCGGTAAAGACGGCGGCTATCCCGTTGAGCGTCATTTCCAGCACGGCTGCGTTCTCGTTGTTTGACAAAAGAATGTTCGCCGTTTTCATGGCTTTCATATCCATTGCGCCGCACTGTGAAAAACCGTATTTCATATAGCCGGCACGCCCCGAGTCCTGCACGGTGGTAAGGAGCCCGCCGCGCACTATTTTAATTCCCACTGTGCACCTCCGTACATTTTACGGTGTAAGTGCCGTTTTCACATTCTTTATCTACGCTGAAAAATTCCTCTTTCGTTATCCTTATAAATCTTATGCGGTCGCCGGCACGGTAAAGTATGGGGCTTTCTTTTCTTTCGTCATATACCCTTACCGGCGTTTTGCCTATCAGCCGCCAGCCGCCCGGAGAATCGGACGGGTATATGCCCGTTTGGTTTCCGCCTATTCCAACGCTTCCGCGCGGGATCTTTACCCTTGGAGTTTCAAGGCGCGGCGCAGCGATACGTTTATCCATATTCCCGAGATAAGCAAATCCGGGAAGAAAACCAAGCATGTATATCGGATAATCACGCCCGGTGTGAATAGCTATGATCTCTTCTTTTGCAAGCCCGGTTATTTTTTCAACGCTTTCCATATCAGGCGCGAATTCATCATCGTAGCAAACCGGTATCTTATAAAGCACGGGCTTAAGGTTATTTTCGCCACCGCTGTTTTTCTGCGCTTTTTTCAGCTGTTTAATGAGTTCTTTAGAAGACGTTTTTAGAGGGTCATAAATAACGGTAACGCTGCAAAAAGCAGGAATATATTCAACAGCGCCGAGAATATCCGCGCTTTCCGCGGCAGAGGCAAACCGCGTTGCCAGACTGTTGATCTCTTCGTTTATCTCATTTCCGAAATTCACTGTTATGCCGCAGTCGCCGCATGGTAAATATTTTGCCCTCATCTTGTGAAATATCCTTTTTCAAGCGTGTGTTCAAACCATTCCTGCGTTTTGTCTTCAACGGTTGACGGATATTCGATAAGCGCTCTCATCATGGCAACAAGCGGCAGGTTAATGTTTTTGCCTATGCCGTCAATATAGGGGCGCGGCTTGCCGTACATATCAAGCATTCCCGCTGCGGCCGCTGCGTCCATGGCTGCTGACTGCTCTTCCGTATCGTGGAACAATTCCGGCTTTTTCAGTAAAAACGCCGTTGCCGCCATAAGTGCGTTGCATCCCCAGTCGGATACGGTTGCAGTAATAATATTGTCGGCAACGGTGTCTGCAAGAATGCCGAAACCGTTTCCTGCCTTGCAGCCGCCCATCTCAGCATACGGAACGTATTTTCTGATATGATCTTCAATCGCCGCCATACCGATCTCATTGCCCAGGTCGCCGATGGAAAGATTATATATTCCGGCGTCCTTACACATTTTAAACAGCACGTCATATTTTGCCTCAACGCCGGTCGTATTGACGCCTACGGCATTATGGTAATAGCCGTTTTTGTTGCGGCCGGGCGCCTCAATGCTTATCGCGGCGCACGGTTTCCCGTGTGACAGGATCTCTTTTGCCTGAACAGGCGCTTCTTCGCGTTCTTTTGTAAAAACAATGTATGTAACGGTATTTTCGCTCATATCGTCAATATCGTCCGTAACAGCAAAGTCAAGCACGTTTGATATTGCCTTAACAGCTTTTTCACACTGGCTCGGAATAAGCATAACAGGCTTTGCGCCGAACGCTTTCATAATGAATTTCGAAAAAATGCAAGAAGATATTATGCCGTCCGTTTCCGCTTCTCTCCAGGGCAGCAGAACGAATCCCGTGAATATAAATACCTTTTTTCCTTTTTTTATGTGTTTGATAAGTCCTTTTGCTCCGTTCGTGGAAAGCGGTTCCCCGGTAAACCTGCGTGCTCCGTCATACAGAATCCTGCAAACGCCGTATCCTCTTGGATCAAGGTTCATAAGCGTGTCAAGATTGCAGCCGACATTGAAAATCGTTAGTTCCTCTTTTGTCATAGTAAACCCCTCAGTTTTGATCGGATTAAATCAGTCTGCTTTACACTGTTCTTCAAAATCCGCAACAAGCGCGTCCTGTATGGTCTTCAGCATTTCCGGCGCTTTGCCGCCAACCGGCTTTCCGTCAACTGTTTTAACTGGAATGCAGAAAGAACCGGTGGAATGCACAACGATTTCGTCCGCATTCATAAGTTCGTCAAGCGTGTAGTTGCGCTCCTCCGTTTCAAAGCCCAGCTTTTGCGCAAAAGCAAGCAGCCTCAAACGCGCAGTGCCCGGCAAGACTTTGTCATCAAGTTGGTGCGTGATGACTTTGCCGTTCTTAAATATTGAAACGTTTGAATGCGCGCATTCGGTAACAATATCGCCGCGATGGAATATGGCCTCCTCGCAGCCGGCTCTTTCCGCGGCAGTAGCCGCAAGGCAGGAGGGAATAAGATTAAGCGTTTTAGCGTTGCAGTATAAAAAGCGTTTGTCCTCATATGTAATAACGTCTATAGGCTTGTATGTGTCTGCAACGGGGCACGGGGTAAGCGTTATCCACAGGTTGGATTTTATGTTTTTTTCATAAATATGCTTTCTTAGCCCGCTTCCGCGCGTTACCTGCATATATACAAACTGATCACCGTCGTCAACTTTAGGCACCAGTTCGTTCAGCAGTTTCGCAAGTTCTTTTTTTTCAATCGGCATATTGATATCAAGGATCTTTGCGCTTCGGTAGAATCTGTCAAGATGGGCGTCTAAATCAAATATTTTATGATTGTGTGAATAAGTGGCGTCGTAAATACCGTCCCCGAACCAGCATACGCGGTCAAGCATTGGTATTTTCATTTCCTCAATAAGTCCGTATTCGCCGTTGTAATAGCCAAGATTTTCCATTTCTGCACTCCTTGTTAATATATTATTAGTAAAAAAGGGCATACGTTGCCATTATAAGCGCCGTTGCCCAACAAAACTAATTCTAATACAATTTTTATTAAAAGTAAATAGTTTTTATTGTTTTTCTAATTCCATATTAAATATCCGCTTCAAGTAAAACGGGGCAGTGATCGGAGCCGTAGATATCTGTAAGGATGTCCGCCCGGATAAGCTTGTTGTCCAGCCTTTTTGAGGTGATGAAATAATCAATGCGCCAGCCCGCGTTCTTTTCCCTTGCTTTGAACATGTAGCTCCACCAACTGTACATTCCCGTTCGGTCCGGATAAAAATATCTGAACGTATCCGTGAATCCGTTTTCAAGAATACAGGTCATTTTTGCTCTTTCCTCATCAGAAAATCCTGCGTTGTTGTGGTTCGTTTTTGGGTTTTTCAGGTCTATCTCCTCGTGGGCAACATTGAGGTCGCCGCAAAAGATAACAGGTTTCTTTTTGTCAAGCGCTTTTATATAATCAAAAAAAGCGTCTTCCCATTTCATACGGTAGTCAAGCCTTGCAAGTTCGCGCTGCGAATTCGGCGCATAAACGGTTACAAAATAAAAATCATCAAACTCAAGCGTTATAAGCCTGCCTTCTTGATCGTGTTCCTTAATGCCCATGCCGTATTTTACATCAAGAGGTTCTGTTTTGGTAAAGACAGCAGTGCCGGAATAGCCCTTTTTTTCGGCGTAATTCCAGTATGCATGATACCCTTTCGGTTCAAAATCTATCTGTCCCTGCTGAAGTTTTGTTTCCTGAATGCAGAAAATATCCGCGTTGATCTCTTTGAAAAATTGTTCAAATCCTTTATTCATGCACGCCCTCAGCCCGTTTACATTCCAGCTGATGAATTTCATATTTGATATTCCTTTCGCTCTTAATGATGAAATTATGATTTAATTATGATTTTAAGATAACATATTTGCTGATTTTGTGCAATAAATTTGTTGAAAGCTCTTGACTTTATCCTATTTTATGGTAAAATTAATAGCGTTGCGGGAGTATAGCTCAGCTGGGAGAGCATCTGCCTTACAAGCAGAGGGTCACAGGTTCGAGCCCTGTTACTCCCACCAAAAGAAACGGCAATTTTTTAATTGCCGTTTCTTTTTTTGTAAACTGAGTTTATACAGCGACAGAGAGAAGAGACTCTCTGTTTTTTTATTTACATAGAGACTTTTTTGCTGAAATCCTTAAATATTTCGGAAATCCTGATCTGCTGAGGGCAGACTTTTTCACAACTGCGGCATCCGATGCAGGCGCTCGGCCGTTTGTTTTCAGGCAGAGCCATAAGCGCAAACGGCGCAATGAATCCGCCGCCCGTAAAGATGTGTTCATTGTAAAGTTTGATCAGCTCGGGAATATTCAGTTCCTGCGGGCAGTGTGTTGTGCAGTATCTGCAGGCTGTGCAGGGCACGCCGCTCGTCATATGTTTTGCGATCTTAAGCAGCGTTTTCATTTCTTCATCATTAAGCGGCTCGTCCGTTTCAAACGTTTTGATATTGCTTGCAAGCTGTTCAGAATCCGACATGCCGGAAAGTATCATTGTAACGCCGGAAATGCTCTGTAAAAATCTGAATGCCCATGCGGGGACCGTTTCGTCTGGGCGCAGGGATTTTAGCTTTTTCTCGTCATCTTCCGCAAGCTTTGCGAGTCTTCCGCCGCGCAACGGTTCCATTACCCATACGGGGATATTCCATTCGTTTAAGAGCTCAACCTTTTTCTTTGCGTCCTGAAAATCCCAGTCAATGTAATTCAGCTGGATCTGGCAGAATTCCATATCTTTGCCGTAGGCTTTCAGAAAACGCTTGATCACGTCATAACTCCCGTGAGCGGAAAATCCCAGATGACGGATCCTGCCGTTCTTTTTCTGTTCTGTAAGATAGTCGTAAACCCCGTATTTCGGGTCAAGATAACGGTCTATATTCAGTTCGCACACATTGTGGAAAAGATAAAAATCAAAATGATCCACCTGACATTTTTTTAGCTGTTCTTCAAATATCTCCTTAACTTTCGGAAAATTCGCAAGATCATATCCCGGGAATTTGGAGGCAAGATAAAATTGACCCCTAGGGAATTCTTTAAGCACCTTTCCCATTACGATCTCAGAATTGCCGTTATGATATCCCCATGCGGTATCAAAATAATTTACGCCGTGCTCAAAAGCGTACCGCGCCATTTCTTTTGCAGCGGCTTCGTCTATGTTTGCGTCATCACCCTCAATACAGGGCAGGCGCATGCATCCCATTCCGAGCGCGGAAAGTTTTATACCCTGAAAATTTTTGTAAATCAAATGTACTCCTCCAAACTGATTATGTCCAACTCTCGCCGGCTATATTAATTTTAATTCCAACCGGCGTTTACTGTCAAGTGCTGGGCTTGTTTTTATTCCTTTTAAATGGATCCTACCAAGTTATATTTTCAAAGTATTTCTGAAAAGTCTTTGAAATATTTATTTTTGGATATATTGCAGAATGAATTCTTATTGAATCAAAAAGTAATGTTTTTTGACCGAGTGATTAAAAATATCGAACCGCTTGAATGGGATATGAAAAGCAGTAAACCACATATCACTGTCGGTTGCTTTAAAAATGTAACTTCTAATGTAGTTCGGGAGGTTAGTTGTTACAAGGAATTTCCTGTGTGTACAATAAACAAAATCGGAGTTTCGCTGGCAGGAAAAAGAGGTGTGTGTTTAGGAACATTAAAAAGCTTTACGCTGCCCGAAAACAAAAATCATAATAATGATATTATTCTATGATAAATAAGCGCTAAAAAAATACCAGAGCAACAAAAGTCACTCTGGTATTTTTGGTACGCCGGAAGGGATTCGGCGTCTGCTGCGGCTGCGCCTTGCATACTAACGGTTCGGCGACCGAAATTCTGCGAATTTCAGTACCCGCCTCGCCGCTTTTTGCTAAAAACAGCACAGTGTGCTGTTTTCAAAACGCAAAAACCCTCGCGGGTTCGAATCCCTACAACCCAAAATAAAAAAAATACCGAAGTAACAAAAGTTACCTCGGTATTTTTGGTACGCCGGAAGGGATTCGAACCCCCGACCTTCTGGTTCGTAGCCAGACACTCTATCCAACTGAGCTACCGGCGCATGCGAAACACACATAAACATACATATGTATATTTAACGCTCAAATAATATAACACATTAAAAAGCAAAATGCAAGAGTTTTTTATTCAAAATACGCATTATGCGCGGTTATCCGCTTCGCCTTTTTTCTTTTCTATAAATTTTTCCAGTATATCGGCGGAGATCCTGCAGAGTTCGGGGCAAGGACGCTTTTTATAATATTCCGCCGTGCGGTCTTCCGGGACGGGCGGGGAGACGGTGCCTTTACCGATCCCCAAAAGTTCCCTGCATACTATTGAGCCGTTTTGCTTTTTGAATTCATTTGCAACTTCCTGAACCATGGCATAAACGCCGGCCTTGCCTTCGTCGCCGTAAAGATTGGAAAGCACATACGTCATGCCGGAAACGGTGCCGCAAACCTCTCTCAGCCTTCCCATACCGGCTCCGAAGCCAATGGTCTGCCTTTCGACAAGAGCGGGGTCCAGCCCCATCTCATCACAGAATGCAAGGGCAACGGCCTGCGAACAGCCCCTGCCCGTGCAGAAATATTTTTTTGCTATGTCACCCTTACTCATCAGGCGTAGCCTCCCCGGTAGGGTCGTTTTGCTGGGGAAGTGCCGCAAAACGGGCTGTCAAATTTCTGTTTGAATCAACCGTAACCGTATATCTGGAGCCGGATGCTACCTGAGAACCGGTATCATTGTCATACCAGCCCATAAACTGATAACCGCTGTCAGGAGTGGCAATAAGTGTAGTTCTGGTTCCGGATTCAAAGGTGCCGTCTCCTGTTACGCTGCCGTTTCCGTCTATATCAACTGAAACGGTAAAGCGTGCCACAGTCGTGGTTGTAGTGGTAGTGGTCGTCCGTTCGGTAGTGCTTTCCGTAGTTCTTTCCGTTGTTGTCCTGTTTCTTGTAGATCTTTCGGTCTCATCTTCGGTTGTTGTCGTTGTAACGGAAACAGACGGACCGGTTGTCGTTTCTTCATCGTTATTTACAACGGCTGCAACGATTATACCCACGATCATCGCAACAAGAATAACCGCCAATACGATTATGATTATTAAGCTTTTTTTATTTTTCTCTTTTTCATCTTCGATGTCCGTTTCTTCCGGTTCGTCAAGTTTCTGCGGAGGCTGGTTTTCCACGTCGTCCTCCTCAGGAACGATCTGGCCGTTGTCATCAAACAGGGGAGAGCCGCAGTTTTCGCAGATATATCTTCCGTCCTGATTATCAAAGCCGCAGTTTTTGCATCTCATACTTTACATACCTTTCCTATGTTCTGGTTTTAATATAGCAAGTATAACACAGAAAAAACAAAATAACAACACCGTAAAAGTTAAAGAAATGATAATAATTTTTGCTAATTCCGTTTTTTGGTATTGACTTTTTGTCGATTTTATAATAAATTAGAGTAGTAGCAAATTGATTATGCTTAGTTCGTACTGAAAGGGGTACCAAAGTAATGAAGAAAACAATGAAAACAATTCTCTGTGTTGTTCTGGTTGCTGCTTTCGTGCTTGCGCTTGCAGGTTGCGAAAAGATCAATTATGTAACGAACGGAACAATTCAGGCGATCAAAGAAGTTCAGGACGGCACTTATAACCAGACTGAAGAGACTGAGGAAACAGGCGAATCAACTATTGAGCCGTTTGTTGCAGATACATACGGCGGAATCGAATTTGCCGATGAAGCTGCTGTTGTTGATTACTATGTTCAGTGCTACAACAACACAAAGTCTCAGACAGCAAATTATATAGATGCTGACGGAAATACCGTTACTTATTATGCTCTTCTCGGCGAAGAGGATCTTCAGATCGGCAAAGTCCTTATCGAGGGTTCTGAAAACACGGTTATCAACAATCTTGTTCCTACAATTGTAAACGGATTGTTCTCAAAGAGCACATACGGTCTTCCTCCGTGCAACAACAGGGATCCGCTGCTTGATAATTCAAATCAGGATGCTTCCAACCCGGGTCAGTTTGATTTCAGACAGTCCTATTTTACTGCCGAGGACTGCCAGGCCTGCAACGTTGTTGACAACGGCGACGGCACTATCACAATTACGATCCAGCCGAAAGCCGGCCAGATGTCTATGCGCGGCGAGGATTCACAGGGCAGATTCTTTGAGGTTCTCGGAGATATCGGTGCAACAGTAGATTCTATTGAACAGCTTTCATGGGCCAGCGGCACAACAGAGGAAAACTGCCTTGTAAACTACGAAGGCGGCACAGGTACTGTTAAAATCGATACGGCTACCAATACGATCGTTGAGGCTGATTACCATATGGCTGTTAATGTATCCGTAACTCATGCAAATGTGCTTGTAATCACGGATAAGAGCGCATCGATCGAAATTTCTTACGATATGCATTATCCTGCTTCAGATGAATATCTCATGGAAGCAAGAGAAATCTCAAGAGCGTAAGCAAATCAAGCATAATTTAATTTGATTTTAACCCGGAGCCGCCCGTCAGGGCGGCTCGTTTTTTAGGTTCTATGTCAAATGTTGGGGTAGCCAATAAATAAAGGAGCAAGGGAGCAGGCG
>CATZNW010000024.1 GCA_958422185.1 uncultured Clostridium sp.
GAGCAAGCACAACAGTGCCTGCTCTTTTTTATATAATCAGAGGAGATTCGAAAAGCAACGCCGCCGCACGCTGCCGGTGGCAGATCAAGTAAGGCGGGGTTGGCGCAGCGGTCGAAAAAATCAAGTCAGCGTGAGCACGCGGATTTTTTCGGGATACCGCAAGAGTAAGACCGGCGGTATGAAAGTGCTTTTTACCGTTTCGATACCCGGTTACTGCTAGTTTTTCTTGGATCGCAGCCCCACCTTACTACTGCTTTGTTTAAAAATCCTTTTTTAAGGCCTGTCTAAAGAAAAAATACTTTCATTATATCAATCCGTTTCAGCCAGTGTGAATTTTATTTTTAAAAACTTTTTTATCAAGCACTGCCATGGCGATAACAACGGTAAGCATTCCAACTGCGCCGCCCATTGCCACATCTGAAAGATAGTGCGCACCCATTATAAGGCGAGTAACAGCAACGGTGCAAGTGTATATAAACGGAACGAAAAAGCATAGCTGCCTGTGCTTATACGCGCTTTTACTGATATATGGCAGAAACATGGCCAGAAAGCTCATAGCCGCGCCGCCTGTGTGACCGCTCGGGAAAGATTTGTTGCCGTTTATGCCGTTTATGACATACCAAGGTGTAAAGGAATCATAACTGCCTGCCGTCAAAAGATCGCGAAATCTTACTCTGCCCCAAAGATATTTCATTCCTTCCACTGCTAAAAGCTGTGCAGCCATAACGGCAATGCCGGCTATAGCCAGCGCCGCTATCGGTCTCTTCAGATTATCAGGTATCTTTACAAATCTACCCGCAAATATGAGCACAAGCGAGAAACCGATCCCGTAAACCATTCCATAGACCAACTGATTTTCCTCAGCAAAAAAATGCTCCCCGAAATAATAGCCGAAATATGCGCCGCCTCCAATGGATATACACGCACCTGCAAATCTTGCAAACTTTGAGCGGCAGCAGTACAGCAGCGCAGTTCCGGCAATAGGGCATATGAGCCGGCAGGGTATCTCTCCGGTGTTATAGAACCAAACCGCAAAGATGTTATCGGGAGCGTTCAGCAGAATGTCCAGTTTTAAGTCAACAAATGAAGCGGCAGCCAAAGCCGCAGCGCAAAGTGCGTAAAATGCAATTATGTTTTTTCTGTATACTTTAAGCACGGTGTCACCTCCACATTCCAATTATACTATATGCAGGGCTGACAATCAATTTTATATTTTTGAAGGAGAAAAGAGCCGCCGGTAAACCGACAGCTCTTTTCTTTTAAGGGGTAAAAATTTATGTGAAGCAATTGCTTGCTTGCAGGCAAATAGGGAGCGTAACCGCTCGTATTATTAACGGAATCTGCTTGTGCCGGAAGAGGAATCGCTATTCCTGATCTCCGTTACAGGGCGGAATGAGTTTTTGATAAGCGCACCTTTTATAAGGAAAAACGCTATATCGCGGCTCATGCCCTCGTAATCCACGTTAAGTATTTTTGAGCTTAAATGCTTGTTAAAGAAATTAACGAGCGGGCCCATGCAAAACGCCGTGATCACTGTGCCTATTCCGATATTTTTGATTTCCGAAAAGTTTCCTCGAAAAAGCGCCGTAAGCCCGCCGCTTGCCACAAGACCTATAAGAACAACGGAAACGTCTGTCATTACCCGCGTCCATTTCATAGGGATCTTTGTGCTTCTTGTAAGCATGAAAGCAAGAGTGTCATAAGGGCCTACTCCTACGTTTGCCGTAAAAAACAGGCTGCTTGAAAAGCACATTACGATTATTCCCGCGGCCAGGAGCAGAAGTCTTACAGAAAGACCGCTGTTTGCGAGGGGAGAGAAAAGCTTTTCGAAAAATTCGCAGGTGTAGCCAACAAATATCATATTGAATACCGTTCCTACGCCTACAAGCCCGCGATGGGCAACGATCACAACAAATACCAGTATCACAATATTGATTATCAGCTGATATGTGCCGAATCCGATACCCACAACGGATGAAATATTCATATTCATCGAGGTAAAGGGGTCTACCCCGAATCCTGAAAGGGAGAAAAGCGAAACGGCAAAGCCTGTAATGAATACGCTTATAAACGAAAGCACCGTGCGTTTGACCATGTTATGCTGAATAAACATATCTTTTATGTAACCGTATGCTTCGTTCCTGAAGTGCTTCATCAACCAAACCCCGCACTGTTTTTTCCTCTCTTGCCATACATTATATACACTTGTTTTAAAAAATCAATATTTTTGTGCAAACTTCTATATTCTAAATATATTGCACAAGCGAATACTTTATTTTTTGTGCAAATTGTATAAAAAACCAAGGAATCCCTTGCTGCAGATATGAGCGCCGCTTGTTGGCTGAAAAGTCTCCCGCTATTTGATCATATTATATGAATTCAAGCCTTTCAAAATCAAATTGAGCAGCGGATTTTTTCGTAGTATATTTTTTGTTATTCATACTGATAATGATTTCCGATCCGTTATCACAAATATCAAACGATCTGCCGAAAAGCTTTAACCCTGAAATGGAAATGTTTCTCTTTTTAGGCGCTATTCTGAGCTTTCGGTATCCGGTTACACGCAGACCGAAAAGCCCTTCTGTTATCACACGGCAAAAGAGTATGCTTTCGCCGCTGAGATGCGCTCTGTTGCCTTCAGGGAACGCCTCGAACGGATAGGGAGAATGATTGCCCAAGAGACGGCTTTTGCTGTATGCGCACGTTTCTTCAAATGCCTTGGGATAATCTGCAAGAAAAGCTCCTCGCAGCGCAAAAAGCAGACTCCTGTCCCACGTTGTGGGATTATCTGAAATGCTTCGAAGCATGCCGTTATTGTAAAGTGATCCGCTGAAAAGCGCTTGAAGCGTTTCAGCTTTTCTTTCAAATATTTCAACGGTAAGCGGCGTGCATATCCAGGAACGCAGCCGGGTGTTGCCTTTGTAATAGGCATATGTTTCAAAACCTTCTACGTTTGCGCCGAAATATTTTTCTATATTTGTTTTCAGTTCTTCGGCTTCGTGTTTCCAGCTTTGCGCAAGATCCGGTTTGTTCAGTATCCCGCATATGATCGAGCCGTTTATAAGTGCGTCGTAAGTAAGACAGCTTGTATTGAGATTTGCGTTTCCGGATTCAAAACGGTTTTCAAGCTCATCCGAATCGCTGGTGATCACGCCGTCTGCATTCTTTCTTGAAAGGCAGAAATTTATGCACCATTTTATGCTGCCTAAAAATTCTTCAAAAAGGGCTTTTTCACCCATGGCAAGCAAAAAACGGCATATTCCGTATGCGTACATCGCGGCATCACCGCGGTCGCCCGCGCCGTTCCAAAATCCGTCGCCCTCTGCAATAATGCTTGTAACAAGCGCACGCTTTTTCTCAAAGGGAGTACTGCTCTTATCCATGTACTGTTCATACAAGCGGTAGCAATTCAGAGCGCTTTGAATGCCCGGCGCATATCCCGAATAAGCAAAAAAAGGATTTGCGTATTCGCACTGATCGTTCGTCCACAGTGCGGCGTAGTAATTTCCGCCGCCGGGACTGTGAAAAAGGCCAGACTTTGTTTTATATATGCTTTCGCTTCCCCTTAACAGGCAGTGAGAAAATTCGGCGTCAAGAAAATCATTTCCGCTTTTTAAAACCATGGAGGAAAACAGGGTGTCTATCAGCTCATCTCTTTGCTTTATTTGGGCCGCAATATCAATCACCGTATTTTCCCTGCCGGCAAAGAAAACCATATAAAAAGTATAGACATCACCGGGGTGCAGATTCTGTTTTGCTTTAAAATCATAGGCTCTTTCAAAGGAAACGCTGCCGTTACTGCACGCGCATACTCCGTAATGTATATCTCCCCCCACACAGTAATCTTTGGAAAGCGTTTTTTGTACAGACGGCGCAGAGACTTCCAAAACGCCTTCGTTTATGAGTTTTACGCTTACTCGTTCGATCAGTGCGGGAGCGTCTGCGCAGTTTATGAAAGTTCTTGTTATTTCTGCGCTTTTTCCGCGCGAGACCACAGTAAGATCACCGCGCATACATATTTTTTGCGGCAATTCGGTCAGCGGTATTCCGTTTATCTTTATTTTGCAGACGTTTTTTGAAAAATTAAAGCAAAAGCTTCCGCTTGTGTCATTAGGTATGGTCCTGAGGGCCGGCACGGTTATATGCCTGTGCAGAAGCAGCCTGTTACGGCGGTCCTTTCCCACACAAATGATCGAGCTCGACTGAAATCCGCTCATTTCAATGTGGTCGCTGCAGGCGCCGTTTTCCGACCCGATCTCCCATAATACGCTTTTATTCTTAAGAAGTTTTTTTATCCGCGGATCGCTCATATGCTTAACAGACGGCCTTGCCCATACGGCAAACGCGGGCGGTCTCAGTGTTTTGCTGTGTATTTTGATTTTAAGCTTCATCTGTGCTCTCCTCAAAAACATTTCCGTTATCAGGATTAAAGCAGAGTGATTTTACAGCGGAATCCAGCTTGTATTTCACTGTAATGCGGTCGTTTCCGGTGTATTCGGCGGATATGATCTGTGCCTTTTTACTGGTGAAGACCTCTTTTAAAACATTGATCTGTTTTGTATCGTATTCGTCAACATTATCTGAGATAAAAAGCAAAGAACCAAAGAGAGAGTTCAGTTTCCCCAGCAGCCGGCGTTTTTCAAAACTCATCTTCATATTGCTGTCCCTCAAAAAGAAGACATCCGGGTCGTTCATAAAGGCTCTTCCGTCAAGATGACGGCGGAAGACGGAATTGTTTACTGCATGCGGTATGGAAACGGCCTCGCGCGTGTCAAACCTTACCGGCTTCCAGCAGTTTTTGACATCTGCGCCTATTCTGCAATAATCAACCTTGCCGAATGCAGGCATTAACGGAACTCCGCAGCCGAGTATAAGCTTGTCGCCGCAGCATTCACGCAGAAGATCCATAGCGTCGCACATGATTTCACCGCGCGTTTTTCCGTGAATGGGCAGAACAGCCGAGGCATACAGAAAATCAAGCTTTACAAGATCGTATCCCCAGCTGTTCAGCACGGTATCGAATACGGATCTGATGTAGCCGCGTGCTTCTTCATTATAGATATCCAGGGCGTAAAACGTTCCCCAGTTTGGTCCGGTTATATAGGGCTTGCCGTTTTTATCTTTAATAAACCAGTCGCTGTGTTCCTTAAATAATCTGCTTTTCTTAACCCCGGCAAACGGAGCAAGCCACAGTCCGGCTTTCATGCCGCTTTTATGTATTTGGTTCGCAACGGCTTTCATGCCGGACGGGAATTTATTTTTATCTGTTATCAGCCAGTCGCCTATAGCATTCTGATAACCGTCGTCTATCTGAAAAAAGTCTATTTCCACACCGGATTTGCTTATAGATTCCAGATCGCGTTTTACTATATTTTCCGTTACGTTGCCGTAATAGTTGTACCATGTTGTATAACCGCATGCCCTTTTTGCTCTTGGCTTTGGTATTTGAAGCAGCTCAAAATATTTATCAAACACCGCGTCATAACTGCCTGAGATCACGGCAAAGGACATTAATTCGCATTCCGAATCAAATGCTTTCCCTTCAAAATCTTTTTCAATATAAATTACGTTCTTATTTGTGTCAAAGGTGAGTATCGTATATCCTGTTCTTTCACTCATTGAGCCGAAAAGTTCTGTCCTGTCACCGTTTCGTACATATCCGTAGGAGAATCCGTAAAAGACGCCTTTTTTTCTTGGATAAGTGTGGAACGTGCAGTCGCCGGCCCTGTTTAGGCCGGTGCCGCGTCCGGGTGCGGAGTTGATGTAGGCTTCAACGATCCGGTTCAGTTCTTTCATTTTATCATCCGGCATGTACTCACGGGAATCCGTCCAGCTCTGAAATCCGTTTGAAAAGATCCTGCTGTCTGCCGAAAAGCGATACGGCAGTATGATACGAAAGCTTTTTATTCGGATCTCTTTTTTTGTGTTCAGTGAAACTTTTGCCACACCGCCGAAAGTATGCAGGCTGATGCTGCAGGTATCATCGTTCATACCGTTGAGGACAGCGGTGTTACCGCCGCATTCATATATCATTTCTATTTTGTACTTCATAACTGTACTCCTTAAAATTAATAATAAATTATAATATATATTATCATATTATAAAAAGAGATAAAACTATAAAAAATCCTCAAAAAAGTTAGGAAAATCAACATGGGAAACGGTCAGAACCATGGCGTCTGATCCGCCGTTAAATAGAACGGCAAAAAAACGGGGCAAGAAAAGGAGCGCTCCATGAGAAGACGCTCCCTTTCTGACCTGAGATATTATTCCATCTGCTTTCCGAGAAAGGCTGCCGCAACCTGCACAAGCTTTATCTCCGTTTCCGTAGGGAGATGGCTTTCGTCGCTTTGCATCAGCGCAACCGCGCCCGAAACATCTCCTCCGTAAATGATGGGGTAAACAACGTTTGCTTTTCTGTCAAATCCCTCAATGGCGTTCATGGGCGGAACTTCCTTTGTTGAAATATGGATCGCCCGGTTCTCCATCAGATCCTCAAGATTTTTTGTTACACGCCTTTCAAGCACCTCGCGTTTGCTTAGCCCTGAAGCGGCAATAACGTGATCGTTGTCCATAATTGCGATCGGAAGGCCTCCGCTCTTGTGCAGAACTTCTGCATACTGGTTGGCAAAGTTTGAGAGCTCGCCTATCGGTGAATATTTTTTAAAAATGACTTCACCTTCCGCGTCCGTGAATATTTCAAGAGGATCGCCCTCTCTTATGCGGAAAGAGCGGCGGATCTCCTTTGGAATAACGATTCTTCCCAGATCGTCTATGCGCCTAACGATTCCTGTTGCTTTCATATACATCTTTCTCCCTTAATTTGTAACTTTATCTGTAATATTTTGCACAGATTAAGGCACAGTATGCGGCGATTATGAAAGCTTTTTTTGGAAATTTTTTCGTTGAAAACTTTTTAATTAAATCATGTTTATTCCGTTTTTTAGTTGGCGGCATACCGGGTTTGCTTGCTTAAGCAAGCTCTTTTTTTGATGTATGAGAAAAAACTATAAGCGAAAAGGCTGCTGTTATGATCTCGGTTATCCAAAACGCGTGCCATACGCCGCTTGCGCCCGTGGCTTTGCTTAGAATAAACGCTGCCGGCAGAATAACGATCACATACCTCAAAAGTGAGATCCAAAGCGATGTTCCTCCCTTGCCGAGACCTTCCAAAGCGCCCGAAACGGTTACGCTTAGCGCGGACGGTATAAATCCTATACATATGAGCCTGAGCGCATTTACGCCTATTTCTATCGTTTCACTGCCGGAACTGAAAAGTCCGATCAGATTCTGCGGTACAGCGGCGCAGAGCACGGTGCCGAGCATCATAACGCATACAATAAATGAAAGGCTGACTCTGAAGATGCCGCGAACGCGCCCGTATTCCTCTGCGCCGTAGTTGTAGCTGAGTACAGGACGCATTCCCTGAACGATGCCGTTTGCGGTCAGATACAAAAAGGTCTGCAATTTATAATACGCGCCAAGAACAAGCACATAGGTCTGTGAAAACACGGCAAGAATCGAGTTGAGCACGGAGATCATAAGAGACGGCAGAGCCATGTTGAGTGCGGCTGGTATGCCGATTGCATATGTACGGCGGCTGATCTTTGAAAACTCCCTAAAATCCTTAAAACGGATCTGAACGGAAAGACCTTTTGCAAAATATACAGCTAAATAAATCAAAAGCGTAACAACCTGACCTATCCCTGTTGCAAGCGCAGCTCCCTCTATGCCCATTTCGGGAAATATCCACCAGCCGAAAATAAGTATCGGGTCAAGAATTATGTTTGTTACACAGCCGGCAAGCATTGCTATCATGGAAACTGTCATTTTGCCGACTGCCTGAAAGGTCTTTTCAAAACTTATGCCGGCGGCGATCGGTATGCTGAAAAGGAATACAATGTTTGAATATCTTATTCCGTAATCAAGGATAACGGCATCATTGGTAAACATCCTCAGGAAAGACGGCATGATGAAAACGCAGCAGGTCAGTATAACGCCGTGCAGCAGGTTGAAAATCATGCCTGCAGAGGCGGCGGTATCCGCATGTTTCTGCTTCCCGGCACCCAGGTAAAACGCGATCACGGCGTTTACGCCTATTCCGTAACCTACCGTTACGGCGGTTACAAGATTCTGAACAGGATAAACAAGCGAAAGCGCGGTCATGGCGTCTTCGCTTATTTTAGCAACGAAATAACTGTCTACGATGTTATAAAGTGAGTTGATGAGCATAGAAACCGTCATCGGCAGCGCCATCGTTACAACGAGCGGCACGATTTTCCGCTCTTTCATAAAGGTCTGCTCCATTGATTGCCTCCCGGTATTTTGATCTTATATGAATAAAAAAGCCACATAACCGTTTTGGCTATGTGGCGAAAAGTGAGCGATGCTCAGAAAAATCCACTGCCCTAAGGCGATGCTCAGATCCGTATTGCATTCGGATCACGCCGCCTTAAAAGGTTTTGGAATATTTTGTTTTATCCTTGCAGGAATCAGTCTCTGCGCGGACGGCGATGACTGTCTCTTCTGGGCTTTCTGGGTGACTCGTCAATATCGTTTTCTGGCTTTAAACCATCCAGCTCGATAAGAGCATCACGCCTTGAAAGGTTGATCCTGCCCTGGTCGTCGATCTCGATGCATTTAACAACTACCGTATCGCCGACGTTTACAACGTCCTCTACCTTATCCACTCTCTTGACGTCAAGCCTTGAGATATGAACAAGCCCCTCTTTGCCGGGAGCGATCTCAACAAACGCGCCGAAATTCATAAGCCTTGTTACAACGCCGTTGTAGAATGCGCCTACCTCGGGATCTGTCGCAATAAGTTTAACAACATCTCTTGCGCTGTTGCATTTATCAATATCAATACCGCTGATGAATACGCGGCCGTCCTCTTCAATATCAACTTTAACGTCAAAGTCGCTCTGGATCTCCTGAATGACCTTGCCGCCCTTGCCGATAACATCGCCGATCTTGTCAGGATCAATAGAAAGAGTAACCATCTTGGGCGCGTATTTGGAAAGTTCCTTGCGCGGCTCGCTGATAACGGGCAGCATGATTTCGTCAAGAATATAATTTCTTGCTTTGTGGGTCTTTGCAAAGGCTTCTTTAATGATCTCCGGAGTAAGGCCGTGTACTTTAAGGTCCATCTGGATAGCGGTGATGCCGTTCTTTGTGCCTGCAACCTTGAAGTCCATATCGCCGTAGAAATCTTCAAGTCCCTGTATATCCACCATAGTCATAAAGTCGCCGTAAACGCCCTGATCACCGGTGATCAGTCCGCAGCTGATGCCTGCAACGGGAGCCTTGATCGGAACGCCCGCCGCCATAAGCGAAAGCGTGGATCCGCATACGGAACCCTGTGAAGTGGAGCCGTTTGAGGAAAGAACCTCTGATACTACGCGTATGCAGTAGGGGAATTCGTCAACACTGGGGATTACGGGAAGAAGCGCCTTTTCGGCAAGAGCGCCGTGGCCGATCTCACGTCTGCCGGGCCCTCTTGACGGCTTTGTTTCACCAACGCTGAAGGACGGGAAATTGTAATGGTGGATGTATCTCTTCTCTTTCTGCTCGTCCAGGCCGTCAAGCTGCTGACAGTCGCTCATCGGGCCGAGCGTTGTTACGGAGAGCACCTGCGTCTGGCCTCTTGTGAACATGCCTGAGCCATGCGCTCTGTCCAGCAGATCTATCTCCGCATTGAGCGGGCGGATCTCGTCTATTCCTCTGCCGTCAACACGTTTGTGCTCGTCTTTGAGCCAGGAACGGACAACATGCTTCTGTACAAGATACATGATCTCGTCAATCTTTTCCTCGCAGCCCTCAAATCTTTCGTCAAATTTCTCATGGACGGCGGCATATATAGGAAGAAGAGCTTCGTCACGAACAAGTTTATCGTCCGTATCCAGCGCTTTCTTAACGTCATCTATGCAGAAATCTTCGATCTCGGCAAAGATCTCAGGATCCGGGTCTGATGATTCATATTCAAACTTCGGCTTGCCGATCTCGTCAACGATGCCCTGAATGAATTTAACCATCTTTTTATTCTCTTCATGGCCTGCCATAATGCAGTCAAACATAAGATCGTCCGGAATTTCATTACCGCCTGCCTCTATCATGGCAACCAGGTCGGCAGTTGACGCAACGGTAAGTGTAAGATCCGTCTTTTCCCTCTGCTCAAGAGTGGGGTTAAGAACGATCTCGCCGTCAACAAGTCCAACGTTTACGGAAGAGATCGGGCCGTCCCACGGAATATCGGATACGGCGATAGCGGCGGACACGCCGATAGCTGCCGTAACTTCCGGCGAACAGTCAGGATCAACGCTCATAACCGTTGCAACTACGGAGCAGTCGTTTCTGAGGTCTTTGGGGAAGAGCGGGCGGATGGGCCTGTCTATGCATCTGCTGGTAAGGATCGCCTTCTCGCTTGCCCTGCCCTCGCGGCGCAGGAAGGAGCCGGGAATCTTGCCGACGGAATACATCTTCTCTTCGTAATCAACGGAAAGCGGGAAGAAATCAATGCCTTCCCTGGGTTTGGTAGATGCCGTTACGGTGCAGAGCACCTGTGTTTCGCCGTATGTTGCAAAGAACGCGGCGTTTGCAAGGCCTGCCATTTTGCCTGTTTCAAGCGTAAATTTGCGGCCTGCAAATTCTGTTTCCCATTTTTTGTAGTTCTTGAAAAACATAATTTTTACCTCACTTTTATTTTTATATTCCAAAGGAGGCGCAATAGTAATAAATTCAAAGCGCAAAATGTTTTACGCCCTCAGTTTACTACTATTTCTCAGCCTCCTTACGGTCATTTTAAGCCCTTTGGGGCGTTTTTAAAGATAAAAAGCAGACGGCAATTTCTGCCGCCTGCCTGGCTGATTATCTGTCTAAAGTATCACGGATGCCCAGCTTTGCAACAAGCGCACGGTATCTGGTGATATCGGTCTTGTAAAGATACGCAAGAAGATTCCTTCTGTGACCAACCATCTTAAGAAGGCCGCGGCGGGAATGGTTATCCTTCTTATGGATCTTAAGATGAGCGGTAAGCTCATTGATCCTTGTTGTAAGAACCGCGATCTGAACCTCCGGAGAACCGGTATCGTTCTCGTGCGTTGCATACTCCTTGATGATAGCCTGCTTTTCTGCCTGTGTCATTTCTTTCACCTCTTTTATAGTATTCGCCGATAAGCGCAAAACTCAGATATGGGAATGGTGAACTCGCCAAAGGCGCCTGCGCCCGTATCCGGGTAATTCGTATTCAGCGAATGAATTATAGCATACAAAAACAGAATTGTAAAGACTTAATTTTTATTATACTGATTTTAGTATTTAACTGTATCTTTTGTAAATATCACAGTCCTGATAATTCGTGCCGTTCCAGTCCGTGCAGAAATTATCGTAGTAATTTTTTTACTAAAGTCAATAGTAAATTTTTGTACTACATATAATTGTAGCAGGTGAATTGTTATGGACTATATAAAACGCATTCGTGATCTTAGGGAGGATCATGATAAAACACAGCAGGATATTGCCGATATTTTGGGCACTTCGCAGACGATGTACGCAAGATATGAGCGCGGCGCAAATGAATTACCTGTTCGCCATTTGATAAAACTTTCCGATTATTACGGCGTTTCAACGGATTATATTTTAGGCAGAACGGAGAATCCAAATATATGCAGATAGATTATGACATTGTTTGAAAAAATAAAATACAGAAAATTAACGGATTTTTCGTTAGGCAAAGCTTCGGCAAAATTTTGCCGAAGGGAGTATACTTTGTGTATGTGACCAAGCGGAATTTTGCCGGTAACGCAGCATAACGGGAAAATACGTAATTTTTACTTGACTTTATTATTCTATATGCTATAATTATTAAGCCGCATATTGCAGGTATGTAAGAAACGCATATGTTCACCTGCCATAGCGAGTCTGAATAAAGGAAGGTAAAATCTATGTACGCTGTTATCGTAACCGGCGGCAAGCAGTATAAGGTTTCCGAGGGCGATGTTGTTTACGTTGAGAAGCTCGGCGCTGATGCGGATGCTGAAGTCACTTTTGATAACGTTCTTGCTGTAAGCGACGGCAAAGGCATCAAAACCGGCAAAGACTGCGCAAAGGCAACCGTTACCGCCAAGGTTCTTAAAAACGGCAAGGCTAAGAAAATCACGGTATTTACTTATAAGCCGAAGAAGAACGAAAAGCGCAAGATGGGTCATCGCCAGCCGTATACCAAGGTTGAGATCACCGCTATCAACGCTTAATCAAAATGATTGAAACAGAATTTTTCAGATCGGGTGATCTTTATACGGGCTTTGTTTCAAAAGGCCATGCGCTGACCGCTCCCAGCGGGCAGGATATTCTGTGTGCGTTCGTGTCAAGCGCCTGCCTTATGGCGGCAAACACCGTTACGGACGTTTTGAATCTGTCCGCAGAGGCAGAAGCGGATAAGGGCTATTTGAAGCTTGTTATAAAAGAGGATCCGACCCCTGCTCAGGATATTATGAAAGGGCTGTTGCTTCATTTAAGCGAACTCCAAAACGATTATCCTGAAAACATCAAAATTAAAATTTCGGAGGTGCAGTAAATGCTTAAGTTAGATATACAGCTTTTTGCTCATAAAAAAGGTATGGGTTCAACAAAAAACGGCCGTGATTCCGAATCCAAGCGCCTCGGCGCGAAAAGAGCGGACGGTCAGTTCGTTCTTGCCGGCAACATCCTTTACCGCCAGAGAGGAACGCATATCCATCCCGGAAACAATGTCGGCATCGGCTCAGACGATACGCTCTTTGCCTTGATTGACGGCACTGTTAAGTTTGAGAGAATGGGCAAAAACAAGAAAAAGGTTTCTGTTTACCCTGTTGAGCAGTAACCGACATACATGAAAATAAAAGCAAGGCTTTCGCTTCGGCAAAAGCCCTGTTTTTCTTAACATGATTTTATTATTTTATAAGCGCGGGCCTGCAACAGCGGGTCCGTGCTTTTTTTTGTGTGTAAAAAAATATTGATTTTATCATCCGGCATGCTATACTGAAGTATATATTATATACATTATATTTCTGTATTTTGTTGCGTTGCGGAGGGATTTTAATGGTTGCTGTAATTACAGGCGCGTCCGGCGGGATAGGAAAAGAAACGGCGCGTATTTTGCTTCAAAAGGGCTGGCGTGTGCTTTGTTTGCAGCGGCATGCCTGTAACATTGCAGGTGCTGAAAATATGAAATGCGATATTACACAGCAGGCGGATATTGACGCTGCTTTTGCGAAGATAGACAGGGTAGATTTGCTGATAAACAACGCGGGATTCGGCGTTTCCGGATGTGTGGAATTTACAGATATGAGCGAGATACGCTCCCAGTTTGAACTGAATTTTTTTGCCCATATCGCCGTCACAAAAGCGGCGCTGCCGAAATTGCGCGAAAGCAGGGGAAAAGTTATATTTATATCCTCGGCGGCGTCCGTTTTTTCTATTCCGTTTCAGTCCTTCTATTCGGCAACGAAGTCGGCAGTGGAATCTGTATCGCTTGCGCTTTCAAACGAATTAAAGCAGTTTGGCGTTTCTGTTTGCTCAATACGCCTTGGCGATGTCAAAACCGGGTTCACCGCCGCGCGTAAAAAAGATCTTGCGGGCGACGATATTTACGGCGGATCGATCACACGCAGTGTTTCAGTTATGGAAAGTGACGAGATAAACGGTATGGGACCCGAGCAGGTGGCGGCAGGTATTGTT
The DNA here is from genome assembly GCA_958422185.1 of uncultured Clostridium sp. GTDB lineage: Bacteria > Bacillota > Clostridia > Oscillospirales > Acutalibacteraceae > Eubacterium_R. Next base: position 13,717 of record CATZNW010000024.1, read on the forward strand.
AAAATTGCACAAAAAAGGCGTTTGCCGGTGATTGCAACAGTTGGCGGTAAATATAAAGCTTTCTGTTTCTTGCAGAAAGTTCTGCCCGCGGGGATCGTAAATAAAATTGTTGGGAAAATGTATATGCCGGAAAAATGATCACCAGCGTAAATTGTGCCCGTTAACAAATTTTTAAATTTATTTGAAAAACATGTTGACATATATTATAAATTATGGTATATTTTTATCGGTTAGTGAGCACTAACCGATATTTTTTACGGCATGTTAGCTGAAACTAACTTTACGTGCCGCAGTAAGGAGATGTGAAAATGCTTCTTTCTATGGCAGATTATGGCGATAAAAAAACAATTGCTAAAATTACCGGCAAAGAGGATACGCGGCATCACCTTGAATCCCTTGGCTTTGTTGAGGGCGCTGACGTAACTGTTGTATCAAGCCTTGGCGGCAATTTGATAGTGAGCGTTAAGGGCACTCGGGTTGCCATAAGCCGAACTATTGCAAATAAAATAATTGTCTGATCATTTTCAACAGGAGGAGTTGCAATGACTTTAAAGGAAGCAAAGATAGGCTCAACCGTTACCGTTAAGAAGATTAACGGCGAGGGCGCGCTGAAAAGAAGGATCATGGATATGGGCATAACCAAAGGCGTTTCCGTATATATACGAAAAGTAGCGCCTTTGGGGGATCCGATAGAGGTCACCGTGAGGGGCTATGAGCTGTCGCTCAGGAAAGCAGACGCCGCAAGTATAGAAGTGGACGCATAAGGCGGCAAAAGAACGCAGTAAATAATACATAGCGGTTAGGCAGCGCTAACATCCGGCTGTCTGCCGACTTATGAGGAGGAACATTATGTCTATAAAAATAGCGCTTGCCGGAAACCCAAACAGCGGTAAAACAACGCTGTTCAACGCGCTCACAGGCTCAAATCAGTTTGTGGGAAACTGGCCCGGCGTAACAGTTGAAAAGAAAGAGGGCAAGTTAAAGAGCGACAAGTCCGTTACCATTACGGACCTGCCGGGAATTTACAGTCTTTCGCCCTACACACTGGAAGAGGTTGTTGCAAGGAATTACATACTTGATGAAAAGCCAGACGCGATCCTTAATATCGTTGACGGAACCAACCTGGAAAGAAACCTTTATCTTACCACGCAGCTGCTTGAACTGGGCGTGCCCGTTGTTGTTGCGGTCAACATGATGGATGTTGTAAGCAAACAGGGAAGCAAGATAGATTCTGAAAAGCTTTCAGAGGCGCTGGGATGCCTTGTTGTTGAGATATCCGCCCTTAAAGGCGAGGGCGTCAAAGAAGCTGCAAACGCGGTGATTTCCGCTGCCGGAAAGGAGCAGCCGGTCGTTCACAAATTCAGCGCCGGCGTCGAGGATTATCTTTCCAGAATAGAATCGCAGCTCAATGTGCCCGAGTCTCAGAAACGGTTTTATGCAATAAAGCTTTTTGAGCGCGACGATAAGATCGCCGGAACCGGAGAAAGTCTGCCGAATGTTGAAGATATCGTGAAAGAGGCGGAAACGGAGTTTGACGATGACAGCGAAAGCATAATCACTAACGAAAGGTACGAATATATTGCCTCTATAATCGGATCCTGCTATATAAACAAGCAAAAGGGCAAGTTGACTGTATCTGATAAAATTGATAAAATAGTTACAAACAGATTCCTCGCATTGCCGATATTTGTTGTTGTTATGTTCCTTGTTTATTATATTTCCTGGACGACGGTCGGAACGGTTCTGACGGACTGGACCAATGACGGAGCGTTCGGCGACGGCTGGCACTTGACGGGCCAGGGAGATTACGATGAGGCAATGAATGAATTTGCGGCAGAATATATCTGGACTGATGATGTGGTTGCAACGGTTGACGCGGCAACAGCTGCGGACGTTGCAGGTGCCGGAGACGTGCAGGCAGCTATTGAAGACGGCGATTTTGCAGCGTTTGACGAGGCTTACGGTTCCTATGCCGATTCGCTTGCCGAAGAGGGATATGATATTTCGGCAACGGTTGACGCGGCGCTTGAAATGGAAAACGTGCCCGCAACGGAGGATTACGGTATATATGTTCCGGGTATTCCCGTGTTTGTTGAGCGCGGGCTGGACGCTATAAACTGCACGGAATGGCTGAAGAGTCTTGTGCTTGACGGTATCGTTGGAGGCGTAGGCGCAGTTCTTGGATTTGTTCCGCAGATGCTCGTTCTGTTTATCCTTCTTGCCATTCTGGAGGGCTGCGGCTATATGGCGCGTGTTGCGTTTATTATGGATAGGATCTTCCGCCGGTTCGGCCTTTCAGGCAAATCGTTTATCCCAATGCTCATAGGCACGGGCTGCGGTGTTCCCGGCGTTATGGCAAGCCGTACGATCGAAAATGACAGGGACAGGAAAATGACTGTCATGACAACGACTTTTATTCCCTGCGGCGCCAAGATGCCGATCGTTGCCCTGATTGCCACAGCCCTGTTCCACGGCGCATGGTGGGTTGCGCCAAGCGCGTATTTCATAGGCATAGCGGCCGTCATAATCTCAGGCATTATTCTTAAAAAGACAAAGATATTTGCAGGCGATCCGGCTCCGTTCGTTATGGAGCTTCCTGCCTATCATGTGCCCACCTTCGGCAGTGTGATCCGTTCCATGTGGGAGCGCGGCTCGTCATTCATAAAAAAAGCGGGCACGATCATTCTGCTTTCATCCATATTTATCTGGGCAGGTTCTCATTTTGGCACAACTTCTGCCGGCGGGTTCGGATTTGAACTTGAGATGGAACTGGAAAACAGCGTGCTTGGCATGATCGCAAATGCTGTTAAATGGATCTTCCTTCCGCTCGGTTTTGATAATATAAAGGCAACGATAGCAACTGTCATGGGTCTTGTTGCCAAAGAAGAAGTTGTTGGCGTATTCGGTGTGCTGGATTTTGAGGGCATGAGTGCGATCGCCGCTTATTCATTCCTTATCTTCAATCTTCTCTGCGCACCGTGCTTTGCGGCAATCGGCGCGATCAAGAGAGAGATGAACAGCGCAAAATGGACCTGGATTGCTATCGGCTATCAGACGATCTTTGCTTACTGCATTTCGCTTATGGTATATCAGATCGTTGGACTTATTATTGGAACGGTAAGCTTTTCGGTATGGACGGTGCTTGCAATCGTTGTGTTTGCGGCATTCTTGTATCTCCTGTTCAGGAAAAACAAGTATGATGAAAACAGGCTTGTATATACAGATACAAAGCGCAGAAAAGCGAAAGCTGTAAAATAAATTTTGTAATGGAAACAAGGTGTTCTTATGACTTGGGGAAGTATTCTGGTCTTGACGGTCATTGCGGTCATCATTGCTGCCGTTATCGCCAAAATGGTCAAAGATAAAAGAAACGGTAAATCCTCCTGCGGCTGTGACTGCTCCTCCTGCGGAGGGTGCTGCGGGTGTGCGGATACTGCCGCAAAGCCTCATAAAGAGAAAAAACGTTAATGCTTTTTGGCATGGTATCATAACAAAAATCTGATACAGCCGGTTTATTATCACATTGCTCCTTTTCAAACGAAAGCCCGCGGCATTTGCCGCGGGCTTTCCGTTTTCGTTTAACAGATTATCATTGCCAGAATTCCTTTACATCCTGAGAACATTACACGGGCAATATGTTCAAATGTAAATAATAACATATTGCCCGTGCAGTGCATATACTGCTGCGCATGATCCGTCATCTGCCGTGCGGGCGATTCGGGATCCTTTGTAACATAAAAACAGCGTTATGCCCGTTTGTACTTAAGTATTTTTCAGGTCTGGTCTGCTTTCACTTTGCAAACCGGTTTTCGGAAAATAAAGCCGCGCCGCAAAGCCTTTTCCGTTATCACTGTGTGCAAATTCCGCGTTTCCCCCATGTGCGGCGCAGATCTGTTTTACGATAAGAAGACCAAGCCCGTGGCGCGGCTCGTTTACGCTGTCATCGCTCAGCATATAATGCGGCGTATGGTTGATCTCGTCCAGCTTTTCATTTGTGATGCCCTTTCCGTCATCCTGTACGGTGATCATATATGCGGTTTCTTCCTCGGAGACCTTAACGCTTACTTTACAGCCGCCGGGATTATGCACTTGAGAATTGGTTATGATGTTGTTTACCGCGCGGCGTATAAGCGCTTCATCTCCGTTTATCATGCATGATGTCAGCTGATGCGAAGTGCTCCATTCAAAGGCGTATCTTCCGTCCGTATCGGAATTGATAAAATCAACAACACAGCTGCGTGCCGCCGAAACAAGATTAACGGGAGCGGGCTTTAGCGGCTGCATATTGTATTCAAGTTTGGACGCAAGATTCAGGTCGTTAATCAGGTTTTTTATTTTAATACTTTGCTGCCGGATTATTCCGGCCTTTTTTCTGCTTTCTTGCGGCAGCTTAGTATCTTCCTCAAGCTGACCGGAATAACCCATAACCATGGAAAGCGGCGTTCTGATATCGTGTGAGACGCCTGAGATCCAGTTGGCCCTTGCGCTGTCCTTTTTCTTTAATCCCGCCTTTTGCGCTTGCAGAATATCAGAAGTTTTATTGATCTTTGAGGCCAGCTCGGAGAGCAGACCTTTTTCCTTAACATACACAGGGTATCCCGTTGGCAGATCCTCTATGCCTTTCACTATTGATCTTACGGAGCGCAAAAGTCTGGAATTGGCAATGATGTAGATGAGCATGATCAGCAAAATATTCACAGTAAAAACGCCCAGAACTATGAGCGGTGAGTTCTTTATAAAGCCATAATTCCACATAGGGTTCATATGTTTCCAGTAACTGTCTTTCGGAAAACCCAGGATCATCAGCCCGTTTTTGTTTTTGTCCGTTGAGGTTGCGGTAGGATAATCCCTAAGATAACCGCGTGTAACAGAGGAGATCTCTGAGGCGTTGTAGTTCAGCGGGATTTCCCGCGGCAGATTACTGCTGTGCCATAAGACCTCAAGCGTGGTATTGTCAATAAATATTGCCCATACGTTGTCATCAATCAGTTTTTGTTCCTCTTTAGGATCAATGGCATAGCTGCCGTCTGTTTGCGTGATCGCGTCGGCCGCTTCCTCCGCAAAGCTCCAGGTACCGTTCATGCTGCCGTTGTTGGCGTAAACGGTGGCGGCAATAACAAGTATAATCATATTAAGTATTAATATAAGAAAGGAACTGAGCAGAAGAATCCCTATAAAACGGCGTATCAGTTTTAGTGTGCTTTTCATTTTTTCTTTTCCTTATTTTGTTAAAAGTTTATATCCCAGTCCTTTTACGGTTATCAGTGACTGAGGCTTAGAGGGGTTTTGTTCGATTTTTTCTCTTATTCTGCGTATGTGTGCCATTAGGCTGTTTTCATAGCCGTAGGGATTGTCTCCCCACGCTGCTTCACATAGGCTGTCTATGGTAACGATCTTGCCTGCGTTTCGGCAGAGAACGGTAAGGATGTCATATTCCTTTGCAGTCAGCGGAATATGTTCGCCGCTTTTAATTACTTCCGCCCGTTCAAAATCGATTTCGCATACGGCAAGCGTTACAAGCGGATCTTCTTTTTTATAATACCGTTTTAGAATTATACCGATTCTTAGCGTCAGTTCCTTTGGCAGAAAAGGCTTTACCATATAATCGTCCGCGCCGGCGCCCAGACCTTTTATTCTGTCCTCATCCTCTCCGCGTGCAGTTAAAAACAGAACAGGGATCTGGGTGAATTCCCTAAGCTTTTGAAGAAGCGCAAAGCCGTCTCCGTCCGGCAGCATAATATCCAGTACGGCAATATCCGGCTCGTATTCTTTAGCCTTGCTTAATGCCTCGGAAACTGTGGACGCTGTTTCTATATTTGTAAATCCGTCCTCTTCAAGTATGGATCTTACCATTTCAAGCAGCTGCGGTTCATCGTCCGCAACAAGTATCTTTTTGTTTTTATAGTAGCCGTGTTGCATATCTATGCCTCCCTGTTTTAAAGTATAGCATAAAACGGCAAATATTTCTTGCGAATTTAAAAATGTAAGGTAAATGTAAGGACACGGAAAGGTTTGCGCAAGGTTGGCGAAGTAAAATAGGCTCATAAAACGAAAGGAGAATGGTCATGAATATCATAGAAACAAAGGATCTAACTAAAAACTACGGTGATTTTGAAGCCGTGTCAGGTCTTAACCTGCACATAAAAAAGGGAAGTGTATACGGTTTTTTGGGCCCGAACGGAGCAGGCAAGTCCACGACCATGAAAATGTTTCTGGGGCTTACGCAGCCGACTTCCGGCAGCTTTACGATTGATTCAAAGCGGTATCCCGGGAACAGAGTGGAGATCTTAAAGGAGATAGGATCATTCATTGAAGCGCCTGCATTTTACGGCAATCTGAGCGGAGAAGAAAATCTGGACATAATACGGCGTATACTGGGTCTGCCGAAAAGCAGCGTGGATGAAGCGCTTGAACTTGTGGGGCTTGCTCAGTTCGGTAAAAGGCTTGCCAAAAAGTATTCGCTCGGAATGAAGCAGCGACTTGGTCTTGCGGGAGCGCTGATCGGAAGGCCCCCGATCTTAATACTTGACGAGCCTACAAACGGGCTTGATCCCGTGGGTATTCATGAGATAAGAACGCTTATAAAATCACTGCCTCAGCAGTTTAACTGCACCGTGCTCGTATCTTCTCACCTGCTGGCAGAAGTTGAACTTATGGCGGATGATATAGGAATACTCAACCACGGCAGACTGCTTTTTGAAGGTACGATGGAAGATCTGAAAACAGGTGCGCGTGCTGCCGGGTTCCCAACGGATAATTTAGAGGAAACATTCCTTGCAATGATAGACGAGGACAACATGAAAAGAGGTGCGTCAAAATGAGCGCTTCGCTTGAGCTTGTTAAACTGAAAAGAACGGGTTTTACGGCGGCGTTCGCCGGATGTGCCCTTATCTCTGCCGTTGTGCCTGTGGTCAATATGGCGGTGCGAGCAGAAAACTATGTTGACCTGCCGGGAAATGCGTTTCAGATCATGGCGGATTCAAACTGGCAGATGATGGCGCTCTTTAATATATTGATGATCATTCTGGGCGCGTGCATCATCTATCACACTGAATTTGCGGATAACGGCATACAGAAAATGCGCGTGCTGCCCGTAAACGGGGGCATTATGTATCTTGGTAAATTCGCGGTCATCACCGTTGCCCTGGCGGTTATGGTGATCCTAGAAACGGTGTCGCTTGCTCTATGCGCCGCCCACTGGTTCCCCTCGTACGAGCCGGATATAGGCGCTCTTGCGCTGAGCGGTGCGTTTCAGTTCGTTGTTACACTGCCTACTGCCGCGGTTATGCTTCTTATCGCTTCCGCCTGCAAAAACATGTGGGTCTCGCTCGGCACCGGAGTGATACTTGTTTTTACGCTTATGATTATGCCGCAGGACAATGCCGTTTTAAGTCTTCTGCCTTTTTCTTCTCCGTATCAGTTGCTGTCCAACGCACAGGCAAACGAAAGGGAATGGCTTTTTGCGGGCGTGTGTGCCGCTGAGACTGCCGTTTTTGCGGCGGGTGAGTTTGCGTATTTAAAAGTAAGGAGGGTTCTGGAATGAATTTTATTGCACTGCTTGGCATTGAATTGCAAAAACTGCGCCGCTCAAAGATACTGCTTATTTTGTTTGCGCCTGTTGTATTGATGTGGATACCGGGCATAATCAATTCCGATATGAATTTTGATACGCGGCAGATCAGTATTACGCCCGAAAATAATTTCTTCATTCAGGGCTTTATGGGTATGGTATGGTTTATGATACCTGCTACGCTGATCGTCTGCACCGTTTTGCTGACTCAAACAGAGCGTTCGAATAAAGGCATAATAAAGATGCTTTCCCTTCCGGTAAACACTGCTGCCCTTTGCCTTGCGAAATTTGCGGTAATCATTTTGCTTGGAATCATACAGATGATCATGGCAATAGGCGCTTATTACATTTGTGCTTTTGCTGCAACACAGATAAATGATTACAATTTTGTGCTTGAACCTCTTTTTGTGTTCAAACACGTTGCCGTTTACTATGCCGCAGCAATTCCCATGGCGGCTGTGTTCTGGCTGATCGCCTGCGCCGTAACTACGCCTGTTTTTTCCGTGGGGATAGGTCTTGCCTCGATCGTGCCCAGTGTTCTTGTGATCAATACAAAACTGTGGTTTGCTTATCCTATGAGTTATCCGTTTTATGTGCTTATGCTCACCTACGGCAGGGTGGCAAGCGGCGTTTACGATACGAATGCAGACCTGCTGCCGTGGCTTCCCGTTGCCGCTGTGATCATGGCGGCTTCGCTTGCACTCTCCTGCGTATTCTTTGGCAGGGCGGAAAGAAAATAGCAGCTTAAAGTCTCTGAAATCATACTTAATTATTAAGAAAGTGGTGTAAAAATGAAAGATAAAATATTAACGGCAGTTTCAACAGTAATGCTTTTTGTGCCGTGGAGCCTTATTCTTCTTCGCTCCTTATGCGACTGGGCAATGCATTCCCCTGCGGCGGAGATTCTGATCTACTGTTATATGGCGCTCATGGTGTTCAGCGGTGTGTTTACTATCTTGTCTTATTTCAGGGCAAAGATCAGAAATAATCTCATGAAAGTGTGCCTTGTGGTAAATTCCTGCTATATGTTTTTTGCAGCGGCTTTGGCGGTCATTATAATCGTTCAGTGAAAAAGGAATGAAAAAGCGGACTCAACACGCTTAAGTGTTCAGTCCGTTCTTTTTATTATTTTTCCTTTTTCTAAAAGCGGAGATCCTATTGGTAGTTATACATGATTGATATTTGAAATTTACAGTTTATTTTATGACCACGATCTCTGTTAAATAATCTAAAGTTGTTTTATAAATATTTTTTAGTTTTATCAAAATGTGGACGGGAATTTCAGTTTCACCGGTTTCATATCTTCTATATTGTGTTATGTGCAAATCAAGCATCATTGCCAGATCTTTTTGAGTTAAGTCATTATCTTCTCTTAAATCTCTGATTCTTTGATATATATATTTCATTAACTTCACCAAATATTTTATATCAAAATAACACAATATTGTGTTGAAAATAACACGATTTTGTGTTATGCTATAGCAAAAAAATGTTTTGAAAGGTGAAAGAAAAATGAAAATTTTTACGGTGATTTTAATGGATAAAAACAACAATATAAAGGAATATGAGTATAAAACTTTTGCAAACGCGTTAAATATACTTCTGAAACTGCTCTATAAACACCCAATGGGTAATTATACCGTTGTATTCAAGTGCAGATACCGCGAAGAATAAAGTGATTATGCAATTTGTAAATATAAAGTTTAAACGGTCCGGTATGTGATTACGGACCGTTTTTGTTTTGGTATATCTTTAATATTCACCGTCTATCACGGCGAAAAGTTCTTTAATGCGCGGCAGCTGTTCCGTTATGTAAAGGTAGCCGAAAAGGGCTTCAATTCCTGTTGCCGTGTGATATTCGGCGCCGGTAGCGCTTTTCGGCAAATGCCCGGTCTTTGCGTTGCGCCCCCGCTTGAACTGCGCGGTTTCCTCTTCCGTAAGCATATCCTTGATCTTTTCAAAAGCCGCTGTCTGCGCCTTTGCGCTCACAAACTTAACACTTTCTCTGTGCAGATCGTTTACAGGTCTGTTTGCCTTTGCCACAAGCGTTTCGCGCACCAGCATTTCGTAAACGCAATCCCCGATAAACGCAAGGTTCAGCGGGCTGAGCGATTTGGCGTTTATATCATAATCTGTAAATCTCATATAAAATCACGGCACATATTCAAATTCAATGTCATAAACAATGACCGTGTCCCCCTCTTTGATTCCTCTGTTCCTCAGAGCGTCAAATACGCCGCTTTTTTCAAGCACCCTCTGCATATATTGCAGACTTTCATAATCTTCGGTGTCTACCCCCTTAAGCACACGGGGAAACCAGGACGCTTCAACTATAAAGGTGCCGTTTTCCGGCTGGGTTATCTTAAAGCCGTTGTCCTTTTTAACAAGGTTTTCTATCGGTATCTCTTCCGCTTCATATTCTCTTATCGGCGGCAGAGTCTGCAATTTTTTCCACGCCGCGTTCATAAGTTCCTGCGTTCCCTCGGATATGGGCGCGCAGATGGAATAGTATTCAAGCCCTTGCTCCTCAATGAAGTTTTTAAAATCCTCTATCTGCTCCGGCTCCGCCATATCTATCTTGTTGCCTGCCACGATCTGCGGTTTTTCGGCAAGTTCGGGGTTAAATTTCTTTAATTCGCGGTTTATATTTTCAAAATCTTCTTTCGGGTTTCTGCCCTCAAAGCCGCTAACGTCCACAATGTGGATCAGCAGACGGCAGCGTTCAACATGGCGCAGAAATTCGTGCCCGAGCCCTACGCCTTCGCTCGCGCCTTCTATCAGCCCCGGAATATCGGCAATAACAAATGAGTTGCCCTCGCCCATATAAACAACGCCCAGATTCGGCGAAAGGGTGGTAAAGTGATAATCGGCGATCTTCGGCTTTGCCTGTGAAACCACGGAAATAAGGCTTGATTTGCCAACAGAGGGATAGCCTATAAGACCAACGTCCGCAAGCAGCTTCAGTTCAAGGCTCACTTCCCATTCCTCTCCCGGAACACCCGGTTTGGCAAAGCGGGGCGCCTGCCTTGTGGGCGTTGCGAAGTGCCGGTTACCCCAGCCGCCTTTGCCGCCCCTCGCGGCAATAAAACGCTCTGTTTTGCTCATATCCGCCATTACCGCGCCGCTTGAAAGTTCCCTTATTATGGTGCCGCGCGGCACGCGTATCTCAAGATCCTCGCCGTTTTTACCGTGCTTTTTGCCGCCTTCGCCTGGCAGCCCGTTTTTTGCGGTATACTTGCGTTTGTAGCGGAAATCGGCAAGTGTGGCAAGATTGTCGTCCACAACAAAAATAATATCTCCGCCCTTGCCGCCGTCGCCGCCGTCCGGTCCGCCGCTCGCAACATATTTTTCACGGTGAAACGCAACAGCGCCGTCCCCGCCGTTGCCGGCCTTTATCTTAATTTTAGCAATATCTACAAACATTATTGCACCTCAAATACTTTAACATCGCCAAGCAATTTGATGTTTCCATTGACTACAAGTATAGCACCGGATCTGGATACAGTCGCATACACGGTCTTTTTGCGATCTGTGAGTACACGCTGAATGGCCTTATCCTGCACTGTAGTGCCTTCATAGTGGACCTCCATGTAAAAATCACTCAAGTACGGGAGACCTTTATAATAATTAAATTCAGAATAATTATCATCGGGTGACAAGTGGTACTCAGACAATTGAATAACAGCGCCGGCACTATATCCCATAATTATCCCTTCATGCTGCATCAGAATATTATACAAATCAAATTCTTTGATTCGATACATCATCATTTCAGGCGCCCCACCGGGAAAATAAATAATATCCGCCATTTTGATTTTCTGCGCAGCGGATTCTTTTGTATCGGTAAAGTAGTTGATAAAAGTAATATTGTTCTCCGGAATACCGTAGGCTGTTAATCCACCTACAATTCCATCATAGTACTTACCGTTCTTTTTGCCATATAATACATTCCAATCTGATAGTGACTTTACGCTATTGCCTCTAAAAGAGAATGCGACTACCACAACAGAATGGTTCGGCTTTATATAGTTTTTCAGTTCATCATAGAGATAAGGTGCATCTATATCAAATTCTTCGAGCAAAATGTTAATCATTGCTTACTCCTGTTTTGTTCTCTTTTATGGCGTGCCTACCTTATGATGCTTTTTGGAGTTTTAAATCTTATCAAGCGCCTGCTGAATGTCGGCGATTATATCGTCCGCGTCTTCTATGCCGCAGGAAAAGCGCACCATATCAGGCGTTACGCCCGCCTCTTCAAGTTCTTTATCCGTAAGCTGGCGGTGGGTGGTTGAGGCGGGATGCAGGCAGCAGGTGCGCGCGTCCGCAACGTGGGTGACTATCGCGGCGAGCCTTAAACTGTCCATAAACACCGTTGCCGCTTCTTTGCCGCCTTTGATGCCGAATGAAACAACGCCGCAGGTGCCGTTCGGCATATATTTCTTAGCCAGTTCATACTGCGGGTCATCTTCAAGCATAGCGCATTTTACCCAAGTTATTTTATCATTATTTTTAAGATACTCAGCAACTTTCTTTGCGTTTTCGCAGTGCCTTTTAATTCTTAGGTGCAGTGTTTCAAGACCTAAATTCAGCAAAAAGGCATTCTGCGGCGCCTGAATGGAGCCAAGATCCCTCATGAGCTGAACGGTGCATTTTGTGATATACGGCGCGTCCGGAAACGCCTTTGTATAAGTCAGGCCGTGATAACTTTCATCCGGTGTTGTAAGGCCGGGGAATTTATCGTTCTGTTCCCAGTTGAATTTTCCGCTTTCAACGATCGCTCCGCCGATGGTGGAGGCGTGGCCTTCCATATATTTTGTGGTGGAATGCGTAACGATATCGCACCCGAATTCAAACGGGCGGCAGTTGATAGGTGTTGCGAACGTATTGTCTATAATCAGCGGAATGCCGTTTTTATGCGCAACTTTTGCGAAAGTTTCAATATCAAGCACGTCAAGGCTCGGATTCGAGATCGTTTCACCGAAGATACATTTTGTGTTCGGTTTGATAGCAGCCTGTATCTCTTCCTCGCTTGCGGTGGGGGAAATAAAGGTAAAATCAATGCCGAGCTTCCTCATGGTAACGTTAAACAGGTTGAACGTGCCGCCGTAGATAGAGGAGCTTGAAACGACATGGTCGCCCGCCTGCGCAATGTTGAAAACGGCGTAAAAGTTTGCCGCCTGACCGCTTGACGTAAGCATTGCCGCGGAGCCGCCCTCCAGCATTGCTATCTTGCCGGCGGCGTAATCGCAGGTGGGGTTCTGAAGCCTTGAATAGAAATAGCCGCTCTTTTTAAGATCAAAAAGATCACCCATTTCATCGCTTGAATCGTATTTGAATGTGGTACTCTGAATGATCGGCACAACGCGCGGTTCACCGTTTTTCGGTTCGTACGCGCCCTGCACGCAAATGGTGTCTAAATTCATAAACCTTACTCCTTTATTATAGTATTTCTTTTAATCGCCCATATATCCTGTGAAAAGCAGGTTGCCCGTAACGGCGTCAACGCAGATATAAGCAAAGCCTGCTATCTGTGTAGTATCTGTATAGAACACAGCGTAATAAGCATTACCGGTCATATTTTCGGTTTCGCTTGTGCTGCCGTAGCCCGCGTTGAATGCCGCACACTGCTCGTCTTTCGGCAGAAGTTCTATGCGGTCAAACTCAAAGATCTCATAATCTTCGCCTATGCCGAATTTATTTTGCGCGGAAGCATTCTGAAGGGCTTTATCGGCAATGCCGCGTGCCTCATCCTCGGTTATGGCGTAGGAAATGGATTCGTGAGTATCCCCGTAAAGTGCGGTAGAAAGCTCTGAAGACGGTTCCTCTGAAGGCTGATCACTACCGGATCCCGCGCCGCAGGCTGAAAAAATACAAGCTAAAATCATTAAAAGGGCTACTGATATAAAAAACTTTTTCATAAAATCATCACTTTAAATATTTTTAATCGTTAAGGAAACGCGGCATAATGCTTGGGCCAAAGTCAATAAATATGCCTGTTTCCTTTGCCGTTTCCTCATTGATCGTAACAACGCCCTCAACCTCATTCTCACTGCGGTAGATAACGTAGGGAACAGGGTCTGACGCATGGGTTCGTGTGACTATCGGCGTGGGATGGTCCGGCAGACACATGATCTTATATGCACCGAATTTTTTTAATCCGTCAAAAAGCACGGGCAAAACTTTTTCATCTATCAGTTCTATTGCTTTTACCTTGTTCAGCGGCTCGTTTCGGTGCCCGCATTCGTCAGGAGCCTCAAAATGAATATAAACGAAATCATTTCTTTCAAGCAGGTCAAGCGCGGCGTTTGCCTTGCCCTCAAAATTCGTGTCTATATATCCCGTTGCGCCGGGCACATCGGCAACTTCCATTCCGGCGCAGCGGCCTATGCCCTTAATAAGATCAACGGCGGAAACCACACCGCCTTTGATCCCGTAGATCTCCTCAAATCTGCCTATGGCAGGCCTTGTTCCCTCGCCCCAGAGCCAAATGGAGTTTGCGGGCCGCCTGCCGTTTGCTTTTCTCTTTTGGTTAACAGGGTGGTCTTTGAGAATATCAAACGATTTTTTCATCATTTCGATAAGCGGCTTTGCGTTTTCGCTTTTTGAAAGATATTCGGTAATGACCTTGCCGGTAATGTCATGCGGAGGCGTCATTGAGCCAAGATCCGTTGTGCCGCCGTGCCAGATAAGGCAGTGGCGGTATGACACGCCGGTGTAAAAATGAAAAGTATCGTTGCCGAGCGCGGACTGAACTGCGTCTATAAGCTCTTTTGCCTCTTCGGTCGATATATCGTCCGCGCAGTAATCTTCAATAATCTTTTCCTCGTAAGGTTTGTTATCCTCCGATAAAGTAACCAGATTGCAGCGCAGGGAAACGTCGCTCGGTTTCATATCTATACCTATGGACGCCGCCTCAAGCGGACTTCTGCCGGTGTAATATTTCATCGGGTCAAAGCCCATAACGCTCATGTTTGCAACGTCTGATCCGGGCTTAAGACCCGGGGCAACCGTGCGGATAAGGCCCACTTCGCCTTTTTGAGCAAGGCTGTCCAGATTAGGCTTTTTCGCAACCATCATAGGCGTTTTTCCGCCCAGCGCCGGAACAGGGTAATCTGCCATTCCGTCATACAAAACTACAACATATTTCATTTATTATGATCTCCTTTTAAAGCGCGGTAACACAAAACCGCATTTTGCCGGGGTGCACTGCCGCGCCGCTGCATTATTTAAAGTAGTTCACGCCGCTTTCAAATATCTTCATATCCTTTTCAAACGGCACATTGGCGTAAAGGTCGGCACCCTTTCTTTCGCAGTGTCCCATTTTGCCGAGCACTCTGCCGTCAGGGGAAGTAATACCCTCAACAGCGCATACGGAGCCGTTCGGGTTAAACGGCATATCCGAAACAGGTGTGCCGTTTAGGTCAACATACTGGGTAGCTATCTGACCGTTTTCGGCAAGGCGTTTTATGGTTTCGGCGTCCGCTGCAAATCTGCCCTCACCGTGTGAGATAGGAACGGCAAAAACATCGCCTGCGTTTACGCCGGCAAGCCACGGGGATTTTACGCTTGTAACTCTTGTGTACGCCATCTGAGAAATATGCCTGCCTATGGTGTTGAAAGTAAGCGTCGGATCGTTCGGCCTAATCTCTCTTATTTCGCCGTAGGGCACAAGGCCCAGTTTGATAAGTGCCTGGAATCCGTTGCAGATACCGAGCATAAGTCCGTCACGGCAGTTAAGCAGTTTTGAGACAGCCTCTGCCACGCGCGGATTACGGAATGTTGTGGCAATAAATTTGCCGGATCCCTCAGGTTCGTCACCGCCTGAAAATCCGCCGGGCAGCATAACGATCTGCGCGTTGTTTATGGCATTTACCATTTTATCAATCGTTTCGTTGATAGCGGCGGGCGAAAGGTTGTTTACAACAAGTATCTCGGCCTCCGCGCCTGCTTTTTCAAACGCGCGGGCAGTATCCACTTCGCAGTTTGTACCCGGAAAAGCGGGAATAAATACGCGCGGTTTAGCAACTTTATTTTTGCAGATGAATATGGAGCGCTCTTTGCAGAGGTCAATGCTCTGCGGCATATCCGCTTTAACGCCGCTGTTTTGCGGGAATACTTTTTCAAGTTTTGAGCACCATGCGTCGATCAGCTCGTCGACCGTAAGTACTTCGCCGTCTATGATGAATACGCCGTTATCATTTGTTGTGCCAAGCAATACGGCGTCTCTGAATTTGCCTGAAAGTTCACCGGCGCATTCAACAACGAAATTACCCTGCATCGGCGCGAACAGAGTGTTCATATCAAGGTCCTGTTCAAAGGTAAAGCCTAATTTATCGCCGAACGCCATTTTACATATGTTCGCGGCAGCGCCGCCCTCTTTTACAACGCCTGCGGCAAGGATTGAGCCGTTTCTGACTCCTTCATAAACATTTTTCATTACTGCCATAGCGTTTTTGTAATCCGGAAGCCCGCTTTCTTTGCATACGGGAATGTTTATCATATAAACTTTTGATCCGGCTCTCTTGAAACGTGTTGAAACGGTCTTTGATGCTTTGCTCATGCCTACGGCAAATGAAACAAGAGTGGGCGGAACGTCAAGTTCGTTAAAAGAGCCGCTCATGCTGTCTTTACCGCCGATAGACGGCGCGCCGTATCCGATCTGTGCAGTGATGGAGCCAAGCAGAGCCGCAGCCGGTTTGCCCCAGCGTTTCGGATCATCGTTCAGCCTTTCAAAATACTCCTGGAAAGTAAGGCGCGCTTTTGACGGGTCGCAGCCTGCCGCCGCAAGTTTCGCGAGCGATTCGGTAACAGCGAACGCCGCGGAGTGGAACGGGCTCCATTCTGACAGCTTCGGAATGAAACCGTAAGCCATAACGGTGGCGTCATCCGTTTCACCATTGAGCACCGGCAGCTTGGCAGCCATTGTCTCCTCCGGGGTAAGCTGATATTTTCCGGCAAAAGGCATCAGCACGGTCGCCGCGCCGATTGATGAGTCAAATCTTTCCGCAAGGCCTTTCTGGCAGCAGACTTCAAGTCGCTCAAGGTTTGCTTTAAGCGCCTTGGCGGGGGTCAATGAGTTAAGAACGTCAGGAATATCCGTTCTGTAATTTCTGCCGTCGTCAACAGCCTCAATAACCGCGCTTGCATGCTGGGTAACGCCGTTTGTGTTAAGAAAATCGCGGTTGATGTCAACGATCTTATCGCCACGCCATGTCATAACAAGCCTGTTTGCGGAAGTAACAACGGCAACGGGAGTGGCCTCAAGATTTTCATCATTTGAAAGTTTTATGAATTGATCAACGTCGTTCTTATCGAGAACAACCGCCATCCTTTCCTGGGATTCGGAAATGGCAAGTTCCGTGCCGTCAAGTCCGTCATATTTTTTCGGAACTTTATCAAGATCTATATCCAGTCCGTCGGCAAGTTCGCCTATGGCAACGGAAACGCCGCCCGCGCCGAAATCGTTGCATCTTTTTATCATTTTTGCAACTTCTTCATTTCTGAACAGACGCTGTATCTTTCTTTCCGTAGGCGGGTTACCTTTCTGAACTTCCGCGCCGCAGGTCTCAATGCTCATGCTGTTGTGCGCCTTGGAAGATCCTGTTGCGCCGCCGCAGCCATCCCTGCCGGTGCGTCCGCCGAGCAGAACGATAACGTCGCCCTCCTGCGGAACTTCGCGGATTACATTCTTTTTTGGAGACGCGCCGATGACCGCGCCGATCTCCATACGTTTCGCAACGTAGCCTTCATCGTAAAGTTCAACAACCTGCCCTGTTGCAAGACCTATCTGATTGCCGTAACTTGAATAGCCCTGTGCGGCGCCGGTCGTGATCTTTTTCTGGGGCAGTTTGGCGTCAAGCGTGTCCTCAAATGAAACGGTAGGATCACCTGATCCGGTGACGCGCATTGCCTGGTATACATAAGCCCTGCCGGACAGGGGATCTCTAATAGCGCCGCCGAGGCAGGTAGCCGCGCCGCCGAACGGCTCTATCTCCGTAGGGTGGTTGTGCGTTTCATTTTTAAACTGAACGAGCCACTGCTCTGTTTTGCCGTCTATTGTAACAGGTACTTCTATGGAACAGGCGTTAATTTCATCGCTTTCGTCAAGATTGTCAAGAACGCCGCGCTTCTTAAGCGCTTTCGCGCCTATGCATGCCATATCCATCAGGCAAACGTTCTTTTCGCGGTCGCCGTAAACTTCTTTTCTAAGATCAAAATATTCTTTGATCGCGTCCTCAACAGCCTCGGAATACTTTGATCGTTCAACCTTGATGTCGTCAAGTATCGTGCTGAAAGTAGTGTGGCGGCAGTGATCGCTCCAGTAGGTGTCTATTACCTTAAGTTCGGTCAGGCTCGGGTCTCTCTTTTCCGTTCTGAAATAATCCCTTACCCAGCAGAGGTCTGCAACGCTCATTGCAAAGCCCATGCTTTTGTGGTAATCCGCTATCTCTTCATCGCTCAGTTCAGCAAAGCCGCTGATGCGTACAATATCGGCCGGAGTGTCTGCCGTTATGTCCAGGCTTTCCGGAATCTCCATAGAAGCTTCCCGCGATTCCACAGGGTTTATTATGTATGATTTTATCTTCTCAAACTCGGCGTCCGTGATACCGCCTTTCAGCATATATACTTTTGCGCTGGAAACAAGGGGTCTTTCGCCCTGCGTTAAAAGCTGGATGCACTGCGCGGCGCTGTCCGCTCTCTGGTCGTACTGCCCGGGCAGAAACTCGGAGGCAAAACACCTCCAGCCGGCAGGTATGTCAAGCTTATCGTAAACGCTGTCAAGGTTAGGCTCAGAGAGGATAAGGTTAACTGCGCTGTCAAACTCCTCTTTTGAAAGTCCCTGGGCGTCATACCTGTTTATGAGCCTGAGTTCTTCCAGAGCCGTTATGCCTACTGTTGAAACAAGGTCCTCCCGAAGCTGTTTTGCCTCAATGTCGTTGCCTTTCTTCTTTTCAACGAACACGCGAAAAACTGTTGCCATATTACTACTCCTTTTTTCGTAAATTCACTCCGCACTTTTAATGCGGTCTAAATTTCGCACAATCTAAAATTATCAATTAGTATAATAACACAATGTTTTCATTTTGCATATAGGTAAATGGATTTTTCGGCAGTTTTATTAACAAAAAATTCGCAAAAATATAATTTTTATGCTATAATGACGATATAATATATTATCGGGCTGATACCCCGCCGGCATGCTTTTGAAAGGAGTATTAAAGCCGTGACCGAAACGAATGAGGACAGAGCTTACGAAGTTGAATTTTTAAACTGCGTTGTAGATAAAGAGGACGATTTCAGGATCGTTGATTCAGACAGCCATTTTTCTGAATTTGCGGGTGTGCATCCCTCCAAGATCAAAGAGGGAAAATTGTTTTTGCAGGATGTGATCATCCCGTCAGACAGGCAGGAGGTCATTGAAAAGATCTGCAAAAAAGATTCGCGTTTCATATATATGGATTTTGATATGATCAATGAGGACGGCGAGCAGATTTATGTTCACTGCACGGCGCAGAACATAGAGGATTCGCCGCTTTGCCGCCTTGTTTTTGCGGATGTTTCCAAAAGCCGGGAGAAAAACAGACTGCTTAAGGAACAGGCCAAGGAGATCAATCATCTGATAGACCTTGTAACCGGAGGCGTTTGTCTGTTTAAGGTCACTCCGAACATGCATTTTGAAACGCTTTACATAAACGAGGGCGGCTGCCGCCTTTTCGGCACAACGAAAGAGGCTTGCAGAAAACAGATTTACCGCCTTGACGAGATCATTCATCCCGAGGATAAAACACTGGTCTATCAGGCAGTGGGCAAGGCTATGGCAACAGGGGATCCGATCGACCTTGAATACAGGATCCGCCAGCACAGGGATAAATATATATGGTGCAAATGCAATGCGGCGGTACATAAAAAGGATGATGACGGCTGCCCTGTGTTTCACGCTATGTTTACGGATATCACGCGTGTTAAAGAGGCTGAAGCAAGGGCGGATAAGGCGTATGACAAGCTTGTAAATCTGCTTGAAAATCTGAGCGGCGCTATCTTTTTTACAACGCCGGAAAAGCCTTTTGAATGTGATCTGATAAGCGGGGATTTCGTAAAGCTTACCGGATATTCAAGAAGCGAGTTTTTTGAGAGGTTTGACGGGGATTTGTCGCGCCTGATCAGCGGGGACAAAGCCGCGCTGGAAAAACAGCTCAGCACAGATATTCTGAAATCCGGTAAGTGTGAAGCGCAGTATACAATAAAGGCCCGAGGTTCAAAGCTTAAAAGAGTGCGCGATGTGCGCAAACTGATCACCCAGCAGGATAATTCGATGGCGGCAATATGCGAGCTTGAGGAGATCTGCGAGGCGTAACTGAATTAAATTAAGATATTTTGATTATGAAAGGCGCCTATCCCAGACAAAGGCAAAGGGATAGGCGCCTTTTATATTGCAGATCCGGTTCCGCCAGGCGGCTGTATGTATTGTGCAGATGTATCCGGCGACTTTTCAGACTTCCTTTATTTGTATTTTTATGCTGGCGGAAGCCGGCTTTTTCGGCTGTGTACGGGCAATCTGTGCATTAAAATGCACGATTTGCGGTAAATTTACTTTCATACGGCCGGTGAGCGGTAATTCACTGACAGTATAACAATAATATACAAATCGGAAATCTAAAATTTGTATAAATTCACAATGGAATAAATATGTAAAAATTATTATAATTAAGACGATAGTATTATGGATTAATGTGGGCAAATGGATTTTCCGTAAACTTTCATGATCTTTTCCGGAGGAATTACTATGAAAACTGGCAAAAGCAAAAAACTGCTGAGCGTATTTTTAGCCGTGCTTACCGTTATAAGCATGGCAGTGCCGGGGCTTTCCGCATTCGCTGCTGAAATTGAAGAAGGCGGCGGGGTTATCGGCGTATACGATATTGAGATCTTCTATGAGGACGGAACGCTTGTTCCCGACGTTCAGGAAGACGGGGAAACAGAGTACATAGAGTATATGTATGAGGGCGATAAAAAGCAGTTTACCTATCAGTTTATAGACTGCACCCTGCCTGACAACGGCTATGTTAAATGGACAAGCGATACCCCCACCGTATGTGACGTTACGGAAGACGGCCTTGTGCGCGCGTTTGACTCGTCCAAGGGCGCTGCCGTAAGGCTTTGGATCGATAATGAGGTCGCTACGGTGCCGCTTATCGGCTCTTTGCTCAAAACCATATTTGAAAAGGCCCTGTTCAACGATACCGTGAATGTGGACACGATGGATACGGACGCCATTATCGCTTTGGTGGAAGCGGCATTCGGTTCGGATTCCCTGCTGGATGAGTACATAGATTCCTACAAGGGAGAGCTTATTGATTCGCTCAGAGAATATCTTGATAAGGTAAATACAAAGATCTCCTGTACCATGTATGACGCTAACGGCAATGTGCTGGATACGGACAGTTTCAGCGTTACCGTTCAGAAATCGCAGGAGATCTATGCGGACTTTATTCCCAACGGCACGCATATCACAAATAAGCAGGATCTTCCCACGACTGTTGCCGTTGGTTCAACGCTTCAGATCTCCGCATGCACAACGCCCACCAGGCTTCATATGGGAGTTATCTATTCCGTTAAAAACACTTCTATTTTTTCAAGCGGAAAGGTTATCGCAACGGTAGATGATTCCGGTCTTGTAACTTTCAAAAATACCGGCGAGGTAACGATCGTCGTTTCTCCGGATACGGACGGATTTATTGAAAACCTGTTAAAATATATTAATTACATTTATGAACTTAATGACCTTACAACCATCGATTCCAGCCAGGTTGCTGATATTCTTATAAAATACGTAGGCCTTGATATCAACCGTACCGTACTTACGGCTATACTTGACGCCTGCTTTGCGATCTCTGACATCGTTGGCGAAACGGCGGATCCCGTGCAGCTTACGGCAACCGCCGTTAAGGTTATCGCAAATATAATCCTTCAGTTTACAACAAATGATTCCATTACCTTTACTGTTGTGGACGGCGTTCCCATTACTGATTTTGAGATCACGGGCGCAAATACCGTGCGCGAAGGCACGGATATTCAGCTTTCGATAGATAACGTACAGCCGGAGGCGGCGGACACTTCGGATATTACCTGGTCTTCGTCAGATCCTTCGATCGCGTATGTTGATTCCGTTACCGGCATTATCACCGGCAGGGACGCGGGCGGTTCTCTCGGTCAGTATTCTCAGCAGACGGTGCAGATCACCGCAACCTCTGCGGCAAACAATATATCAAAAACGGTTAATATCACCGTTACCGGCAGGGTGGGCAATTATCTGTCCGACGTTGAGGTGACGGCGGACAGGGATTCGCTGAATCTGGGCGAGACTCAGTATATGCATGCAACGGTCTACCCCTCCCGCGTTGCGGATTCAAACAATCTTTATTTAACATGGGGAATTAAAACGCAGAACGCCGAGACCGGCGAGGAAGAGATCCTGTGGGCAACCGAACCGTATCAGGAAACGGATGCGGACGGAAATCTGCTTTATGATGAAAACGGAGATCCGGTCATGAATGACGGCACTGCCTCAGACGGCATAGGCAAGATAGATACAAGCGGTCTGTACACGGCGGTGAGCGGCGGCAGCTGCACGGTTGTGTGCAAGGCGCAGACAGGCTATTATGTAGACTCAAACTTCCTTGAGATCAGCTCTGTTCAGGGAGAAAAAGCTATAGATAACGGCCAGCCTGTAACCGGCATCTCTCTTGAGGTTACAGGCACTGTTGAAGACAGAGGCACTTTATCAGTGAATTCGGTAGATGTAAACGGTGAGATCCTTCAGTATGCAACAGTATCAATCGGTATAGTTGCATATGATGGAAAAGGCATAAATCTAAAAGCCAATATCGATCCGGATGACGCCACTAACAAAGCAGTAAACTGGTATATTGATGATTATGATAATTTTGATCTGAAGAATGATCCTTCGGCAGGTACGGCAACCGTTGAGATGAAAGCCTCTATACGGGAACGTGCGCACAGTGTAAATATCTGGTGTGTTTCTGCGGACGGCTCTGTAAAAAGCGATACCGTAACACTTACCGTTACGAGAGGCAATGCCACTTCCAATACTATTGACGGCGATTCGCTTTCACTTACAAATGGTCAGACGCTTAACGTTACTCATTCCATGAGCTTTGAGGATGGTCACCCTGATGACGGCATTTCAACCTGTCGTGATGCGAACTGGTACTCGGCAGATGACGATATCGCTACTGTAATAAGCATAGACAGCGAAGGCAATGCGGTTATCAAGGGCGTTGACGTAGGCACAACCACGCTTTACTGTGTTTCCGCGGACGGCGGCATAGAGGATACCGCTACCGTAACCGTTTATCCGGATAAATCAAGGCTTCAGGAGATCATAGGCCTTTGTGAATCCACTATTATCCACAGGACGGAAGAGAACAAGACGTATTATCAGGAATTTATGCGCCTGCTGAATTATTCGTATTATATTGACAATGAGCTTGATCTCGCATCACAGACGCTTGTGGATACCTATGCGGACGATCTGCTCTATGTTTTCTATCAGCTCGGCGGATATGTCGGATTAAATAAGATTTCAGTGCTTGACAGTTCCGGAAACGAGGCGCCGGATTATATAAGTGTGGATGTTTCAACGCTGTATTATTACAATACTTCCTATCAGCTGGATTATGAACTGAACCCCAAGGGCGCTATGTACAGAAGCGTTGAATGGAAGTCAAGCAATGAAAGTGAGGTTTCGGTAGACGCTACCGGTAAAGTTACACCTAAAAACGATTATACTTCCTGTTACGCAACCATAACCGTTACTGCAACAGATTATTTCGGGGACAGCGTTTCGGACAGCGTTGTCGTTGCGTTCTCAAGAACACAGGTAACCGGAATATCCGTTGATCCCACATCCATCCATAACCGGAAAAACCGGCGAAAGCGCGCAGATAGAGGCTACGATAGAGCCGCGCGTAGGTCTTGTAACATCCGCTGATATTACAGATGTTATTTGGTCCTCCAGCAACGAAGACGTTGCAACCGTTGATCAGAACGGTAATGTATCGTTCGTTTACGGCGGCGAGTGCGTAATTACCGCCACAACGGCGGACGGCGGCTACACCGCACAGTGCGCCGTTACCGTTTTAACAAATTACGACGCTTTGCAGCAGCTCATCAATACCTATAAGGGACTTGCGCTTTCCGCACAGAATTATTATCCGGATACCTATAACGCTTATATCCAGAAACTGGATGAGGCCCAGGCGCTCGTTAACGCAAACGCATCTTCACAGGAAGAAGTGGACGATATGTACGCTCAGCTGGAAGCGGCATATAACGGGCTTAAAAAGTATACGTTCGTTCAAAAGGTTGAGCTTTATCTTGACGGCGAGGAAACGGATAACTATTATCAGTATGATCTCTCGCTCCTGAGCGAAGGCCTTTCCTATAAAAATGCCGAACTGAATCTTAAGGTAAGGCTTTATCCGAATAACGCAAGCTATGAAAAAGTTGAATGGACATCTTCAACGGATACCATCACCGTTTCGCAGGACGGCGTTGCAAAACCTGCTCAGGATTCAAGCTGTTACGGAATGATCACCTGTACGATCACGGATCATTTCGGAAATAAATACAGCGATGATGTATGGGTTTCGTTCGCGTACTTCCCGGTAACTTCCGTTGAACTCAATGAGGATGAGATCGGCGGAAATATAGGCGGCCAGCATCAGCTGAACTGCGTTATCTACCCGACCGGTGATTCGGTATTCCATATCGGCCAGGCGAGCATAAAAGATGTTGTATGGTCATCTGATGATGAAACCGTTGCAACAGTTGACCAGACCGGTCTTGTTACATTTACGGGCGCCGGCGCAACCACTATAAGAGTTACAACGTATGACGGCGGCTATACTGCCGAATGCCGAGTTTCCACTGAGGGTGACAGAAGCGCTCTGAATACTGCGCTTTCAAAATACGCCGATGTGAATTATATGGATTATCAGTATGAATACGGCATGGCGTTTAAAGAGGCGTATGACAATGCTACGGCCGCCCTCAATGATGATACGCTCGTTCAGCATGAGATCGATCAGATCGCCGATGCGCTCAATCAAGCGGGCGAGGCGCTCGCCGGCCATGAGTTCGTTGCAGCGGATAAGATAAATCTGTCTTATGACAATCAAACGCAAAACTGGAGTTTCAATTATGAGTCGCAAGGCTCGGGCAGCGTAGCGGATTCCGCTAAGACTCATTCTTTCGGCGCCGCCAGCGTTCTTTATAAATCAAAAGTTATTCTTACGGCTTCTCTCCCGGCAGAGGCTGCCGCTAATTACCAAAGCGTTACATGGAGCGTTATAAACAATAATAATGACGCTTCTGTTTCGGCAAACGGTGCGCAGGTTACCGTTGAGCAGTCCGGAACAAATGATTCCGCAGCCGCGGAGATCATGGTTACGGCTACAGACTATTACGGCAGAACCGTAACAAGAACCGTAAGAGTAGTTGTTGCAGGAGATCTTGTAAACGGCGTTTCTCTTGATCAGACGAATGTTGAAAGATACGCAAACGAGGGCGCGTTCAAGCTGAATGCAACCGTATCTCCTGATGACGCCTCTATAAAAGATGTTATTTGGTATTCTAACAATATAAACGTTGCAACGGTAGACGGCGAGGGCAACGTTACCCCGGTCAACACCGGCACGGCTGTTATAACGGTTGAAACTTTTGACGGCGCTTATACCGCGAACTGCACGGTTACATTCAAAACGGATTATACTCAGCTTGCAAACCTTTATGCGCAGTATAATGAATTCTATGAAAACACCAAGGATACGCATACCTATACAAACGCCTCCCTTGCAAATCTTAAGGCGGCTCTTGATCTGGCGAACAAGGTCATAAGCGAGGGCACGGCGAATCAGGCCGATGTGAATACAATGATAGATACGCTCCATACGGCCTATAATTCGCTTGAAAAATTCGTTCCGGTAACAGGTGTATCCATCACGCTGGAAGAAAGCGATAATGCGGCCGTTATTAACGAAGGCTTTATCAGGTATTCTGCGTTGTCGCTGAACGGCGCGACAGTTAAGCTTTCGGCATCACTTGCTCCCGAAAACGCAAGCTCCGGCGCAACTGTTGAATGGGAATCCTCAAATGAAAGCATCATGTCGGTAGATCAGAACGGACTTGTTACCAAGAACGGCATAGCCGCAGGTTATGCGCTCATTACGGCAAAGGTTACTGATGAAGCGGGCAACACGGCTGAAAACAGCGTTTATGTTTCATTCGTGCTTACTCCCGTTCAGTCCATCTCATTTGATAAGGAATTTGTTTACGGTTCTCCGTCCACAACGGTAACTCTTGAGCCCAATTATGCCGGTTCAGCCCCGATTTCAATCCCCAGCATCAGGGAAGCGGTTTACGTGTCTTCCGATCCGGAGATAGCAACGGTTGATGAAAACGGTGTTGTAACGTTTATCACCGGCGGCGAATGCACGATCACGGCATATTCGGTAGACGGCGGCCATTCTGCAACGATAAGGGCGATCACAACAAATGACACAACTGCTCTTAACGCGGCTATAGAAGAGTATGCCTCCGTAAATTATATGGATTATGAATATGAATACGGAACGGCGTTTAAAGAGGCTTATGAAAACGCCCAGGCGGTAAGCGCGGATTACCTTTCAACTCAGGAAGCAATAGACAATGCCTGCGCCGCTCTGAGAACCGCATACAACAATCTTGCCGATCATCCGTTCATCGGAGCGGGCACTATCGCTCTTAAGATAAACGGTGAGGATGTTAAGGACGGGGAATCCTATGTTAAAGATGATAACAATACCGTTGTTATCACTGCCTCTCACGCAGAGGGCGCAATGATCAAATCCGCAGAGATAACCTATTCAGACGCGGAGAATGTAACTGCCGAGGTAAACGGCGATACGATTACCGTTCTTAAAGACAACGAGGAGGAGTACGGCAGAATAACCGTTACATACACCGTTACGGATGATTATGACCGCGTAACCGAGATCACGCGTACCATCATGATTACTGACGCCGTTCAGCTGATCGAATCATTCAGATTTGTATATAACGGCGAAGAGGTAGACAGTGCTTCGGTCACCACAGCAACAATGATCGGCCTTAACAGCGCCACTATCCAGCTTTCGATCAACACCTATCCCGAGGCTGCCGAAAATTACACTTCAATCAAGTGGGAATCACTTAATTCCAAGATAACGGTAAGCCAGGACGGCCTTGTTGAAATAAGCGGCGTTGCAACGTCAAACAACTATCAGGCCGATATCGTATGCACTATCACTTTGAGTGACGGCTCAACAATAAGCAACACGATACCCGTAAAATTTTCTTCAAGGATTTAAGGAAGGTATAGTCAATGAATAAAATGTTAAAGAAAAATATATCGGCGCTTCTTGCTTTTATTATGGCTCTTACCTGCCTTACAGGATTTACGCTTGTTAACGCTCAGGACGGCGTTGAGATAAACGCCGCGAATTTCCCTGATGAAGCTTTTAGAAGTTATGTTCTTTCTATGTATGATACGGAAGAAACATCCCCCGGCGTTTTAACGCCGGAGGAGATCTCCCCGGTCAAGACCATGTTTCTTACGGGAATGTCCGACATTGCAGATCTTAAAGGAATAGAGTATTTTACTTCGCTTGAAAGTTTATACGCTCAGTTTCTGGCGATTGAACAAGCCGATTTTTCGGCGCTTTCCAATCTGAAAAGGCTCATAATAAACGGAAATGAGCTGCTCAGAACTCTTGATGTTTCCGCAAATCAAAATCTGGAAACGCTGATCTGCTGGGGCTGCATCAGCCTTGAGGATCTTGTTGTGCCTGCGTCGTTAACAGAGTTGCAGTGCCAGCTCTGCGCGCTGAGCAGGCTCGATGTAAGTCAGTGCGCTCAACTGAAGACATTAAGGTGTTATGACAATCAGATCTCATATCTGGATCTTTCAAATAACACGCTTCTGGAAACGCTTATGTGCAACAACAACCGCCTTTCTTCTCTTGATCTTTCCGCAAACACCCTCCTTACAGATTTAACTGATCAGGATGTTGGTGCGCAGACTGTCAGTGTTGCCGCAGCGGCAAGCGGAAAAACGATCTCCGTTCCCGTCAGCGGCCTTGATGCTCAGCGTGTAGTGGTTTCCGATCTGCTTACATATAATTCCGCCTCCGGCGCGTTTGAATCCTCTGATTATTCGGTGGCGCAAAACGGCTTTGATTATGCATACGGTGTCAATTTTGTTGGGAATCCGGTCAATATGAGCGTTCATGTAAATGTGAGCAAGGACTTTTATAAGGTCTCCTATTATGAATCACAGGGCGGAAATCTTATAGATTATTCATTTGTTGCATCCGGCGGCAGCATTCAGGCTCCCGCTTTTCCGCAGGCGCCTGAGGGTTATGTGTGCCCGTCTTGGAGCGGCGTTGCCCAGAATGTTGTTCAGGATACGGATATTTATGCGGTTTGGAATGAAAACCATACATATTCCGTTGTTGATTATAAGGAAATGACCGCAACGATAAGATGCTCTGTATGCTCGGATGAATATCAGAAAAGTTTTGCCGACTGCTATAATTCCAAAAAAGGCGATCCCGATTATGATCCTCTGCTGGACTACAACAGGGATGGTTATATCAATTCAAGGGATCATGCTATGATGAGGATTGCGTTTAACGGATAAGAACAGTGTGCTGCCCGCTCCGATCAGATACGGGGCGGGCAGCGTTTTTGCATGCATATCTCTAACGTTTTTACATTCAGGATTAAAATGGCAGTTGAATGAACTGATGTTTTGGTTTATAATGTAATTAATCATCGTGAGATCAATCTCAGTATTAAGGGGTGTTTTAATGAAAAAATTTTTAAGTGTCTGCCTCAGCCTGCTGATGGCATTTTGCGCTTTGCCTGCGGGTGTTGCTTTTGCGGCAGGTGAAAGCACGATTCGTCCCGGTGAAATAGTAACGGTCACACTGGATCACAGCGGAGATGTCTACAATCTTATGTTTACTCCGGAAAGAACCGGCGAGTATCGTATACAATCGCATTTGACAGACGATATTGTTGACCCGTATTGCATAGTGAACGACAGTGAGGGCAACGAGATCGTTTCTGCTGACGAAGGCTGGGACGCCGGCGAAAACAATGTTAATTTTGATGTTACCAAAACCTTTACCGCCGGAGAAAAATATACGATCCGCTGTCAGTCGATGGCTATAACTTCCGCAGTTTCCTATTTGGTTGAATTGACAGAAGTGGATCCGCCTCAGCCTCCTGCCTCTCCCACAGGTCTTGCCGCCATGGATATAACCATGACAAGCTTCAGACTTGACTGGAACGACGTTGAGGACGCTGAAAAATACATAGTTTACGATCCGTCTACCGATCCTGTGAGAGCGGTTGAAGTAACTGAAAGTGAATATATTGTATCCGGTCTGTCGGCGGATACAGAATATACTGTTCGCGTGTTTGCTGTAAATGAATTCGGTATGACTTCTGCCGCGGCTCAGCTGAAAGTCAGAACGCTCGCTGAAAAGCCGGAAGAGCCACAAGAACCCGAAAAACCGGCAGGTACAAAGCCGACATCACCGAACGGATATAACGTATACGCTCGCGGAGACGGGGGAAC
>CATZNW010000025.1 GCA_958422185.1 uncultured Clostridium sp.
TCATTTTCATCACCCGTTAATAATATGATTTCAGCTATTTTTAAATGCAATAAAATTGTTGTTGCTTTATATTGCCGCATAAACATATTTTAATGCCTGCACCCTGTTTACGAAAAAAGGTGCGGGCATTTTTACAGAATTCACACAAAGCTGTGTTCAACAGTGATAACGAGAAAAATATTATCTTTCTTTGCATTTACGGCGTTTTGCAGGTCTGAAATGATTTCCTGTTTCGGTTTCGGATACTGATGCGGGATCACAAGGTCAAAGATGAAGTTCGTATTTTTCCGCCCGTCCACTACTCTGAAATCATGAAACGTAAAATCTTCATCATAATTCTTTATTATATCCGCCATAAAATCACGGTAAGCATTGATCGTTTCATCATTTACCGCGATCGGATCCATGTGAATGCACATCATTATACCAAGCTTTTTGCTTATTATTTTTTCCGTTATATCAATAACGTCATGCACTGCAAGTATATCGGCGTCACAAGGTACTTCGGCATGTGCGGAGGCGATGATCCTGCCGGGTCCGTAATCGTGAACAATAAGGTCGTGCACGCCGTAAATACAGTCCTGTGAAAGCATGATATCTTCTATCTCTTTTACCAGCTCGGGTGCAGGAGCTCTGCCGAGCAGCCGGCTGGAAATATCTTTAACTATACCTATGCCGGAAATAAATATCAGTACGGCAACGATGATACCCATAATTCCATCCGCATATACAAAATCGGTAAAGTGTGAGATCAAAAGCGCAGCCACAGTTGCGGCAGTTGCAATGCAGTCGTTCAGGCAGTCCTGCTTAACGGCTTTTGCATTTACATTTTCAGATTCTTTATAAATTAAATTGTTAAAAAACGCCATCCAAAGCTTTACGAGTATAGCGGCTATCAGAATTATGACCGACGCTGCACTGAAGTTAACCTCTTCAGGGTGTATCAGTTTTTCTATGCTGCTTTTAAGCAGCTCAAAGCTCATCAAAAATATAAGAAATGAAATGATCAGTCCGCTGATATATTCGATCCTGCCGTGACCGAACGGGTGCTCGTCGTCAACGGGTTTGACCGAAAGCTTTGCCCCTGCTATGGTAACTATGTTGGAACTTGCGTCGGAAAGATTGTTTACAGCGTCTGCAGTTATGGAAACGGAATTTGTAAATGCTCCCACGGCAAATTTAAAACCGCATAAAAGCAGATTGCATATGATCCCCACAATGCCGGAAAGTACTCCGTATTTTTCCCGTTCCTGTGAAGCTGAAAGACGTTTGTTCTTTATGAAGATTCTGCTCAGCAGCTTACTCATACTTTTCACCCACAGATAAGATTAAAATTTTTGTTAAATCAATGTATTATTTAATTTATACCACAATTGGCTATTTAACTCAATAGTCAAAAGTGCTATAATTATAAACGGTGATGAAATGAAAACTTTTTTGATAATAAACGGCTCGCCCAGAAAAGACGGTGTTTCTTCCGAGCTGGCCAAACAGGTAAAGCCGTATTTTCTGGATTGCGTAATTAAAGAATATAATGTTTACGATCTTGCACCGGCTCCCTGCACTGATTGTAAGTACTGCGAATATCATGACGGCTGTTCAAATAAAGATCTTGATATATTTTTTGAGGATTTTGAAGAGGCGGATTTTATCGCTTTTTTTACACCGGTTTATAATAATTTCTTTCCTGCCCCGCTTAAAGCGGTTATAGACAGATTTCAGCGATATTACAGTGCCAGATTCAAACGCGGCGCTAATCCGCCCGTAAAAAAGCATAAAAAGGTGGGAGTTGTGATCGTGTCCGGATCAAACGCCCGATCCAGCGCAGATTATATGACGAAAACCCTCAGGCAGGCGTTTGATGTTCTGGGCGGAGATGTGTGCGCAAGATATTTTATTCCTAACACAGATCTTGGTATGTACACATTTAATGTTGTTGAACTTCAGAAATTCATACATCAGCTGAAGGGGCTCTCAAAAAATCCTCTTTTGTAAATCAATGCGGCTGGATCTGATTTCGGCCGTATTTCTTTTTGTTGTACTTAAATATCTAAAGAATAAGTTTAATATTATTTTTATTGATAATCAAAATACAATATGATATAATTGTTTAAATTATTGTGGAGCAGTATGTACTATGGTGATTTTAGGCATAGATCCAGGCTATGCTATCATAGGCTGGGGAGTTATTGAATACAATGCAAATAAATTCCGAGTCATAGACTACGGTGCAGTCACAACAAGCGCTAAAACGCCCTTTCCGCGCAGATTGTGCGATATATATAACGGTATATGTGATATTGTAAAAAAGTATGAACCCGAAGTTTTGAGCATGGAAAAACTTTTTTACAACAATAATGCAAAAACAGTTATAGACGTTGCGCAGGCCAGAGGCGTTATAACACTTGCGGCTCAGCAGAACGGCCTTAAAATAGCCGAATATACCCCGCTTCAGGTAAAACAGTCCGTAACGGGTTACGGCAGAGCGGTAAAAAAACAGGTACAGGAGATGACAAGGATCATTCTGAATCTGGAAAAGATCCCAAAGCCGGATGATACCGCGGACGCTCTTGCCATGGCTATCTGTCATGCGCACTGCAGCGGCAGTCTGCTCGGTTCTATGGCGGCAGGTTTATAGTGGTGTTTGATTTTAAAATTCAGAGGAAAGTTTTATGATATACAGTCTTACGGGCGAATTAACTTATATAGGTGATCAGTTTCTTGTAGTTGAGTGCGGCGGTGTCGGATTTAAATGTTTCACCTCGCTTGCAACTGCGGCAAATGCCGGCAGGATCGGTGATAAAGTGCGTCTTTACACATATCTTTCAGTAAAAGAAGATGCGCTCGATCTTTACGGGTTTAAAACGGAAGGTGAATTGAACGCTTTCAGATTGCTCATCTCTGTTTCGGGAGTAGGACCTAAAGCGGCCGTATCCATCCTTTCCGAACTTAGCGCGGATAAACTTGCGCTCGCTGTTGCCGCCGGAGATACAAAAGCAATTACAAAGGCAAACGGTGTGGGTAAAAAAATCGCGGAAAGAATCGTTCTTGAACTTAAGGAAAAGATGGCGGGTATTTCTGCCTCCGCCTCAGGGGATTCCGTATCCGCTGCGGCGTCGGTTGCTGACGATTCGCCGGCAGGCGAGGCCGTTGCTGCTCTTGTTGCGCTCGGATTCAGTAAGAGCGATGCAGCTGCCGCGGTTGGTGCAATGGATAGCTCTCTTCCTGCTGATGAACTGATCAGGCAGGGATTAAGGCAGCTTTCAAAAAATCTATAAAGTAAGAGGGAAAACAGATGCAGGAAATGGATTATGAAAACAGAATCGTGTCGACGGAGTTTTCCCCGGCAGACGGAGATCTGGAGAACAGTCTTCGTCCGAAACAGCTTTCAGATTATATAGGTCAGGATAAGGTCAAGGAGAATCTTTCCGTTTATATCGAGGCCGCCAGGGGCAGGGGCGAGGCGCTTGATCATGTTTTGCTCTATGGGCCTCCCGGCCTCGGAAAGACTACGCTTGCCGGCATAATCGCTAATGAAATGGGCGTGAATATCCGCATCACAAGCGGGCCTGCAATAGAAAAGCAGGGCGATCTTGCGGCACTTCTTACCAACCTTCAGGAAGGCGATGTGCTGTTTATAGACGAGATACACCGCCTGAACAGAAGCGTGGAAGAGGTCCTTTACCCGGCTATGGAAGACAGGGCTTTGGATATTATCATCGGCAAAGGGCCGTCAGCCAGGTCTATACGTCTTGATCTGCCGAATTTCACACTGGTGGGCGCAACCACAAGAGCCGGCCAGCTTTCCGCTCCGCTAAGGGACCGCTTCGGCGTTATCTTCCGTCTTGAACTCTATACTCCGCGTGAACTTGCCGTAATTGTAAAGCGAAGCGCCGGTATTCTTGGAATAGAAATAGATGATAAGGGCGCTGCGATGATCGCGTCACGTTCCCGCGGAACACCGCGTATTGCCAACCGCCTTCTGAAAAGAAGCCGCGATTTTGCAGAAGTCAAATATAACGGAGTTATAAACGAGGCGGCTGCAAATGACGCCCTTTCCAGAATGGAGGTCGACAATCTTGGGCTTGATGCGGTTGACAGACGTCTTCTGACCACTATGATAAAGAATTATAACGGCGGTCCTGTCGGTCTTGAAACAATTGCCGCCGCAATAGGCGAGGAGGCCGTAACGATCGAGGATGTTTATGAGCCATACCTGATGCAGATAGGCTTTTTGAGCAGGACGCCCCGCGGCAGATGCGTTTCTCCCGCTGCGTACAAACATCTGGGAATCGAGCAGGATGGTCAGCAGACGCTGCTTTGATCAGCGGAATATATTTGAATTAAGAAACAATTTGTAAAGGATTGATTTTATGGGAAGACTCTTCGGAACTGACGGGGTCAGAGGTGTAGCAAATAAGGATCTGACAAATGAACTTGCCATGAAGATCGGCATGGCTGCGGCGGAGATACTGCTGAAAAAAGCAGAGGATAAACGTCCAACGGTCATGATCGGCCGCGATACGCGCGCTTCCGGAGATATGCTGGAGGCGGCGCTGACGGCGGGTTTTTGCTCAGTCGGTGTTAACGTGCTTTCTGTTGGTGTTGTCCCTACCCCGGCAATTGCGTATCTCGTTGGAAAATACGGCTGTGAGGCGGGCGTAATGATCTCCGCGTCACATAATCCGTGCGAATACAACGGTATAAAGATCTTTCAGTCAACAGGTTATAAGCTGCCCGATGCAACGGAGGATGAAATCGAGGCGATGATCCTTGATTCACCCGATAAAATGGAGCTGAAGACCGGCGGCGAAGTAGGCAGAAGAACTTACTGCAAAACCGCTGTTGAGGATTATATCGATCATATAGTATCGGCGTGCGAAGTCAGCTTTGAGGGGCTGAATATTGCAATAGATACCGCAAACGGCTCGGCAAGCGTGTGTGCAAAGGAAATTTTTACACGGCTCGGCGCAAAATGTCATATGCTTTCCGATACGCCGAACGGTATCAATATCAATCTTAACTGCGGCTCAACGCATATGAACGAGCTTTCCGAGTTTGTAGTGGCAAACAAGCTTGATCTAGGCATTGCCTTTGACGGCGATGCGGACAGAATGCTTGCGGTTGACGAGCACGGCGAAATAATTGACGGCGATAAAATCATCGCTGTCTGCGCAACCCAGATGAAGCAGGAGAATAAGCTTGCAAAGGATACTGCGGTCGTAACCGTTATGAGCAATATGGGATTTTTCAAATTCTGTGAGGATAATGATATAAAATGCGCTAAAACGGCTGTCGGTGACAGATATGTGCTTGAAAGAATGCTGAAAGACGGTTATAATATCGGCGGCGAGCAGAGCGGTCATGTCATCTTCCTTGATTACGCCACAACGGGGGACGGGGAGCTTTCCGCCGTAAAGCTTTTAGAGACGGTTGTGAAAAGCGGCGCTTCGCTTGCCCAGCTTTCAAAGGTAATGACTGTGTATCCTCAGGTGCTTATCAATGTTCCTGTTACCGATGAGGGCAAAAAGAAATACAATAACGATGAATATATTATTTCCGCCGTGCAGGAGGCTGAAATGGAGCTGCACGGTGACGGTCGGGTACTTGTGCGCGTTTCCGGCACGGAACCGCTTGTAAGAGTTATGCTGGAGGGCATGGATACAGCGCAGATAACACGCCTCGGAAATTATATCGCAGATGTTGTAAAAGAAAGACTTAGCTGATGAGATCTACAAAAGACTGGAAAGACTATGAGCTTATCGACTGCTCAGACGGCGAAAAACTTGAGCGCTGGGGAGATATCGTGCTTATCCGCCCCGACCCTCAGGTGATATGGAAAAGCAGGTATAATGATCAGCGCTGGTATTCGGCAAATGCAAGGTATCAGCGTTCACGTTCCGGAGGCGGCGAATGGCAGGTATTTGCCAAACTTCCGCCTCAGTGGGAAATCAGATATAAAGATCTTGTTTTTAATGTAAAGACCATGGGCTTCAAACACACCGGCCTGTTCCCAGAGCAGGCTGTAAACTGGGATTTTACAAGAGAGGTCATCAGAAGATGCGGCAGAAAAGAAGTCAGGGTACTGAATCTGTTTGCCTATACGGGCGGGGCAACTGTTGCCTGCCTTAAAGAGGGCGCAAGCGTTGTGCATGTGGATGCTTCAAAGGGGATGACCCAGTGGGCAAAGGAAAATGCCCAGTCGAGCGGTGTGGCAGGCCAAAACGTAAGGTGGATCGTTGATGACTGTATTAAATTCGTTCAGCGCGAGATACGCCGCGGGCACGGTTATGATGTGATTATTCTTGACCCGCCGTCATACGGCAGAGGCCCTAAGGGCGAGATCTGGCGCCTTGAAGATTCGCTTTACGATTTTGTGCAGCTGATTTCCAAGGTGTTGTCCGAAGATCCGCTCATGGTTCTTCTTAATTCGTATACAACGGGGCTTTCCGGCTCCGTTATGAAATATATTCTTGACGATATTCTGGTAAAAGAAAAGGGCGGCCTTGTAAGCGCGGATGAGATCGGACTGCCGGTCTCGTCAAATGGGGAGATCCTTCCCTGCGGCGCTACGGCCGTTTGGATGAAAAATGAGCTTGATTGAGTTTCACAATGTCACTTTTTCCTACGGTGCGGAAGACGGCGAGGAACAGGTGGATGTTTTAGAAAACTTAAATCTGAATATTGAAAAAGGCAGTTTCGTTGCCGTACTCGGTCATAACGGTTCCGGTAAATCAACTATTGCAAAGCTTACGAACGGGATTCTTTTCCCGCAGAGCGGAAAAGTTATCGTGGACGGTATGGAGACCAGACCTGACGACAGCATTTATGATATCCGCAAGAAAGTCGGAATGGTTTTTCAGAATCCCGATAATCAGATCGTTGCGTCAATCGTGGAGGAAGACGTTGCTTTCGGCGTTGAGAATCTGGGTGTACCGCCGGAGGAGTGCCGCCGCAGGGTGAACGAGGCTTTAAAAACAGTAGGTATGTACGAACTGCGTGACAAGGCCCCTCATAAGCTTTCAGGCGGCCAGAAACAGCGCGTTGCCGTTGCCGGCATTATCGCTATGCGTCCGCAGTGTATAGTGCTGGATGAGCCTACCGCCATGCTTGACCCCAGCGGAAGAGCAGAGGTAATGGAAACGGTAAAACGCCTGAACAGGGAAGAGGGCATTACTATAGTCCTGATCACGCATTATATGGACGAGGCCGTTCAGGCGGACAGAGTCATTGTCATGGATTCGGGCGTTATCAGAATGGATGATTCGCCCAAAAACGTATTTTCATACGTTGATGAGATAAAAACGCTGGGACTTGACGTTCCGCAGGCAACAGAACTTATTTATGAGAGCGGTCTTAAACCGCCTGAAACGATACTGAATACACAGGAATGCGTTGATTATATTAGATCGGTTTTGGAGGAGTAGCCGTGGCTGTTTTGGTATGTGAAAATTTAAAATATCTTTACAGCAAAGGCACGCCTTTTGAAACTGCTGCAATAGAAGACGTTGATTTCACTGCCGAAAGCGGTGAACTGATAGGTATCATAGGCCATACGGGCAGCGGGAAGTCAACGCTGATCCAGCATTTAAACGGTCTGCTTGAACCAAGCAGCGGAGTCGTTTTTCTTGACGGTCAGAATATATGGTCAAAGGAAAACAGAAAAAAAATCAGAAATGTGCGTTTTGCCGTCGGCCTTTGCTTTCAGTATCCGGAATATCAGATATTTGAGGAAAATATTTTTAAGGAGATCGCTTTCGGGCCGAAACAGATGGGCCTGCCTGAAGAAGAGATCAAGTCCCGGGTCTATGAAAGCATGGAATTTGTCGGCTTGAAAAAGAGTATGGAGAATAAATCGCCGTTTGATCTTTCAGGCGGTCAGAAAAGACGGGTGGCGATCGCGTCTATTATCGCAATGCGTCCGAAAGTGCTTATTCTTGACGAACCGTGCGCGGGTCTTGATCCGCGCGGCCGTGAGGTCATTCTGGGCCTCATTAAAGATTATCAGCAGAAAACGGACAGCACTGTAATCCTTGTTTCTCACTCCATGGAGGATGTTGCCAGGCTTTGCTCAAGGGTAGTTGTTATGAACGGCGGCAAAGTGGCTATGTCGGGCACCGTCAGCGAGGTCTATTCGCATGCGCGCGAACTTCGCGGGATGGGGCTCAATGTGCCTCAGATTACGGAAATTTTCCTTAAGCTGAAAGAAAACGGAGTAGACTGCCGTACTGATATATTTACCGTTGAACAGGGAAAAGCCGAGCTTCAAAGGCTTTTCGAAAAGGAGGGAAAGGCATGATGGGCGATATCACAATAGGCCAGTATTTCCCCGGCAATTCCTTTATCCATAAACTTGACGCAAGAGTTAAGATCCTCCTTACCCTTGCCGTCATAGTTTCACTTTTTATATGCAAAAATTTTTATTCGCTTGTTTTAAGTGTGGCGTTTACGCTTCTGATCATTCTTGTGGGCGGAATATCGTTTAAAATAGTATTTAAAAGCATAAAGCCCCTTGGTATTATTATAGTTATAACTTCGCTTCTTAACCTCTTTTACGGTCAGGGAGAACCGCTTGTAACGCTGTTCGGAAGGCTAAAAATAACGGAGGACGGAATTTATACCGCGATATTTATGGCCGTAAGGATCATTCTTCTTGTAGTCGCCGGCTCCATGCTGACATATACTACTACGCCGACCGACTTAACGGACGCGATCGAGCGGCTTTTTTCACCTCTTAAAATATTCAAAATCGATATCCATACCGTGGCTATGACTATGACGATCGCCCTAAGATTCATTCCCACTCTTACGGAAGAGATAGAAAAGATCATGGCGGCGCAGAAATCCCGCGGAGCCGATATGGAATCCGGCGGCATCATTCACCGTGCAAAAGCCTTGATACCGATTCTTATTCCCCTGTTTATTTCTTCTTTCCGCCGTGCGAACGAACTTGCCTATGCAATGGACTGCCGCTGCTACCGGGGCGGAAAGGGCAGAACAAAAATGAAACAGGTAAAAGTTACGGCAAAGGACATGTTTGCCGTTGCCGCTGTAATCGCGCTTTTTGCGCTGATCATTTTTATCAACTCGCGGGCGGCGGCTGTGATATGAGAAATCTGCTTGTAACAATGCGCTATGACGGCTCGTCTTATCACGGGTGGCAGGTGCAGAAAAATGCCGTAACGGTGCAGCAGGTGTTTCAAAAAGCCCTGGAACGGCTCTTTTGTGAAAAGTTGGATGTTAAAGGCTGCAGCAGAACGGACAGCGGCGTTCATGCTAATATGTACTGCGTGTCTTTTAAAACTAAAAAAAATATCCCGTGCAAAAACATTGTTGCCGGGCTGAATACATATCTTCCAAAAGATATTGCGGTAACGGACTGCACAGAGGCCCATCCGGATTTTCATGCGCGTTACAGCGTAAGATCAAAAAGATATGTGTACAGAGTTTATAATGCTGAGATCAGAGATCCGTTTCTTAAGAATTATGCGTTCCATTACAGATATCCCTTAAACGCAGAGTATCTCAATAAAGAATCGCAGGCATTTGTAGGCACGCATGATTTTTCA
Organism: uncultured Clostridium sp.; assembly: GCA_958422185.1. GTDB lineage: Bacteria > Bacillota > Clostridia > Oscillospirales > Acutalibacteraceae > Eubacterium_R. The sequence goes on from CATZNW010000025.1 coordinate 9,570, forward strand.
GGGTTCTGCTCGGCAAGGAGCGATGTGGAGGATACTGTTCGCACGGTATATTCTTTCAGTGTTGAAAGAAAGGGAGATGAAGTTCTTTTCAGTGTGGAAGCGGACGGTTTCCTTTATAATATGGTGCGTATCATGGCGGGAACTCTGCTTTTTGTGAATGAGGGCAAGATAGGGAGCGGTGAACTCGCCGGCATTATAGCTTCAAAGGACAGGAAAAAAGCCGGCAAGACCGCTCCTGCGCACGGACTGTACTTAGACAAAGTAAATTATTAAGCAAAATATTTAAAAATTTTTTATTAATATTTCATTATTTCATCATTAATAAGTTGTATATTTTTTCGGAAAGGCTATGTTGATATGGCGTCTGAACAGCGAGAAAAAGAACGTTTGGAAAGAAAACTGAAAAAAAGCAAAAAAAAGCGGGCCGCTGCATGGATTATAATAGGCGTGGTGGTTGCCGCGCTCCTTATTATGCGTATTGCTGAGATCGACTTTTCCTCTATCAGGGACGGCTCTGCCTTTTCTTCCGTTTCTTCCCGGGATTCCGGCTATCCTTATGGCCTTTCAACCGGATCGGACGTTTACTTCGGTTCTGTAGACGGCGATGTCTGTATTCTGGAGGATTCCGCCTATACAGTTCTTGATTCCTCTGATGCAGAAGTCAGATTGAATTTTGACCACGGATATTCAAATCCTGTTATAAAGACTGCGGGCAGTTATTCCCTGCTTTATGACCAGGGGGGGCTTTCTTACCGGCTGGACAGCGGCGATGAGAATATTTATCAGGAAAAAGCACAAGAGCAGCTGCTCTGCGCCGGTGTATCCGATTCGGGAACAGTCGTGCTTGCCACGACCTCTCAGGATTCCCTCAGCACAGTTTATGTTTATAACAGATCCTTAAAACAGAAATTTTCTTTCGGCGTTACCGACGGCTATGTAACGGGCGTTGCGGTGGATTCGCGCGGAAGCCGCGTTGCTTTTGCCGCGGTGTCCTCTGAGAACGCCAGGTTCAAAACAGTTGTTTATACTATGAGTATCGATGATTCTAAGCCGCGCGCTCAGTTTGAATATGTGGGTTCTTCTGTCCTGGAGCTTCGCTTTTCATCAACGGATCTTTTCGTTGTCGGCAATGATTTTGTAAGCGTGATTGATTCGCTGAAAAATGAAAAGAAAGTGTATGGGCAGGGAACAGTCGGTTTGGTTTCGTATTCCTTTACAAATGACGGAAGCCTCATTTATGCATACACGGCATATTCCGGTTCCGCCGATAATAATATTTCTGTTGTAAAGCCTTCCGGAAAAGTTACCGAAGTGGCTTCAACCGGCAGTGCAGTAAAAGACGTTACGGGTGATTCTAAACGCATAAGCGTTCTTACTGCCGAGAGCGTTATAACATATAAGATTTCAAATTCTAAAGTGCTGGCGGAGTATCAGGTGGATGATTCGTATTCGTCTATCCAGCAGATCTCGTCGCATGTTTTTGCAAGACATCAGGCAGTTGTTGAATTGCTTGCCGGCGAACAGGAGTAATTGTTTTGATCGTAAATTATATAGATATTATTTTAATCGTTGTGTTTGCCGCTTGTATTGCGGCCGGATATGCAAGAGGGTTTCTGCTTTCGCTGATCTCATTTGCCAGGTATATCATAGGCTTTCCTGCGGCATTTTATGTGGCGGATACTTACAGCCTTGCGTTTTATGAAAGATTCATAAGCAGCACGGCGCTTGAAAAGATCTCTCAGGGCCTTTCTGATTCAGCAGATATAGATTCTTTCGTTTCGGCTGTGCGCAATGCCGTCGCCGAACTGCCTTTTGGGCTTTCGGGTTCGGTCGATCTGTCTTTTCTAAACGGCATTTCAAACGAAACGGCAGCTAACGCCGTTCTCAAGAATGTTGTTGAGCCTGTTGCGCTCGTAATAGTGAAAATTATACTGTTTGTTGCTACTCTTTTGCTCTTTTATCTTATCGTATGGGTGATCTCCAAAATCATTAAGAGCATAATGAATAAAGAACATACTCCGCTAAAACGCACAAATAAATTCCTGGGCGCCGTTTTCGGAGCGCTGAAGGGTGTTGTGACCCTTGCGGTTTTCAGTGCTGTGCTTGTCTTTATGCGTGATTTTCTTTTCACTTCATCGCAGTCTTTTGTGTCACAGGTGGATTCAAGCGTTGTCCTGGAATTCATAAATAAAATAAATCCGTTTCTGCATCTGATATAGGAGGATAAATATGAGTAAACTTGAAAACAATGTTAAAGACCTTTTTAACGGCTGGAATACAATACCTAACTGGCTTTCTTTTATCAGGATCGCGCTGATTCCCGTATTTATGATCCTGTTCCTCAAAGGCTATGTCCTGCCGGCGGTCATAATCATGATATTGGCTGCGCTGACGGATCTTGTGGACGGCAAGATTGCCCGTAAATTCAACCAGATATCCAATCTCGGCAAGCTTCTTGATCCTATTGCGGATAAGCTTTCCCAGATGGCTATTGTTGTCGTTCTCATCGTTACTTACTGGGATAATGCTATAAAATATCTGTTTATGTTTTTTATTGCCAAAGAGGTAATCATGATCATCGGCGGAGCAATCCTGCTTTCTCTCGGTATGCGTCCCACGGCTGCGGAGATATGGGGCAAAATCGCCACAAACGTTTTTTATATAGGCATGATATTTATTCTTGCGTTCGGCCAGAACGGAGCTCTTTGTGAGATCACGGGCTTTACTCTTCCGAATACCGTTACATGGATACTTGTTTCCATTTCAGCAGTTTGCACTTTGATCTCGCTGCTTGGTTACGCTCCGGGCTTTATCCGCCAGATCCGGGAAAATAAAAAGAATAAGGACAATAAATGATCTTAACAAATTTTTAAGGAGAAAATAGTATTTAATGAAACAGCAGATGTGCAGCAGGTGCCACGAGCGCCCTGCGGTGGTTTTTATTCAAAAAATGGAAAATGACAAGGTCGTGCCCGAGGGCCTTTGTATAAAGTGCGCCAGAGAGCTCAATGTAGGTTCCATAAATCAGATGATAGATCAGCTCGGGCTTTCTGATGAAGAACTGGAGCAGGCAAGCGAGCAGATGAGCCAGTTCATGGAAAATATGCAGGATTTTGATTTCGGTTCGCTTGGCGATATGTTTAATCAGGAAAATATGGACGGAGCCCAAACTCTGCCGTTCGCCAGTCTTTTTGAAAATGACGGCAAAGAGGATCCTGCCTCAAAAACCGGTAAAAAGGGATCCAAGAAACGCGGCAAAAAAGGCAGGCAGGAGGATCCCCGTAAGTTTCTCGGAAATTACTGCACCAATCTGACGGATAAGGCAAAAAAAGGCCGGATCGACGCCATAATCGGCAGAGAAAAGGAAATAGCGCGCGCGATCCAGATCCTTTGCCGCCGGACAAAAAACAATCCGTGCCTTATCGGTGAACCCGGCGTAGGCAAAACTGCAATTGCGGAGGGCCTTGCCATAAAGATAGCAAAAGGAGAAGTGCCGGCAAGACTTGCTGATAAAGAGATTTATCTGCTCGATCTCACTGCCCTTGTTGCAGGGACTCAGTTCCGCGGACAGTTCGAAGGCAGGATCAAAGGTCTTGTGGACGAGGTCAAAAGTGAAGGAAATATCATCCTTTTTATTGATGAGGTTCACAATCTTGTAGGCACGGGGGACAGCGAAGGCACCATGAATGCCGCAAATATCCTTAAACCCGCGCTCTCAAGGGGTGAGATCCAGGTCATAGGGGCAACAACTTTTAATGAATACAGAAAGTATATTGAAAAGGATGCGGCGCTTGAACGCAGATTTCAGCCTATCAAGGTCGAGGAGCCGTCGGTCGATGAGGCTTACAGGATGCTTCTCGGTATAAAATCGTACTATGAGAATTACCATAAAGTTCAGATTTCGGACAGCCTTGTCTATAAGGCGGTAACGATGTCAGAACGTTTTGTTACGGACAGGTATCTGCCGGATAAAGCAATCGATCTGCTTGATGAGGCCTGTACCTGTGCAAACCTCAGGAACCCGGCCATCTCGGAATATCAGCTGAAACTTGAGGAAAAGAACTCACTGCTTGAAAGAATAGATACGCTCTCCGAGCCTACGGAGGAAAACGAGGAAATTGATTACGAGCTGATTTCAAACCTGAAAGCGCAGACCATGAAGCTGGATGAAGTCCTGCCCGCTCTTGCTGAAAAGGCAAAGGACAATCAGGTGATTGAAGCGGATCTTGCAAAGGTGGTTTCGCTCTGGACCGGTATACCTGCGTCTAAAATAGAGGCAGGAGATATAAAAAAGCTCTCAACGCTTGAAGAAGAACTGAAAAAGCATATTGTGGGTCAGGATGAGGCAATATCAAAACTCGCCGCCGCAGTACGCCGCGGCAGAGTGCAGATAAGCCCGCGTAAAAGACCGCAGTCGTTTATTTTTGTGGGCCCTACGGGCGTGGGTAAAACGGAACTTGTAAAACAGCTTGCCGGTTATCTTTTTGACTCCCCGGACAGCCTCATAAGGCTTGATATGAGTGAATTTATGGAAAAATTCAGCGTTTCAAGGATCATCGGCTCCCCTCCGGGCTATGTTGGATACGACGATGCCGGCCAGCTTACGGAGAAAGTAAGGAGAAAACCTTACAGCGTTGTACTTTTTGACGAGATCGAAAAAGCTCATAAAGATGTCCTCAATATCCTGCTGCAGATCCTTGATGAGGGCAGGATCACGGATGCGCAGGGCAGGACCGTTAATTTCGAAAATACGATCATCGTTATGACCTCAAACGCAGGCTCAACGGATACCGCTTCACTCGGTTTCGGCATGACCGAAAATGAGATTAATAAAGATGTTACCATGAAGGCGCTTGAGCGTTTTCTTCGTCCGGAATTTTTGGGCAGGGTGGATGAGATAATCACGTTCAACGCACTTACCTTTCATGATTTTGAAAAGATCGCCCGCATTATGCTCGACGAACTTAAGGAAGGCTTAAAGGATAAGGCAATAGAACTTGTTTACGACGATTCCGTTCCCGTTTATATCGCCAGGAAAGCTTATGGTTCAAAGAAGAACGCAAGAGGTATAAGAGACTGTGTACGGCGTGAGGTAGAAGATCTCCTTGCCCAGCTGATCGTATTCAATCAGGATACTGAAATACACAGGTTTACAGTCAGCGCCGGTGAAAAAATTGAAGCAGTTATAAACTAAATTTAAAAAAGTACTTGACAGTTGAACGCTCATTGATTATAATAATGAGCGTCGCTATGCGGGTGTAGTTCAATGGTAGAATGTCAGCCTTCCAAGCTGAATACGAGGGTTCGATTCCCTTCACCCGCTCCAACATGCGTTTGTAGCTCAGCTGGATAGAGCAACCGCCTTCTAAGCGGTGGGTCGGAGGTTCGAGTCCCCCCAAGCGCGCCAACGCGCCTGAGCATTCGGGCGCAGATATGGTGGGATTAGTTCAGTTGGTTAGAGCGCCAGTTTGTGGCACTGGAGGTCGTGGGTTCGAATCCCACATCCCACCCCACTTTAATACGGAAACCCTGATATTGGGGTGTCGCCAAGCGGTAAGGCAAGGGACTTTGACTCCCTCATGCGTAGGTTCGAATCCTGCCTCCCCAGCCAAGCGCCCTTAATATTTAAGGGCGAATACGGTTCATTAGCTCAGATGGCAGAGCACTTGACTTTTAATCAAGGTGTCCGGGGTTCGATTCCCCGATGAGCCACCAGTTAAAGCTTTAAATTCCGCAAACGGAGCGGTATTTGAAGCTTTTTTCTTTTTCATTTTGGGTTTGGGATCGTGTTATGGGCAGTATTGAATTTAACGGCGAAAAAATTGAATATGTTTTAAACAGAAAAAAGGTAAAAAATATAAATCTGCGCATAAGGGCAGACGGTTCTGTTGTATTATCTGCTCCGCGTCGTGTGCCTATCAGCGTAATCAATGATTTTGTGCGCGCAAATGCGCAAAGGATCATCGCCGCAAGGGAGCGGTTTGCCTCTGCTGAACAATCCAGGATCAGATTCGAAAGCGGCGATCGTCTTTATATCCTGGGCAGGGAATATTTCCTTTCGGTTGAGAATTCCGGCAAAGATCATTATGCATTACATGGTCGAACGGTAACTTTTTATCTTAAAGATTCTTCAAATGCAGCTGCACGCAGCAAACTTTACGATAGAATGCTATCTGATACTGCAAAACGCATATTTCCGGCACTTGTCAGGGATTGTCTGCCTCTGTTTCCGCAGAAGTCCGGTGATCCTCCCCAAATCAAGGTCAGAAAGATGCGCTCTCAGTGGGGAAACTGCCGTGCCTTAAAAAATGTTGTAACGCTGAATTCCCGCCTTGCTGCCTATGATGAAAACATTATTAGATTCGTTATTTGCCATGAATTATGTCATTTTGAACATCAGAATCATTCAAAGAATTTCTATAACTCATTGTCATCCGTTATGCCGCAGTGGAAAGAATATGACCGCGTTCTAAAAAATCAATTAAATTATTGTTAATTAATTGACAATCTCCTCTCAGATAGTTTATAATATTTCCGTAAAAGCCGAAAGGCTTAAATTAAGGAGGTACATTTATGGCAAATCGTTTTGTTCTCAATGAAACAAGCTATCACGGCTCCGGTGCGATAAATGAGATCGCAGGGGAAGTAAAGGGCAGGGGATTTAAAAAGTGTTTTGTTTGCTCAGATCCTGATCTGATCAGATTCGGGGTTACCAAAAAGGTTACCGACGTGCTGGACGGCGCTTCGATCCCTTATGATATTTACAGCGAGATCAAGCCCAATCCAACGGTGGAAAACGTTAAATCCGGCGTGTCGGCGTTCAGGGCTTCAGGTGCGGATTGTATTATAGCCATCGGCGGCGGTTCGTCCATGGACACTGCAAAGGCGATCGGTATTATTATTGAAAATCCTGAATTTGAAGACGTAGTATCGCTTGAGGGCGTTGCCCCAACAAGAAAGAAGTGCGTTCCGATCATTGCTGTTCCGACTACCGCAGGCACTGCGGCAGAGGTTACTATTAACTATGTTATAACGGATACTGCAAACAACAGAAAAATGGTATGCGTTGATCCAAAGGACATTCCAATCATTGCCGTTGTTGATCCGGATATGATGTCAACTATGCCGAAGGGGCTTACTGCTGCCACCGGTATGGATGCGCTCACTCATGCAATTGAAGGCTATATTACAAAGGGCGCATGGGAGCTTTCGGATATGTTCCATATAAAGGCAATTGAAATCATAGCCGCCAGTCTTCGCGGCGCGGTAGAAAATACTGCTGAGGGCAGAAAGCAGATGGCACTCGGTCAGTATATAGCTGGAATGGGATTTTCCAATGTAGGTCTCGGTCTTGTGCATTCCATGGCGCATCCTCTCGGGGCTGTGTATGATACGCCTCACGGTGTTGCAAACGCTATAATCCTTCCAACCGTAATGGAATACAATGCACCCTCTACCGGTGAAAAATACAGGGATATCGCTAAGGCTATGGGAGTTCAGGGCGTTGATGACATGAGTCTTGAAGACGCAAGAAAAGCCGCTGTGGACGCTGTAAGGCAGCTTGGAACGGATGTTGGTATCCCGGCCGATCTCAAGGATATCGTTAAGGATGAGGACGTTGATTTCCTTGCCCAAAGCGCTTATGATGACGCTTGCCGCCCGGGTAATCCGCGCGATACTTCGGTCGACGAGATAAAAGCGCTTTACCGTTCTCTTATGTAATTCAATGATAAAATACTGAACCCGCCCGGTCATCCGGGCGGGTTTTGTGCTGTTTACCGTTTTGTAACTATTTGTAAGTCGCATTTTGTTGAATAAACAACACCCGTGTGTTATCTTAATATAAATACGGAATTTTAATTCAGGTGAAAGGAGCTTTTTATGGAAAGAAAAGTTGTTATTATGGACCATCCGCTTATTCAGCATAAGCTCTCTATTCTTCGTGATGTCAATACGGGAACAAAGGGCTTCAGAGATCTTGTGAATGAAATCTCAATGCTTATGATCTATGACGCTACAAGGGATCTTCCTCTTGCTGATAAGGATGTTCAGACTCCTTGCGGAATAGCGCACTGTAAGGAGATCGCCGGAAGAAAACTGGCTTTCGTTCCTATTCTTCGTGCCGGTCTCGGTATGGTGGAAGGCGCTTTGGTGCTTGTGCCGTCAGCAAGAGTCGGGCATATAGGGCTTTACAGAAACGAAGCTACCCTTGAGCCTGTTGAATATTATTGCAAGCTTCCCAAAGATATAGAGGAAAGGGATGTTTTCGTTCTTGACCCGATGCTTGCTACCGGCGGTTCTGCAATCGATGCGATCGGGCAAATCAAAAAAAGGAATCCGCGCTCCATTAAATTTTTGTGTATCATCGCCGCCCCGGAGGGCCTTGAAGCGCTTGAAAAAGCGCATCCGGACGTTGATATTTACGCCGCCGGACTGGATGACCATCTAAATGAAAACGGTTATATCGTTCCCGGACTCGGCGACGCCGGAGACAGGATATTCGGCACAAAATAAAACGTTTTTCCGTCGCCAGCACAGACGGGCGTTTTACTATTCTTAAATCATGCGGAGGTTCAAAAATGGCAAAGAAAGACAAAAGCAAAAATTCTGTTCTGGGCGAACAGGGTATCTATGACGCAAGAACGCTCGGTAAACCTAAAATGCTGATACTTGGATTTCAGCATACGTTCGCAATGTTCGGAGCAACTGTGCTTGTGCCGTTGCTTACGGGTCTCAATATGCAGACCACACTTCTTATGGCGGGTCTGGGGACCCTGTTTTTCCACCTTGTAACAAAGTTTAAGGTGCCTGCGTTTCTGGGTTCATCGTTCGCGTTTTTAGGCGGATATGCTGCGGTTGCGCCCTTGCTGGAGGATGGCTCGCCGAATACCGAAATGCTTCCTTATGCAAATCTGGGCGTTGTATTTGCAGGTCTTGTCTATCTTGTTCTTGCCGCCCTTTTTGCAATCTTCCCGGTTGAAAAGGTCATGCGCTTTTTCCCTCCCGTTGTTACCGGTCCGATCATTATTGCAATAGGGCTTAGCCTTGCCGGATCGGCAGTAGATAACTGTAAACAGAACTGGCTTCTTGCCATCATCGCTCTTGCCGTTATAATCATCTGCAATATCTGGGGAAAGGGCATGCTGAAGATCATTCCCATTCTCGTCGGAATCGTAGTGTCGTATATCGTTGCAGTGTGTATCAGCGCGGTTGATTTTCAGCCGATCATTGAGGCTGACTGGATCGGTCTTCCTATAACCAAAGAAGGTATGGTGTTCGGAAACATCCATGACAAGGGTCAGGCTATCAGTGCAATCATTGCGATTATGCCTATTTCATTTGCAACGATGATGGAGCATATCGGCGATATTTCCGCAATCAGTGCCACTACCCGCAGGAATTTTCTTGCGGACCCCGGCCTCAAGAAAACGCTTGTCGGAGACGGTCTTGCCACTTCGATTTCGGCTCTGTTCGGCGGTCCCGCAAATACGACTTACGGCGAAAATACCGGCGTTCTTGCCCTTACAAAAGTTTATGATCCGCGGGTAGTGCGCATTGCCGCAGTTGTTGCTGTTCTGCTCTCTTTTTCGCCGAAATTTGCGGCAGTGATAAATACGATCCCCGCGGCTATCATAGGGGGCATATCCTTTGTGCTCTACGGCATGATCTCCGGTATAGGCGTACGCAATGTTGTTGAGAATAAGGTTGATCTGACCAAGTCAAGAAACCTCATCATCATTGCCGTTATTCTTGTTACGGCGCTTGGTGTGGATTCGCTTGATTTTTCCATCGGTGAATTCAATATAAGCCTTACGGCTCTTGCTGTTGCCGCTATTGCAGGCATCTTGCTCAACGCAATTCTTCCCGGTAACGATTATGTTTTCAATGCTGATCCTACTGCTGCCGGCGAAGACGCTTCGCCTGCCGCGGAACCGGCTTCCGGTGAGAACGAATGATATGCAATAGAGTTAACAACTGATTGATGGTGAATAATATTAAAAGCGCTCCGGCATTTCACTGCCGGGGCGCTTTGATCTGATCGGATTTTAATTGCCGGATGGTTCGGATCTGCTTTTTAATCTGCCTGTAAATTCTTCAATTTTATCCATAACTTCCGGTACAGACCGTTCCACTATTTTTTCAAAGCTTAGCGAATCAACCAGGCTCTTTGCAAGTGTCTGGACGATTATCGGAATATCATCCGTATTTTCATCAACAAGTTTTCTGAGTTCCGATACCGCCGGAATAAGGCTTCTGTAATTTCTGATGTTAATATCTTTCAGCGTTTTGATTCCGCTGTTTTTTGCTATTTCAAACACTGCGGCAGCGGCGTCCTTCATCCTTTCCGGCGGCAGAGACTCAAGGCTTTGGGTAAGCGTGTCTTCCATATATTCGGAAAGCATACTGAATCTTTTTGCTTCGCTGAATCCGGATCCGTTTATTTCCCATGTGAATATATTATGCTGTGCCGCGCCGGAGGCGGTGCTTTTTATTATTTTTACCTTTCCGCCGTCGCTCAGCATCCGGCCGATTATGGAATCCTCCGGCAGCAGGTTAAAGATCTTTTCGCAGTTCTTACGGGTAAACAGAATATCGGCGATCTCCTGAGGAAAGCCCGGGCCGTCATTATTGTATACGCGTATGATTCTCTCTTTTTCTTCGTCGCGCAGGAATAAAAAAGCAAAAACTGCAAGATTACCGCCTTTTGAATGCCCGGCAAGAAAGAATTTCCCGTCCCGCTGCGCAAGCTGTTCTGTTACATATCCAAGGGCGGTTGTCTGGCTGGCTATCGGGAAAGCATACGCAAGTTTCGCGTCCTCATAAAAGCTTACGATTCTGTCATCAGTGCCTCTGAAAGCGATGATATTTGTATCTGCGTTTAAGGAAAAAGTAACTGCGAAAAATGCTGTCTGCAGATTTTCGCTCACGGTCTCCCGGCAGTCTGAAATAGTTATATATCCGAAGCGGATCGTATTTCCTGCTGTTTTGAGCAGTCTGTAAGTATCGTTTATGACTTTGTTGCTTTCATCCGTCATTTTGTATCCTTCTGCCGCTTCGCCAAGTGTTCTTCCGGTAAACGGAGAAAGGTCCAGATAGGCGAGCCTGCTGAATACGGCATTGTCCGCCTCCGTTACTCCCATATTTGTAAAACGAAATGAACCGAATCTGTTTACATATTCAAATATATCCGCCATGGTCTCACCGCTTTCCGTATTTTATTGTAAAACATTTTATTGTGATTCACAACACAATTCTGAAAATTCTATGCTGATTTCAGCTGTGTTATTACAAAGATCCCAAAAGGTTAAAATTTGGTGTCAAATCCGGTCATTTTATTGAAAACGATTTCGTGTTAGTATATTATATCTGTGTTATTTGGTTTTTAAAAATTTAGGTTTTGAATTGCGGAGCGTTTTATGGAGCTTTTAAAGCAGAAGATCAGAGACGAGGGAGAGGTCTACGAAGGCAATATTCTTAAAGTGGATTGCTTTCTTAACCATCAGATCGATATTCCTTTTCTGCGTGAGGTGGGCAGGGAATTTCACCGCCTTTTCAGGGATGATAAAATAAATAAAATACTTACAATCGAGGCTTCCGGTATTGCAATCGGTTCTATGGTTGCTCAGGAATTTGAGTGCCCGCTTGTTTTTGCAAAGAAGAACAAAACAAAAAATATTGCCGGTGACGTTTATGAAACTCCGGTTGAATCTTTTACTCACGGCACAACTTATAACGTAATGGTCTCCAAGCGATTTCTCGGCATGGGAGACAGAGTGCTTATCGTTGATGATTTCCTTGCTATCGGAAATGCAATGAGGGGATTGATCAGGTTAGTGAATGAAAGCGGGGCGTATCTTGCGGGCTGCGGCGCTGTAATTGAAAAAGGATATCAGCACGGCGGCGATGAGATACGCAAAAGCGGAGTGCGCGTTGAGAGCCTTGCGGTCATAGAAAGCATGAACTGCAAAACCGGCGAGATCCTTTTCCGCGGTTAATACGGTTAACAGGCATTTGCCTTTTAATAATTAAAACTTTTTCGGAGGTAGAAAGAAATGAAATTGTCAAAAAAGATCATGGCGCTGCTTCTTGCTGTTGTGCTTGTCTTTTCTTTTGCCGCTTGTTCTGCCGGCACAGATGAAGGCACGGACGCATCCGGCGGTGTAGGTACCGATATCAAGATCGGTGTTATTGAGATAGGCGACGATACGGAGACCTATACAAAGGCGCATGCTGACGGAATCAGAGCCGCTGCTGAAACACTCGGTATCCCAAGCGAGAATATCAGCTGGAAAGAAAAGATACCGGAGTCTGAGGAGTGCTACACTGCCGCTCAGGAACTTGTTGCTTCCGGCTGCAACCTTGTTATTTCAAACAGCTACGGTCATCAGGACTTTATTGCTGAGGCTGCGGAAGATTTTCCGGATGTTACTTTTGTTGCAATGACGGGTGATTATGCCGCCATTTCCGGCTTGCCGAATCTTTACAATGCGTTTACAAAGATTTATCAGGCAAGATATGTATCGGGTATTGTTGCCGGCATGAAGCTTCAGGAACTGCAGAATGCGGATCAGCTCGGCGATAACAATTTTGACGAAAACGGCAATATCAAAGTCGGCTATGTAGGCGCTTATCCTTATGCGGAGGTCGTTTCCGGCTATACTGCTTTCTACCTCGGAATTAAATCCGTAGTTGAAAATGTTGTTATGGATGTTCAGTACACCAATTCATGGTTTGATCTTGAGGGCGAGGCTGCCGCTGCCGAGACTCTTATGGCGCGCGGCTGCGTGATCATAGGTCAGCACGCAGACTCAACAGGCGCTCCGACTGCTGTTCAGGATGCTCATAATGAAGGCACGGTTGCTTACAGCGTAGGATACAATGTTGATATGACTGACGTTGCTCCCGACGTTGCGCTCACCTCTTCAACAAACAACTGGGAAGTATACTATGAAGAACTCTTTACTGCAGTGATGAACGGTACTGAGATTCCTCAGGACTGGGCTAAAGGCTATGAGGCGGATGCCGTAGGCATCACTCCTCTCGGCTCATCATGCGCTGAAGGTACTCAGGAGGCTGTTGACGCGGCCATTGAGGGTATCAAAAACGGCACGCTTCAGGTATTTGACACCACAAAATACACCGTTGACGGCGCTCAGGTAACAACGGCTCCGATCGATCTCACTTATTACGATTTTTCAACAGGCACAGCCACGGCCGTATACCAGGGCGAAACAAAAGAGGCTATTGTTACTGAAAACAATATCACCTATTTTGAGGAATCCGTTCTGAGAGCTGCTCCTTACTTCCAGCTTAGGATCGACGGTATCACCGAGCTTAACGCTAACGGTTGATTTCCAAAACTCATTAAAGGGAAGCTATTCCGGCTTCCCTTTAATTTCTTTATACTTTTGTGATGAAAAGGAGCGATATTTTGGAACAGATTGCCGTTAAGCTTGAGAATTTAACAAAAACTTTCGGCAGCGTTGTCGCAAATAAAAATGTAAGCCTTGATATCCGCCGGGGCGAAATCCTTTCCCTCCTCGGCGAAAACGGCAGCGGAAAAACTACCCTTATGAACATGCTTTCGGGTATCTATCTGCCGGATGAAGGTCATATTTTTGTCGATTCAAAAGAGGTGGCCATACGCTCACCGAAAGACGCCTATGAGCTCGGTATAGGTATGATCCACCAGCATTTCAAGCTGGTAGACGTATTTACCGCAACCGAAAACGTTGCTCTGGGGCTGGATAAAAAAGAAAAATACAACAAAAAGGCGATTGCTGCTAAAATAAAAGAAATATGCGGTAAATACGGCTTTGATATGGATCCCTCGCAAAAGGTATACACGATGTCAGTTTCCCAGAAGCAGACTCTGGAGATCATCAAGGCGCTTTACCGCGGAGCAGATATTCTTATTCTGGACGAGCCTACCGCTGTTTTGACCCCTCAGGAAACGCAAAAGCTTTTCAATGTGATAAGAAGCATGAGGGATAACGGCAAATCCGTTGTAATTATAACGCACAAATTAAATGAAGTGCTGGAGATATCAGACCGCGTTGCAATACTCAGAAAAGGCGAATATGCCGGAACCGTGGAAACGAAAGACGCAAACGAGGATCTTCTGACTGAAATGATGATGGGCAAAAAAGTTGAGCTCAATATAAAAAGAGATGAGCCCGTTAATCCGCAGAAACGGCTTGAGGTAAAAAATCTTTCAGTTAAAAACAGTGATGGGGTTCTTGTTTTGGATAACGTTTCGTTTACTGCAAACAGCGGTGAGATACTCGGTATAGCCGGAATTTCGGGCTGCGGTCAGAAAGAGCTTCTTGAATCCGTTGCAGGCCTTCAGAAAACGATGGACGGCAGCAGTATCATGTATCTGCCGGCAAACGGAGAACCGCAGCAGTTAGTCGGCAAAACGCCAAAGGCAATAAGAAATCTCGGTATCTCGCTCTCGTTCGTCCCGGAGGACAGGCTGGGAATGGGTCTTGTCGGTTCAATGGGCATGACCGGTAATATGCTTCTTCGTTCATACGATAAAGGCGGACCCATCATTTCTCAGAAAGAACCCAGAAAGCTCGCCGAAAAAGTAAGGGAAGATCTGGAGGTGATCACTCCGGATATCAATACCCCCGTCAGGCAGCTCTCCGGAGGCAATGTCCAGAAGGTCCTTGTCGGCAGGGAGATATCAGGCTCACCGTCCGTGCTTATGACGGCTTATGCCGTGCGCGGGCTGGATATCAACACATCCTATGCCATTTATAATATTTTAAACGAAGAAAAGAAAAAGGGCACGGCGGTCATCTATGTAGGAGAGGATCTGGATGTTCTGCTTGAACTTACAGACAGAATTCTTGTCCTTTGCGGCGGTAAGGTGAACGGTATCGTAGACACAAGATCCGCTTCAAAGGATGAAATAGGGCTTATGATGACCAATTTAAGAGAGGAGGCTTAAGCGCAGTGGCGAATGAATCCGCAGTGAAAGTAAAAGAGCCGTTTGTAAGGCTCACAAAAAAAGATAACGTTTCGCAGCTCAAGGCTTGGGGATATCGCGGCATCGCTCTTGTGCTCGGCCTTATTGCCGTTGCCGTATTTATGAAGATCGTTATTGATATAAGCCCTGCAGAGCTTTATTCAACCATGATAAAAGGTGCGTTCGGAAATAAGATATATCTTTCAAGCACGCTTATTTATACGGCCAAACTGCTTTGCATAGCCGTTGCCCTTGCCCCGGCTTTCAAAATGAGATTCTGGAATATCGGAGCGGAGGGTCAGCTTCTTGCAGGCGGCCTTGCAACCGCGATAGTAATGGTCTACTGCTCAACCGCTCTCCCGGCGGGAATCCTGTTTATTGTTATGCTTGTTGCGGCAATTGCGGCAGGCGCGCTTGTCGGGTTCCTGCCCGCCGTGTTCAAGGCGAAGTTCAATACAAATGAAACACTGTTTACTCTTATGATGAACTATGTTGTCATAAAGCTGGTTGATTTCTTCTATGATAAATGGAAGGGCTCTGCTTCTTCACTGGGCAAGATCAACAGGGCAACAAAAGCGGGATATCTTCCAGAACTGTTCGGAACGGACTGGGCTCTTAATACGGTTGTGGTTTTGATCCTCGCAGTGCTCGTTTTCCTCTATCTGAAGAAAACGAAACACGGTTATGAGATTGCCGTTGTCGGCGAATCGGTAAACACCGCAAGATATGCGGGCATAAATGTAAATAAGGTCATCATACGCACGATGATCATGTCCGGTGCAATATGCGGAGTCTGCGGCTTTTTGACCGTTGCCGGGCAGGACCATTCCATATCCTCCGGCACAACAGGCGGCGGATACGGATTTACGGCTATAATCGTTGCCTGGCTTGCAAAATTCAATACGATCCAGATGGTGTTTATATCACTGTTTATCGTTGTTCTTGAAAGAGGTACAAATCTGATTGCCAATTCGAACGACGCGTTTGATTCATCTGCTTCGCAGATCGTTATAGGTATAGTTTTGTTCTTCGTAATCGGTGCGGAATTCTTTATTAATTATAAGCTGAATTTCCGCAAAAAGAACGCGTAAGGAGGGCGGCAATGGATAATTTAATTGTTTGGCTCACCAGAACGGTGATCTTCGGATCCGTTATTATGTATGGCGCAATCGGCGAAACCTTAACGGAAAAGGCCGGAAATTTAAATTTAGGAACACCCGGAATTATGTGTATTGGCGCTGCTTTCGGCTTTTCGGGAGCGTATCTGTATCAGACCAATACGGAAGATCCGAGCGCCGTTTTGATCATTATTATCGGCCTTGGCTGCGCGTTTGCAGCTTCGTTTCTTGCCGGCGCGCTTTACAGCCTGCTGACAACAACGCTTCGTGTAAATCAAAATATAACAGGCCTTACGCTGACCATTTTCGGCGTTGGGCTTTCAAAATTTGTCGGCACCTTCATCATTCCGGAGGGTTCAACTTCAACAAAGGCTGATTTTGCAAACGAAGTGTTCTCTTATAAAATATTCGGAGCGCTCAGCAACGGTTTCGGTCAGGTGTTTTTCTCTTACGGATTTATGATGTATCTTGTTATTATCATAGCCGTAGTTGCGACTGTGTTTTTAAATAAAACCAAAGCCGGTCTTAATTTGCGCGCAGTCGGCGAATCTCCGGCAACTGCTGACGCGGCCGGAATAAACGTTACCAAATATAAGTATCTCGCAACCTGTATCGGTTCAGGTATTACAGGACTCGGCGGCGTATATTATGTGCTGGATTATAACTACGGAACATGGGCAACTGCAGCGGGCGACGCTATTGAGGCGCTTGCCTGGCTCTCCGTTGCGCTGGTTATCTTTGCAACGTGGAAGCCTGTAAATCTCATCTGGGGATCTTATATTTTCGGGTTCTGCTACTGGGCATACAACTACGTTCCCAGTGTGTTGGGATGGAATATAAATTCGTTTATTGCTCAGATGCTGCCGTATGTTGTAACGATCATCGTGCTTATCATAGGTTCCATGCGCAAGAAAAAGGAAAATCAGGGTCCGGCATCGCTCGGGTTGTCATATTTCAGGGAGGAAAGATAGTCTATGCATAAAGATGTGGAAAAAATACTGGTTTCCGAAGAAGAACTGAAGCAGATCAATAAAAGACTGGGCAAGAAAATAACCGAGGATTTCCGCGGCAAAAATCTTCTTGTTCTTGGCATACTGAAAGGCTGCGTGTTCTTTATGACGGATCTTGTGCGCTGCATTGAACTGCCGATGGGAATAGACTTCATGTCCGTATCTTCTTACGGCAGCGGCACGGAGTCAACAGGACGAGTAAAAATAACAAAGGATATAGATATCGATCTGAACGGCTGTGACGTTCTGATAGTGGAGGATATTCTGGACAGCGGCAGAACGCTTAAATATGTATCGGATATTCTCAGAACCCGCGGCGCGAAATCCATCAGTATAGTAACGCTGCTTGATAAGCCCGAAAGGCGCGTTGCAGATATAATGCCCGATTATGTGGGCTGCAGCGTTCCGGATGAATTTGTTGTCGGATACGGTCTTGACTATGACCAGAAATACAGAAACCTGCCGTATATAGGCGCTTTGAAACGCAGTATTTACGAAAAATAATATATTATAGATCTGCCGTTCTGTTTAACTTTTTTGTATAAACAGAACGGCTTTTTTTATTTCCGCTTAAATTTTTGTTAATTATTCATATTAAAATCAAAACAAATTTGTAATATTTATTATAAAAATATATAAAAAAGTTGTTTATTTTGTAATTATTTAATGATATAATATTACAAATATAATGGATTAATAGGCGTGTTGTGTGCTGCGGAAAAGGGGTGAAGGCTTGAAGTGGATCAAAATAATCTCCGCGGCAGTTTTTATTTCTTTCGTTCTTAGCGGCTGTTCATTCAGGCTTGCGTCGTCTGTGGACGAGCTTATTTCGCCCGTTTCTCCTCAGGGGGACGATGCGGATGTTCAAAACGCTCTTTCCTCTTTTTTAAGCGGAGGATATACCCTTAAAACACCGTCCGGCGGCGAATATACAACCGCTTTCAGTTTCTTTGATACGGACGGGGATTCTGCAGACGAGGCTGTCGTTTTTTACGAGCCTGAAAAGACTCCCGGCAAGATCAGCATGGCGGTTATAGATCGAAACACGGATAACTGGTCAGTGATCTGTAATGTTTCCAGCGAATATTCTGATGTTTATTCCCTTTCTTTTTCAGATCTTACGGGCGACGGAGTCTGTGAGCTGGTTGTTCTCTGGGATGTTATCGTCAATTCCACCAATCATGTTCTTACTGTTTATTCCCAAACCAGTAGCGGGGAATATTCGCTTGCGCCCATAGGCTCTGAACTGACCGTAAACAACTGTATACCTGTTGATATGGATCTTGATTCCGTCAATGAGATGCTTGTTTTCACAATTGAATCCACAGACGGTATTTCCGCCTCCGCAACCCTTTATGAATATACGGACAGCGGCCGTGAAACGCTTGGCAGAACAAGACTGGACGGCCATATAAGCTATTACGACGAAATAAAATATAATGTTGACAATGGTCGCGTGTATGTATATGCTGACGCTGTTAAATCAGACGGTACGCAGATGCTGACGGAGGTCATTTACTGGTCTGATTATTATGATACGATCATCTCTCCGTTTTACAGTTACTCAAGCGGCGTTACAAGCGCAACATCGCGCAGTGCCATGATGAACTGCGCGGATATTGATGATGACGGAATCATTGAAATACCCACAGACGCTCAAAAGGATTCCATGCCGGCGGACGTCCTTGCCGTTGAATGGAATAAATATAACGATTCCGTGCTGGTAAAAACATGTTCTTCGCTTGTTGTTGTTAAAGATGAATATCAGCTCATCATTCCTGATGAGTATTTTGATAAGATCAGGGTTGCATATTCGCCCGACAACTCACTTCTTACCGTAACGGATGAAAATGACAGTGTTCTGTTTACCGTAATGTGTGTGTTAAAGGCGCATTATGACGAATCTTCCTCCGCATACAGCGGGTATGCCGTTGTTGAGGAGAATGCAGGCTATGTTTATCTGTCTCAGACGGGGGAGAGCGGCGGCTCCGATTTTTCGGAACAGGCCGTCCGGTCAATGCTTAAAACCGATAAAGGAGAATAATCTATGAAAAAGGTACTTGTTGCCGAGGATGAGGAATCCATCCGCGAATTTATAGTGATCAATCTCACAAGGAGCGGCTATGATGTTGAGCAGGCGGAAAACGGCGCCGTTGCTTTGGAACTGTTTTCAAAGGATGAAGCGTCATTCGATGTTGCGATATTGGACATCATGATGCCCGAGGTGGATGGTTTAACGGTGTGTAAGGAACTGCGCAAAAGATCTTCCGATCTTGGCATAATCATGCTCTCCGCGAAAACGCAGGAAATGGATAAGGTGACCGGACTTCTTGTAGGCGCGGACGATTATGTAACAAAGCCGTTTTCACCAAGTGAGTTAATGGCGCGTGTGGACGCAGTATACCGCCGCGTTGAAATGACCCGTGGATTCAGAAAAGCAGACGCGTCACTGGATGTGATCACGCTTGATGAATTTGAACTCAATTTGAGAAACCGTACTCTGTCCAAATCCGGCAGACTCATTGAACTGACTCAGGTCGAATTTCAGATTATAGAGTATTTCTTTAAGA
Source organism: uncultured Clostridium sp. (assembly GCA_958422185.1). Lineage (GTDB taxonomy): Bacteria > Bacillota > Clostridia > Oscillospirales > Acutalibacteraceae > Eubacterium_R. The sequence continues at coordinate 29,242 of CATZNW010000025.1, forward strand.
ATCCGAACGCCGCATTAAGCAGAACAAGTATTCTGAAGCAGGTATGGGGAGAAAATTATTACGGCGACGAGAAGATAGTGGATGTTAATATCCGCCGCCTGAGAATGAAGATAGAAGACAATCCGTCATCGCCCACAAGGCTTGTAACCATTTGGGGACTTGGCTATAAGTGGATCACATCCTCAAAATAAATAAAAGAAGAGTTGTAAATGAAGAATAAGCTTGCTCAAAAACTACATATTCTCAGAATAGACGGGCTTACAAGAAGGTGGCTTTTAAATATATTGCTTGTTGTTGTGGCCCTTCTGATTGCGGCATTTGTTGCGGCAAGCGTTTTTATAAAAAATTATTATTACGGTTCGGTTCAGGGCATTCTTGAATCCGGCGCCTCGGCTAATTCGGTAGAGTACTTTTCCTCAAATCTCGATTCCGGTATGTCGCTGGAGGCTTCAGCCGCCAGATTTATTGACAGCTATTCTTATAAAGAAAAAACAACCGTTTGGGTTATTAATAACGACGGCGAAGTGATCGCCTCATCAAACGGTTTTTTGATAGAAAACTGCGAAATGCCTGATTTTACCTCCGCCATGTCCGGAGACGACGGCACGGGCGAATATACCGGAAGAATAACGGAGGACGGCGATAAGATCATGGCCCTCACGCGCGTGATTCAGAATTCCCGCGGTACAAATGTCGGCGCCGTACGCGTTATGACTTCTATCGGCGAGGTGGATTCCCAGATAGGCGCGATCATAGTTATTCTGTTTTTTATAATATTGTTTATATTTGCAATCATCCTGCTCTCCAATCTGTTTTTTATAAGATCGATCATTATACCGATCAGGGAGATCACCGAGACAACAAAAAAAATTGCCGGCGGTAATCTTGACTCACGAATAGAAAAAAAATATGACGATGAAATAGGGAATCTTTGCGATTCCATCAATTCCATGGCCTCTGAGATCGCAACGGCGGATAAGATGAAAAACGATTTCATTTCCACCATTTCACATGAACTCAGAACGCCGCTGACGTCCATTAAGGGCTGGGCTGAAACTCTGTTTTACAGCAAGGAGATCCAGCAGGACGAGCTGACTGTTAAGGGCCTGCAGGTCATCGTTAAGGAGGCCGGCAGACTGGAGGGATTTGTTGAGGAACTGCTTGACTTCAGCAGACTCCAGAGCGGACGAATGATATTAAGGCTGGTTAAAACGGATATTTTTGCCGAACTTGACGAAACTGTTTTTACCTTCTGCGAAAGGGCTATGAGGGAAGGCATTGAGGTAAGATACAGTATTCCGGATCTGGCCGCGCCCGCAAACGCTGATCCGAACAGGCTTAAGCAAGTGTTCATGAATATTCTTGACAATGCGCTGAAATATTCGCGCGCGCCAAGTAAAATTTTCGTCAAAGCGGAGTTCTCACAGCTTAACGGCGGTCCTGCCGTAAAGATCTCCGTTGCAGACCAGGGCTGCGGAATATCAAAAGAGGATCTGCCTCATGTGTTTGATAAATTTTATAAAGCCAATGTTTCGGTCAGAGGCTCTGGTATAGGTCTTGCCGTAACTAATGAGATCGTTAATCTGCATAAGGGCAAGCTGGAAATTGACAGCGAAGAGGGGAAAGGCACCCTTGTTACTATTTATCTTCCTGTTGACAGCGTCCCGTCACAGCAGGAAATAGATATGGCTTCGTCGGGTCAGCAGCAGGTCACGGATGAGGATATAACTCTGAAAGGTGTTAAATAATAATGAGCAAAAAGACGCACAAAACTTCAGTAGGCGGGCAGGCACTTATAGAAGGCGTTATGATGCAGGGCCCGCGCGGTATGGCAACCGCTGTCAGAAAGCCTGACGGCGAGATCCTTACCGAATATCACAGCATACAACTCCTTCGCAATAAAAATAAATTCTTTAATATTCCGATTATTCGCGGCATAGTGGGCTTTGTTGAATCTATGATCATGGGTTATAAGACTTTAATGTATTCCGCTGAAGTTTCCGGGATGGAGGATTTTGAAGAGGAGGATATGAGCAAGTTTGAACGCTGGCTCAATGATAAATTCGGCGAAAAACTTGTCAGCGTTGTTGCCGGTATTGGCTCAGTGCTTGGCGTGATTCTTGCCTTTGCGCTTTTTTTCTACCTGCCCGTGTTGATTTTTAATAAGGCAAACGAATGGGCCGGCGGCGCTATCACAGATTATCAGGGTCTTATAGAAGGCTCTATGAAAATCGTTATCTTCATAATATACATAGCCGCCGTAAGCCGTATGAAAGATATAAAAAGGCTGTTTATGTATCACGGAGCGGAGCATAAATCCATTGCCTGCTATGAAGCGGGTCTTGATCTGACGGTGGAGAACGCAAGAAACTGCACGCGCTTTCATCCAAGATGCGGAACATCTTTTATATTTGTCGTTCTTATTTTCAGTATAGTTTTTTACACGATCATTGCCAAGATATTTCCGGAAATAGCGGCGGTCAGGGTGCTGTGGCTTATTCTGAAACTTGCTTTTCTGCCGATAATAATGGGCATTTGCTATGAGTTTATAAGATATGCCGGAAGGCATGATAATCTTTTTGTAAAGATCGTTTCCGCACCGGGACTCTGGATGCAGCGACTCACTACAAAAGAGCCGACAGACGATATTCTTGAAGTCGGAATTGCCGCCATCAAAGCGGTAATTACGGATAATCCAGAGGATGATGAGATAAAGTGAACCTTAAAGAGGCGTATAATTACTGCGTTTACTTTTTGAGCGCAAACGGCGTTGATGAAGCTGAATTCAAATCCCTTTGTCTTGTGTGCGGCATTGCCGGCATAAAGAACAGTGAGTTTGAAAATCATAAAGAAGACAGCATAATGCTTAAACCTGTCGCCGATGCGCTCTGGAAACTCAAAAGCGGTGAGCCGCTCCAGTATGTTTTGGGAAAATGGGATTTTTACGAATCCGAGTTCTGTGTGGGCAAAGGCGTGCTTATCCCGCGTCCCGAAACGGAAGAATTGACTGATCTGGCGGTTGCCGCCGCAAAAAAGATCGGTTCACCGTTGGTTTATGATCTGTGTTCCGGCAGCGGATGCATAGGCATCAGTATCGCAAAGGCTGTGCCGAAGGCGGATGTTTACTGTATTGAAAAAAGCCCTGCGGCAATGACATATCTTCTAAAAAACTGCCAGGGAGTTCGGAATGCGCATCCTGTTTCAGGCGATGTGTTAGATGCTGTATCGTTCAGCAGTATCGGGGAAAACAGTATAGATATTATCGTTTCCAATCCTCCGTATATTCGAACTTCCGATCTCTCTGCATTGCAGAGGGAAGTGCAGTTCGAGCCCAAAGAGGCGCTTGACGGAGGAGAGAGCGGTCTTGATTTCTATGTTTATATAATTAAAGAGTGGAAGAGATTTCTCAAGCCCGGCGGCGTCCTTTTTTTTGAGATAGGAAACGATCAGGGGCAGAAAGTTACAGAGCTGTTAACTCAAAACGGTTATAAGAATATAAGAGTTAAAAACGATATTTACGGCAATCCCCGTATGGCCGTATCGCAAAAATGACTGAGGGGGTTTTTTATGTCTTCATTGATTTCCGCAATATTATCAGGTGATGTTACCGTTGTGATCATGCTTGTTATAGCAAGGGCGATCGTAGTATTTCTGTGTCTGCCGGTGCATGAACTGTGCCATGGTCTTGCGGCGTATAAGTTAGGCGATGATACCGCCAAAAGAATGGGCAGACTGTCGTTCAATCCCATTGCTCACCTTGACCCAATAGGAACCATTATGATATTTCTCTTCGGGATCGGGTATGCAAAGCCCGTTCCTATAAATCCGCTCAAATTCAAGGATTACAGAAAAGGCGTTGCGCTGACCGCTCTTGCGGGGCCGCTGTCAAACCTTGTAATGGCGTTTGTTGCCGCTTTTGTTTCAGCGGCGGTGGGCCATATCTTTCAGACATCTGCTGCGGCGCAGCTGATAACGCTTTTGTTTTCGCTTACTGCCAGTATAAATATATCGCTGGCGGTCTTCAATCTTCTGCCGATACCGCCGCTTGACGGTTCCCGTATTCTTGGCATGGTCCTGCCGGACAGATTGTATGAAAAATATTTTCGTTATGAGCGTGTCATCATGATAGTTCTTATGGTGCTTTTGTTTACCGGAGTACTCAACGGCCCGCTTGCATTTTTAAATAATATATTCAGAAATTTTGTATTTTTTATTCCGAATCTTATTTTCGGTTAAAGAGGATTTATGCAGCAGATCAATTATAAATTAGAGGTTTTCGAAGGCCCAATGGACCTTCTTTTGCACCTTATTTCAAAGCATAAACTTAATATTAATGATATTCCGATAGTGGAACTGGTAAATCAGTATCTTGAATATGTGCGCCAGATGGAAAACGCGGATTTTGAGATAGCCGGCGATTTTCTTGAAATGGCTGCCCGCCTGATATATATAAAAACAGTTTCCCTGCTGCCGCGCCATGAAGAGGCAGAGCAGCTGAAAAAAGAGCTTACCGGAGAACTTATAGAGTACCGGGACTGCAAATTGATGGCCGGAAAGCTGAGCGAAAGGACAGAGGGGTTTGACCGCTTTGTGCGTGAGCCTCAGGGAGGCTATGTGAATTATAGTTACGAACGCTTTCACGAGGGCGAAGAACTGCTCAACGCCTATATTTCCGCAGCAGGAAGAGCGCAGAGAAAACTTCCCCCGCCGGTCGATTCATTCAGGCAGATCGTTGCGCGCAAATTTGTAAACGTAGCAGCAAAAATAGGTTCTGTCATGGGCAAGCTCAAAAAAAGCGGAAAGGTAAGATTTTTAAAGCTTTTTATTGACGCAAAATCAAAAAGCGATATCGTAGCAACTTTTCTTGCCGTACTTGAACTGGCAAAAACAAAACAGATCACGCTTGAAGGCTCTATGGAAAATCCTCAGGTGGAAATGGTAAGCGAGGGAAAAAATAATGAACAATACCAATAATGTTCTTGCCCGCCTGGAGGCTATGCTTTTTGCCTGCGGCGATCCTGTTGAGGCGGCAAGACTGGCGGATGTGCTTGAACTTGACGTTGAAAGCGTTACCAAAATGCTTTCCTGCCTTGCAGATACATATGAGGAGCGCGGCAGCGGTCTGCGCCTGATCAGAATAGACGGCAAATATCAGCTTTGTACCCGGGAAGAGTATGCAGACGATGTTCGCAGACTTCTTGAGATCAAAAAAAATACGCCTCTGTCACAGGCCGCTTTCGAGGTGCTTGCGATCATTGCGTACAATAAAACGGTTACCAAAAGTTTTATTGAGCAGATCAGAGGCGTTGACTGTTCCGGTTCAATCTCCAATCTTGTTCAAAAAGGTCTTATAGAAGAAAAAGGCAGGCTTGATCTGCCTGGCAGGCCTCTTGTGTACGGGACTACGGACAGATTTCTGCGCTGCTTTTCGCTGGGCAGTCTGGACGATTTGCCGGATCTTCCCGAGCATGAAAAAGAAAATAAAGAAAATGGCCAAACCACCTTGTTTGACGAAGAGAAAAATGATACAATGTTAGATGAGATCAATCAGGCAGAGGAAGAGGGCGAATAATGGCAGCACTTATAGTTATAGCGGTAATAATCGTCATTATCGCCGCAGTACTTTCCGTATCCGCCACTTTTACGATTACTTATACTGACAAGTGGAAAACGTCCATTCGTATTCTGTGGATCGAAAAGGATATTGAATTAACCAAAATACTGAATTTTATTCTGTTTCCCCAGAATGCTGCCAATCAGGCTAAGGCGGGTAAAGGCGGAAATAAAAATGAAAAATCCCGGTCTCAAAAGAACATAAATCATTCTACCGCGGCTGCGGCAGATGAGAAAGCTGCGGAACCGGCGGATTCCGCTTCGAAACATGCTGATACTGAAACGGATATGCAGACCTCTCGCCAAAGCAGCCCTGAAGCTTCGCCGAAAGAGAAAAAGCCCAATTATTTTAAGAATATATGGGATAAGGACGGTATCGTAGGCATTATGGAGTTTGCCTCAAATATGATAGAAACGGCTTCCAGCGCAGTTTCCGTCTTAATTAGGGGCTTTCATATTTATTCGCTTTATGTTAAAATAATCGTAGGCGGAAGCGACGCGGATGAGATCGCCCGTGCTTACGGCAGAATCTGCCGGTTTTATTACCCGTTTAAGGGAGCCGTGCTGGGCGGAATGAAAGTAGATAATTACGACGATATGATCGTTCCTGATTTTATTGCTCCGCGCAACGAATACGGTTTCCAGTTCATAGGCTCCATAAGCGTGGGTCTGTTGTTAAGAGTTGTCCTGTCGGCGGGAAAAACATTTTTGGTCAATTTAATTAAAAATAATAATAAATAATTTCTTTAAGGAGAAAATTACTATGAAAGAAACACCGGTAAACAAGATTATGGAGAACACGCTTGAAAAAATGCGTGAAATGGTTGATGTTTCAACGATCATCGGCGATCCGATCAAAACGGGTGATACCACTCTGATCCCTGTATCAAAGGTGTCCTACGGCTTTACAAGCGGCGGAACAGATCTGCCGTCAAAGCAGAATAACGAGCTCTTCGGCGGCGGCGGCGGGGGCGGAATCACGATCTCTCCCGTTGCTTTCATCGTTATTCAGGGTGAAAAAGTGAGAATGATGCAGATCAATAATTACACATCTTCTGCTGACCGCGCTATCGCAATGATTCCGGAGCTCGTTGATCAGATCTCTCAGCTTGTAAAGGCCAAGGATTCTGACAAGACTGCCCAAGACGTTTCTGATTCGGAAAAATAAATATATAATTTTGATCACCTGCATATAATTAGCGGGTGATTAATTTTGTTGCGGAAATTTTCATTGTTTTTAGCGCTTTTGTTTGTTTTCGTGTCCTTTCCGAAATTAGGAGTTCAGGCGGCTGAACTATCTGCCGCAAGCGCCATCGTTATCGATGCAGATACTCTTGAAGTACTTTTCCAGAAAAACGCGGACGAAAAACGTTCTATTGCGTCTACTACCAAAATACTTCCGTCACTGATTGCGTGTGAAAGCGGCAAGCTTGAAGACACCGTGAATATTACATGGGATATGGTCAATACGCACGGTTCGCTTCTCGGCCTTCGTGAAAATGATAAAATAACGCTTTATGACCTTGTTGCCGGTATGCTTCTGCCGTCAGGAAATGACGCTGCGAATGCCGTCGCAATATATCTTGCCGGCAGTTTGGAAGATTTTGCTGCGGTCATGAATAAGAAAGCCGCCGAACTTGGTATGAATGATTCGTTCTTTGTAACACCGTCAGGGCTGGATGAAGGAAATCATCATTCCACTGCAAGAGATATGGCTGTATTAACTGCCAACGCCCTGAAAAATGAAACGTTTGCCGGGATATTTTCGATGTCTTCAGCTGATGTCAAAATAAACGGCGAAATGCATACGATATATAACCATAACCGTCTTTTGCAGGAGCTTGACGGCTGCATAGGGGGCAAAACCGGATTTACCGACAAGGCAGGCCGATGCCTTGTGTCAGCAGCCGAAAAAAACGGAAATACGCTTGTCTGCGTTACACTCGGCGCACCGGATGACTGGAACGACCATAAAAAGCTCTATGAGGAGTGCTTTGCAATGTATGAAAACCAAACATTTTCCGGCAGTGTGGACGTACCTGTTGTCGGCGGCACAAAAGATATTATTAAATGTTCCTATTCGGTTGATGTCAGTGTTCTTAATCAGAATCTGGTAACAGTGGAGCTTTATGCGTTCCCGTTTGTTTACAGCCCTGTTTCGTCCGGAGAAACCATAGGAAAGGCAGTAATAAAATATAAAGAAAAGGAGATCCGGACCGTGGATATAACGGCCCGGGAAAATGCGGAATATTATCATGTCAAATCAGAATGAGATAAGACTTCAGAAATTTATGGCAGAGTGCGGCGTTGCCTCACGGCGAAAGTGCGAGCAGCTGATTGAGGACGGAAAGGTAAAGGTAAACGGCCATCCCGTTGCTCTCGGAACAAAAATAAATCCCAAAAAAGATATTGTGACTGTGCGCGGCAAAAAAATTATCAGGCAGGAAAGTATGCGCTATATCATGTTGAATAAGCCTCGCGGTTATGTTACAACAGTTTCCGATGAACTCGGAAGGAAGACCGTTATGGATCTTCTGACAGACGTAAAGGAACGCGTGTATCCCGTCGGCAGATTAGACAGGGATTCCGAGGGGCTGCTGCTCCTCACAAATGACGGCGCTCTTGCTAATGCGCTCATGCACCCGTCTTTTCATGTTGCCAAAATATACCGTGTAACGATCCGTTCGGCAGTTGCCGACGATGTGCTGCAAAGTCTGAGGGAGGGCGTTGAGATAGATTCGGGTAAGACTGCTCCGTGTGAGATCATACCGCTTGTTGAAGAAAAGGATAGAACGGTCCTGGAGTTCAAGATTCATGAGGGCAGAAACCGGGAGATCAGAAAGATGTGCGAGCATTTTGGCCTGGAAGTTGCCCGGCTTAAACGGATAGCGACTGCGGGAGTCAAACTCGGCATGCTCAAAACAGGCGATTTCCGCGACCTGAATGAAACAGAACTAAAAAAGCTTTTCCGCGCCTGTGGCTTGGTGTATCCGTCAAAATAGATCAAAGCGCCTGAAAACGGCGCTTTTTATTTTTTATGATCGTTATATCGTATTTTGATTTCGTTTTTATTGCTCATACTATAAATAATATAAAAACTAAATTAAAAAACAGTTGTAATTACACGTCTAAAGTGGTAAAATACCAAAGAATGGATAAATATATTCATAAGAAAATATTGTTAAGGAGGATATTCGTGTGAGTGAACTTGCAATGAAAGATACCGAAGCGCGCAAAAGGCTGGCAGCGCTGTTTGATGACGGCGTTTTTACAGAGATAGACGCGTTCGCAAAGTCGTTGGATTCAGACGTTGAAGCCGCAGCCGGTTTCGGTACTGTTAACGGAGCTCCGGTGTACGCCTTTTCACAGGACGTAACGGTAAACGGCGGCGCCGTAAGCGTTGCTCAGTGCGCGAAAATCAAAAAGATTTATGATCTGGCGTCCAAGACCGGCTGCCCGGTCGTCGGTATTTATGATTCAAACGGCATGGATCTGAAAGAGGGATTTGAGGGCCTTTCCGCCTACGGAGAGATCGTAAAGGCTTCAACTTCCGTTTCGGGCGTTGTTCCGCAGATCTCTGTTATTGCCGGCGCAGCGGTAGGCACAACTGCCCTTATTGCCGATATGGCGGATGTTGTTATAGCTGTTAATGACGCAGATTTTTATGTAACCGCTCCGTCGCAGGTAACTGCAGAGGATTGCGCAAAGGAGGGGACCGTTGACATTTTGGCAGATGATTTTGATTCAGCTGTTCAGTATGTCAGGGATCTTGTTACACTTTTGCCGTCAAACAATCTCAGCGTTCCTCCGGTATATGATTTTTCGGATCCATCCGCAAGCGCGGACACAGGCGCCGGCGCAGCCGATATCATTAACGCAAGTGCTGACGAGGGGTCTGTAATTGAACTTAAGGCATTTTATGCTGAAAACTGTATAACGGCTCTTGGCACAGTCGCCGGTTCAACAGTCGGTTTTGTTGGGTTCGACGGCAAATCCGTCTGCCCGTCATGCGCCTATAAAGCTGAGGCGTTCGTAAAACTGTGCGACGCGTTCAATATTCCGGTAGTAACGTTCCTGAGTGCAAACGGTCTTCGCAAAGAACGTGAAAACCAGATGCTTGTTGCGTCTGCAAAACTCACTGCCGCTTACGCAACCGCTACCTGCCCCAAGATCTCCGTAATAACCGGTAAAGCTGTGGGCGCGGCGTATATTATGCTTGCCGGCAGAGGCTCAAATGCCGATCTGGCTTTTGCGTGGGATACATCTGTTGTTTCCCCGCTGGATACAAAGGCAGCTGTTGCATTCTTGTATAATGACAGGCTTGCCCGGGGCGAAAACAGGGAAACACTTGAAAAAGAGTATGAGGACAGCCTTGCTTCTCCGTTTACAGCGGCAGCATGCGGCGCTATTGACGACGTTTTTGTTCCCGCTGAGACAAGGGCCAAGATCATTGCCGCACTGGATGTGCTTGCAGGCAAAAGGGAAACTACTCTTCCCAGAAAACATTCTGTTAAATAATTAGGAGGATTAAAAATATGAAAAGATATACAATCACCGTAAACGGTACAGCTTATGACGTAACAGTAGACGAGGCCGGAAGCGCTCCCGCAGCAGTTCCGGTTGCAGCTCCTGCTCCTGCGGCCGCACCTGCACCTGCTCCGGCAGCGGCACCCGCTCCGGCGGCAGAGGAAAAACCGGCAGCACCGGCTCCGGCAGGCACACAGGGCTCGGTTTCCGTTGACGCTCCGATGCCCGGTACGATTCTTGATGTTAAAACTTCTGTCGGCGCTTCTGTAAACGCAGGCGACGTTCTTATAATCCTTGAAGCTATGAAGATGGAAAATGAGATCGTCGCTCCACAGGCCGGAACGGTTGCTTCCGTAAACGTTTCCAAGGGAGACAGCGTTGAGGCAGGTCAGGTTATCGTTACAATGAACTGAACTCAAAATGATTCGTGACCCGTCAGGGTTTTCTTCCGCGCCCTGCAAGGCTGCTGCAGGGCAGTGCGATATAGAATCCGCAGCCGGAAAGGCTATGTGAATTGTATGGCAAAAATAGGTATTACCGAAACAGTCCTCAGAGACGCACACCAGTCTTTGATTGCCACCCGTATGAGAACGGATGAGTTCGAGGGTATTCTCGAAAAAATGGATAAGATCGGCTATCACTCTCTTGAATGCTGGGGCGGTGCAACTTTTGATACCTGCCTTCGTTTTCTTGATGAGGATCCGTGGGACAGGCTTCGCCTGATAAGAAAAAAATGCCCCAATACTAAGCTTCAAATGCTTTTCAGAGGCCAGAATATGCTTGGATACCGTCATTATGCCGATGACCTCGTAGATTATTTCGTTAAAAAGAGTATTGATAACGGTATAGATATTCTTCGTATATTTGACGCGCTCAATGATGTTCGCAATCTTGAAACTGCCATTAACGCCGCTAAAAAATACGGCGGTCACGTTCAGGCGGCAATTTCTTATACAACGGGTCCCGTATTTGATATCGAGTATTATTGCAATTATGCAAAGCAGCTTGAGAATGCCGGTGCAGATTCTATCTGTATCAAAGATATGGCCGGCCTTTTAACTCCATACGGCACCTATGATCTTGTCAAGGCGCTTAAAGAAACAGTAAAAGTTCCGATCCAGCTTCATTCTCACTATACTTCCGGATTGGCGTCAATGGTCCATCTCAAAGGCATTGAGGCCGGAGTAGACGTTATCGATACGGCTATCAGTCCGCTTGCAATGGGCACTTCACACCCCGCAACAGAATCTATGGTCGCTGCGCTTAAAGATACCGAATATGATACCGGACTGGATCTTAAAGCTCTTACCGAGATCCGTGATTTCTTCAATCCGCTTCGTGAAAAATATCTTAAAGAGGGTCTGCTGAATCCCAAAATGCTTGGCGTAGACGCAAATACTCTTCTTTATCAGGTGCCCGGCGGCATGCTCTCAAACCTGCTTAATCAGCTTAAACAGGCGGGCAAAGAGGATAAACTGGAGGAGGTGCTGGCAGAGGTTCCGCGCGTCCGTAAGGACAGCGGCTATCCGCCTCTTGTTACGCCTACTTCACAGATCGTCGGCACACAGTCGGTATTTAATATAATACTCGGCGAAAGATATAAGATGGTAACTAAGGAATTTAAAGACATGGTTGCCGGAAAATACGGTAAAACTCCTTGTGAGATAGATCCGGATTTCAGAAAGAAGATCTGCGGAGATGAAGAGATCATAGACTGCCGCCCTGCCGATCTGCTCAAACCGGAGCTCGATAAGTTCAGGGAGGAGATCGCAGAGTATTATGAGCAGGAAGAGGATGTTCTTTCCTATGCTCAGTTTGGCGATGTTGCAATAAAATTCTTCCAGAAGAGAAGAGATAAAAAGTATGGGCTGGACGGCAAACATGATGATATAGTTAACAAAGTTCACCCGGTGTAAAAAAAATAAACTGCGCGCTTCGGCTTTTATGACGGATGCGCGCATTTTATGCGCTTTTATTGTTGACGATTCGTCCCTTTGGTGCTATAATCATTTTATAAACTTTTTATAAATTCATGTATGGGGGTACATAAAAATGAAAGTTCTTATGATTGGCGGTACAGGCCTTCTCGGCTCAGCTGCCGCGCAGATTTTTGTAGACCGCGGAAATGAGATCAAAACGCTTGCACTTCCGCCGCTTCCCGAAGGTGCTCCGCTTCCTAAGGAAATGGAGATCGTTTTCCAGGATGCGAATAAGCTTTCCGATGATGAAATGATCGAAATGATGAAAGGCTACGATATGTTCGTTTTCGCCACCGGCGTTGATGAAAGAGTAGAATTTCCGGCTCCGGTCTATGATTATTATTATAAGTATAATATTGCTCCACTGGAGAGATATCTGCCTCTTGCCAAAAAGGCCGGAATGAAGGGTGCTGTTGTATGCGGCTCGTATTTCGCATGGCTTGCAAAAGAGCGTCCGGATATGAAGCTTACAGAGAAACACCCTTATATCAAGAGCCGTATTGAGCAGGAAAAGGTTTGTGAAAAATATTCCGCTCCCGATTTTCAGGTAGGCGTTCTTGAGCTTCCTTATATCTTCGGAACGCAGCCCGGCAGGAAACCCGTTTGGGTAATCCTTATCGAGCAGCTCCAGAGATTTGAGAAAATGCCGTTTACAATGTATCCTGCAGGCGGCACGGCAATGCTTACCGTTCGTCAGGTAGGCGAGGCCATGGTAGGCGCTGCAGAGCAGGCATACGAGGCTGCTTCCAAGGGCGAGGGCAAGTTCCGTGCTTATG
>CATZNW010000026.1 GCA_958422185.1 uncultured Clostridium sp.
TTGCATGTGTTAGGCACGCCGCCAGCGTTCGTCCTGAGCCAGGATCAAACTCTTAAAACTATTGTATCAATATCAGCGCTTTCGCACTGTATCAATCCTTTAATCCTTCAAGCTCTTCGCTCGCGAACTCTTTCGTTCCTTTATTACTTGAGTACTTCTTACTCTCGAATCTCGGGTTCCTTTTCTTTCGTCGTTGTTCAATTTTCAAGGTCCTTTTTTGCTCCCGTTTCCCGAGCGCTTGATAATATTAACACAACAGCCGGCAAAATGTCAACACTTTTTTTATGTTTTTTAGCATATTTTCCTGCTTTTTCAACACTGCTCCGTGTGTTTCTTTTTTTTGGCTGTTCATGTCATATACTATATTATATACATTATATAAGTAACTGCTTTACTGGGCAGCACAACATATGGTGCCGTGGAGCACGCACGCGGCGGCATAACACGCTTTACGGCCGAATAAGCATTTTTCAGATCAGAATAATAAATTTTATAATCAAGCACAGTTATTCCTTCGCTGTCCCTGCTGAAAAGAACCGTATTTTCATCAAAGGCAAAACTTTTTGTATTATAATACGCGGCAAAAACGCCCGCCGTAAGAATGACCGCGGCGAGTAAAAGGGTAAATAAAACCGGGTGCTTTTTCAAATTTTTCACATCCTTTAATTTACTGTTGGCCGGCAAAGGCAGCTGGATAAAAATTTTATGAATACTCTTCTAAAATAAGATCCGCAAGCGCGTTGGCGAACAGTCTGCCGGAGTAACACGCCTCGTCAAGCGTATTTGCGTCTGTACCTACCTCAAGAAGAAATGAATTTTTTGTAAGATCCATATTATATTTCCTTTCCGAAAATAAAATAGGGCGCATAATTTCGGGATATGTTGCATTCAGCTTATCCGTTACCGCGCACGCAAATCGCAGATTATATTCCCAGTTCGGAAAATTTTTTACGCTGCCATGCTCACAGCCGGAGATAATCATCATTTTTGCCGCTTTTTTACCGTTTACCGTTGCGGTGGGCTTAACTTTTGTTCCGTTCTTATATGTAATACTGTCCCTGTGCACATCGATCGTGATCTCAATAGACGGATATTTTTCAAGATACTGAGCAACGGACTTGCGCGAGGAATCATATGCGGCATTGTAAGAAGTATCGTGGATCTCACGGTCATGTATAACGCCTATACCTCTTGCCTCAAGGATTCTACAGATTTCGTCCCCGACCCGCACCATATTTCTGGTGATATCTTTTGTTTTCGAGTCGGTGGACTCTGTATAATAACCTGCGTCGAGAAGAGTATAACACTCTGTGGAATGGCTGTGATAAATCAGCACGGTGGGCTCGGAGGGATTTGAAATTTTTAAATCTGCCTTTTGGTTTAAAAGTTCCTCTATATTCAGAGAGTAAAAATCGCCAGGAATTTTATTCTGGACCTGAACATTATTATAAGTTACTATTGTTCCGCCACCCGTGTAACTTTCCTCACTGGTGTTGCCCTTTTTCTTTTGCGTGCCGATTACCTTTTCCTCTTCCTCCATAAGTTTTAAAATATCATCCGGGGTCTCTTTCAATTCATCGCCGCTCAAGCCGTCCTTAGAGCCGACGGTATTCATGACCTCAGACGCCTCTTCCGGCGAGGTGTTATTATTATCTGCCGTATCCTGCGCATTATCAGAAAAATATGAAAAAACCTGCTGAGCAGACGCCTTTAAATTTGTATAGGGCATGGCAGCAGAGAGGATCTCCCCCGCAGCTGAAGCGGCAGTGCCTTTATAAAGCGGAACCGTATTTATGATGATTCCTACTCCGAAAAAAAGAATAAGAACATTTGAAATAAAAACAGTGATCTCTTTTTTCATTTTTTCACCCCGCGCATGAGCAGCATTATATACAGATTATAATCCATTATATATAATATGAACACACGCGGCATAAAATCACTTCAGCCTACAAGCGCATAGAGATCTCTTTCGCTGATTTCATTTTGAAGGCAGACATTGATGCTCATACCTATAAGCTTTGCGCCCTGCTCGGTGAGCCTGTCGATCTCACGCGGAGTTACAAACATAGAGTCACCCTCGCGCCCTGATATGACCGATGCGGAGATAACGGTTGGAATCCCGATTGAAACAACCGGAACTCCCAGTGTTTTTTCAGACACTTCGAATCTGTGATTTCCTACTCCTGAACCGGGTATGATTCCGGAGGTTGAAAGCTGGACCGTTGTTCCGAGTCGCCTTGCGCTTGTGGCGGCAAGCGCGTCCACAGCGATAACGCAGGACGGATGGATCACGGACGCTACGCCCTTAATGATTTCGGCGCTTTCTATACCGGTTTCTCCAAGCACACCGGTACACACGCAGGACACGGTTTTAAGATGTTCAAATCCCATTTCGGCTTTAAGGTGTTCCGACAGATGACGGGTTGCAAAAATATATGATCCCGTTTTCGGGCCAAGTGCGTCAGCCGTTATATCCATATTACCAAGTCCGACTACAAGAATGTTGTCGCAATCAGGCGGAAGCAGATTTTTTAATACACCGGCGATCTTATGAAGTCTGCCGTCAAAAATATCGGCATCGTTCACGAAAGAAGGGACCTCCACCGTTATATATTCACCCACCGGCTTACCGAGGCGCCGCTCGCCGTCCTCATTAAGCACGCGAACATAAGTTATTCCGTTTCCTTCTTTAACGACGACTCCGCTCAGTTTTGTTTTTCCGCTTTCCTCAAAGCTTTCTACGGCGAGGTCTGTTCGGCTCTGCAAAAAGATCCCTCCCGGACTGCGTATTTTAATAAAAGTATACCCAAAAAGAAAAAAATACTTGCATTTTTCTTAAAGTTATGCTACTATACATTAGCATTTAATTAGTTTTGATATATTTTGTAAATCCGCACAAAGGAGTGAAAAGGAATGCCGCAGATTAAATCAGCAAAAAAAAGAGTTAAGGTAGCAGCTAAAAAAGCAGCTAACAACAAGGCTGCAAACACAGCGCTTAAAACAGCTATTAAAAAGGCTTACGCCGCTATTGACGATAACGCGCAGGACAAAGAAGCTGTTGTTAAGGCCGCGGTTAAGAAGATTGACAAGGCAGCCGCCAAAAATCTGCTTCACAAAAACAATGCTGCAAGAAAAAAGAGCAATCTTATCACAAAGCTCAACAAAGCATAACTTTTATTAAAATGCTCCTGCTTTTTGGCAGGAGTTATTTTTTTGTTCATTTTTTTGCGCTTGACTTTACAGCGCAATGCTTATATAATTATATGTAGTTAATATTTAGGAGGTTTTTCCAATGAACATAAGCAAGATTTTAAAAGTGATCGGCGCCATTGTTGCCATTGCGGGCGCAGTTGCCGGAATTTATTTCCTTATTCAGAAGCTCACGGACAAGAAAGAGCCTGAATATTTCAACGATGATGATTTCTTTGAGTGCAGCAATGATCTTGAAATCATTGAGGTTGAAGACGAAAAGAAAGAGGAAGAGGAGACCGAAAAGAAAGAGGCTGCTCCCAAAAAGAAAAAGGCTGCCAAAAAAGCGGACAAATAATTGAATAACAATCAACAAGAGGAGCAACATTAAAGTGTTGCTCTTTTTACGTTGATAACGGAATCGGGGAAGATCATATGAACGGAAATTATAATTGCGGCCTTGTGCTTGAAGGCGGCGGAAGCCGGGCAATCTATACGAGCGGCGTGCTTGACACTTTTATGGAAAACGGAATTGATTTTCCGTATATCATCGGCGTTTCGGCAGGATCGTGCAACGGCACGTCATTTATGGGCAAAAATTACAGGCGCCAGCACGATATATCAGTAAATTACTGCGATGACAAAAGATATATGAGCGTCCAAAGCGCGCTGCACAACGGGCAGTATCTTAATCTGGACTGGATATTCGGCGAACTGAGTTATGAAATCATGCCGTTGAATGATGAAATATTTGAAAACTGCGGAACTACACTATGTGTTGTGACAACAAACGCCAAAACCGGAAAACCCGAATACTTTTATCCCAAAGACATGCGAGAATACGGCTGCCCCTATCTGAAGGCAAGCTGCGCGCTGCCCGTTGCCACCAAGGGCGTTGAGATAGACGGGCAGGTCTATTTTGACGGCGGCGTTACGGATTCTATCCCTCTGAAAAAAGCGTTTGACGACGGATGTAAAAAGGCAGTAGTTATACTTACGCAGGTAAGAGGATATGTTAAACAGCCTATAAAACAGCACAGAACGGCAAAACGGATTTTAAAGAAATACCCTGCGCTGGCAGAGGCAGTGCTTAAAAGGCACGAGATGTATAACCGCCAGCTGGAATATGTGTTTGAGCAGGAAAAGAAAGGCAACTGCTTTGTGATTGCTCCTGCTGAGGATCTGCACTGCAGCGCAGTGAAAAAAAACACGGACAAGCTTGAATATATCTATCAACTCGGCTACGCTCAGGGTAAAATGAAGGCAGACGAGATCAAAGCATTCATAAAAGGTTAGGATAATGGGAAAGAAAGAGGATAAGACAAACGTTATGCGCGTGCTGGACAGTTTGAAGCTGCCTTATGAGCACCGTGAATATGAGAAAAACAGCAAACTGACCGGCGCGGACGTTGCCCGCTCGCTGGGAGAAGATCCGAACGCGGTATTCAAAACACTTGTTACGGTTGCAAAATCAAAGAAGCACTATGTTTTTATGATACCGGTTGAAAAAGAACTTGATCTGAAAAAAGCGGCAAAAGCCGTCGGCGAGAAAAACATAGAAATGATTGCGCAAAAAGAACTGCTTCCGCTGACGGGATATATACACGGCGGATGTTCGCCCATAGGCATGAAAAAACAGTTTCCCACAACGGCGGACCAAAGCGCGCTTTTGTTTGACGAGATCATGTTTTCCGCCGGCAGAGTCGGCAGCCAGATAAAGATGAAAGTTGACGGCCTTAAAAGAGCCGTTCCGGTTGCTTTTGCTGATCTGACAAAATAATGACATATAAATGGGGCTTCAGTGCAGTTCGAACTGCGCTGAAGCCCTTTTCATTTTAATTGCACTTCAACAGACGGAATACAGTTTTTAATAATTGAAGCCACTTCGTATTCTTCCTTTTTACAACCTGATCTCGGCAATAGTAAATGTAATTAAATATAACAAAAAAACCGACCCGATCTACACGGCAAGCAAGATCCTGACGCTTTCAACGGCGCTGTTTTCAATGTTTTCACTGCAAAACGCAATGCTGAGTGTATTCGGAACCGCAAATATGCAAAAGAATATGAATATCATTACGGGAATGATCGTATTTCTTTTGCTCTTATTTATGGCGATCTATATGATATGGAAAGGCAGCAAAATAATCCGCCGAGAGGCAAAACAAAGCGAATAGAACAACAATTAAAAATATAATACGATATAATATCTTGATACAGATAACAAAAGCGGTATGACTATAAAAGTCACACCGCTTTTATTTTTATATAGTCATGTAAAATGATATTGCGCCGATTTATTCCAATGATCTTTTATAATCTTCGCCCCAGTTGCGCATAGCGTCCAGAATCGGCTTAAGACTTCTTCCAAGCTCCGTCAGGGAATATTCAACTCTCGGCGGAACTTCCGCATACACTTTTCGGCTCACAAGCCCGTTTGCCTCCATATCACGCAGCTGAGCAGTAAGCACCTTTTGGGAAACGCTGCCGATAGACTTTTTAAGTTCGCCGAATCGTTTTGTGCCCGGCATCAGATCACGCAGGATCAGGACTTTCCACTTATCGCCTATAAGAGTCAGCGTGGTTTCCACCGGGCAGGCGGGAAGTTTCTTTTCATGAATGCTCATGATATCATACCTTTCATAAGTTTCTTTTGGTAACTAACAGCTTAATTGTAACATATGCCGTTTTGGGAATCAATACTGTATGATTCAAAAAAATTACAAAATTTTTTCAGTTAAATTATCTGCGGATTTTTCGCGTAGCGGTGCAATTGTCACCACAAGGTAACCGCCTATTAGTTCCTTTTTGGTAACTACAGCACAATAAAGTGCTTACTTTACAGATGAAACTTTCAGGCATATAATACAGACGAGAGCTGAGGAAAGCGGCCGGTCCGACGCTCGGAAAGATTCATCACTCAAAACATATCATCCATAAGGAGGAACCTGAAATGACAAACACACAGAAAGCACTTGAACTTATAAGCACATTCGCAACCGGAGATACTGAAAAAGCGGCAAGCCTGCTTGCCGAAGGATACATTCAGCATAATCTTGCTTACGGCACGGGCCGGGATGCATTTGTGGGATCCGTTGCCTATCTTGCGGCAGCACCTGTCAGGACCACTGTTAAAAACGTCCGCGTTTTTGAAGACAAGGATAAAGTATTCCTGCAAAACGTATACAATTTTGCGGGTGCCGGCGAACAGGTTGCCTTTGACATCTTCCGTTTTGATGAGGACGGAAAAATTGCCGAGCACTGGGATAACCTGGCTGAAAAAGCAGCTCCCAACCCGTCCGGCAGAACGCAAACAGACGGCGCCACAGAGATCTGCGATATCGATAAAACAGAAGAAAACAGAAAACTTGTTGAAAACTTTTTATATGACGTAATGCAGGGTAACCGCCCTGAAAAAACGCCAGATTATTTTGACGGCGACACTTATATTCAGCACAACACAGGAATTGCCGATGGCGTATCCGGCTTGGGCGCAGCCCTTGAGGCGCTGGCCAAGCAGGGTATTCAGATGATCTATAACAAGACCCACCAGGTGCTTGCACAGGGCAATTTTGTTCTGGCGGTAAGCGAGGGCACATTCGGCGGCGCACCCACAAGTTATTACGACTTATGGCGAGTGGATAACGGAAAGATCGCGGAGCATTGGGATGTTATGGAAACGATTGCTGAAAGATCCACATGGCAAAATGAAAACGGAAAATTCTGATCAAGCAATAATCCCCGCCGCGTTTTGCGCGCGGGGACTTGACCGATCCTTAATATTATGCAATTATAGTATATTATGGGGTGAATGAAAGTGGATGATCTGCGCTTTTTGGAACGTGATATACACACGGTAGTGGCCGCGACGGTCGACAAAAACGGGTTGCCCGTTACCTGCGCGATTGATATAATGGACAGCGATGAAAACGGCATTTATTTCCTGACGGCAAAAGGAAAAGGATTTTACACACGCCTTAAAAACAGCGGCTTTATTGCGATGACGGGAATGAAAGGCGGCAGCACAATGACCACCGCCGCAGTATCCGTGCGCGGAAAAGTGAAAGAAACAGGCAGTGATCGCCTTGAGCGCCTGCTTGCAAAAAATCCTTATATGAATGAAATCTACCCCATCCCAGAATCACGCGGGGCGCTGACTGTATTTTGCGTTTACAGCGGAAACGGCGAATGGTTTGACCTTTCCAAAAGGCCTATTGAGCGGTTCTCTTTTTCTTTCGGGCAGGCAAAAGCAAAAACGGAAGGGTATTTTATTACCGGCGCCTGCACGCTGTGCCGCGCCTGTGATAACGCATGCCCGCAGAACTGCATTGATTTTACGTCTGTATCCGCAAAAATTCAGCAGGCGCACTGCCTGCACTGCGGAAACTGCTTTAAGATCTGCCCGGCAAGGGCAATAGAGAAACGGGGTCTGTAAAAATGACGCAGAAAGAAAAAAGAATTTATCTGATAAAAGAACTGCTTAAAGAACAGCCGCGTTATGCGGAAATGCGCATACCGGATGACGAAAGGGATCAAAAGCTGCTGCTGCGTTCGCTTTTCAATATCCGCATGCCTGCGCCTGCCGGAGAAGAGTTTTTAAGGATACAGGATGCCTATTTAAAAGCGGAAACCGAAAGGAAAGGGATCACGCATATTTATGATCTTGAACCCGTGCAAAAGGGGATATATATTTGGCAGGGAGATATAACGACTCTTGCAGCGGACGCAATAGTAAACGCGGCGAACAGCGCGCTGCTTGGCTGCTTTGTGCCCTGCCACGGCTGCATAGACAATGCGATTCACACTGCCGCCGGAATACAGCTGCGGCTTGCATGCGCCGAGATAATGAGAAAGCAAAACCACGAGGAACCGACGGGCAGAGCAAAAATAACAAAGGCTTACAACCTGCCGTGCAGATATGTTTTACACACGGTGGGACCGATCGTGCGCGGAAAACTGACCCGGGAGGACTGCCGCCTTTTAAAAAGCTGTTACCGGTCCTGCCTCGAACTTGCGGACAAAAACGGTATAAAGAGCCTGGCGTTCTGCTGTATTTCCACAGGCGAATTTCATTTTCCGAATGAAAAAGCAGCAGAGACAGCAGTTGAAACAGTTAAGGAATATTTAAAAAGCAATCCGGACGGGACAGAGGTGATATTCAATGTTTTTAAGGACGAGGACCTGCGGATCTACCGAAGATTACTTGAAGAAAATAAAGACTCTTAAAGCGCTTATTGAAAATTCGGACGCCATCGTTATAGGCGCCGGCGCGGGGCTTTCCGCCTCGGCAGGATTTGCCTACAGCGGTGAGCGTTTTAAAAAGTATTTTTCCGACTTTGAAGAAAAATACGGTTTTCACGACATGTATACCGGGGGATTTTACCCCTATAAAACGCAGGAGGAATACTGGGCCTACTGGAGCCGTTATATTTATATCAACCGCTATGAGGACGCTCCCGAACCTGTTTACGATACACTGCTTGATCTTGTGCGCGGAAAAGATTATTTTGTTATCACAACAAATGTTGATCACTGCTTTCAGAAAGCCGGGTTTGATAAAAAACGTCTGTTTTACACACAGGGCGATTATGGATTATGGCAATGCAGTGTGCCGTGCCACAGCAAGACCTATGATAATGAGATTCCCGTACGGAAAATGATAAAACAGCAAAGGAATATGAGGATCCCCTCAGATCTGATCCCCGTCTGTCCTGTGTGCGGCCGGCCTATGACGATGAACCTGCGCGCGGACGACAAGTTTGTTGAGGATGACGGATGGCAGGCTGCGGCGCAAAGATACGAGGACTTCCTGCGCGCCAGAAAAGGGCAGAAGATCCTGTTTCTTGAACTGGGCGTAGGCGGCAACACTCCGGTAATTATCAAATACCCGTTCTGGAGAATGACAGCGGAAAACAAAAATGCTTTTTACGTTTGCATAAATTTCGGCGAAGCCGTGTGCCCGAGGGAGATAAGCGCCAGCTCGGTTTGCATTGACGCGGATATTGCAAAAGCGCTGAATGATCTGAACGCACATACGGATTAAAAAACGGACCGCGGAAAAACGGCGGCCCTATAAGAAAGTAAAACAAAGCCCGCGGAAAACCTCGTTATTTCCGCGGGCTTTGCTTTATGTGAAATTATGTTCCTCTTTCGTGTTATAATACCTGTAATATTTAAAATCAAGCCGCTCATTCGTGGCATGTACCAAAAGCGAGCGTACAGCGATAAATCGATAGCCGCACCGTTCTAAAACATGTTGGGATTTGACATTATCTACAGCAACTGTACCAATTAAATATGGAATATTATAATTTCTCAATGCCCATTCTGTTACTTCTTTCGCCGCTTCTGTGGCAAACCCATATCCACGGTATTCTTCTAATAAAAAATAAAATATTTCCGGTTCGTGCAGATCGTCATGCTTTCCCGCGCCTATCGTACCCACAAGTTTCCCGGTCGTCTTTTCAAAAATGCCAAAAGAAATCACACCGTTTATGATGTCCGTGGCGGAATATTGTGAAATCAGCCAATTCAAAAATCCTTTTCCGCTTCCAAAACAGGTCTTTTGAACATCATTCAGCGTTCGTTCGAATTCCGGGTAATCCGCTTCGCAAAGTTCACGAATAACAAGCCGCTGTGTTATTATTTTCATAATGCCCCCATTTTTTACGATCCTATCGCGGGCCTTACATTTTTTGCAAACAGAAAAATTGTTTGGCAGTTTCCAAAACCAGAAATGCGGCATCGCTGACATTGGCATCATATCGTATTCTTTATATAAATGGTTCCTTATCCGGCGTTTTTAAAACTACGATCCGTTTTTTATCTGATAAAATTGGTTCTTTCAAACGGTTCTTTTTCAGGCAGGCCGTATTTTTCCTTGCCCACAGCAATACTTTTCATGAGAAACGCCATATTCCTTGCAAGCGTGCGCATGGACTGAAGCCCCTCTGCATCCTGAGCGGCCTCTCCCTGTTCCCGGCCGTGAACACTGTTCCAATACTGCCCCGATGCAACCGGCATGCCGGAGATCGTGAAAAACTTATTCAGCTCGTCAAACGTTGCGGAAAGTCCGCCGCGTCTTGCGGCTACAACCGCCGCGCCGACTTTCATGGTCTTATCAAAAGGCGTTGAATAGAAAAGCCTTGTCAAAAACGCCACAAGCGTTGCGTTCGCAGAGGCGTAATACACCGGGCTGCCTACTACAAGACCGTCGCACTCTTCCAATTTCTTGGCAGCGGCGTTCACTTCGTCATCAAACACGCAGCTTCCTTTTTTGGCGCACGTATTGCAGGCAATACAACTTCTAATATCCTTATTGCCTATATGCAGGGTCTCCGTTTCAATTCCCTCTGCGTCAAAGATCTTTTTCATCTCCGCAAGCGCAAGAGCGGTGTTTCCGTTTGAATGCGGACTACCATTGATCATCAAAGCCTTCACTGTTATCTCTCCCTCATAAAATTAATATATTTATACGCCTTAAATAAGCGTAAAATGCGGTTAATCTTCCCATTTCAGACCGTGGAGCTCCCCTTTTAACGCGAGCTTTGGGTAATTCCACTGGCGCAGGACCTCATAAACGCCCACCGCAACGCTGTTTGAAAGATTGAGGCTTCTTATTATTCCGCGCATAGGCAGGCGGACGCATCGTTCCTCATTTGCTTTAAGAAGTTCCTCCGGCAGCCCTTTCGTTTCCTTACCGAAGACAAGAAAGCAGCCGTTTTCATAATTCATATCGCTGTGAACATTGCGTGCTTTTGTACTGAAAAAATAAAACCGGGCGCCCTTGTTTTTTTCAAAAAACTCATTTGTGTCATGATAATACGTTATGTCCAGCTTGTCCCAGTAATCCAGCCCGGCGCGGCGCACGCGCTTTTCCGTTATTTCAAATCCCATAGGGCCTACCAGGTGAAGCTTGGCCCCGGTCGCGGCGCAGGTGCGCGCAATATTGCCTGTATTTTGCGGGATCTCCGGCTCTATGAGCGCAACATTAAGCGAGTATTCCATTTATGTAAACTTCCTTTATGTTGAAATCTTCATCGGTAAACACAATATCTGCTGCCTTGCCCGTTTCTATAGAACCGATCTCATCATCAGCACCAATGGCCTTTGCGGGATTGATCGTGCAGCTTTTAAGGGCTGTCTTAAAATCAATGCCGAAAGAGAGCAGATTCTTAAACTCGTCAAACACATTGCTGATCGACGCGGCAATCGTGCCGTCTTCCAGCACGGCGTATCTGCCGCCCTCATGCACATAAACTTTCTGCCCGCCAAGTTCAAATTCGCCTGTTCCGAGACCTGCGGCCCGCATGGAATCAGAAATCACGCACGCTCTGTTTTCACCCAGTATCTTAAATGTATTTCTGAGCACCGCGGGGCAGATATGGCCGCCGTCGCAGATCAGTTCGCAAAACACCTGTTCATTGTCCAGCGCAGTGCCGACGATTCCAGCTTCGCGGTGGGTCATAGGCGTCATGGCATTGTAAAGATGAGTTGCGTGGCGCGCGCCAAGGTCAAAAGCGCGCTGCGCCTCTGCCGCATTTGCCGCTGAATGGCCTATGGAAACAGCGCATTTTTTGCTTGCATGTTTTATAAACGCATCGCTGCCGAACGCCTCAGGAGCGATAGTAATAAGCCTTACCAGATCGCCGCTGGCCGCGCGGATCTCATCAAATTCCTCAATACTGCCCGCGCGCACATAAGCGGGATTCTGCGCGCCTTTTTTGCTCATTGCGATAAACGGGCCCTCCAGATTGATCCCCGCTATTTTGGCGCCGCTTTCTTTTCCCTTATATTCACGAACCGTCTTTGCTATATCCATAAGGGTATTGTGCCCCAGTGTCATGCTTGTGGCGCAAAACGAGGTCACGCCATGCTTTGCAAGATAAGAACTGACCTTATCCAGGCTCTGTGCGCTTGCGTCAGAACAGTCCCCGCCAGCCGCGCCGTGAATATGGATATCCACAAAGCCCGGCACGGCAATCATTCCGCTCATATCACGGCCGTTCCCGCTGATTACGCCAATGGCCTTTATCCTGCCGTTTTCTATTTCAATATCGGCAACCTCTTTTTCAAAAAGCTCATTATAAAAACAAACATTTTTAAGAATCATGCTGATTTTCCTTTACTATTCTGAAAGTGATCTTCTTTAAATCATCATAAGTTTCAAGTGAGCTCATTTCTGCACGGAATCTGGCTCCGCCCCGCAGACCTTTTGTATAATAGGCGGCATGCCTGCGCGCCTCGCGCATGGCCGTATATTCGCCCTTGTATTCTATCATTTTTGCTATATGCTTCAGCATAACCGTCATTTTTTCTTCCAGCGACGGCGACGGAATCACAATACCGTCACCCAGATAAGCGTTTATCCGCCTGAAGATCCAGGGATCTCCAAACGCACCGCGGCCGATCATAACAGCGTCGCACCCGGTCTTTTCTATCATCTTCTCCGCAGAATAAATATCGGTAATATCGCCGTTTCCGATAACGGGGATGTTCACAGCCTTTTTCACGGCGGCAATTATATCATAATCCACCGTTCCGCTGTACATCTGCCGCCTGGTTCTGCCGTGGACGGTTACGGCGTCCGCGCCGTTTGCTTCCAGGATCTTTGCAAGCTCCACGGCGTTCACCGCTGCATCATCCCAGCCTTTACGGATCTTGGCAGTAACGGGAATATCAACAGCGTCTCTTACCGCTCTTACGATCCTGCCGGCAAGAGCAGGATCTTTCATAAGGCTTGCCCCGCCGCCGTTCATTGCGATTTTAGGAGCAGGACAGCCCATGTTTATATCAATGATATCGGGGGAAAACGCAAGGGCTTTCACGGCGGCTTCCGCCATGATTGCAGGATCGTCTCCAAAGATCTGCGCACCGGCGATACCTTCGTCCTTACCAAGCGTTAACAGCATTGCGCTTTTTTTATCCCCCATCACAAGACCTTTTGAACTGACCATCTCAGTAACCGTATAAGCAGCGCCGAAGGAGGCGCACAGTTCTCTGAACGCCCTGTCAGTAACGCCTGCCATGGGCGCCAGAAAGGCTATATCCTTGAATTCAATATCTCTGATCTTCATAATTCAATCTCCGCAAATACTATAACACAACCCCGTAAAATGGGCAAGCGGTTTATATATAAAAAGGCAAAGAAAAGCCGCCGCAAAACGATTTGCAGCGGCATGACAGATTATTCTGCCGAGTTATCTTCTTCGCCTAATTTAGCCTGACGGGCGGCTTCCTGCTCTGCAAGCCTGTCAGCACGGATGTCCGCAAGTTCGGCAATCATCTGATTGCGGAGATTGCCGTGAATAGGATAAAGTATAAATGAAAGTCCGTAAAGTCCTCTTGCAAGGGCGGGCAGTATACAGAATACAGCCCAAATGCCGTTCAGCACTCCCGGATCGGTCTGTGGTATTGCATTTCCGAGCGAATCGGTAAGGGGAACATAGTTGATCCATGTAAGCACCATACCGGAGAGCCAGCCGGTTATAGAAGTGGCCAGCTTTGTAAAGTAGCCCTGAACGGTAGTCACAAGCGCTTCATTTCTCAGGCCGTGCTTCCATTCCATATAATCGAATGTTTCGGCGCAGAGAACAGGCCCTACAACAAGGATAAGCTTATTCGGCAATCCGCAGATAGTAAGCCCGAAAATGACCCAGATAAGATTCAAAATATAATTATCACTAAAGGTCTGGCCGAAAGGATGATAGCCGATCAGGAACATTACCGTATAAGCTACGCCGCCGAAAACGCCGGCGATGATAGCCGTTGCACGGGCGCCGAATTTTTTGATCATCTTAGCGGCAAGAGGAACCATAAGATAGTTCGGAATACCTGTAAACAGGCCACACACCGTCTGGTTTGCAAGATTGCCTGTATTATTGAGCCAGAAATACTGTTCCGATGAACCGCCGACCGCCTTGAAATTATTGAAGAAATCCGCAAAGATGATAGCGAAAAGCGGGCGGTTCGTAAAGATCTGCTTGATCGATTCAAGTACGGAGGTCTCATTCATCTCCTCGCGTGACTGAAGCGGAACGCGCTCACGCATATTGAAGAAGCCCCAAACCGCGAAAACAGCGGAGAATATCAGCATGAAATACGCAAAGCCCGTATAAACGCTTTCCATCGTGATACCGGAATTGACCCTTGGCAGAAATTCAACAAGGACCGGTACAAGCGAAGGAAGCCATGTTCCGAAAAGCTCAAAGAATTTACTTGTTGTAATAAGGTTGTTTCGTTCGTCGGGGTTGGGAGTTATATTATATATCATAAGTCCCCATGCGCCGAAGTAACTCATGCCGAGTCCGTAAATAACAATTGCGATCAGCGCCCAGACGATCTTGCCGTTTGAACTGATGTCAGGGGCGGTAAACATCATTGCGCCGCCGATCAGCCACAGAGGAAGCGGCAAAATAAAGAACGGTCGGATACGGCCCCAACGTGTCCTTGTTCTGTCTATAATAAGTCCCGAAACCGTATCGTCAACAGCGTCATAGATAGACGAGAAAAGGTTTATGTAAGCATAAGCAGTTGTATTCAGCTTAAGGAACTGGATCATAAAGAATTCCTTATAGGCGTTTACAAACTGGCTTAAATTTTTCTGACCGAAGTTTACAAGCACATAAGCCGCGATCTCCTTAGGGGTCAGATAGCGCTTTTTAGTATAAGCAAGTTTATCAAGTTCGGCCTCTTCTTTTGCCAAAAGGTCCTGATCTTCCAAATTACCACCGCTTTCATCAAAATTATCTGAACATTACCCGAATATACGATTATAACATTTTAACTATATCAAAAATTGCTGAATTAATCAATACGAAAACAGAAGTTTGTATTAAAATTAATAATTTTTAAATAATATTACAAAAAACGAACCGTTAATTTGTGCACTTTTTTCGTATTTCATTTTTCCTGGAAATGATTTTAACGGCCGCAAGGCAGACGGCAAGCACGACCGGAAACACAACGGAAACCGAAAGGCCCTTTGAAATATTTGAGCTGTCTCCTGAGATCATGCCGACGGCGGTGGGTCCGCCGGTGCAGCCCAGATCTCCAAGCAGCGCATAAGCGGCAAAGACCGTCGATGAAATATTGGGCATATATTTACCGCTGAGTGTAAATGTTGCCGGCCACATAGGCGCAACGGCAAGGCCGCACAGACAGCAGCCCATCAGAGCGACGACCGGATTTTCCGCAAAGGACGCTAAAAGATACGAAACGATGCACAGCGCGCTGCAGCCGAACATGATTTTAACGATATCCACCCTGTCGCTGATTTTGCCGTAAAAGATCCTTCCAAGGAACATAAGCAGCGCAAATGCGCACGGCCCGAGCAGATCGCCCATGGTTTTGGATACTCCAAGACCGGCCTCCGCAAACGCGGACGCCCACTGGCTCATTGAAAGTTCGCTTGCGCCGGCGCATATCATAATTATACCGAATATCCAGAAAAGAGGGCTCTTTATCATATCCCTTGCGCTGCCGCGCCGCCTTACCTCTTCCGGAGTGCGGATAGGAACAACGCTGAACGCCGCGGCGCCGAGAAGCGGAACAGCCGAAAAGCACAGCGCAAGATAGCGCCATTTATCTATTCCCACAATTGAAAAATACACTGTTGAAAGCAGCACAACAAACACGCAGCCCGCGCAGTAAGCCGAATGCACGAAAGCCATAGAGCCGGCCTTTTTATCCGTTGGGCAGGAATCAACTATAGGGGTGATAAGAACCTCTATAAGCCCTGATCCTATCGCATAAAGCACGGTGCATATAAAAAGTCCCCAGAACGCGCCGGGCACAATATCCGCCATAAACGAGAGACCTGCTATACCGCAGAACGAAAACATGGCGGCGGTCACGGAAAGCACCCTGTAGCCTGTTTTTTTAACGATGAACGGCGCAGCTGCGTCAACAAAAATCTGAGTAAAAAAAGTTACAGTAACCAGCGCTGTAAGTTTCTCAATCGAAAGTCCGAATTCACTGCCTAAACGCACAAAAAGCAGCGGCAAAAACATTGCCGCTACCGACTGGGACACATATGCAAGGCAACAGGCCGCGAGCGTATGCGAGTAAGTTAGCTTATTCTTTAAAACTGCCATAGTCGTAAAACATTTTCCCTCTCTGAAAAGTACGGTTGCTATTATATAGCATATTATTTCTTTTTTCAACTTGATTGATAAAAATAATAGTGATAAAATTAAGTAAAATAATACATACGGAGTGACTGACATGCTTTGGGAATTTAATCTGCCGGTAAAAATTATATTTGGCAGCGGAAAAAGAAAAGAACTTAAAAAATACATTGATGAGATCGGGGGAAACCGCGGAGTTTTGGTCTGTTCCCGCAGTTTTGAAAAAAACGGAACGGCTCAGAGATTTATTGAACATTCCGGCGGCAAAATAAAAGCGGTTTTCAGCGATATAAGGCCAAATCCCACTACAAAAAATGTTGACGACTGCACCGATCTGTTGCGAAAGACAAAAGCCGATTTTGCGGTTGCGCTCGGCGGCGGATCGCCGATGGACTGCTGCAAAGCGGCGTGCGCGATCGCCCGCGGAAGTGATGTGATTTCATCTTACCACACGGGCGGAAAGCCCGTCAGCGCCGCTGAAGCGATACCGATGATCGCTTTCCCGACAACAAGCGGCACAGCCAGCGAAGTCACAAATATCGCCGTTCTTACAGATACGGATAAAAATCTGAAGACTCCTATGAACGACCCTGCAATGTACCCGAAAACAGCGGTCATAGATCCTGAATTAACTCTTTCCGTGCCGCCGCAGATCACGGCATCAACGGGGCTGGACGTTTTGAGCCACGCGGTTGAAAGCTACTGGAGCACGCTTAACCAGCCGATTTGTTCTGCCTGCTCCGTTTACAGCGCAAAACTCGTATTTAAATATCTTGAACGCGCGTACAATGACCCTGGCGATCTGGAAGCGCGAGAAAAAATGGCGGCGGCCAGCATAACGGCGGGCGTTGCATTTTCGCATCCGCGCACTACCGGAAGCCATGCATGTTCCTTTCCTCTTACCAATCTTTACGGCGTGCCGCACGGTGAGGCATGCGCTTTTACGCTTGATTATTTTATTAAGTTCAACGCCGATCATGCGGACGAAAGCGGCAGGCTGGCAGCTTTTGCAAGGCAGTGCGGATTTGAAGACGCCTATGCCATGGCAAACGAGATAACCGAAATGAAAAAGCGTATGGGCATGAGAACGCGCCTTTCGGAAATCGGCTGCACAACCGGCGAACAGATATCCGAACTCACCAAGGCAAGCATGAGCATGCTGATGACGCGCAACCCGGTACCGCTCACGGAAAAAAATATTCTTGAAATGTATAACGCTTTAAGATAATATATAACTGTAATATTTTTAAGCAAGAGCGATAAATCCGCACATCAAAAACGGTTTGGGATTTACCTTTCTTGCTGAAGGAGAAAAATATGGTTTACGGAATTATACTCGCTGGGGGTACGGGTTCCCGCATGGGAGGGGACAAGCCCAAGCAATATCTTAACCTTAAGGGCAGGCCGATCATCATCTATACGATTGAAAAATTCTTTGCCTGCCCGGGAATAGACAAGATCATCGTTCTGTGCCCCGCGCAGTGGGAAGAGCACACCAAAGACCTTATCAAAAAATATATTTCACCTGCTCAGGATAAGATCACAGTTACCCGGGGAGGCTCAACACGCAACGAAACCATCATGAACGCCGTTGCCCTGATAGAAAAAAGCGGTGATCTGAATGATGAAACGATCATAGTAACCCACGATTCCGTGCGTCCGTTCGTTACGCACAGGATCATAGAGGAGAATATTGACGCCTGCAAAAAGCACGGCGCGTGCGATACCGTTATAAAAGCTACGGATACGATCGTTGAATCGGCGGGCGGCAGCTTCATCAGCAATATTCCGAACAGAAATTATATGTACCAGGGGCAGACGCCGCAGTCTTTCAAGGCAAAAAAGCTTAAAGAGCTTTACGCTTCCCTTACGGATGACGAAAAAGAGATACTGACCGACGCGGCAAAGATCTTTGTGCTTAAAGGCGAACAGGTGGCGCTTGTGAAAGGCGAGGATTTTAATATAAAGATCACTTACCCTTATGATATGCGCGTTGCCAAATCTCTTCTGGAGGACGAAGAAGAATGATCAACACGGTTTACCGCCTTGCGCAACCCAGAAGATTTGAAGTGGCCTTTGAAAATATAGATCTTTTCGGAGGCGACGCCGTTGTGCGCCCGACGCATCTTTCCATCTGCAACGCGGACATGAGATATTACCTTGGCACCAGAGACGCAAAAGTGCTTGCCGAAAAGCTGCCGATGGCACTGATACACGAGGGTATCGGGCAGGTGATATTTGACCCTACCGGAGCGTTTAAATGCGGGGACAGAGTTGTGATGATCCCGAACATTCCGTGTGAGGAAGATGATTTCATCGCTGAAAATTATCTGAGGTCTTCCAAATTCTGCGGTTCCTCGGCGGACGGATTCCTGCAGGAATATGTTGAGATCTCCCCTAAGAGGCTCGTAGCACTGCCCGAAAACATAGATCTGAATGTTGCGGCTTTTACGGAGATCGTTTCCGTTTCCATGCATGCCGTTTCAAGGTTTGACACAATAGCTCACGGGCGCCGCGATGTGATCGGCGTGTGGGGAGACGGCAATCTGGGATATATCACCACCCTGCTTCTGAAAAAGAATTTCCCGGAGAGCAGGATCTATATTTTCGGAACAAATTATGAAAAGCTGGCCGATTTTACTTTCGCAGACGGAGCATATCTTGTAAACGATGTGCCGGAAGGCATGGAACTGGACCATGCGTTTGAATGCGTGGGAGGAAACGGCAGCCCTGTTGCGATCGAGCAAATCATAGGGCTTATCAGGCCGGAAGGTACAGTCTCCTTGCTTGGCGTTTCGGAATACCCCGTTGCTATAAATACAAGAATGATCCTTGAAAAGGGGCTTCGCCTTTTCGGATCGTCAAGAAGCGGAGTCGGCGATTTCAAAAAAACAGTTTCGCTGTACCGGAAGAATCCGGAGATAATCGATTATCTTGGAAATCTTATAAACTCGGTAAACGAGATCCGAACGCTTGCGGACATAAAAGCGGCTTTTGAAAAAGACGCACGCAAGGCATTCGGAAAAACCATTATGAAATGGGAAATCTAAAACTGCATAAATACAGATAACTCCATTTTAAAATGCGGCCGGCAGTTTCGGCTGCATTTTTTTGCGCGCTAACAAAACTTTAACAAATATATGCTATAATTATGGATAAAAGGGGTGATACGCATGTTTAAAATTCTTGTTGTTGAGGACGACCGGGCGCTGAACCGATCCGTTTGCACCTATCTGAATTCAAACGGATTTGAAGCGCACGGCTGTTTTAATGCGGACGACGCTTATGACAAATTATTTTCAGAAGTATATGACCTGATCATATCTGATATTATGATGCCGGAGACCGACGGCTTTGAATTTGCCGAAACCGTAAGGGATTTCAACGCGGATATACCTATTTTATTTATGACCGCACGAAGCGATATTGAATCAAAACGGCGCGGCTTCAGGATAGGAATAGACGATTATATGGAAAAGCCTGTTGATCTTGAAGAACTTAAAATGCGCATAGGCGCCCTGATGAGGCGGGCCGGCACAGCGGCAAAGCGCAGGCTTGAAATCGGCTCTCTAACTCTTGACACAGACGAACATTCCGCTTATCTGAACGGCGAAGAGATCCCGCTGACCGTAAGAGAATTCAACATACTGTTCAAGCTGCTCTCTTACCCCAGAAAAACCTTTACGCGCACACAGCTTATGGAAGAATTCTGGGATATGGAATCTTCCTCTTCACCGCGCACCGTTGACGTTTACATTACAAAACTGCGCGAAAAGTTTAAAGACTGCAAAGATTTTGAGATCTCAACCGTACACGGACTGGGCTATAAGGCGGTGCTGAAATGACAAGAGCAAAAAAACATGCGCGCGCAAAAAACATCCTGCTGGCTTTCAGGCGGTATGCTGTATTCTTCCTTGCCATAAGCTTTTTTATATCCTGCTGCCTTGTATTGTTTTTAAACACCATGGAAAATGCCGCAGGACTTGTGATCGAGCGTGAAAGCATAGAAACGGCAGCAAAGATAACGTTTGCAAACGTTATGGTTTTAAGCCTGATATGCACCGTTGCCGACGCCGTGCGCCGGGCAATAATGGTGAAAAGGCCGGTAAAAAAGATAACTGATTTTGCCGAAAGGATCATGAGCGGAGATTTTTCCGCAAGAATAGAAAAAGACGAGTCCGCATTTATTTCAATGGGCGATTTTGAAGAAATAGCAGATTATTTTAATGATATGGCACAGGAGCTTGCCGGAATTGAAACGCTGCAAAATGATTTTACAGCCAACGTTTCACACGAGATGAAGACCCCCCTTGCGGTTATAAAAAATTATACCGCGCTGCTGAAGGATCCCGGCATATCTGACGCGGAAAGGGCGGAATACGCGGCAGAAGCCGGCAGAGCCGCAGACCGGCTGAATTCCCTTATAACCAACATTCTGAAGTTAAACAAGCTTGAAAACCGGCAGATCTTTCCTGATAAGAAAGAATACGATCTGGGCGAGCAGCTGTGCGAATGCCTGCTTGCTTTTGAAAACGAATGGGAAAAGAAAGGGCTTGAGATCGAAACGGACATTCAGGACGGCATAACCGTCTGTGCGGACGGAGAACTTTTAAATATCGTGTGGAGCAATCTTTTTTCCAACGCGGTAAAATTTACCGATCACGGAAAAATAAGCGTTTCTCTTAAACGGGACGGCGACTTTGCCGTTGTGAGCGTTGCTGACACGGGCAGAGGAATCCACACAAAGGACGGCAAACGTATATTTGAAAAATTCTATCAGGCCGATCCCTCCCGCGCCACCGGCGGCAACGGTCTGGGTCTTGCGCTTGTAAAACGGGTCATAGATATTGAAAACGCAGATATTTCGGTGGAGAGCGAACCCGGCAGAGGCAGCGTATTTACCGTGAGGATACCTATATGAAAACGAAAAAAATTACCGCGCACGATATTTTTAACCCCAATGCGGCGGTAACGTTTCTGATCAGCGCGCCCAGTTTTACCCTTATGGCACTCTGCCTTGCAGAGGTAATAACCAACAGCGTTTTAACGTGTATTTTTTACTTTTTTGCGGCTTACTCGCTTGTTATATGCATAACTCTTATTGTGCGCTGTGCAAAAAAGCTGCCTGCAAGGCTTCTGAAATTACCCGCCGTACAAAAGATATCGGCAACCCCGTTTGGAAAAAGATTTTTCGGAAACGTTGCATTCAGAACAAAAATTTTTCTCTATCAGGGACTTTGCGTTAACCTTTTGTTTTGCGGGGTAAATATCTATTCCGCTGTTGTACAAAGATCTGTCTGGTGCGCATATCTGGCGCTTTATTACACGATGCTTGCGGCAATGCGCCTCGCGGTGCTTCAAAAGACCGACAAAGCCCTGCGTGCGGATGAAGAACTTAAAATCTACCGTGCGTGCGGAATCATGCTGCTTGTTACCAATCAGATACTTGCCGCTATTTCAATAACGGTCGTTACCAGCGGCGGCGGTTTCAGCTATAGAGGCAGCCTGATCTATGCCGCCGCGCTTTTTGCGTTTTACAATATTATAACGGCAAGCACAAACGTTATTAAGTTCAGGAAGTACAAACGGCCGTCACTCTCGGCTGCAAAGATCATCAACTTCACTGCGGCCGTCGTTTCCATGTTTGCGCTTGAAACAGCGATGCTGAGCCGCTTCAGTACGGAAGCAGACAAAGAATTCAGCCGCATAATGACCTCCGTTTCCGCTGCCGCAGTATGCACCGGGATCCTGGTTATAGCCGTTTACATGACGGTACGTTCAACAGTATTACTCAAAAAAGAAATAAATTAGAGGTGGCACATGAGCAATAAGAGATTTGAATATTCCTACTCCGCACGCGAGCAGGAGGAAATCAACGCGATCCTGAAAAAATATGTTGTGAGGGAAGAAGCAAAAGGCGCCGAACAGTCCATAAAGCGCCTTGACCGTAAAGTTACCGGCCGCGCAACGGCCGCCGGTATCTCTGCCGGGATAATCGGCATTCTGATTCTGGGCTTCGGCATGAGCTGTGTTCTTGTATGGCAGGATACGTTGTTTGCTGCCGGCGTGGTCATAGGGATTGCGGGAATAGCGATCACTGCAGCGGCATACCCGATCTACAAATACGTTTTAAAAAACGAAAGGAAGAAAGCCGCACCGGAGATGATGCGGCTTGCCGGTGAACTGAACCGTTCAGATAACGGTATAGAGGCGAAAAAATAATCCTATGCATAAAAAAGCGGCGGCCTGATCTTGTTATCAGGCTGCCGCTTCTATGTTAAGAGCAAAATACGATTATCTTCTGTCTTTTATTATGGCAGCGGCAAAAAGGGCTGTTGCCGCCACTGCGACTGCAATTCCCGCCGTTATTATTTTTTCATTGGATCGTCTCCTTTTAACAGATTTATCTTTCGGGAAAGCGCCGCTTCCCGGTCAGAGGAAACGGCGCCCGCTGCCAGAGCAGCTTTTAAAGAGGTATTTAAAAAAGCAATTCTGCTTTTTCGGCTTGGTTATTTTGCGCTTTCGCTGAGTTCAAGAATCGATCCGGCAACTTTTTTGCGCTGTTTTGCCGCGATCTTTTTATATGCAGGATAAGCGCACGCAATAACAATAATACCTATAACGCCAACTATAATTCCAAGCGCAAACAGCGACTGCCAAACCATGGTGCAGCACATTCCGACACCCAGCAGCAATGCGCCTATCACGCCGATAATAATTGCCGGGACAGTGGCTTTTTTCTCAACGGCCGCGTCCAGCTTTATGATCTTTTCGGCCGCAGTCTCGCGCGGAGTTTTCTCCCTGTATTTATCAACGATTTTTTCGACCGGGCTGCTTTCGGCAGCATTGTAAGAATAACTGTACTTTTCATTTTGATTGTTCATAATCACATCTCCTAAAAAATATTTACACGGGATCTTTTCCCTTGGTGCATATAAACTATACCTCCCGTATGTTTTTCTGTTGTTTAGGAAATGTTTACGTTTTGTTAAACGAAAAAATTTTTTCACTCCCGTCCGGTCAGTCACTGAAAAAATAAAAGGCCGACCCGAAAAGGTCAGCCTTTAATACGAATGATTCAATCAGTCTGCGCTGTAAGGAAGGATCGCAATCTGGCGCGCACGCTTAATTGCTATTGTAAGCTCCCTCTGATGCTTTGCGCAGGTACCCGTAACACGGCGGGGAAGGATCTTTGCTCTTTCAGAAGTATATCTCTTAAGCTTTGAAGCGTCTTTATAATCGATATACTCGCATTTATCCACGCAAAACTGGCAAACTTTTCTGCGGCTTTTTCTTGCGCCGCCCTTGTTATAAGCCATTATCAGTTTTCCTCCTTAAAATGGTAAATCGTCATCATCATCAACAATTTCCTCAAAATCGCTGTTGTCCGCCGAGGCATAGCTGGGAGCGGGCTGACTGTATACCGGATTTGCGGAGCCGCTTTCGGCTTTTGAACCGCAAAAGGAAACATTGTTTGCAACAACCTGAAAAGATTTTCTTTTGTTGCCGTCCCTGTCCGTATAATTATCCGTCTGGATCGAGCCCTCTATCGCAATCATTGAGCCTTTGCGGAAATAACGGGAAACAAATTCGGCCGTTTGACGCCAAGCTGTAACATCAATGAAATCCGTTTTTCTTTCTTCGCCTGATTTCTGATAATTTCTGTCGCACGCAACCTGAAAACGAACGACTGAAACGCCGCTTGGTGTGGTGCGAAGCTCGGGATCAAATGTTAACCTGCCCATAATTACTACGGAATTAATCATTTTGCCTCCTCTGAATCTGCATCCTCGCTTTTAGCGACAATGAGTGAACGAAGCACGCCGTCCGTAATATTGATAACACGGTCCAGCTCTGCGGGGAAGCTCTCCTCACATTCAAACTGAGCAACAATGTAATAACCCTCTGTTTCATAGTTGATAGGATAAGCAAGCTTACGTTTGCCCCATTCCTCAACTTCGCCGAGAGTGCCATTAGCCTTGATAAGCTCCAAGAACTTTGATTTGAGAGTTTCTACCGCTTCTTCGCCCTTTGAAAGTGAGAAAACCAATACAAGCTCATACTTTTTTAATGCCATTCTTTAGCACCTCCTTCTGGACTTTTGGCCCGGCATTGCATCCGGGCAAGGATAGCCGCCTTTTTCAAGGTAGCGTTGGTATTATAGCAAAGAAACTCTGCTCTGTCAAGCAAAAGATCACAGAGCGGTAAAACCGGGGCTGTGATCCCTTGCAGTACTGTATATCATTTCCGTCTGATATTCAGAATCTATTCTTTTGCCGCAGCGATCTCTTTCTGGCGGTCATTATAAATGATCTCCGGCCCACCGGCAGCGGAATGATAAAGCCGTAAATTTGTTTTACGGCGCGCAAACTTTTTACCGGTTATGTTCAGAATCCGGCTGTGAGACGGATCTTAAGACTTTTTTAAACAGCACGCTGAAAAGTATTGCAGTAAACGTTACGGCTATAAAATCCGCAACAGGTTCCGCCATATAAACCGCCATAGTCTTATCACGGGTAAAGATCACCGGCATGATATAGATCAACGGTATCAGCAGCACAAATTTGCGCACAACGGCAACCGTGATAGACGCTTTTGCATTTCCTATGGCAACAAATGTTGACTGGCACGCCATTTGGATGCCGAAGAGCAACGCGCACGCCATATAGATGCGAAGGGCGTTTT
Source organism: uncultured Clostridium sp. (assembly GCA_958422185.1). Lineage (GTDB taxonomy): Bacteria > Bacillota > Clostridia > Oscillospirales > Acutalibacteraceae > Eubacterium_R. The sequence continues at coordinate 25,005 of CATZNW010000026.1, forward strand.
TGGTAAATTCCATAAGATCCGCCTCAGATGTAAACATTGCGGCGAAGGCCCCGGGGAAAAGCATAACTGCAAGCCACAGGATAACGGCGTAGCAAAGATCCGTTATCAGGAGAAGCTTAAAAGCAGATCTCACGCGCTGCGCGTTTTTTGCGCCGTAATTATAGCTGATGATCGGCTGCGCTCCCTGCCCCAGACCCTGAAGAGGCAGCATGGCAAACTGCATAACGCTGGTTAAAATCGTCATAGCGCCGACCGCCGTATCACCGCCGTATTTTAAAAGGGAGGAATTAAAACATACTGAGATCGCGCTCTCGCTTGCCTGCATTACAAAATTTGAAAGACCCAGCGCAAGGGCCGGCATAATGATATTGGCGCGCAGCGGCATATATTTTGCCCTGATCCTAAGATCCGTTTTTTTACCGAAAAGAAACGCCAGAACCCATGCGCAGGAAACGGCCTGTGAAATTATGGTTGCAAGGGCCGCGCCTTCTACATCCATATCCAATCCAAAAATAAAGATCGGATCCAGAATAATATTGGCAACAGCGCCTATGAGCACGGAAAGCATACCGGTTTTGGCAAAGCCCTGTGCCGTGATAAACATATTCATACCGAGAGTCAGCTGAACGAAAACAGTGCCCGCGGCATATATATTCATGTAATCAACGGCATATTCTATCGTGTTTTCACTTGCACCGAACGCAAGAAGAAGCGGTCTGTTGAATGCAAGGAGCAAAACAGTCAGAATGACCGAAATAATGATCTGCACAACAAAACAGTTTCCCAGCGTTCTCTCAGCGGATTCCCTGTCACCCCTGCCCATATAAATAGAAGAGCGCGGCGCGCCGCCGTAGCCCACAAGCGCGGCAAACGCGGACACCACCATGATCAGCGGCATACACACGCCCACTCCGGTAAGCGCGTTTGCCCCTATATCCGGAATATGGCCTATGTAAATCCTGTCCACAATATTATAAAGCATATTTATAAGCTGCGCCGTAACGGTAGGTACGGCAAGCTTGAACAAGAGCTTGCCCACAGGGGCTGTTGCAAGCATCTCGTTATTATCGTTACTATTCAAGATCGTTCGCCTCTTTCAGACTCTGTAAATACGCTTACAGAAGGATCAAACCTGAAAACGCCCCGCCTTTCATGGCAGGGCGCAGGTATAATGGTTTTCGTTTTATTTGATTATTTTTCCTATGGTATTCGGCGCCATTCCGGCGGCATTGGCCTCATCCGTATCAATATGCATCGCCCACGCGGATGTTTCCGTAACGCGCACTACCACGTCTCCGAAGACCAGCTTTCTCTCATTTGAAGTGGGTATCTCGACCGAAACGATCTGTCCGTTTGTGAGGCCTTCTCTTTCAGCGTCCTCAGGGGTAGCATGGATATGGCGCTTTGCCGCGATAACGCCCTCCTCAACATCGATCTCACCTTTGGGGCCTATGATCTTGCAGGCGCCTGCGCCATCCAAATGGCCGCTCTCACGAACAGGCGCATTGACCCCTATTGACCGCGCGTCCGTAAGGGAAAGCTCTATCTGCGTATAAGGTCTGAGCGGACCGAGGATAGTGACATGCGGGAACTCACCTTTCGGCCCGATAACCCGCACCTTTTCTTCTGACGCGAACTGGCCCGGCTGGGAAAGAGCCTTTTTAAAAGTAAGCTCGCTGCCCTCCCCGAAAAGGATATCCATATCCTCTCTTGTAAGATGAACATGGCGGGCTGATATTTCTACAACAACTTCGTTATTTTGCATGATCTGACTCCTTGGTTGCTAAATTTTGTTTTCAACTTTATTTTATACCTCTTTTTATTGTTTTTCAATAGCAAATTTGATATAATCAAACGGGTGATGAAAATGACGCTTGACGAACTTGAAAAAATGTGTAAAGACTGCAGCAGATGCCGGCTTTGCGAGGGCAGGACGAATCTTGTATTCGGCGAGGGAAACAAAAACGCCGATATAATGCTTATAGGCGAAGGCCCCGGTGAAAACGAGGATCTGCAGGGCAGGCCGTTCGTTGGAAGGAGCGGCCAGCTGCTTGATAAATTCCTTGCGGCAGTTGATCTTTCAAGAGAAAAAAACGTTTACATTGCAAACATGGTAAAATGCCGGCCTCCAAAAAACAGGGATCCCAAACCCGAAGAACAGGATACCTGCATTTTATGGCTGAGAGAGCAGTTTAAGATCATACGACCGAAGATCATAGTCTGCGTAGGAAGGATATCCGCCCAGAAACTGATAGACCCTAATTTCAGAGTAACTAAGGAACACGGCGTTTTCATTGAAAAAAACGGCGTGCTGATGATGGGCACATTTCACCCCGCCGCTATCCTGAGAAATCCGAACAACAAAGAACTTGCTTTTCAGGACTGGCTCTTGCTTAGGGATAAAATAAAAGAACTTAATTTAAATATATAAAAATTCCCCGCCCGAAAACCGATTCGAGCGGGTCTTATTATGCTGATGCAATACTGTAAAGGCAGCCTGCAGGCGGATACTTCCCGCCCGGGAAATTCCTTTTAAATTCATTCCGTTTTGCCCATCACGGTAAGCGGATCTACAGCTTCTCCGTCCAGCCTGGTTTCAAAATGAAGATGGCTTTCAAGGCCGGTTTCAAACGGAACGGTGCCCAGCGTGCCTATCTCCTGCCCTATCTCTACCGTGCTTCCCGTTTTTACGCTTACGCCGTCCAGACCGCTGTATTTTGCTACAAGCTTTCCGCCGTGGTCTATCTCGACCGTCATACCAAGCAGTGCGTCATTATAAACATTCAGAACGATGCCGTCATTTATTGCTTTAACGCTGTCTCCCGCTGCGCCCTTGAAATCAACGGCCGTGTGGCTTCTGTAATCTCCCATCGTATCGTTCTTTATGAGCTCTTCGGAATAGCCCTGAAGGACGGACTCGGAGACAGGATATTCATAAAAGCTTTTATATGGCGTGTTCTTATCGCTTTGCACCATGGAGGTGGATTCCTCTTTTGCAGTCGTCGTTTCCGTTGCGGGTGCAGCTGTGGAAGGAGCAGTTGTTTCCTCAACAGTCACCGCACGCTGAACGGCAGTAGTATCAGCAATCGTGGTCGGTTCATTTACATCTTCCGTGCCGCTTGTTGAAAAATAGACGATCACGCCTACGGCGATGATTGAAACACACACCACGGTGAAAAGTATTTTCAGATTTTTGCCCGGATTTTTAGATTTTGATTGTGTAGACATAAAAAACACCTCAAGAGCATTATGCCCCCGAGGTGTTTTTTTATTCAGCAATTCAGGCGTTTTCGCCGTTTTCATTTTTTTGCGCAAATTCATTTTTTGCGCTGGTTATGATCTCTATGCTGTTTTTAACTGTTTCAAGCACGTCTTCCTGCCCCTGCCTAACGGATATATAAGGTTTTTTGGAGGCGGAAAGCATAACGCGCCCTTTCATTTTTTTATTCATTTCAACGGCATAACGCACATCGGGCTGCGCCATATAAAGCAGCACGGCGCCGTTCCGCTGCGAAATCTCATAGATACCGGCTGCAGCAGCGGAATTCCTTAAAAGCGAGATCTGGAGCAGACCGTTGATCGACGCCGGTGGATTGCCGAATCTGTCTCTCAGTTCGTCAAGAACATCGTTTGCGTCCGCATCTGTGCGCACGGCGGCAATTCGTTTATACATGGAAAGCCTCTGCGGTGTTGAACGTATATAACTTTCTGGTATATGCGCCTCAACAGGCAGGTCGATAAGACATTCCGGCTCTTCCCCGCCCTCTTTGATCTCGCCTTTTTCCTCTGCAACCGCCTCGCCAAGCAGCTTAAGATACATATCATAACCAACCGCTTCCATATGCCCGTGCTGCCTGTTTCCGAGAAGCGAACCGGCTCCGCGTATCTCAAGATCCCGCATGGCGATCTTAAATCCTGATCCGAACTCGGTATATTCTCTTATCGCTTCCAGGCGTTTCTGCGCGATCTCCGTAAGTTCCTTTCCGCGCGTAAACGTAAAATACGCATATGCGCGGCGCGAGCTTCTGCCTACTCTGCCTCTTATCTGATGCAGCTGGGCAAGGCCCAGTCTGTCCGCATTTTCTATGATCAGAGTATTAACGTTTGAAACATCCACACCCGTTTCTATAATGGTGGTACATACAAGTATATCCACCTCACCGTTTACAACCTTTGCCCATATATCAGAAAGCTGTTCCTGCGTCATTCTGCCGTGCGCCACCGCTACGTTTGCATCCGGAAGCGCTCTTTTGATCCTTGCTGCGGCGCCCTCTATCGAATCTATATTATTATGCAGATAGTAGCACTGTCCGCCGCGCTCAAGCTCGCGCGCCATAGCCTCTGCAAGAATATCAAAATCATATTCCATAACATAAGTCTGAACGGGATAACGGTCCGCCGGCGCTTCCTCAATAACGCTCATATCCCGTATTCCGCTCAGAGCCATGTTGAGCGTTCTGGGGATCGGAGTGGCGGAAAGAGTGAGCACATCCACACGAGGAAATTTCTGCTTTAATTTTTCCTTTTGGGCAACACCGAAACGCTGCTCCTCATCAACTATAAGCAAGCCCAGATCACGGAACCGGATATCCTTGCTGATCATTCTGTGTGTGCCTATCAGAAAATCCACATTTCCGGCTTCAAGCCCTTTTAGAACGTCCCTTTGCTTTTGTGCCGGAACAAAACGTGAGAGCATCTCTATTGTAACGGGAAAAGCTTCCATCCTTTCACGCGCCGTATTGAAATGCTGCATTGCAAGCACTGTTGTGGGCACAAGCAAAGCGCACTGCTTGCCCTCCGTTATACATTTGAAAGCCGCTCTGAGCGCAACCTCCGTTTTGCCGAAACCGACATCGCCGCAAAGCAGGCGCTCCATAGGCACCGGGCGCTCCATATCGCGCTTGATCTCCTCGGTGCACCTAAGCTGGTCATCCGTTTCCTCATAGGCAAAGCGCAGTTCAAAGTCACGCTGAAAATCCGTATCCTCCGAAAAAGCGTAGCCTTTTGTGCTCATCCGTTTTGCATAAAGAGCAATAAGCTCCTTTGCCATATCCTTTACGGATTCACGCACCCTGGCTTTTGTCTTTTTCCATTCCCCGCCGCCCAAACGGTTTACCTTAACATTCGCATGATCTCCCGGCCCTATATATTTTGATACAAGATCAAGCTGGGTAACTGGCACATAAAGCGCGTCTCCTTTTGCATAGGATATCTTTATATAATCTTTTTTGACCTTGTTCATCTCGAGCGCCTGAATGCCCTCAAAAACACCGATGCCGTGCACATTGTGAACGATATAATCGCCCACGCTGAGTTCATCAAGCGAGTGGATTGCATTTTTTGCGCTGACTTTTCTTTTTTTATTCTGCTTGATCTGCGTCTTTGTATGCGTGATCAGGGCGAATTTTATATCTGCGATCCTGAAGCCCGCAGTCATTGCGCCGGTCGTTACCGTCACCGCGCCGTTTTGAAATTCAGAAGGGAATCCGTCCGCATAAACGGCAAAAATGCCGTCGTCATTCAAATCGTTTGCGAGGGCGCGCGCGCTTCTTGTTGTTCCGGCCATGATACAGACCGTGTAATTGTTTTTAACGAGCGGTTTTATCTCCTCTTCCAGCTCTCCTGTTTTGCCGCTCCACCGATTGAAGCTCTGTGTGGTGAAATCCGCAAGACAAGAGACAGGAGTATCAAAAGACCCCCTTGGTAAAGAATCAAGATAGACCGCCCCGTATTCACCGTAGAACGATCTCAGTTCCTCAAAATCAAGGCAGAATTTATCAAGTCCCTTGCACAGAGTAAGATCCTCCAGCGAATATTTTATTCGTTCGCGCCACAGCCTGTCGGAATTCTGAGATCTTTCCCTGACCTTTGCGCTTTCGCAAACGAACAGAGAACAGCCGGCACCGAAGTAATCAAAAATCCCGTTGGACTTATAAGCAAGCGGCAAATATCGGTCACAGCAGGCGGGCTGAACGCCGTTTCTTAAATTTTCAGCGTCCGAATTCAGCCATTCGCGCGCTTTGATCGCCTTGCCGCGAAGAGACGAGGCAAGCATATCAATACTTTTTGCAAATTTTTCATTGGATTCAAACAAAACTTCCGTTGCCGGTATAATTTCGATCTCCGTGATCCTGCCCGTACGCCGCTGGGAGACGGGATCAAAGGTTGAGATCGTATCGACCGTATCTCCCCAGAATTCAATTCTGACCGGCTCACTGTTTCCCGGAGGGAAGATATCTGCAATGCCGCCGCGCAGGGCGAACTGCGAAACGCCGTCCACCTGTTCATACCGGCTGTAACCTGCGTAAACGAGCTTATCCGCAAGCTGAGTCAGGCTCACGGTATCTCCCGTTTTTATTTTAAGGGTGCGCTTTTTTAACTCCTCCGGCGGCATGGTAAACTGGCAGGCCGCATTGACGGAGCATACCGCAGCGGTAAATCCGCCCCCGAGGATCTTGGAAAGAACGCCGAGGCGTATATGCTCAAACTCGTGAGAAACGCCGGCTACCTGTTCAAATATAAGCTCGCGTGAAGGATACAATATTACACCGCTCTGAAGGGCGGACAGATTTTCACACATTCTTACGGCAGACGCCTCATCCGGCATAATAACGAGCGCTTTGCCGCCGTCCACCTGCATCAGAGAGTGTATAAGCGGGGCTTTAACCGCGTCTGCCGCGCCGAGCGCACCCTTAGCGCCTTTTGCCCCGGCAAGGCGGTTAAACTCCCCGCTTTTTTTAAATATTTCCGAAATACAAGACATAATATCAGTTCTTTCTAAACTAAAGAGAAAAAGCCTTTTATTGATCTCAGTTGTACAGGTTCATTGCCCTGTCCGTTTCGCCGTTTACGATAAGGCGGAGAGCGTCCTCCGCATTGACAAGCGCCTGCCTGAGATCCTCCTCCTGCTCTTTGGGAAAACGGCCAAGCACCCAGTCCGCAAGATCGGTATAGGCATTCGGCTTTTTGCCCACGCCGATTTTAATTCGTGGAAACTCCTCGCTTCCAAGGTGCTCTATAATACTTTTCAGTCCGTTATGTCCTCCGGCAGATCCCTTGCGGCGGATCCTTATTTTTCCGACGTCAAGCGAAATATCGTCTGACACAACGATGATATTCTGCGGCGGGATCTTGTAAAACCTTGCCGCCTCGCCGACCGCCTCTCCCGAATGATTCATAAAGGTCTGGGGTTTCATGATGAGGCATCTTTTGCCGAATCCCGAAAAATCCTGGGTGAGCGCATGGAACCTAAGACGCCTGATGTCAAAATCCTTTTCGCGCGCAAGCATATCCAAGGCGAGGAAGCCCGCGTTATGGCGGGTCATCTCATATTTTGCGCCGGGATTACCCAGCCCTGCTATTATAAAATCATAACCTCCGCTTTTTTTGCCGAAAAGCATGGAACCACCCTTTGAAAAATTATATACCCGTAACACAGATATGGGCGCATCTTGCGACACGCCCTTTGTTTTGATCTGTGTTCAATTATTCCGCGTCGGACGGGATCTCCGTTTTTTCGAACTCCGAAAAATCTCTTTCCTCATCTGATTTTTCGTAGTTATACATATTTTCGTCCTTAACGTGTTTTCTTATATACTCATCGCGGTCAAAAAGCTCGTCAGCCTTTACCTTCCACGCTTTGGCTGCCGCAATCGTTTTGTCAAACAGCTCGTTTGCTGATTCGGGATGCACCATTTCCGTGGAATACGCGCCGGTCTTGGCAACCATTTTGCTGATCGCACCGGGATTATCAAGCACGGGGCACGGACGCAGCATATTGTTGTTAAACGGCTGATTGCGCTTATACTCCATAAACAGCGGGCTTCTGAGCGCGTCCAGCACAGAGCATTCTTTGATGTTTACGTTTGAATAGTGAACGAACGCGCACGGTTCGCAGTCGCCGTTTGAATTGATATGGAAATAATGGCGGCCGCCGGCAATACAGCCCTGAACATATTCGCCGTCATTCCAGAAATCCAGAGCAAAGATAGGCTTTGTGCGCCTCCACTCATGCATCTTTTTGTACATAGTTGCCCTCTGTTCAGGACTTACCATAAGCTCTGTAACAGCTCCGTTTCCGGTTGGCATATATGTAAAGAACCACGCAAATTTAACGCCCTGGTCTATAAGCCAATCCATATATTCATCAGAAGAAAGCAGATCTGTATTCTTGCTTGTGTAACAAAGCGACGCGCCAAACGGGATACCTCTGTCCTTCAGCCTCTTCATAGCGGCAGTACACTTTTCAAACGTGCCTTCGCCGCGTCGGTAATCGTTTTCCTCTTCATAGCCCTCTATTGAAAACGCCGGCAGGAAATTGCCCACTTCGCCGATCTCATCTGCAAAGCTGTCGTCGATAAGGGTTCCGTTTGTGAAAGACATAAATACGCAATCCGGATTTTCACGGCAAAGGCGCATAAGGTCCTTTCTGCGCATGGTAGGCTCGCCGCCGGTATAAAGATACATAAACGTACCGAGCTCCTTGCCCTGGCTGATGATCCTGGCAAGATCATCATAAGAAAGCTGACTCGTATGTCCGTACTCCGCCGCCCAGCAGCCTATGCACTTAAGATTGCATGCCGCGGTGGGATCCATAAGTATAGCCCACGGCACGTTGCAGCCATATTTTTCTATGCTTTCCATTCTTATGGAATAGCTGTTGATCGCCACATTCATCATCGGCGGGATCAGCTTCATAAGAACGTCTTCATTGGTGTCGCATGCAAGCGATCTTGCAAATCTCATCCAGTTGTTGTCCGGATCGTCAAGCACTTTATGAAGCCCGGCATAGGTTGAGCGGTTGACTTTTTTGATATCCGCCGCCTCCAGCAGAGAAAGGATCTTGGGCGCGTTTTTATCAAAGTCCTTACGGGCGTATTTGACCGCCTGTTTGACCGCTATGGTCATTGCGGTTTCTTTAAGAGATCTCATTTTCGTTTACCTCTTTTTGCAGTTTATTATTACTTATATACTTATTTAAAACCACTTGATTTATGTGTATTACAATATAATACCTTTAAGGTTAAAAGTCAAGCGATTTTCTTTTTCTTAATATTTATCTTACTAAAATGTAAGGCAAACAAGTCCATCCGCTTTACTTAAAATCTTATCTGGAATTTCAGGCGATAGGTCTTTCCGGTCTTGTTTATATATTTCTCGTTGCAAAGAGCTCCCCAGCTGTCATATCCGCCGATACCCTGCTGCCTAGCGATAACACGCAGCACAGTCTTATTGCTTTGGGGCAGGTCTTTTTTATGCGCCGCCGCTTCAAGCTCTGACGGCAGATAGCGGCTGATATTCATTTCCATAACAGGTTCCGCAACAACGGTAAACGCCTTTTTGCTGCCCACGAGCGTTGTGTAGCGCACACCCGTGCGGTTGCCGCATTCCTGAGGCTTTAGATAATCCGTATACATATCGTCCACAGTAGTACTGTACAGCCCTATTTTAGCGGCGTTGTTCCTGTCTATATAGTTTTCAAACGGCCCTGCACCAAGATAAGTTACATTTTCAAAATCTCCCGGCAGCTCAAACAGCATGGATATTTCGGGAACTTCAGGCAGCGATGCATCCGGCCGGAACTGCATATCCACCTCTATGCCTTTTGAGGTGACGGTATAAATAATAGTTGCCTTTGATTCCGGCTGGGTGCAGACCACTGCTCCGCAGGTTACAACTACCTTTCTGCCGTTCTCTAGTATCTTATATCCCTCTATTGAAAACTTGGTGTTATTGTAGATGCCCGGAGTATCTCCCGCGTCCCGCCAACAGCCCAGACGCGACCCGGCGCGTGAGCCGCGGTCATTATCCGTAAGCGCGCGCCAGAAATTGAGCCTTACGGGAGCGGCAAGGAGCTCCTCGTCGCCGATTCGGATAGAATAAAGCTGATTCCTTTCCCTGCGCTCAAAACGGATATTGACATCCTGAGCCAATATTCTGAGTGAGCCGTAAGTATCGGCCACAACAAGCTCATCGCCGGACTCAAGCTCATCAAAAGTATTCTCAAATTCGTTTATAATAAACTGTTCTTCGGCAATGATATGGCCCTCGGCGCACCAGTCTGTTTCCTCTTTCGTGACCAGCTCGATCTCAAGATACCATTCGGTTGATGTGATCCTGTTCAGTTCAAGATCAACGGTAACTTTGCTGTCCGGAGCGCAGTCAACAGTCAGTTCGCCCTCCCGCAGTACGCCTTTATCGGAACACTGCCGCCAGCGCAGCAGATAACGGTTCAGATCCGTAAACATAAATTTATTTTTTATTTCCAGAACGCCTCTTTCAGCGTCTATCGCTTTAAAATCAACGTTCTGATATAATTTTTTGATCTCGTATAGTTTTGGGGTGGGTCTTCTGTCCGCAAACAAAAGTCCGTTTCCGCAGAAATGACCGTCGTGCGGCTCTTCGCCGAAATCACCGCCGTAGGCCAGGTATTCCGTGCCGTTATCATCTGTGGTTCTGATAGCCTGATCCACCCAGTCCCACACAAAACCGCCCTGAAGGCACGGGTATTTATCCCAAAGTTTAGTATATTCGTCCGTTGATCCGCAGGAATTGCCCATGGCGTGTGTGTATTCGCAAAGGATATACGGTCTGCCGTCCCTCTGCGTCACTGCGTATTCCTCGCACTCCCACGGCTTTGCATACATTTTGCTCTGCACATCCGAAAGCTCTTTTTCATTCGGGTCACGGTCGCATTCAAAATGAACGAATCTGCTTGGATCCGCGTCCTTGATCCATTTATACATTTTTTTAGGCGTTTCACCGCCAAGGCTTTCATTACCAAGGCTCCAGCAGACGACGCATGTGTGATTTTTATCCCTGTTATAAAGCGCTTTGAGCCTATCCATACACGCTTTTTCCCATTCAGGGCGCGAATCCGGTATCTGCGGGCAGCCTATGATCTTTGAACGGTTCGTGCCGTGGGTCTCCATATTATTTTCATCTATAACATAAAGGCCGTATTCATCGCACAGTTCAAGCCAGCGGGGACAGTTGGGATAATGCGAAGTGCGCACGGCGTTGATATTGTTCTGCTTCATAAGGCGGATATCCGTAAGCATGGTTTCCTCCGTCATATATCTGCCGCGTTCGCAGTCAAACTCATGGCGGTTCGTACCCTTAAAAACGACCCTTCTGCCGTTTATACGGATGATTCCGTCCTTTATCTCAATCTTTCTGAAGCCGAATTTAGAACTGAGATATTCAATCGGAATCCCGTTGTTTTTCAGCGTGATAACCAGCGTGTAAAGGTTCGGACTTTCTGCGCTCCAGAATCTTGCGCCGGTTACTATCGCCCGCAGACTCGTTACGTTATCCTCTTCTGCATATCTGCTGTCTATGGCAACGGTGTCGCCGTTTTTATCCAGTATACTTATATCCAGCGAAAGGCCCTCATAGGCGCCGTTCGTTTTGACGAGCACATCAAAATAGCCATCCGTCATTGTTTCGCTGGGCTCTGCGCTGATTATGAAATCGCGTATATACTCGCGTTCTGTTGTATAAATATACACATCACGGAAAATACCGGCCATACGCCACATATCCTGGCACTCAAGCCAGCTTCCGGTGCACCAGCGGTAGACCTCAACGCCTATAACGTTTGAGCCCTCTACCAGCCAACGTGAAATATCAAATTCGCTTCTGTTGAAAGTGGATTCGCTGTATCCGACTCTTTCTCCGTTAACATACAGATAAAATGCGGATTCAACGCCCTCAAAGCAGATCACAACACGCTTGGAAAGAAGGGATTTGTTGATATGTATCCTTTTAAGATAGCAGCCTACCGGGTTATTTTTAGTCGGCGCGCTCGGAGGACATATGTCCTCGCTGCCCTCCCACGGGTAGCGCACGTTGCAATACTGATTTCTGTCATACCCCTGCATTGTCCATGATCCGGGAACGTAAATGCTGTCCCAGTTATGCGCGTCATAGTGCGGCTGGGCAAAATCCGTAGGTTTATAAGCATAATTCTTGTACAGCTTGAATTTCCACTTGCCGTTTAAAAGCTTGCAGCAGGAGGATCTGTAACGCTCGCACGCCGCCGCTTCTTCAAAGCTTGCATACGGCATGAGGGTGGCATGCTGCGGCAGCTTGTTCACTCCTGTGATTTCCGGATCCGACTGCCATTCAAGGTAGCCGTCAATAAAATTTCTGTCCATATTCCAAAACCCTTTTCGGTAAATAATTTTGTTTGCCTTTAAGATAGTATGCCTGCATACTGCAAAAAATCATCTGCGGTGAAAAATGCCCTCGTGGAACCCCTCCTGCTTGATACAAACGCGCACGGATTCAAGCAGGATCTTAAGATCCAGGCGCAGGCTCCAGTTATCGCAGTATTCTTTATCATACTTCATCTTTTTCATAAGGGAAATACTGTCTCTCCCCTTAACCTGCGCAAGGCCCGTAAGCCCTGGCCTGAAACGGTAAACGCCGTATTCAAGGCGCAGCCTGTGTGCCCTGATCTCGCTTGAAATAAGCGGACGCGGGCCGACGAAGCTCATGTCACCCTTAAGTATATTCCACAGCTGGGGCAGCTCGTCAAGGCTGGTCCTGCGGAGCACCCTGCCCAATTTTGTTATATACTGCTCGGGATTTTCAAGTTCGCCGGTAGCGCAGTTCGGAGTATTGTTTTTCATAGTCTGAAATTTATAGATCTTGAAGGGCTTGCCCTTTCGCCCGCGCCTTTCATGGGTAAAAAACACTTTCGTATCCGGCGTAAACAGATTGATGATACATATGACCAGAAACAGCGGAGAAAGTAGTATCAGCGCAAAAAAAGACGCTACTATATCAAACAGCCGTTTAAATTTTATGGGCGCAAGCCATTTTTTTAAAAACGCTTTCATATCTGTGCTTCCGTTGCAATCACACCTTTGACAAGCAAGGCTCTGCACGGCGCCGCCTCGGCACCTCCTATTTTGAGCGGAGGGGCAAATAAAAAATACTCGCCCGGCTCAATATCCGTAAGATCGATTCCCTCAAGAACCGCGATTCCGTTGTTAAGAAGCTCCCTGTGAACAGAGCCTTCATTTTCTTCGCCGGCTATCGACATGGAATCGATCCCTACCAGTTCGATATCAAATCTGCAAAGTTCAAATACGGCGTTATCCATAAGATACCCGTTTGAACCGCATTTTATAATAAGCCTCTTGCAGTCCCACGGCAGATTCTTTTCAACCCACAGCGCAGTAATGGGGCCGCATGCCTCTCTGACAACGCACCTGCCGACGAATTTTGACGGAGGCAGCATATCCACGCTCTGCCCGTCCTCAAAATAATGCAGCGGAGCATCAATATGCGCGCCGGTATGAAGGCTCATGGAAATATCGGAAAGATTATATTCACGCCCGTCTTTTATTTTCGCGCGGCTTTCCGTGCGGGGATTGCTGTCTCCCGGATAGAGCTGTGCTCTCATGATATCAGGCGTAATATCGTAAATAATCATCTTTAACCTCTGATAAAAAATCTGCCGAAACCGCAAAAAGGCCCATATATACACACAATTTTTCACAATTATACCATATGTGCGCACATTATGCAATTTTTGTTACCACATTTTAATAATTTTGATACAATTATATAATATGGGAATTTTCACCTGCCGGGGTATATGAACCGCACTCTTTTTCTTGAAGTGAGCAAAAGTAAGCGATATAATAAAACCAAAATTATGATGTATTCTGGCAAATGCCACACAGGGAACAAGTGATATGGAAAGATTTATTGATTACATAGAAAACGCACTGCCGGACAGACCCGGAGATCCCGTGCTTTTTCAATTTAAAAGAAAAATACTGGACGAGATGACCGAACTTGACGGCGTCGTTGCCGCGCGGGGCCTGAAAGACGAAAAGGTGCGTGAAGATCTTATTATAAGCGAATATCCCGATCTGCCGCGCGCTTACGCCGCGTTTTACGCGAAAAAAACAGAAAAGCAGCGGTCTAAACGCGCGCTTATTGCAAACGTAGCCGGTTCAGCGGTTTATATACTGCTGCTGCTCATCGTTTTCCTTTCGGTAAGCTTTATAACGCAGGAATGGGGCAGCACATGGGTCATCATGGTTGACGGCATTCTGCTGTGGATAGATTATCTGCTGCTGCTTGGCGTTGCCAAGATCACTTCCATGCGGCGCGCGTTTCACATTTTCGCGCGGCTGCTTTTGGGCATAGCGGTAATCGTCTGCGCCGTTGCGGCGTTTCTGGTCTGCATGGCTGTGTTACACCTGCCGCACAGCTGGCTCATCGTGATTGCAGGGATCGCCGCCATCTTTATGGCAGACAGCATCTATATTACATTAACGAAACAGAAGCTTGCCGTTATCTTTTATCTTGCCTATATACCGGCTTTTGCGGCAATGCTTTACATTATTTTAGGTGCGCTGGGCATAATGCCGTGGGCGCCCGGCTGGGTCATGATCCCTCTTTCACTGCTGATTGACGCGACAATCATTGCGGCGCTTGTAATACGAAACAAAAAGATCGCCCGGGAGGTGGCAAAACATTGGAACGAAGATTAAACGCTGAGCTCTGGGATAAGATGCACTATCTTTTCCGCGATTACAACGACCGTATGGTACACGTTGAGCTGCGGTATGGTTTTGAAATAGATATTGAGGCGCTTAAGACCGTTCTTATCTGCTTTTTTGAAAAGGCACCGGTGCTCCATTCTTCTTTTACAGACAATCATGTGCGCCCCTACTGGACGGTGAACGACTATACCGTTGATGAAATTTTAACCGTAAAATCAGTGTCTGCCGATGAACTTGACCGTGAGATAGACGAATTTCTCACACAATGCATTCCGCCTGAGGCAAAGCTGCAAATGCAGGTTGCCGTGTTTAACTGCGGCGGCAGATCCGCCCTGTGTATCATTGAAAACCACATGTGCATGGACGGCGAAGATTTCAAGTATTTTATGAATGCACTTTGCAAAAACTACAACGATTATATAAACGGCATCTCAAGCCCCGTAGATCTTAAAACAGGCACCCGCTCCTACGAATCTGTGTATGAAGATTTTTCTCCCGCAGAAAAACACATGGCGAAAAATCTGTTTCGCAATATAAACGCAAAAGACGATCACGCTTTTCCCTTAACGCCGGATAATATACGCGACCGTTCGTTTATTGCACGCAGAACTTTAAGCGCAGATCTTTTTGACCCGATCAAAGCGGCGGGAAAAGCGCACGGCGCAACGATAAACGATATGCTGACCGCTGCATATTTTCACAGCGTTTACGAACTTGCCGGGTTTGACAAAAATGAATCGGTATCCATTTCCTGCGCAATTGACCTTCGCAGGCATATAAAGGACAGTTCCGACACCGGCGTTACAAATCACACCGCATGGATGCAGTGCCGTGTGCCGCGCTGCGGAAAAGATATTTTTGAAACGCTTAAATTTACGGTTGAGAGTGTAAATCAGTTTAAAAGCGACCGCTTTATCGGCCTGCATGGCTTGCCGCTGCTTTCGCTCGGATACAAGATCCTGCCGCAGACCGCGTCCGAGGAGATCGTCAAGATCGGCTATTCAAATCCGCTCATGGCAATGAGCAACATAGGTA
>CATZNW010000027.1 GCA_958422185.1 uncultured Clostridium sp.
TCAATATGCGAATTGATTTTCTGATAAACATGGTATCCACTTCCGATTTTTATATGAAAACATTTAAAATAAAAGCAAAAAAAAGGCCGCACCATAAGGTGCAGCCGGATCTGACAAACAAACCACATTAAACCTGAAGGAGTCTTAAACGTTTCTTTTTACTTAAAAACGGAACAGCAAACAGGAGAGCCTTGCATATATTATCCGCTATCATACAATACCAAACGGCGTTAAGGCCGAGATCCCACACACGCACGCAGAGGAATGTGAACAGAATCCTTACGCCCCACATACCCGCCGTTTCAACAAAGAAGGCATATTTTGTGCGCCCAAGGCCGTAAAATATGCCTTCAAGCACCACCATAAGACCGAAAAACGGCTCTGAAAAAGCAACGATCTTAAGCATTGCCGCTCCAAGTTCAATTACCCGCTCACTTGGGGTAAACAGGCTCATCAGCAGTGTCGAGCCGAAATACAGAACAAGGCCGCTGAGTATCATAACGGCAACTGTTAAGGCCACGCTCAGTCTGCTTACCTCTTTAAGTTTCTTAACGCTGCGTTCCCCTCTTGCATTGCCCACAAGGGTCGAGGCGGCGGAGCGCAGACCGTAACCCGGGACATAGAATATGGTTTCCGCCGTTACAGCTATGGAATGCGCGGCAAACACCGTTGTTCCCATACCCGAAACAAGGCTTGCAAAAACAACATAACCCAGGCAGGAGGCAACACTGCTGCCGAGTACCGGCATGCCTACCCCGGCATATTCCTTTAGCAGCGGCTTATCTGCGCGGATTCCGGTGATACGCCATTCAAGGTCTTTGTTTTTATAGCACGAATAAAGCATCAGCGCTCCGGAAAGCGCATAGGAAAGAGCGGACGCAATGGCAGCGCCCTCAACACCCAGTTTAAAAGTATATATTAAAAAATAGTTCATCACTATGTTCAAGCCATTAGCCGCAGCGCTTATGATCATAGGCGTTTTTGTATTTCTGACAGCACGCAGGGCATATCCCATAACGGACGAAAGCGAACGAAAAACAAGCGGCAGGCTTATTATAAAGAAATAGCGCGAAGCCGTTGGGCAGATCGCCGGCTCAGCACCCATCCAGACAGGAATAAAGGGGCAGAGTGCGACCGACGCCGCGCCAAGCACAACGCCGGCGCCCGTGGCAAGAATAAAGGCCTGGCGGCAAAGTTTTTTAACCTGCTCCTTATCCCCCGCGCCGTAAGCTTTGGATATAAGAACAAGCGCTGCCGTGCCGATAGCGGTAGGAGCGCTGTTTACAAGCCATGTTACATTTGTTGTTATGCTGACGGAAGCCGTTGCCTGCTCTCCGAGCCTGCCGACCATTGCCGTATCAACATATTGAAGAAGAGTGGACAGTATCTGCTCTATTACCGTTGGAAAAGAGAGAAATATAAGCGTTTTAAAAAGCCGGTGATCGCCCCTCTTAAAAACTGAACCCTGTTTCATATAGATTTATCCCGTATAGAATAGATAATTAGGCGCAGACGTCATTTTCGCCGGCAACACTGCCTGCCACTATAATCTGCGCTTTTGCTTTGTCATCATCCGATATGATCTCGCCCACAGCAGGGACACAGATCTTGCCGGCATAAGGATTTTTTATGCTGATGACTGGAGTTGTGATCTGCGCATCAACTTCCGATTTTTCAAAGCACAGATCAGTATCTATCATTTCACAGTTTATAAGCTTAAGATTTTCACAGTAGCAAAAAGGCTGCGTACCTACTATCCGGCAGTTGATCAGAGTTAAGCCGTCTGAATACCAGGCAAGATATTCGCCCTTTACAAGGCTGTTTTTTACGGTTACGTTATGTGCGTGCCAAAAGGCATCCTTGGTGTCCAGGCTGCAGTCCTCAAACACGGCGTTCTTTATATACTGAAAGGAATACTTGCCTTTGAAATCAACATTTTTAAAGCTGATATTTTCACTGCGCATCATGAAATACTCCGACTGAGCGGTGCAGCTTTTCATATTGATATGATTTACCGACCATCCGAATTCAGGAGAGATGATATCGCAGTTTTCCATGGTTACATTACTGCATTCGCGAAGCGCTTTAATACCGTGAAGCTTTGTTGATCTAATCTCTATATCATTCGAATACCAAAGCGCGGCACGGCAAAGTTCGGTCATATCGCAGGAATCTATTTTAAGATGATCATCATGCCAGAACGGATAGCGCAGATTACAGAACGTGTTGTAAACCTCTACATTACTGCTTTCTTTGAGAGCGCTTTCTCCGTCCGCAGGGCCGTCAAAAGCACAGTTTTTAAGTATAACGCCGTCGCTGCCGTAAAGCGCGCGTTCCTGATCAAACTTTTTATATTCATAAGTTTTCATACTTGATCCTCCCTACTATTCATTCTATTCTGTATCAAATATTATTTTGATCAAAACCCATTAAAATAATATCTGCTATGAGCAGGCGTTTACTATCTGATTCACAAGACGCCAATAAACACTTGACGCACCTTCATAATTACTTGTAAATGCAATAACAAGCTGAAGATCCGGAACAACAAAGATATACTGACCGCCATGGCCCTGGGCAAAATAAGCATGATAATCACGATCTCCGAAAGTGCGGACCCACCACTGATATCCGTAATCGGCGGAACCGGAATCACGGTCAAACCTAACGGTAGTGGACTCATCTACCCATTCTGATGAAATGAGTTGTTCGCCCTGCCATTCGCCGCCGTTTAAAAACAGCATTCCAAACTTTGCCATATCATAAATATGCATGGAAACGCCGTTGCCGCCGTCCGAAATGCCCTAGGCATCAGCCGAAAGGCTTACGCTTTCCATTCCCATTGGCTCAAACAGATATCTTTTGCCGAATTCCTCAAGCGTCATTCCGGAAGCCTGCTGCAGGACCGCGCTCAAAAGATGCGTGTTTCCCGTTGAGTAACTGAATACTGTACCGGGACGTGAAGTAATCGGGCGGTCCAGAATATACTGCACCCAGTTTTCCGACGCGCGCCAGTCGTACCAGTCGGCAGTGTCGCTCATATCTATTCCCGAAGTATGCGTAAGCAGATGGCGGATAGTAATATCCTGCCAGTATTCATTATCATTTTCAAGCACCTGAGGAAAATACTGAGACAAGGGAATATCCACGTTCTGAATAATCCCCATATCTATCGCGATACCGATCAAGGCGCTCGTTACGCTTTTTGACGCGGAATTCAGGACAAACACGCTGTTTTCATCGTACCCGTCTTTATAATATTCATCAACGATATAACCGTTTCTGACTATTACGGACGCAAGCAGAGGAAACGAATCAAACGTCTCGTGCACTTCATCTAATACTGCCGGATCCACGCTCTGATTTTCCGGACTGTCCTTTTGCCACTGCCATACAAGCGGGGCAGCGGTTGTTGGAACCGTTGTGCTATCTGTTTGTGCTTCAGAGATATCTTCCTTTTGGTTAGTGCATGCGCAAAATGCAAAAGCCAACGCGACCGCGGTCAATACTGCAATTATTTTTTTCATAAAAATGCCCCTTAATGGTAACCTGAACGGCAGTTTTCCCGCCGCAAGATCAGTTTATCACCAAAGGGCTCTTATAGCAAATACTTATTTTGAATAGTCGTTTATAACTTTTTTCTATATCTAAAAAGATCTTCAAAGCAAAAGCACAGTGCGCCGTTTCGCATCCGTTCAGCAGAATCGGATCAGCCGAGGATCTCCTTCAGGATCTTCGTTACTTCCGCCGCCGGAGCTTTGCCTTTTAATGCGCGCATACACTGACCGATAAGGAAGTTAAAAGACTGCGCTTTGCCGCCTTTATATTCGTCAACAGCCTTTTGATTGCCTGCTATAACTTCTTCTACAACAGATCTTATCGCACCTGTATCCGAAAGGACTTCCATATTATGCTCCTTAACATAATCGGCAGGAACAACATCCTCTTCAAAAACTGCTTTGAAAACTTTTTTGGCGGAATCGCGGCTGATCTTATTGGAATTAAGAAGATTTATGATCTCGCCGAGCGAATCCTGCCTGAAGCTCATATTTTCCGGCAGCGTCTGGGTATCGTTGAGCATTTTCATCAGTTCGCCCATGATCCAGTTGGCACTGTCTTTCGGATTATTTGTGATCTCGACCGTCCTTTCAAACAGGCGAACGTAATACACGCTTGAGCAGATCATGGATGTGTCATACTCCGAAAGGCCGAGTTCGTTCATATAACGCTCTTTTTTCGCGTCCGGAAGTTCAGGAAGATTCTTTCTTATCTTTTCAACATATTCATCCGTAAGGCATACGGGCGGAAGATCCGGATCCGGAAAATATTTATAATCCTGCGCGTCTTCCTTGCTGCGCATTGCATGGGATTCGCCTTTCGCGTCATCCCATCTTCTTGTTTCCTGAACTACCTTTCCGCCGTCCTCAATGATCTCCTGCTGGCGTCTTGCCTCACTTTCGATAGCATTGTGAATCGCCTTAAAGGAGTTGATGTTTTTCATTTCCGTTCGTGTGCCGAGCTGATCCGAGCCCTTTTCCATAACGGAAACATTTACATCGGCACGAAGAGAACCCTCCTGCATTTTACAATCAGACACGCCGCAGAACTGAAGAATATCCCTGAGTTTTTCAACATACTGCACAGCTTCGTCAGCAGATGCAATATCCGGCTCGGAAACGATCTCAAGAAGCGGAACGCCGCAGCGGTTAAAATTGACGAGGGTGCAGTCGTTCCACTCGTCATGGATCAGTTTGCCGGCGTCTTCTTCCATATGGATCTCATGGATCCTCACTTTCTTTTTACCGCCGTTAATGCTGTCATCTATTTCAATATAGCCGTTTCTGCATATGGGCAGATAAAGCTGGCTTATCTGATAAGCCTTCGGCAGATCGGGATAAAAATAATTTTTCCTGTCAAACTTATTGTTCATTGTGATCTCGCAGTTAGTGGCAAGGCCGGTTCTTACCGCGAATTCAAGCACCTTTTCGTTTAATACGGGAAGCGTGCCGGGCATGCCCGAACATATCTCGCAGACGTGGGTATTCGGCTCTCCGCCGAATTCTGTTGAGCAGGAACAGAAGATCTTGGTTTTCGTTGCAAGCTCAGTATGCACTTCAAGTCCGCAAACAGTTGAAAATTCCATGGTTCTGCCTCCTTAAACACCAGCGGGCCTTTTTGTGTGGTGATCTGTTACGCTCTGGTAAGCATTGCCCGCTGCAAGAATCGTTTTTTCATCAAACGGCCTGCCTATAAGCTGCATGCCTACCGGCATACCGCTGCCGTCAAAACCGCACGGCAGAGCAAGGGAAGGCAGTCCGGCAATATTGATCATTACCGTATAAATATCGCCGAGGTACATTGCGAGCGGATCGCTTAACCCCTCGCCGATTTTAAGCGCGGTAGTCGGAGCAACCGGTCCGAGCAGGAAATCATATTTTTCAAAGGCTTCGTTAAACGCTTTGACTATAAGCCCTTTTGCCTTTAAAGCCTTATTATAATAAGCGTCAAAATAACCGCTTGAAAGCACAAAGTTGCCGAGCATGATGCGCTTTTTGACTTCCATGCCAAAACCCTCGGAGCGTGACTTAAAATATACTTCCCTAAGGTTTTGCGCATCCGGGGATTTATAGCCGTATTTAATGCCGTCAAAACGCGATAGATTTGAGCACGCCTCTGCACAGGCGATTATATAGTAAGTGGGGATCGCGTATTTAACGATAGGCATAGCGAATTCCTCAACTTCAGCGCCGAGAGTTCTGAGGGTTTCTGCCGCCTGCATTACACGTTTCGCAACGTCTTCCTTGATTCCCTCGCCGAAAAAGTCGGCGGGAATGCCCACTTTTTTGCCCTTCAGATCCGTGGTGTTTTTGATCTCCTCAATGGTAAACGGGTTCGGATCGGCGGAAGTGCCGTCCTTTTCGTCCTTGCCGCAGATAACGGAAAAGAGAGCCGCCGCGTCAAGCGCGGTTTTGGCGATAGGCCCTATCTGATCAAGCGATGACGCATAAGCGATAAGACCGTACCTTGAAACCGAACCGTAAGTGGGTTTCAGACCCGTTACGCCGCAGAACGAGCAGGGCTGGCGGATAGAACCGCCGGTATCCGAGCCGAGCGCAACAACACTTTCACGCGCAGCAACGGCGGCCGCCGCGCCGCCTGAAGAACCGCCGGGGACTTTATTTGTATCCCACGGATTTTTGGTTGCGCCGTAATAAGAGGTTTCCGTTGTTGACCCCATAGCGAACTCGTCCATATTGACTTTGCCGCACGGAATCATTCCGGCTGCGGTAAGCTTTTGAACAACGGTTGCGTCATAAGGCGGTTTAAAATTATAAAGGATCTTGGACGCGCATGAAGTAATCTCGCCCTTTGTACATATATTATCCTTAATAGCTACCGGCACGCCGGCCAGTACAGAATCCGTGCTGCCGCTGTCAATAAGTTTCTGGGCGGCTCTTGCCTTTTGGAGCGCCGATTCTTTGTCAAATGCTGTATAGCAATTGTAATTACCGTCCCTGTCTTCTATACTTTTGGCAACGGAATGAACGGCATCCTCGCAGGAGATCTCCCTGTTTTTTATTTTCTGCGCTATTTGGAGCGCGGTCATTTCATAAATTTCCATACTGAGCCTCCTATTCCGTTACCGTTTTGGGAACTACAAAAGCGCCGCCGCTGCTTTCGGGTGCGTTTGCCGTGATCTCTTCCGGAGACACGGAAGGCTTTACCTCATCTTTTCTGAAAACATTGGTTATCGGAAAAGAATGGCTCATAGCCTCAACGCCTGTTGTATCCAGCTCGTTGAGCATATCAATATAGGTAAGTATATCCTGAAGCTCGGCTCCCACCTTTTTTTCCTCATCTTCAGTAAGGGTTATGCGGGCAAGTGATTCAAGATATTTGATCAGATCGGGAGTGATTTGCATAATACATGACCTCCTAAATGCATAAAAACAATTATAAAAGGCAATCGGGCGCACACAGGTGCACCCGTATTCTTTATTTTTCGGGCACGGGGCGGCGCAGCTTGATATGCGTTTCGCGAAGCTGCATTTCCGTTACCGTATTGGGCGCGCCGAGGAGAAGATCCTGCGCGTTTGAATTCATGGGGAAAGCAATGACTTCCCTGATATTCTCCTCATCTTTAAGGAGCATGATCATTCTGTCCACGCCCGGGGCCATACCGGCATGCGGCGGAGCTCCGTAATGGAAGGCTTTAAACAGAGCGCCGAATTTTTCCTTAACATCCTCCTCGGTATACCCTGCCATTTCAAAAGCCTTGACCATAACATCCGGTCTGTGGTTTCTTACCGCGCCTGAGGAAAGCTCAACACCGTTGCAGACGATATCATACTGATACGCCTTGATCTTCAGCGGGTCTTCGTTGAGCAGAGCATCCATCTCTCCCTGCGGCATAGAAAACGGATTATGCGTAAAAATGAGTTTTCCGTCCTCGTCCCTTTCGTACATCGGGAAATCAGTAATAAAGCAGAGTTCAAATTTGTTTTTATCAATAAGATCAAGCCGGTTCGCCAGCTCTGTGCGTATCTGACCGGCAAGCTCGTTTACGCGCTTAGGAGCATCGCAGATAAAGAAAAGGGTATCATCCGTTTTGAAGTTAAATATGCGGCGGAGTTCCTCTTTCTTTTCAGGAGGCAGAAATTTGTCAATCGGTCCTTTATAAGAACCGTCCTCCAAAACCTCTATATATCCTAATCCTTTCATGCCGATCTCAAGAGCAAACTTAAGCATCTTTTCAAACCAGCCTTTGGACTGTTTTGCGCAGCCGGCAACATTGATGCCTCTTACGGGTCTGCCCTGAAACGCCTTAAACTCAACATCGCTGAAAAAATCAGTAAGATCGACTATCTCAAGCGGGTTTCGGAGATCCGGCTTGTCAGTGCCGTATTTAAGCATTGCCTCCTCATAAGGTATCCTTACGAACGGAGCGGGAGAGACCTCTTTGCCGCCGCCGAATTTTTTGAAAGTATCATAAAGAACATCCTCTGCAACATCAAAAACATCTTCCTGTGTTGCGAAAGCCATCTCAAAATCGAGCTGATAAAATTCGCCGGGTGAACGGTCCGCCCGAGCGTCCTCATCCCTGAAGCACGGAGCGATCTGGAAATACTTGTCAAACCCGGAGACCATAAGCAATTGCTTGAACTGCTGCGGCGCCTGCGGCAGTGCGTAAAACTTGCCCTCATGCTTTCGTGACGGAATGATATAGTCCCTTGCGCCCTCCGGAGAAGAACAGGTCAGAATAGGCGTTGTGATCTCCGTAAAGCCAAGACTTTCCATCTTTTTGCGAAGGAAGGAAACGACCTGACTTCTGAAGATGATGTTATCGTGCACAGCTCTGTTCCTTAAATCAAGAAAACGGTAAGTAAGACGGACGTCTTCCCTTGTTTCCTTAGAATCCGAGACCTCAAAAGGCAGATTCTCCGTACAGGCGCCGAGAACGGTGAGTTTATCAACCTTAACTTCAAGTTCGCCCGTTTTAAGCTTTTTATTTACCGTTTCCTCATCGCGTTTTACAACAACGCCCTCAACAGAGATGACACTTTCTTTTTTGAGGTGGTAAATCAGCGTGTCATCATTTACAACCACCTGGGTCACACCGTATTCGTCCCGCAGATCAATAAAGGCAACGCCGCCGTGGTCGCGTATAGTATCCACCCAGCCGGCAAGAGTAACTCTTTTGCCGAGATCATCGAGCGTAAGTTCATTACAATTAAAAGTTCTGTAAGCCATAAGTACAATTCCTTTCGGCGGAAGATTTAACACTGGCCGCTTCACGCGGCGCGGAGCGGAAAGCGCTGTTTTGCCGAAGACTATACCACTCCACAATAATTCCGTAATAGTATAGCATAATAAATTAAAATATACAATAAAAAAATTACATATTATGTAAAATCCGCCCCGTCTGCACGGAGCGGATGTGAATGATCATCTGCTAAACAGCGTCCTTTCGTATGGCTGAAGATGCAATATACCGTTTTTGCATCTGCCTCCCAGGAAAGAATAGGAATTATCCCACTCGGGACCCACTTCTATATCCGCGGGATCACCGGAGATATTCACGGCAATGAGAACACTGTTTTCACTGCTGCACCGAGTATAGGCAAGCGTGCCCGAACGCGCGCAGACGATCTGAAGCGCGCCCTCTTTGAAAGCGACACAGCCGAGTCTGAACTCTCCCAGCCGCTTATACCATCTGTAAAGTTCGCTGTTTATGTTATCCCACGGAAAGCAGCCCCTGTTGAACGGGTCTTTCATTCCCTGCATACCTGCCTCATCCCCGTAATATATGCTGGGAACACCGGGCAGAGTAAACTGCAAAAGGCTTGCCGTTTTCATCATAGAAACGCCTTTTAAGTACGCTTCTTCGCTTAGGGTGTTGTTTTCATGCTGCCATGCCCTGTCCTTGCCCGAAGCGTCCGGTCCGGCAAGGCGGGTCATTGCGCGCTGCGTATCATGTGTGCCAATATGATTCATTAGGCTGTTAAGAACACACGGCGGATAATTTTCAACTATGCTCATGACCGAATCCGCAAATGACTCGGCATTTCCGCCTTTGACGAAATTTAAAATCGCAGAGGCAAACGGATAGTTCATAACGCTGTCCAGCTGTTTTCCAAGCAGATAACGCCGTCTTT
The DNA here is from genome assembly GCA_958422185.1 of uncultured Clostridium sp. Lineage (GTDB taxonomy): Bacteria > Bacillota > Clostridia > Oscillospirales > Acutalibacteraceae > Eubacterium_R. Next base: position 9,657 of record CATZNW010000027.1, read on the forward strand.
TCCCATAAGCAAACTTTGTAGTGGCGTCTTCCCATACCTCGCCGATTATAACGGCGTTTTTATTTTCCGCTTTTACGGCGTTTCTGAGCTCGTCAAGGAAAATATCCGGAAGTTCGTCTGCCACATCAAGCCTCCAGCCGTCCGCTCCGGCTCTCAGCCATTTGCGCAGAATACCGTTTTCGCCGCAGATATATTTGCGGTAGGACTCGTTTTCCTCCTCAACCTCCGGAAGGAGCCTGATCCCCCACCAGCTTTTATATCCGTCCGGATAATCGGTAAATTTATACCAACTGTAATATGGGCTTTCTTTACTGTTGTACGCTCCGACCGAATCATACCGGGAATACATATTAAAATATTTTGAATCACAGCCGGTGTGACTGAAAACGCCGTCCAAAATAACGGATATACCCATTTTTTTTGCGCTGCGGCACAGTGACCTGAAATCCTCTTCCGTACCGAGAAGAGGATCTATTTTTTCATAATCCGCAGTATCATAACGGTGGTTTGAGTTAGCCTCAAAGATAGGATTAAGATATATACAGGTGACACCGAGCGATTTTATATACGGAAGTTTTTCTTCTATTCCCTTTAAATCGCCTGCGAAATAATCATTATTCCAGATGCCGTTCATCTGGGCTTCATTCCAGAACGGTTCTTCTCCCCATTTGCGTATAACACGGCTTTCCGGCACGCCTGATTTGGAAATGCCGCTGTTATAAAATCTGTCCGGAAAGATCTGATATATAATTCCGCCTTTCAGAAAATCCGGCGTTTTAAAATCCTTATCATAAACCGTTTGCTGGAATTCCGCACCACGTGCGTTGAAATCACCGTTTCCGGCACCGGTGTTTTTGATATAATTGAGCCCCCACGGAGTATCCAGCTCAAAATGATAAAAATAAAGCCCGGGCGTGGTGGCATAAAAGTGGAGCTCCCAGAATTCGTGGTGTTCTCCGCACATTCCTGCCCAGAACATACCGTAAAACACGGTGTCCTCCCCGTCCTTATAAACGGCAAGGCGCGCGCCCGAACAGCTCATGGAACGGGGGACTGTTATGCGCAGCTTAACTTTTTCATATGCCGCTATTGCGCGAACCGCCGATTTATATTCAGTTTTTCTTGAATTAAAAGGCTGCATAGGCGCTCCGATAAAAAGGTTTTAAAACATTTGAGGCAAGGGATCTGCTCCCTTGCCTTGAACTCAAAAAAATTATGCTGATATTTACGCTTTGGAACCGCCCGTTTTTCTGCCGCGTGAAGCCGACTTTTTGCCGTCTTCCCTTTCCTGGCTACCAAAACGGACAGGCTTTGTATGCCAGATGTTTTCGGCGTATTCCATTATTGCGCGGTCCGCACTGAAAACACCTGACGAACTGATATTGATAAGGCTCATTCGCGCAAATCTTTCTTTATCCTTATAAATATCGGCGGAAAGCTTCTGGGCTTTCTGATAATCGGCAAAATCAGCAAGAGCCATATATGGATCTGAATTTGTCAGGCTTGATACAAACTCGCTGAAATCCTTGCCGTTTATCCCTGCGGAAATAAAATCCATAACATTTTTAAGCACAGGGTTGTTGTTTACATAATTCATGGGATGATATCCGTCCCTCTGCAGCTGCTGCACTTCGGGAGTCTTCATGCCGAAAATTATGATATTGTCGTCGCCCACCGCCTGCGCAATCTCCACATTCGCGCCGTCCAGCGTACCAAGGGTTACCGCGCCGTTCAGCATCAGTTTCATATTGCCCGTGCCGGAAGCTTCCGTACCGGCGAGGGAGATCTGCTCAGAAATATCCGCTGCCGGCATAAGCAGCTCGGCAAGACTTACGTTGTATTCTTCCATAAACACAACTTTAAGCTTTTTGCTGACGTCCTTATCGTTATTTATAACTTTAGAAACAGCGTCTATCAGCTCTATGGTCTTCTTTGCCATATAGTAACCGGGAGCCGCCTTGGAAGCGAAAATATACGTTCTGGGAACGAAATCCGCGTCCGGATTCTCCTTCAGCATAAGATACTCGGCAATGATATTCAGAATATTAAGGCTCTGCCGCTTGTATTCATGAAGCCTTTTGACCTGAACATCAAATATGGAATCGGGGTCTATATCAACGCCGTTTCTCTTTTTAACGACCTTAGCAAAGCGGACCTTGTTCTCCCTCTTGATCGCCATGAGATCCGAAAGCACTTTTTTATCGTTCTGGTAATCACGCAGCTTTAACAGTTCATCGCTTTTTGTAATAAAACCGTTGCCGATAAGCTTCGTAAGGTACTGCGTAAGCGGCTCGTTTGCCTGGCAGATCCATCTTCTGAAGGCGATACCGTTTGTAACATTTTTAAATTTGTCCGGAGTAATGGTATAAAAGTCATGGAAAACGGTATCCTTAAGGATCTGTGAATGAAGAGCGGAAACACCGTTTACGGAATGGGAGCCCGCAACACAGAGATTAGCCATTCTGACAACGCCGCCGGAGATGATCGCCATGCGTTCCACTCTGTCCGCATCGTGCGTGATACCCCATATATATGCGCGGAAACGATTGTCTATCTCTTTAGTGATCTGATAAATTCTGGGAAGAAGACGCTTATAGAGCTCCTCGCTCCAGCATTCAAGCGCTTCTTTCATAACGGTATGATTCGTATACGCAACCGTTTTGGTAACTATATTCCATGCATCGTCCCACCCGTAGCCGCATTCGTCAAGCATGATCCTCATAAGCTCGGGAATAGCCATTGTGGGGTGGGTATCATTGATATGGATAGCTACTTTATCCGGAAGATTATCAAGAGTGTTGTACTTTGTTAAGTGGCGCCTGATGATATCCTGAACGGAAGCCGAAACCAGAAAATACTGCTGACGCAGTCTTAATGATTTTCCCTCAGGCGAATTATCCGCAGGATAAAGCACCTTTGAAATCGCCTCGGCCATGGCGGACTGTTCCATAGCCTTGATATAATTGCCTTCATTAAAAAGCCCCATATCAAGAGCGGGCTTGCGTGCCGCCCAAAGGCGCAGACGGGAAACGCCCTGCCCCTTGCCGGAAACATACATATCATAAGGCACAGCGGTTACTGTGTTGCAGTCACGAGGCTCAACACGGTGATAATCGCCGTCCCAGCTGTCTTCTACCCAGCCTTCAAATCTTACCTCCTGCGCTCTCTCTTCCCTTGGCACAAGCCAGACATCTCCGCCCGGCAGCCAGAAATCGGGAAGTTCGGTCTGCCATCCGTCAACCAGCTTCTGGCGGAAAATGCCAGCCTCATATCTTATGGAATAGCCCATGGACTGAATACCGGTGGTGGCAAGACCGTCCAGATAACAGGCGGCGAGCCTGCCGAGTCCGCCGTTTCCAAGTCCGGCGTCCGGCTCCTGACTGTAAAGCTTTTCAAGGCTTACGCCAAAACTTTTAAGAGCTTCGTCAAACACCTCGGTAAGGCCGAGATTATAAAGATTGTTTTTAAGGGAACGGCCCATAAGGAACTCCATGCAAAGGTAATAAACCTTTTTTGAATCCTGACCGTCAGCCGTATGGCGGAACTCGCTGTTTTTTTCCGCCAGTTCCTCGCGGATGATCATTGCAACCGATTTATAATACTGCTCATCTGTTGCGGTATCCGGAGTAACGCCGAAGAAATGACTTAACTTATCGTTTATCATTTTCTTAGCCTTGGCTACGGAAATACCCTGATTCATATACAAAACCTCCAAAAATATTTGAGAAAAAGATTTAAACTAGAGTTATCGTTGTTAATTATACACTAAAAACCATAAATATTCAATAGCGGCATATCAAGATTTACGCTTTTTAAAGAACCGCTGCAAAACAAGAGGCACGATTGCAAGAAGAGACTTTATGTTCAAAAGAATGACGCCGGCTGAGAGCGCAAGCGCGATCCCGAAACTGCCCCACTGACCTGCGACCTCAAAGATCATTACAAGCGCCGCCGCAAAAAGAAGCAATACGGACGGGACAAAAGTCAGATAACTGATCTTTATTTCAACGAATTTTTTGGTGTTAAACACACGAATCACGAAAACGACCATAAATGACACCGCAGTTGCGATCGCCGCGCCGTAAGGGCCCATGACGGGGATCAGTATAAAATTGAGGACAACGTTTAAAACAGCACCGGTTCCGGCAGTTATCATAGAAAGCATACTCTTTTTTTCCGCCATATATACCGAAGCGTAAAAATTTACAAGGTTAGAAAACGTTGTTGCTATGACCAGTATCGGCACATAATGCCAGGAATCGTAGTAATCCTCTCCGAGATACAGATCCGTTATTATCCTGGAACCCGTTATCAGAAGCGCGCCTACCGCCAGCAGAGCGCCGCTGTATGTTTTAAAAACTTTTGTAAAAAATTCTGATTTGCCTTTACTGTCATACTCGTCCACTGCGGAAAGCTGCCAGGCGTCAATAAATATAGACGCAAAAATCGTAACAAAATTCGGTATCTTATAGGCAGAAGTGTAGATGCCGCTTACGGATACCCCGTTAAAATAAGTTACCATATACTGATCCGAGACATTTATGATCCACCAGAGAATAATTGTTGGAATGAGCGGGATACAGTATTTAAGCATCGGCGACACAGTATCCTTTTTAAGCCCGGTTCTGAAATTTACGAAGCGCCACAGTTTTGCCGCAACGAACATAAACAAAACGGAAAACATATCGCTTGTAAAAATGGCAAGAATATATCCGTAAATGCCCCAGTGAAACGCGCCCAGATAAAGGAAAGTGAAGCCGGCGGACGTAGCAGTTGCAATTACGCCGTCCACGGCGTAAAGCTTTACGTGGCCGCTGCCGCGTACGAACTGCTGGCACAGCTGGCGAAGCGACGAGCCGAGCAGCATTAAATAAAGCAGAATTGTGTACTGCCCGAAATTAAAATCGTTTATCGTTATGCGCGTCACAAGCGGAGCAAACAGGCAAAAAACCGCAAATCCTATAAGCGTGGTTGCAACACCTGTTGAAAACACGCGTTTTTTATCACTGTTCTTATCAAGCGCAAAACGCAGGGCCGCCGAGTTTACCGCAAGGGTAACGATCGGCACAAGAATATTGACAGCGTTTTGAATAAGCGTTGCGCCGCCGAAATCCCCGGTTGCCATGACCCTTGTATAAAAGAAAGTAAGCACAAGGGTAAGCAGTTTTGAGGAAAATGTGCCTATTGCAAAAACGATCGTATTTGAGGCAAGTTTTTTATACTTGTCCATTCCTTATCAGTCCTTTTGATTTATAGCTGTATCGCATGTTCTTTACAGACTGTTATCACCTTATCTGCCCGCTGCCGTAAATCAGATACTTCGTTGTGGTGAGTTCGCGAAGGCCCATCGGTCCGCGCGCATGCAGCTTTTGGGTTGAGATGCCTATCTCTGCACCGAGACCGAATTCACCGCCGTCAGTAAACCTTGTTGAGGCGTTTATGTAAACGGACGAAGAATCTATCCTCTGCAAAAATTCGCGGGCGTTATCATCATTTTCCGTGATGATCGCCTCACTGTGTTTGGTTGAATACTTATTGATATGCTTTATAGCTTCATCAAGACTGTCCACGGTTTTAACGCTGATCTTGTAATCAAGATATTCGCAGGCAAAATCCTCTTGGCTTGCCGGCAAAACGCCCTGAGCGGCAAGCATGGCGCGTTCGTCCCCGCGCATCTCAACATGCTTTTCATCCAACCGATTTTTGATAACCGGAAGCGCTTTATTTATTATGCCCGAATGGATTACGAGACTTTCGCACGCATTGCATACGCCAACACGCTGTGTTTTTGCGTTGAATATTATATTCGCAGCCATATCTATATCTGCGCTTTCGTCCACGTAAATATGGCAGTTCCCGGAACCGGTTTCAATCACAGGCACGGTTGAATTTTCAACAACACTTCTGATCAGCCCTCTTCCTCCCCTTGGGATAAGGCAGTCAATATAACCGTTCATTCTCATCATCTGATTAGCGGAATCCCTTGAAGTATCCGTTACAAGCTGAATGCAGTTTTCATCAAAGCCGCATTCACGGAGCGCTGTTCGCATTGCGGCAACGATTGCAATATTTGAATTTATAGCCTCCTTGCCGCCACGCAGAATCACCGCGTTTGAGCTTTTAAGACAAAGCACAGCCGCGTCAGCCGTAACATTAGGCCGTGATTCATAAATGATGCCGATAACGCCTAAAGGAACGGAAACCTTTTTAATGTCAAGTCCGTTCGGCCTTCTGATCTCATCAAGAAGTCTTCCGCAAGGGTCAGGAAGGGCAGCAACATCCTCAACCGCCTTGGCAATGCCCTCTATCCTGCTCTCATCAAGCATAAGCCTATCCAGCATGCCGGCGCTGAGGCCGTTCCTTCTGCCGTTTTCCAGATCTGTTTTATTTTCGCGGATGATCGTTTCGCTGCTGTCCCTGAGGGCTTTTGCTATTGCGAGCAGCGCCTTGTTTTTTTCAGCAGTGGTGACCGTTGCAAGAAAATCTTTTGCCGCCAGCGCCTTTTTTCCTATTTCTTTCATTTTTTCACCGCCTTAAAATATGTACCTACATTTTTGCCATTAACCGCTTTATATATATTGGTTGGCTTGTTGCCGTTTATAATAGCAACGGGTATACCGGCCGAAACGGCGATCTCCGCCGCATTTATTTTTGTAATAAACCCTCCGGTTCCGCGCTTGCCTGCACAGCCGGTCACTGATTTTATATTATCATCTATACTGTCCACAACGCTAATCAGCCTTGCGTTTTTATTTTCGGCGGGGTTTCCGTCATAAAGGCCATCCGTATCCGTCAGAATGATCAGCAGATCAGCATCAGTGATTTTGGCGACCGTGGCAGAAAGGCAATCATTATCGCCGCTGACAAGTTCTTCAACAGAAACGGAGTCATTTTCGTTGACTATCGGCAGGCAGTCATATTCAAGGAGCTGATTGAGCGTATTTATAAGATGGTATCTGCTTTCTTTGTTTTCAAGCTCATCAAAGGTGAGCAGAAGCTGACTCACAACCACATCGTATTCGGAAAACAATCTGTCATACAGAAACATCAGCTCGCTCTGACCGACCGCAGCCGCAGCCTGCAGGCACTGTATCTCCTCGGGTCTTTCGGTAATGCGCAGTCTGCCCATACCGACTGAAATGGCGCCGGAAGAAACAAGCACGATCTGATGACCTTCGTTTTTAAGATCAGAAAGCACCGATGCAAGCTTTGCAATCAGGGCGATATTCGCCTTTCCCGTACTGTGTGTTAAAGTTGAAGTTCCTATTTTTACAACGATTCTTTTTTTTCCGTTCTTAAGTTTCATATTTTTCTCCGTCTTTAATAAAATACCGCCGGTATATACAAATAATCACTTTATTATAGCAAAAAAAGATTAGCAATAAAAGACTTTTTTGTATGTTTTCGGATTTTCAGGGCAAAATCCGTTTAGGGACTAATCGTCCGAAACCGAAAGGAATGATCAAATGAAAAGGCGAAATATTGTAAGAATATGCTCTTTTGCTTTCTTTGCCGTTGCGGCGCTTACGGCATTCGCCGTTATAGGCAATATGAAAAGCAGCGATTATCAGGCGCGGCTTGAAGCGTCTTACCAGCGGAATCTGACACAGCTTTCAGAGTGCCTTGATTCAATAGAAACGAGTCTTGCAAAAAGCCAGTATGCTACGTCAAGTGACATGATGAACAGGATCTCCGGGAATCTGTATTCCGAATGCTGCACAGCGAAAAACGCGCTTTCATCACTGCCGATAAGCCAGCTCAATCTGAGCGGAGCATATAAATTTCTGAGCCAGACAGGCGACTACGCGCGTTACCTTTCCACAAAAACAGAGATCACCCAGGAGGAATATGACAACCTGACGCAGCTTTTGACGTATGCGCAGAAATATTCTGATTTTACGGACACGATAGTCAGCCGCTGCAACGCGGGCGGAAGGATAACAGAAAACGAAGTGTCGCTGGGCGACGGAACAGAGATGAAAGTATCTTCTTTTTCAACGGATTTCTCATCTGCCGAAGAGACGTTTGAAAACTACCCTACTTTGCTTTACGACGGTCCGTTTGCAGACGCGGTTCTTAACAAACAGAGCGCGCTTATCGCTGCAGCCGGCAAAAAAGATCAGGACGAATGCCGTAAAATCGCAGCGGACGCGCTTGGCGTTGAAGAGGGCGGAGTAATATACAAGACCGAAGAAAGCGGATCACTGCCGGCATATGTTTTCTCTTACAAGCTATATACGATAGCCGTAACCAAAAACGGCGGCTACATTGCATATATCTTAAATGAGGGAACGCCGGGTGAACAGACGGTCACCGAAGACAATGCCATCAATATCGCAAAAGAATTTCTTAACAATATCGGATATACGGATATGAAAGAATCCTACTATTCCGTATATAACAATGTTTGCACGATCAATTTCGCATACAGCAAAAACAATATAACCTACTATCCGGATCTTATAAAAGTAGGAATTTCGCTGTCAGACGGCAAGGTCTTTTCGCTTGAAGCGGACGGCTATCTGGTTAATCACACAGACAGAACCACACCCGCCTTTGCAGCTCAGCAGAACGATGTGCGGCTGAGCAGCAGCGTTGAAGTGATCTCAAGTTCAAGATGCCTTATACCCAAGAGCAGCGGCGTGGAGGTCTTCTGCACCGAATATCACTGCAAAAACAAGAGCACCGGTCAGGAAGTTCTTATCTATACGGATTCCGAGACCGGCGAGGAAGAGGATATACTCCTTTTGATGTATTCCGACAACGGAACATTAACAAAATAGCTTTTTCGGGGAACATCCCGTTTATATATAAATATAAGCATGATTCTGAAAGGAAGTAGTTTTAATGAAAAAAAGCATTATCGTGCTGCTTGCAGCAGTTGTTTTGGCCGTGTGCGTATTTGCCGGATGTACAAACAACGCGGATAACGACACTACCACCACAACCATAACCACTGCGAGGACGACTGAAACGACCACCGCGAACACAACATCAACTACAAACATGGTTGAGGAAGGTCTTTCAAACGCAGGTGAAAATGCAAGCGAGGCTGCATCCGACGTTGGCGACGCGATCGGTGACGCGGCGGGCGGTGCCGGTGAAGCGGCATCAGATCTGGGCGATGCAGCAAGAGACGCGCTCGGTTAAGCGCAGAAAAGCGGTTCGGAAACAGAACTTCCGAACCGCTTTATTTACAGTGCTGTTTATGGAGCAGGTTTCGTTCTTCTCAGCTCCACGATGTCTCTTGAATTGATATACCCGTCAGAATTCATATCATAATCAGGATCATAATCGTCCTCACCGCGTTTGGAATTAAAACCGGCATGCATATTCTCTTCCGCGCCACTCATCAGCATCACGATTGCCGTATAATCGCGCGAATTTATGTAGCCGTCATTATTAATATCCATCGCGGCGCTGTAATCATCGTCAGTTTTACAGGTATTGAAATAATCAAAAAAGTCAGAGTAAAGCTGCGCTCCCTCATCCGTATAATCGGATTCATAGCTCTTGCCGCATTTTGAACAGGTATAAACGGTGCAGCCGCACTCAAGCCACTTTGGCTTTTGCAGAGACGAGGTATAGGTGTGAATACATTCGACGATCTCAAACTGGGCAGTCACCTTGCGCCCCATAAAGTGCGCGGTTACGGTATGTGTACCGACGGTTTCGGCACAGTCGGACAGATCAAGTATAATATCACAGCCGTTCAGATAAGGTATTACCGTATCCGTACCGTTCCACTCATAAAGCTTGCCGTCCAAATAAACAGCTTTCATGCTCATATCCAGCATCAGCTGCTGCACACTGTAGGACGACAATTCATAAACGCTGCCGCTTTTTTTGCCTTTTACATAAAGATGAAGGTAATCGTCCTGAGGTATCTCTTCTGCCGGGGTGCTTGTCATAGATACAATGAACGGGCCGCAGGAATTGAAATAACCGTTGGTATAAGCAAATTCATAATAATAAGTTTCGCCCTTTTCAAGGAATGCAGTATGGCTGAAAATATATCTGTACTCTTCATTCTTATCATCAGGCGCATAACTTGCGGAAATAAAATGACCTTCCGAATCGTAAAGCTCCGTTTTCATTTTCTTTTTTGTGGAAACCGTAACCGTATACTCTGCGGAATACTGAGGCGTAAACGAGCATCTGTAATAATACTTCCAGTTATCGTTTTGAAAATAATTGTTATTTCCCGTGGTTAACGTGATCTGGGAAAAGAGAGCAACATAAAGATTTTCAAACTCAATGGGCGTTGTTGGAAAATAATTTGCGGCGCGCGCATAAAGACCGCCGGGCAGTATAACAGCCGTGATAACAGTTAAAACAGCAAGCAAAGCAGCAAATCTTTTTTTCATAAATAAACACGCCCTTATGCGAAAAGGCGCCTTTTAGATTTCAAGACGCCTTTAAAATACGGAGTATCACTCTTCTGTTTTATCCTCTGAAGCGGATTCCTCATCCTCGATCTCAAACTCAAGATACTCGCCGCATGCAGGGCATTCGATCCCGCCCTCCATAACAGTATCTTCGTCAACGGAAAATTCTTCGCCGCATGCAGGGCAGGTAACGGCGTATTCATCGTCTTCGCACCCGCAGCAGCCGCAATCCTCTTCTTCAGACAGATAATCCTCAACTTCGGCAAGGTCGTCATCAATTCCGTCCACCTGCTCAGCAAGAAGATCCATATCTTCATTAACGTCATCAATATCCTGAATTATATTTTCAAGAACCTCAACGATCGCCTTGAACATTTTTGTATCTTTCTTATCGTCGTCAAAATCCAGTCCGTCAAGCAGACCTTTAAGATAACCGAGACTTTCTGCTGTATTCATAATAAATCCTTTCTGAGCTTATGCGCGCTCCATATATTCACAGGTTCTTGTGTCAACGCGGATCTTATCGCCCTCGTTAATAAAGAGCGGAACACGGATCTCCGCGCCGGTTTCAAGCGTTGCGGGCTTTAATGTGTTGGTTGCCGTATTGCCTTTGAAGCCCGGATCAGTTTTTGTGACCTCCAGGGTAACGAAAGTCGGCGGCTCAACGCCAAACACTTTGCCTTTGTATGAAAGCACTCGGCAGATATCGTTTTCTTTGACAAATTTAAAGTTATCGCTGAGGTCGCTTTCCGATACAGGCACCATATCAAAGGTCTCCTGATCCATAAAATAATAAATACCGTCGTCATTATATGAATAGATCATATCTTTTCTTTCAATAAAAGCGGTGGGGAATTTTTCCGTGGGGTTAAAAGTTCTTTCCACAACGGAACCCTGAATAACATTCTTGATCTTCGCTCTGACAAAAGCAGCGCCCTTTCCCGGCTTAACATGCTGGAATTCAATGATCTGATATACCTGCCCGTCCATTTCAAACGTTACGCCGTTTCTGAAATCGCCTGCTGATACCATAAAAATACCTCCAAAGTTTATTTTCTTAATACAGATTTATTTTATAATATTTCCAGTAATAAATCAATACCCATTTTATAGCTGTCTTTCCCGTAGCCGCAGATCTGCTTTTTGCAGACCTCGGTAATAACTGAATTTTTCCTGAAATCCTCGCGGTTATGAATATCGCTCATATGGACCTCAACGAAAGGGGTATATTCGTTTACTGCCTCAATAGCGTCCCTGATCGCATAGGAATAGTGCGTATAAGCGCCGGCATTTATCACCACGCCGTCATATTCCTCTCTGCTCTGCTGGATCATATCGATCAAATCGCCCTCGTGATTGGACTGAAAGAAACTTACCTTCGCTCCGCGGGCCTTGCCGTAGATCTTCAGTTCTTCATTTATAGTCTTAAGCGTTTCGGAACCGTAAACATCTTTCTTCCTTATACCGGTCATATTGAGGTTAGGACCGTTAAGCACAAGAATTTTTTTCATAATTACACGCCTTTCTTAAATGACGCAGAATGTGTCTTGATTGTCTGCAAAAATTTTATTATAAAGAAAATCAAGGGGAACGAATCGCCCGTTCCCCTTTTATGTAAGTTTATTTATACTTTCTTTTGCGAGCAGCTTCGCTCTTCTTTTTACGAGCAACCGAAGGCTTTTCATAATGCTCTCTTTTGCGAACTTCCTGAATAATGCCGTCGCGAGAAGTCTGCCGCTTGAAACGGCGGATAGCGCTGTCAAGAGATTCATTTTCTTTAATTCTGACCTGGCTCACTTAATTCCCTCCCTCCGACCTGCTGTCAGGGGTAATCACAAATTTTGAATATTTTTTGAATATCCGCACAAAATTATAATCAAATAAGACTGAATTGTCAAGCATTTTAGCAAATAATGTATAAAAAAGGACGCCCGCAAAGCTGAATCCGTCTGTACAGGTCGGGACCGGACGTTAATATCTCAGTTCTTACTGGTAGAACCGAAGCCTCCGTCTCTGACTCCGCTCGCGTCATCATCCGCAGTTATACCGAACTGCAGAAAGATGCCCTGGGCAAATCCTTCTCCGGCGCCGACGGATACGGTGTGATCCTTCTCATGCGCGTCGCAGGACAGTTTGATCATGATATGGCCCTCGTTAGAAGAATTATAATAATCGGCGTCAATGATTCCGACGGTATTATCCAGCTGGATTCGATGTTTAAACCCAAGACCGGAGCGGGGAAAGATCTGAAGCACCCAGCCGTCCTCTATTCTGGCTCTTATTCCGGTGGGAATCAGAACGCTTTCGTCTTTTTTTACCGTTATATCCGCAGGGGCATAAAAATCATAGCCGGCAGAACCGACAGTGGCCCTTTGGGGCAGTCTGATGGAATCATATATCTCTTTTATATTTTTAAGTTCGGGAAAATTCTTTTTGAAATCCGATTCAAACTGTGAAAAGCTCACTTTTTGAAATTCAGCAATCCTTTGCATATGAATACCGCCTTTAAAATTATTTTCGCATTATTTTACCATTTCAGACGGTTTATTTCAACAGTAAAAAAGAAAAAAGCGGCTCAAAGAGCCGCTCCGGCAAAAGCCGTACATTTATTTAAAGACCGAATGAAACGGAAAGCGCTTCATCTACCTTGCCCATGTCGCCTACATCAAGAGCGCCCATTTTTTCCCTGAGACGGCGCTTGTCAATAGTGCGCACCTGCTCAAGCAGCACAATACTGTCCTTTGCAAGCCCGCATTGGCCGGCGTCCACCTCAATATGAGTTGGGAGGTTGGTTTTATCCTTCTGGCTTGTAATGGCGGCGGCTATAACGGTTGGTGAAAATCTGTTTCCCACATCATTCTGAACTATGAGCACAGGCCTTATCCCGCCCTGCTCCGAACCCACAACGGGGCTTAAATCGGCGTAATAGATATCGCCGCGTTTAACAGTCATAATTATCACCTTTATTTTATTTTTGTTCCGTTTATAGTTTTGCCTTTATTTTCTGATTTTAAACATCTGTATTTCATTATATGCTTAAAAACTTTTTTAGCCCTTCGGCATATTATGGACTGAGGTGAAATTATGATAACTTTTCACTTTGAAAAAAAGCCGCACCGGATGATTTCACAGGTGCGGATGACCGTAAAGGAGATATACCATGTTTAAATACGAAGATAAGTTCAATCCGAGTTTTCTTAGAAAACCGGCGCACGACATTCCCTCCCCGCTGCCGGACGACGCAACCGTTACAATGGCATACGTTCCGTTCCAGCAGCATCCGGTTTTATACGACGACACTATGACGGGACTTTGTGCGGGAACGATATTCCCCGAGCTTGACAAACCGTTTTGCGGGAGAGGAGTGGAAAGATGAACAGGGAAAAAATGCTTATTAAACTTTCCGCGGTGCAGTTTGCAATGTGGGAGATGAGAGTTTATCTTGACACGCATAACGGATGTCCGGAAGCGCATAAGCTCTATGAGAAATACACTGCTGAATTCAATGCTCTCAAAAAGGAGTTCGAGGAAAAATTCGGGCCGATAACCCTTGGGGAAAACAACAGTGACGAATGGCTCAAAGACCCCTGGCCATGGGACAACGACTGCTGAAAACAAAAACGGCGGATCATATCCGCCGCGGTTTTAAACACATATTCTATTAAATAAAAAGGCGGAGCGTTTCCATACGCCCCGCCGTAATTATTCTATTTATTTTCAGACGTGTCTTCTGTTTTTTTCTTTTTCTTCGCAAAAATAATAAATTTGCTGAAGAAATAATTCAGGATTACAACTATAACAGCAAGAATGACTTTTGCTATGAGCTGACCGGTTATCTCGAATCCAAGCAAAGTAAACGAATACGCACCCATGCCCAGAATATCAACGAAGAGCCAAAGTCCGCCCTCTTCCACGCCGAAACTGAAAAGACGTGCCGCGAAGAATTCAAGCACCTCGCGCGCCACGATCTTAATATTCCAGCTTTTGGATTCAAAAACCCATAATTTATTCGTAACATAGGCGAAAACAACCGATACGATCCAAGCGATAGCATTATTGAGGAGATAAACATGATCGCCGAAAATTTTATTGAGCGCCCAGAAACAGACGAAATTAACAAGTGTTGTCAGCACGCCGAAAATAACGTATGTTATAAGCTCTTTATACTTGATAAACAATTCCTTTATTTTATTCATCGCTTTTATTTTCCTTTTCGCCGCCGAGATGATTTTTCAGAATATAAACCGGCCTGTTTTTAACCTGCACATAAATTTTTGAAATATACTCACCCAGAATGCCAAGGCAGAAAAGCTGAAGTCCGCCGAGCAAAAGGACGAGCACAACAATCGTTGCATAACCCGGCACACTGATGCCGAACGCAAGTTTCTGAATAACTACCACAATAAGATAGATGACAGACGCGAGCGATGAAAAGAAACCTATATAAGCGGACAGTTTGAGCGGAAAAGTTGTAAACGAAACAATTCCCTCTATCGCATATTTCAGCAGCTTAACAAAATTCCATTTTGATTCGCCGCTTTCTCTTTCACACACGGTGTAGGGCATATATTCCGTATTAAAACCTACAAAGCTGAAAATGCCCTTTGAAAAACGATGATATTCGCCCATTTTCAGCACTGCCTCTACCATCTTGCGTTTCATGAGCCTGAAATCAGACGCACCGTTTACGAACGGCACCTCGGCAACTTTATTGATTATTTTATAAAACGCGGATTTCATGGCGCTCATCAATTTATTTTCCTTGCGCTCCTCCTGATACGCGGTAACGCAGTCCACATCCGCATTGCTTTGCATAATATCCAGCATCTGAAGAACGACTTCGGGACGCTGCTGCAGATCCGCGTCGATAAGACAGACAAGATCGCCGCGAACGGCGTTGAGGCCGGCGTAGATCGCGGCTTCTTTACCGAAATTGCGGCTGAAAGAGAGCACCTGTATCTGAGATTCCTTATGTTCTTCATAAAGCTTTTTTAACAGATCGTACGTTTTGTCTTTACTGCCGTCATTTACAAAAATAAATTCATAATCGTTTACTTTACCGTCAAAAACCTTTTTGACTTCGGAATAGAATTTTTCAACGTTTCCCTCTTCATTATAGCAGGGAACAACAAGTGAAAGTTTCATTTTAAACCTCTTAACCTCAAATACTGAAACACAGCTTATTCAAGTTCATTACAAGTGCAAAAGCACCTTTGCTATTGTAACACACCTGTGCGCCAAAAACAACAATAAAATATATGTAAACCGCTGTTTACATCCTTTTTATTCCGTTAAAACAGATTTACAATTTTGAAATGTAAACAAGAATCAGTGGTATTTTCACTTTTAAACGGATAACATAAAAGCTAAGAAAAGCACCAGCAAAACGGAGGTAACAAATGATGAAAACAAATAAAGACAAGCTTTTGCCGCTTGACAATGCCGCAAAGATCTATCCGGCGGCTATGACAAAAAATGGAACGCTGTTTTCGCCATATCGGTTTATTTAAAGGAAAGCGTAAAATCCGCCCATCTGAAAAAAGCCGTTGCAGACCTGGAGAAAAGATTTCCGAGCTTTTATGTTCGTTTAAAAAAAGGACTGTTTTGGGACTATTTTTCTAAAGCGGAAGATATCGATATTATATCCGATTCCAATGCTGTCTGCAAACCCGTTGATACAAAGGATAAAAAGCATCCGCTGTTTAGGATCAACGTTAACGGATGTGAGATAAGATGTGAATTCTTTCACGCCGTAACGGACGGCGGCGGTGCCATGGAATTTGTAAAATCGCTTATCTTAAGATATCTGCAACTGTGCGGCAGTGAAATTAATGACGCAAAAAAATACGGAATAAAGGAATGGCAGGACAAGCCGAATACAAGCGAATACGAAGACACTTTTCTCAGGATCTATGACGGAAGCCCCGGAAAAGCAAGAAAAGGCAGCGGCGCTTATCAGATAAAAATCGAAAAGGGAAACGAACATTTTTACAGAAACGAAATCTGCATGCCGGTCGAGCAGTTAAAAAAGATAGCAAGGGAATACAACTGCACAGTCACTCAGTTTATAGCCGCCGCGTATTCCATGGCCTTAATAGATATGTATAACGATAACTGCAACGCCTCCAAAAAACCGCTGAGGCTGTCCATTCCCGTAAATTTAAGAAAATACTGGAACAGCGGAACACTCAGAAATTTCTCTTCCTTTGTAACAGCCGATATAGCGCAAAAAGGAAAAACAAATTTTGAAGAGGTGCTTTGCTCCGTAAAAAATGAAATAGCCCGCAAAATAAGCAAAGAAAGTCTTTTTGAAGACGTTTGCCGCAACGTTTCCGACGAAAAGATGCTGATCTCGCGCGTTGCTCCGTCTTTTCTAAAAAAGCCGGTCATGAAAACAGCTTTCAGGCTATTCGGCGAAAGAAATTACACATCCACCGTAACCAACCTGGGCGCAGTAAAACTGCCGCCTGAAATGGAAAAACACATACAAATGATTACCGTAACGCTTGGAGAAACATATATAAATCCGATAAACTGCGCCGTGGTAAGCTTTGCGGACACACTTTGCGCCACGCTTTCCTTTACCGGAAACGGATTTAAAATAGTAAGATCCTTCATGGATATCCTTGCGTCAAAAGGACTTAAGATCTCCTGCGCGGGAGCGGTCTGACATGCAAATACAAAAATTCCGGTATCCCAGAATCCGGGATGCCGGAATTTTTGCGCTTTTTCGGAAGGGAAAACATATTATATGGAATATGAAACAATCATTGCTCCAAGGCGTTTGCCACATGGTGATTTTCCTTTGCCTTAAGTCTTTTCATATATTTCATGCCGAAATATGTGCCGGCAGCTGAAATAACGGTTATAACAGCAAACACCGCAATAAAGAGCGCATAGTTGTTGTCTATGAGCCTGCTGCCGCAATAGGTTGAAGATATTATGGCGGGGATCCTGGCAATACCCGTTATGAACAGGAAGGGCAGAAATTTTGTATCGGTCAGGCCTATAAAATATGTAATTATATCCTTAGGCGTACCGGGTATCAGATAAATAATAAACAAAAGCAGATATTTCCTTTTTGAGTTTTTTATGAAGCTCCATTCGTTGATCTTTTGGATATCAACAAACAGTTCAACAAATTTCACTCCAAAAGCCTTTGTAAGCGCAAGAATGACCAGCGAACCGATCTCCGTGCCGAGCATGCAATAGAAAAATCCGCCGAAAGTTCCCCAAACATAGCCGGAACCGATCTCCAGCGGCTCCGCCGGTATGATCTTAATAACCGTCTGAAACGCGCGAACAAAAACGAACATAACATTTGCAGGAACAGAAAAACCGTCCAGCCATGTCTTAAACGCCTGCTGATCCGTTATCACGCTCAAAAGCTCTTTACCAAGCGTAAAATACAGTGCAAGGAAACATCCCAGCATTACCGCGGCAGACGCACCGGCAAGCGCCAACTGCCTTTTTGAGACGCTTTTTAACTTCAGTATCTTATTCATTACACTGCCGCCTCGAATCCCACCGCAGCATGATCCCGGTTTCTCTCCTCGTGCCAGAATACATCCAGTTCCCCGCGGTAATTATTCTTCCACGGCTTATTTTTGCCGTTGTAATGAACAAAAACAGTATTGTGCCTGACCCATGAAAGATCCAATCCGTTTCTTCGGTAGGTTGCCTCATCAAGATTATAAAAGCACGGATCAACGGAGATGATCCTATCCTTGAAGAGCGCGTTGATGACATCCTGATCCGCCTGAAAAAGGCTCTTTCCCTTTTTGGAGATATAGTTAAAGATCCTGTCCGCTGTAATATACCTGCGCATATTTTCAACATTTATCATAAGCACGCCGGCGTTTATATAATCTCCGTGCATTCCAAGATCCAAACGCAGTCTGTTGAATGCCTTTATAACGCCTCGGGTATGCCCTGCCCCCGCAAAGATCATATCTCCGAACTCCATATTATACAAAAGTTTTACTGAGTTGAGCACCGCTATATCGGGGTCAAGATAAAGGATCCTGTTCACCTCCGGCGGAAGGTATTCAAACAGAAGCAGCCTGTAGTAAGTTTCCTTTGAAATGCGCTTTGTGAAGTGCGCGCCATTAAAAAGCTCGGGCGAGATCTTGATGGGATGCAGTTTGATACGGTCGCATCCCACACCGTTTTGTATATAGGTAAGATCGGTAAAAGTAAGCGAACTGTGCGCTATATATACGTCAAACTCATCGCTGTTTGAATCCGCGAGAGTTCTAAGCATTCTTACAAGCACATCCGCATAATTCGCGTCTATTGTAACAAGTATGTTCATATTCATAAAAAAAGCTCTCCTTTCTTTTCCCTTAACTCAATGATACCCCTGCCCTTTTAAAGCGCGGTAAAACAAAAATAAAGAATTGTTAAGAACAGGCTAAAAACCGCTTGTCATCAACTGTTTAAGGGCTTTTACATGCGTATTTTATAATATATGCCGGAAAATACAATGCAAAACGCAAAATCTAACATCTACACCGCAATATCTAAGTAAAGGACATAAAAAAGCCCGTCTCCGCATGCGGAAACAGGCTTACTCTATATTTAATTGTTTGTGTTCGGAAGGAGTATCTTCAAAGAAAATTTCCCGTTTAACTGCGCTGTTGTGCAAGTACCGCTGTACTTTTCAGACGCCTTTTTCATATTGGAAATACCGAAATCGTGCAGGAATTTATCTGCCTTTGTGGTATGACCGTCTGTGTGTACCTTATCGGAACAGTTATTCTCAATCAGGATAGATACAAAGTTCTGCACCTTACCCGCTTTCACAAGGATCACTCGCTGATCTTCAGGTAGCTTCTCACTGGCTTCAATAGCGTTGTCTATCCCATTGCCGAATAGGGTGCTGATGTCAAGCGGCTCTATGAAATCTATACCACCAAAATCAATAAAAGCAGAAAAGTCGATATGCTTTTCACGGGCTTTCTCCGCTTTATCTCTTATGATAATATCAAGGAAATCGTTGCCCGTGTGGATATAGTTGTAAATAAATCAATAAACCGAAACAGCGTAATCATAACATATCTCCCCAGAAGTCAGCCAATTCCGCCATAAATTCTTTGCGTTTTGGCTGACTGATCGGGACACGCTCGCCCGTGGTTAAGACTGCTTCCAGATTTTCCTCGCTTTTCACATATGCTAAATTCACAATAAAACTTGCGTGACAGCGGGCAAACTGCCGCTGTGTCTCTAAAAGCGAAGCGACTTCTTTCATACTCTTATAAATGACCTGCTCCTGCTCATCAAAGTGCAGAAGCACATTCCGCTTGGAAGTCTCAGCATAGCGCAGATTTTTATACAGCACCTTATATTTACCGTTATCGTTTGAAAAACTGATATACGGCTCCTCTCTGCCCTGATAGCGTGAGAAAAAGCGGTCAAGCTCCATTTTGAGCCTACCATACTTCATAGGCTTGAGCAGATAGTTGATTGCTCCGTATTCATAGCCCTTCCATACATACTGTGACAAAGAGGTCAGGAAAAATAAGCCCACTGTACTGTCTGTCTTTCGGATTTCTTCCGCAGTTTTCAGACCGCCCAGTTTTTCCATCTTTATATCCATAAAAATCAAGTCGAAATCAGGCTGATAGTTTTCAAGCAATTCTGTTCCATCGTGGAATTCAAAGAAGCAAAACTCTCTACCCGTATCAGTAGCATAACGACTTAAAAGTTCTTTCAAATCTTTGATAAGTGCGATTTCATCATCGCATATCACGATATTAAACATCCGTAAAACTCCCTGTAATCATCCGAAAATCACGCGCCTATTATAGCACAGCAGTCTACGCAGTACAATAACCTTATTTAATAATTTTAAAAAGCAAAGCATTTTTTTAAAGCGTATTTTGTCCCGGTTTTGATGTGTTTTCAAATTTAACAAAACGCAACGCAAAGCATAATATGAAATGAATAATTAAAAAGGAGAAAATTTTATGTTTAATTATATAAAAAAACTGCAATACCCCATCAATATCAAGCACTGCGATCCAAAAGCAGCCAGCCTGATAATCAGTCAGTATGGCGGTCCTGACGGTGAGTTAGGAGCGTCCTTGCGCTATCTTTCCCAGCGCTATTCAATGCCGCTGCCTGAATTAAAAGGCCTGCTGACTGATATAGGCACGGAAGAATTAGGCCATCTTGAGATGATCGGCACAATCGTGCACCAGCTTACGAAGAACCTTACCGAAAAGCAAATTGAGGAAAACCCGGGATTCGCCTCATATTTTGTTGATCACACAACTGGTGTTTACCCGACGGCGGCAAGCGGTTTCCCATGGAGCGCAGCGTCTATTCAGTCTACAGGCGATCCAATTGCCGACCTAAACGAAAATCTTGCAGCGGAACAGAAAGCGCGTGTAACTTACGACAATATTCTTCGCCTTGTTGACGACCCTGACGTTATAGAGCCTATAAAATTCCTGCGCGAGCGAGAGATCGTTCACTACCAGCGTTTCGGTGATACTCTACCGCAATCTTGTAAACTTTTTTCTTAATTTTCGGTGCAAGGTGTACCCCTGCACCGATTTTTTTGTTTATATGTTCCAAATGATGTCTATCTTATCACTTGTTGCGTAGATCTTTTTGATTACTGCGTTTGCAAGTTCCCGTTTTCTTTCAAACGGCAGTTCATCAAATTTATCAAAATCACAGATTATCTTTTCATTTGCCGAGAATCTGTTTTCACTAAGGTGTTGGATTTCCGCCTGGATTTGCAGTTTTTCGCTGTGTAGGCGTTCCACGCTTTCATTTATGTAAGCCATAACCGTTTCGCTTGCGCCCGCAACATTTTTAACCGTTACGCTGATCTCGTTTTCTATCGAGGCAAGCCTTGCCTTCAGTTTTTCGATTTTTGGACCGTTGGAATTGGTTCCTTTGATTTCAAATTTCCTGTAATCGGCAAGTTTTTCTTTTATCTTTTGGAGTATAAATTTTTCAAATTCATCGGCATGTATCGTTCCGCACCCACAGCACAGATTGTCATTCATCTTGTAAGAGCAGAGAAAATAACTGCAATCTTTCTTAACATAATTTTTTCTCACAAGGGCGTAACCGCAGTTTCCGCATTTGATAAGCCCTGCGAGCCATGTGTTTTTTGCTTTCGGGTTGCGCTTGATCTGCTGCTGGTCAAGGGCTCTTTCCCTGCATCGTATCCACAGATCGGAATCAATAAATCCCTCGTGCGGAGCGATAACCAGCACCGCGTTTGAAAGATCCGTCTGCTTTCTCGTTTTCTTTTCGCCGGTGTAGAGATAGCAGCCGTTGGTGCCGATAAAATCCTCAGGTGGATTGATGATCTTCACACCTTTTGATTTCATGAAGTTATAAAAATCCAAGTCCGCTTTTACATAAACGGGATTTTTTATAAAGTCCTGCACCCTTGCCCGTGTCACCGTTCGGTTGCGTCTGCATTCCGGAGACATGGCGCGCACTGCCTTTGCGATATCTTCGCCGGAATAATTCACATCGGCGTACATTTCAAACACTTTTTTGACGAGTTTTACCTCTTCCGGCACCTGCGCATACATAGAAGTTTTTACGCCGTCTATAGTCAAATCCATTTTTTTAAAGCCCATGGGAACGGGACCGCCCATATAAAATCCTTTCTGACTGCGAGAGATGTAATTATCTTTTACTCTTTGCTGGGTCGTCTCTCGTTCAAGCTGGGCGAATGTGATACAGATATTTAGCATTGCTCTGCCCATCGGCGTGCTCGTGTCAAACTTTTCCGTTGCCGATGAAAATTCCACGCCAAGTTTGCCGAAAATATCCATCATGTTTGAGAAGTCAAGTATACTTCTGCTTATCCTGTCCAACTTATATACGATGACTTTTGTTATTCCTTTTCGCCCTGATTTAATGTCCTGCATCATTCTCTGAAATTCAGGGCGGTTTGTATTTTTACCGCTGAAGCCTTTATCCTTGTATACTAAAAACGCCTCACCTCTTGCCTCGTAGGTGCACATTTCGATCTGTGATTCGATGGAAATGCTGTCCTCTTTTTCTACGGATTGCCGAGCATAAATTGCGATCATAAGAATCTTTCCTTTCCTATGACCGATAACTCAACATCACTATATATGAAGCCTTTTGCGAAGTCCAGACTAATTTTCATTCTTACCAAACGCCTTTGCAAGAATATTTTTAACAGTCATTCGGTTTAATTCGAGTTCGTCTTTTGTGAAGCTCGGAGCATATTCGTTCACTGTGGCTTTGCCTTTGCCTAAATCGATCTCGTAACTCTTGATCAGTTTTTCATTTATTTCCGGCTTATCCACAGCGCACACTCCCCTCATTCAAATTTATATTGCAAGGACAAGGCGCATTATTCAGCTTTGTAATTTTGCGTGGCATAATACCACGACCTTATGAAATTTCTGTATCACCCCTCTCTTTTAGTCCGCTTCTACAACAAGGACTGCTATTTTATTGTATTTTTTTGTCATCATATAATCATCCTTTCCGCCCTGCCGGATAACGGCAGGGCATTTGTTTTTGTTGTAATTAATCTTCACCGTTTTGGTAACGGATAATGTCTTCAAGGTTGATCCAGCCGTTGAGTTCTTTTACTTCTCTGATTACTCTGTGCTTCATTCGCTGCACTTTTTCATCATCAAGTTCAAACGCTCCAGCAAGAACATTCATCAGCGATGCGATTTCAACGGCAAGTTTGAATATGGAAGTCGATATTCTTTTCTCCGTTGTGTTCAGCCTTTTGTCGAAAACATCTTTGCTGACCTCCGTCAGATATTCCGTGTTCTGCTCACGGTTTAGATACGCATAGTAGTATTTTACCGCCTTGCAGATCAGTCTGCTTCTGTTTCTTGCCTCGCCGTCTTTTAACATCAAGTCGCACAATTCAAGCGTCTTTTCGTCAGTGGTTATGGCGATTCTCTTTAAATTATCCTTTTTCATACTTTCACCTCCCATCGTATACCTTTCGGCATACTTAAAAAATTAGGTTTTTGGCTTAACCGCGTGGGTTTACAAGATATATGGCATACATGTATATGCCGTGAATTTCACAAATTTCCCGTTTTGACATACCTTTTGAAAGTCCGCAAGGCGTTGCCGTTGCGGTGTTTTTCGGAGTTTGGCGCCTCTCAGCGGCATACGCCTTTATCCTGCTTGGTCATCGACCGTCGTTTTCACCTGTTTTTGCCTCCTTTTTCTGCCCTAAATTTCGGCTTGTTTTGCTGTTTTCGGGAACTTTCCCGCCTTTTTCTCAACTCCGCTAAACAGGGCCGACAGTGCCGCCAGGAACGGCAGGAACACCTTGTTCACACCGCCGTGCTTAAGGCGTCACTGCCGTCACTATCCGCAATACTGTAAGATATTTCCACTGTTCTTTTTCCGTTGCTCCGTGAACTTGAAAAGAAAACACCGTAGTCCTCAAGCAGGTATCGGAACTTGATCATCTGCTGTTTGAGTTTCTGCGGCGTAGTATTGAACTTGGGAAATTCAGTTTTTATCTTTTCTACAAGTTCGGTATTGCCGCCGCGGAAAACAAGATGCGTTTTCATAAACTGAATCAGTATTCTCATTTCGTCTGTTAAAGTTAGTTCCGGCTCGTCCAGACTGTCGCTTATCATTTCCCAACGGCAATCCTCTTTACTGAACTTAAGTTTAAGATTTCGTTCTTGTATGGAGCGCCCGCGGCAGTGAAGTATGTTCACGCCTTTCTTGTGTTCATCTTTTCTGAATACCAAAGATGAATCAGCCGCGCCGGTCAATCCCGTTGTTCCGGAGATCATTGTGTGCGGGTCGCTTGCTCCTTGTTTTCTTAAGTGGTGAACGAGAATGATCGAAATGCCAAACTCGTCCGCAAGCGTTTTGAATTTCTCAATGTCACAGTAATCGTTTCCGTAGGATAACTCTGCGTTGTTGTCACGAACCATTTGAAGAGTATCTATTGCTATCAGACGAATGTCTTTGTTCTCTCTGCAGTAACTTTCGAGTTGTTCGATCAGTCCGTTGTTCAGCGTCGGAGCCGTAACGCTTACCTCAAGTTCGCAGGACGGTTCTGCCGTGATGTCATTCACTCTGGACTGTATTCTTGAATAATTATCCTCAAGACAGAGATAGAGCACTTTACCTTGCGTAGTTTCCATTTCCCAAAGCGGTTCGCCTTTAGCCACGCACATACAGATGTCCAGCACCAGCCACGATTTGCCGATTTTCGGCGGGCCTGCAAGGATCGTCACGCCCTGCGCTATTAACCCGTCCACACAAAAAATATTTCTCGGTAAATTCATATCCACTAATGTTTCGCAGTCTATCGGTTCAATTTGTACCATCTTATCCCTCCTTCCTTTTCTGTTATACAGGATGCCGTTCTCCTACCCCCGTCAGGCGGCGTATCATTACTGCTCTCCTATTGGGTCATCGCATATAATCAGCGCATCCTCTCCTAATTCAATTGTCAAGGTTCTTGATTCTTGTTACGGAACAGAATCTGTGATATTATTTTAGTTAGGCAAATGCTTTTTGAAAAGAGATCGGCGTGCCTGATTATTGATTTTAAAATTTCAAAAGTTCGATTATGCACAGAGGAGAATTATGAGATTTAACAGCGGAGATTACAGTTACGGTTCGTTGCATGTGATTTTTAGTGAAGATAAAAAGGCTTTTCACGCATTCACGAATCCAATGTCAAGTTGGGATACAAGAATGCTGGATTACACCGGAAGTATCTTTGAGGAACTAAACAGATTTATCGAATTTAACTTCAGATTTGTTTCCGAATACAAAAAAGAAATGAAAGCAGACTATGAGCATGTTCTCAATTTTAATCTTGATAACACGGAAGCGTTGAAATATTACAACGACTACATGGCATTGTGCAACGGCATTGCGGAGGATATGAGAGAGGAACTTCCGCTTGCAGCAAAAGCGCTGAACATCTGCGTTACGGCAAACGGTTCGATTGAAAATTACGCCGGGTTTGATTTCGTTACGCCTATGGACGCTTTATGGGATGAGATTGAAGGACTGTTGATTCTGCAAAGAGATCTGCATGAAAGATTTGAAGAACTCAGCGAGATTCAACTGAAAGCAGAGAACAGAAAAGAACTGCCCATTTTGGACAGCCTCGGAAACTTCAATATCGAAACGGATATACAATACAAAAACGGAAAAGTGGAGCAGATCTACTTGGTGGAGTCCGCCGAACTGTTTTATTCACTGCTTACTACTTACTACTTTGCGTCAAAGCCGAATATTGCGCTATGCAGAAACTGCAACAGATTTTTTGAGCCGAAAACAAAAAAGGTCACCCTGTACTGTGACAGAGTGACCGAGAACGGTTCAACCTGCAAAAAGCAGGGCGCATTATTAAAGCACAAAGCAAATGTGGATAACGATGAAGTCATCAAAAAGTTCAACGCCGAGCGGCACAGGATCTATACTTACTGCCGCAGAGCGAAACTTGATGAATACGATTTCTTTGATGACTATTACAACTGGCTTGATGTTATTGAACCGAAGATGGACGAATACAGGCAGGGCAAAATATCTAAAGATGAAATGCTGGCGCTACTTGAAAACGAAAGCAAAAACTTTATTCCTTACAGCAAGGATAAACATGACACGGATTGGTAGGCGAATGACTTGCAGACGATTGATGAGGCTTTGGAGAAACTTAGCAGATCAAAATTTAGGTCAAGTTTTCACCTGAATGAAAAAGACAAGGAATATGTCAGTAGCAAAGGCATGAATGTTATCCGTTCCCACGCAGAAGATTTTATACGCATACGCCTTGCGCCTGCGTATATTCCGAATGACGGCAAACAGATACCAATGAGAGGACACCCTGTTTTCAAGGCACAGCACGCCTGCGCCTGTTGCTGCCGCGGCTGCCTGAATAAATGGTATAAGGTCCCGAAAGATAAAGAATTATCAAAAAGCCAACAAGAAAAGATCGTCAACCTCCTCATAGCGTGGATCGAAAAAGAAATGAAAGCATAAAAACTTAAAGCAGACGCATTCAAAGCGTCTGCTTTTTCATATATTCAGCTGTTATTCTGTTAATAATTTTACTGCAAGTTTGAAACCGATTTCAAATGCCTGCCGTTCTACCAAAGACGCGTATTTTTCGTTATATTCAATATATTCTTTAATGATTTTTTAAGTCATTATCTTTTAATGATGCAAATAATTTTTCTTGTTGTAACACCATGGAATCTAAAAGATTTTTCTCTTCTTCGCTGATTTCCCTGTTTTCGCTTGGACGGAGATTTCCATACCACAGATCCTGAAGCGTTGACATAAAATCACTCCTTTGCAAACACACATATCACAAAGAAGCACCAAAGTCCAGAAAATTTTATAAAATATAGATTAACGCGCAGGGCTCCCTGTACAACAGTCAAATTGATCCTTACAATCAAAGCAAAAACCCAAGTATTACAACAATCAAAAAATCTGCGATAGATTGGATGTTTCAATATCCGATTTCTTTGACACGGATACTTTCAGAAATCTTGAACAGGAAATAAAATGATTAAAAGCCTGCATTCCTAAGAGCGCAGGCGTTCTTTTTGCGTTTATTATCGCTTAAAATCAGTTGTTAGTTACTTAACTTGGAATCATTTAAACTTGATGATTATTTCGTCAATAAATTACAATGAGCCAATCGCATGGATTTCAGATTACATTCATGAACTGTACGAAATCTTGTTACTTTTAGTAAAATACAAGACAAAACCTGATGCAGTTGAATTTTTGCTCAATGACAGATTAAAAACAAATATCCGTTACAGATTGACTGTAACAGACAAAATACAAATGAAATATAAATTTCTCACTCTTATTGACGTTTTGAATTTTACTATGGCTAATTTATTGTCTGCGGACGGCTCACCGCTAAAAATCTGCAAACACTGCCACAAGGCGTTTATTTCACGAAACAAATGTGCAGAATTCTGCTCCGAACATTGCCGAAATCAATTTAATGTTTATAAATCAAGAGCAAAAAGGAGTAAATTAAAATAATGTTAACTTTCTAATTATTTAAACCTCAAAATTTTGTACACATTAAAAATTTTATGTACTTATATATACATTTTAAAAGTCAAGACTTATGAAATTTTCTGCATCAATCTGTAAATCAATAAGAATGAAAATTTAAAAAATCCGGTGTAAGAAATCTTACACCGGATCAATCAAGCGATTATTTATGGTTCTATGTCAAATGTTGGGGTAGCCAATAAATAAAGGAGCAAGGGAGCAGGC
>CATZNW010000028.1 GCA_958422185.1 uncultured Clostridium sp.
ATTACTATGTCAGGGTAAGAGCCTGGAAAAACTTTAACGGCTCCACCGTTTACGGCGATTTTTCCAAGCCTGCGGCGGTAGACTGATCCCTGCCCAAACAGCATAATAAAAACCCCTCTGTGTGAGGGGGCCGATCAAAAAAGTCGGAGCGGGCTGATGCCCGCTCCTTTTTTCTGCGGCTATTGCCGTGTTTTACCACCGGGGTGTTAGGTGGTGATAAAACAATGTTATTTTAGCACATTCATTTCTATAAATGTTAAAATATTCAAAACCACACATATTATACACAAAAACGCACAAAATAAAATTTTTATACAAAATTCACCGTTATTTTGCATATAACGCAGCGTTTTGCGCCTTTTCCGGTGTATATACATTCTTATAGCTTCGTATGGTTGTGCTAATTTGATAAAAAATTCACTTAATATTGAACTTTTTTATTTAAAAAGTATAGATTTTCATTAAATTTTATAGTAAAATAGAATTCAATTCGTTTTTACGAAGAACAGGGGGAGTTACATGAAGCATATGCTTACGGACGAGACCCGCAGCCAGCGGGAGAAATTAAACAAAGTATTTGAGAAATATAAGGACACGCCGGGAAAACTTATGCCTGTTTTGCAGGAGGCGCAGGATATTTACGGCTATCTGCCGTATGAGATCCAGCAAAGGATCTCTGAGGCGCTGAATATTTCAATTTCGGATGTTTACGGCGTTGCATCCTTTTACAGTCAGTTTAATCTTACGCCGAAAGGCAAGCATCAGATATCCGTCTGTCTCGGCACTGCGTGCTATGTTAAGGGCGCGAGCAAGGTACTTGAGCGTATAGAGGAAAAACTGGGCATAAAAAACGGCGAATGCACGGAGGACAGACTTTTTAGTATCGATTCCTGCCGCTGTGTGGGCGCTTGCGGGCTTGCGCCTGTTATTATGATAGACGATGAAGTATACGGCAATCTTGATGTTGATAAGGTTGACGCTATCCTTGATATGTATATAGAAAACGAGAAGGGCGGTGAGTCTGATGACGATAAATGAGCTCAATGAAATACGGGACAGGAACAGAGATATCGTTCTTGTGCGCAAGCTTGCCGCATCCGAAAGTGAAAAGCTGGAAAAGAAAACGCAATACAGAAAGCAGGTGCTTGTGTGCGGCGGCACGGGGTGTACCTCGTCAGGCTCAAAAAAGGTGCTTAAGGCGCTGAATAAAGAACTTCAAAAGCAGGGGATAGATGATGTCCTTGTGGTAAGAACAGGTTGTTTCGGGCTGTGTTCGCTCGGACCGATCATGATAGTCTATCCGGAGGGTTCGTTTTACAGCAGGGTCACTGCGCAGGAGATCCCCGAAATAGTTGATGGGCATCTGAAAAAAGGCGGCAAGCCGATCAATAAATATCTGTATCCGGAAACAGTACATAAGGACGGCAGCACCATACCGCTTGCCGAAACTCCGTTTTATAAAAAACAGATGCGTATTGCCCTGCGCAACTGTGGAATGATCGACCCTGAAAATATTGAGGAGGCGATCGGCGCCAACGCGTATCAGGCTTTGGCGAAAGTGCTGACTCAAATGACGCCGCAGCAGGTCATAGACGAACTGCTTGAGGCAGGCCTCAGGGGCAGGGGCGGCGCAGGTTTCCCGACGGGGCACAAATGGTCTTTTGCCATGGCGCAGGATAACGATGTGAAATACGTTTGCTGCAATGCGGACGAGGGTGACCCCGGCGCGTTTATGGACCGTTCCGTTCTTGAGGGTGATCCCCACGCCGTTATAGAGGCTATGGCGATCGCCGGGTACACTATCGGCGCAAAACAGGGTTATGTTTATGTCCGTGCGGAATATCCCATTGCCGTTTCAAGACTCAGGATTGCCATTCAGCAGGCGAGGGAACACGGCCTGCTCGGCAAAAATATTTTAGGCACGGATTTTGAATTTGATATTGATATCAGGCTCGGCGCGGGCGCTTTTGTCTGCGGCGAGGAAACGGCTCTTATGACCTCTATTGAGGGAAACAGGGGCGAGCCGCGCCCAAGGCCGCCTTATCCCGCTGTTAAAGGCCTTTTCGGCAAGCCCACCATTCTCAATAATGTTGAAACTTACGCAAACGTTGCGCCTATAATCCTGCGCGGAGCGAAATGGTATTCTTCAATAGGTACAGAAAAATCAAAGGGAACAAAAGTGTTTGCCCTCGGCGGTAAGATCAATAACGTGGGCCTTGTTGAAGTGCCCATGGGCACAACTATCCGTGAGATTGTTGAAGAGATTGGCGGCGGTGTGCCGAACGGCAAAAAATTTAAGGCGGCGCAGACGGGCGGCCCGTCCGGAGGATGCATCAGCGCGGATTATATGGATGTTCCCATTGATTATGACAACCTTATTGAAATAGGATCCATGATGGGTTCAGGCGGAATGATCATACTTGACGAAGATACCTGTATGGTGGATCTTGCCAAATTTTATCTTGAATTCACGGTTGACGAAAGCTGCGGAAAATGCACGCCGTGTCGCATAGGTACCAGAAAACTACTGGATTACCTAACAAGAATAACGGACGGCACTGCCACCGTTGAGGATCTTGACAAGATAAAAGAACTCTCAAATCATATGAAGAATTCCTCTCTCTGCGCTTTGGGGCAGACGGCGGCAAATCCCATTCTTTCCACCCTTAACGCGTTCGGCGAGGAATATCTTGAGCATATTAAAAGCAAACGCTGCCCCGCCCATGTGTGCACAGCGCTGCTCTCTTTCACGATCAACCCTGAAAAATGCCGCGGCTGCACGCTTTGCGCCCGCAACTGCCCCGTAGGCGCGATAACGGGCAATGTGCGCGAGCCGCATACGATAGATCCGGAAAAGTGTATCAAATGCGGCCTTTGTATGAGTAACTGCCACTTTGAGGCAATTGAAAAGAGATAAGGGGGCGACGAATATGGTTAAACTTAAAATTAACGGAATACCCGTTGAAGCAGAAGAAGGCACAACTATCATCGAAGCCGCAAGGCTTGCGGGGATAGATATACCGTCGCTCTGCTATTTAAAAGATATAAACTGCATAGGATCATGCCGCGTGTGCGTTGTTGAGGTAAAGGGCGCAAGAAGCCTGGTTGCCTCCTGTGTTTATCCTGTTGAAGAGGGGCTTGAGGTATGGACCAATACGCCGAAAGTGCGTCAGTCAAGGCAGACGACTCTGGAACTTCTGCTTTCAGAACACCATAAAAAATGTCTTTCCTGCGTTCGCTCAGAGCGCTGCGAACTCCAAAAACTATGCAAGGATTACGGCGTTGATGAGGACAGATTCCCCGATACGGATAAACTTCAGGAGATAGATTATTCATCTTCATATCTTGTAAGGGACAACAATAAATGCATACACTGCATGCGCTGTACCGCAATGTGCCATAAGCAGACGGTGGGCGTTATCGGTCCCAGAAACAGGGGGCATAATAAAACCATAGGCTGCGCGTTTGATATTCCGCTCCAGGAAACTTCCTGCGTGGGCTGCGGTCAGTGCGTTGTTTCCTGCCCCGTAGGCGCGCTGTATGAAAAAACAAGCGTTCCCGATGTGTGGGAGGCTATTGCGGATCCTGATAAAAAGGTCGTATTCTTCACTGCTCCCGCTATCCGCGCCACGCTCGGCGAGGAATTTGACCTGCCTATCGGCACGAATGTGGAAAAGAAACTGCCCGGCGCTATAAGAAGGCTCGGCGCGGACGCTGTTTTTGATATGGACGTAACTGCCGATCTGACTATTCTTGAAGAGGCAAATGAACTTGTGGACAGGATCAAAAACAAAAAGCCGCTGCCGATGTTCACTTCATGCTGCCCGGGCTGGGTGAAGTTTGCGGAGCATAATTTCCATTCGTTGCTGCCGAATCTTTCCACCTGCAAATCGCCGCAGCAGATGTTCGGCGCGCTGCTCAAAACCTATTATTGCGAAAAGAACAATATAAGGCCGGAGGATCTTTATGTTGTTTCCGTAATACCGTGCACGGCAAAGAAGTATGAGATAACCCGCCCCGAAATGGAAGGCGATGTCAACGCGGCGATAACGACCCGTGAACTTGCCCAGATGATCAGCGGCGCGGCAATCAATTTCAACGCCCTTAAAGACGAGGAATTTGATTCACCGTTTGACGTTGCCAGCGGCGCGGGCGTTATCTTCGGCGCAACGGGCGGCGTTATGGAAGCGGCGCTGAGAACGGCTGCGAATATTCTTGACGGTGATTTTAAACTTGTTGATTTCAGCGAGGTACGAGGAGTAAACGGCATAAGGACTGCAACTTATAATGTTGCGGGCATGGAAATAAAAGTTGCCGCCGCAAGCGGGCTTGCAGACGCACGAAAACTTTGCGAAGAAGTTGAAAGCGGCAAATCGCCCTATCAGTTTATAGAGATCATGGCGTGCCCCGGCGGGTGCATAAACGGAGGCGGTCAGCCTATTCAGAGGGACGCAACCAGAAATACGGTTCCCATAAAAGAACTTCGCGCAAAGGCGCTTTATGATGAGGATAAGGCGCTCAAAATAAGGCGTTCGCATGATTCGCCGGTTATCGAAAGGCTTTATAAAGAGTATTTCGGCAAGCCAAACAGCGAAAAGGCGCATCATCTGCTGCATACAACTTATACTCCAAGGGATAAATTTTAAATAACTGATCTTAACAGGCAGGCTGAAGAGCAAAATGCTTTTCAGCCTGTTTTTTTAAAAAAATGTGACCTTTTTGCCCTTACGGTTGTGTTATAGGTGAAAGGCGGTAACGGGACCCGTGCTTTTTCAATTCGTTTTACAGATATTCACCGCGCTTGAAAGGAGGAAGAAATGGAAAAGGAAATGACAGAAGAGATATTCAGGAAAAAATATGAAAAATATTCGAAACTGCTTTTCAGAATAGCGTTTCTTCACCTCGGCAGTGCCCATGACGCGGAAGATGTTTTGCAAAATGTTTTTATCAAACTGCTTTATTCATCGCCGGAATTTAAGGATGAGGAACACGAAAAAGCATGGCTTATCCGTGTAACCCAGAATCACTGCAAAAACGCTGTAAAGATCCGCTCAAGGCAGTACGCCGAATTCAATGAAGAAATTGCCGCGGATAAAGAGCATGATCTTTCGGCGGCGCTTGATATAAGCATGAAGATAAGATCCCTGCCCGCAAGTTATAAGACTGCGATATTTCTTTGCTATTATGAGGATATGTCCGTAAAAGAAATAGCAAAGGTGCTTAAGATCAGTCAGTCGGCTGTAAAGATGCGGCTGAAAAGGGGCAGGGAAATGCTAAGGCAGGAACTGGAGGAGTACAGGTATGAATGATACAAAATTTAAAGATGCGTTTAACGCCGTGAGTCCGGACGCTTATATGAAATCAAGAATATGGGAAAATATAAAGGATAAAAAGAAAAAGCGGTTTCCGCTGAAAGCCGTTATCAGTTGCGCGCTGGCTTTTGCGGTAGTTGCAGCCGGCGCGGGCGGAATATATTATAAAAATATCTTTACCGACCGCCCGTTTTCAGTAATGGTGGTATCGGCTTCGGATGAGATTACAAACAGCGCCGAACTCAGCGAAAATGCGGTGGCAATGCCGCAGATAAAAATAGATTCATATACCGGCAGCCCCGTTGTTACCGCCGATTACGCAACAGGCGGATTTGCCGTAAAAGGCGATGGTATAGATTATATTCAGTATAAAAGCAAAAACGGATATTTTCTGTATTACGATTATCTTAAAGTGATATATGATACCGTTAACGGCAATTATTATACGGCGGTAATTCCCGTTTCGGATGACGACGCTGAAAAAATAAACGATTTTCTTAATAAAGTTGGGGATGATTACTTGTTAAACACAGAAAATTCCGCTTTGGAAAATTATATGAAAACACATGACCTTTCCGAGTACTTTGGGGAAAGCGCCGTTGACCTGAGCGATTATTCGGTTGAATTTACAAAATGTTCGGATATTATTGGTTATGAAAACGAGCCGGGCTATGCGTTTTTCGTTGTTGATTATGAAAAAGACAACACTTATCGCAGCGGAACGGGTCCTGTGTTTGACGGCGTTGATACGCTTACTGTTCAGATATATGATGTTCCGCAGGATGAACTTCAAAAATTCTATACGGCGGAAGATATTTTGAATTTGTCAAGTGTTTATTACCAACCTGAAAAAGCAGTGGATACTCTGCTTGACGACCCGGATACGGACAAAAGCGAACTGCCTGTTGACGAAGTGACGATTACCGTTACTTTTAAGGACGGCAAAAAGGCAAGAAAAACGATCCGTATTTCATTTAATGAAGACGGCGTTGCGCAGTTTGTTATGAAGTGAATGAAAGAAATATATGTTTTTACGGCGGCTGATCTCAGCCGCTGTTTTTTTATTTTTTGAAAGATATAGCCTTTTTATGCTATGAAACCTATGTTTTCCGCTATAAGGGTGAAAGGGCCTTTCAAAACTGCAAACGGAGGCGAATATGGGAAGACGAAAAAAGAAGACCCCTCGCGAGGAGATATGCGACGGTTTCCGGCAACTTGCTTTCGGCACCGTGCAGGACGCTGTTGCGCTTCTTTTTGCCGGGGAGGATGAAATCCTTGAAAAACTGCCCGAATATAATCTTTTTAATATCAGCGAGATAAAAAGGCCGAGAGGCGGCGGTATGGAGATAAAGTTTTTTGACCGTATCAGGGCGCTTGAAAAGCTCTGGGAATTTTCCCAAACGGGATCTTCGGAGCCGTTTAGTTTTTACCGCGCGCTTGAAGAGGGCGCAAAAAATGCCGCCGCCGTTCTGAGTGAGGACAATGGCGAGTAATTTTTACCCCTTTTCATCAAAGCAGCTTGCCGTTTTAACGTGGTGGTGCTCGGGCAGCCCCGCGGCGGATAAAAACGGCATTATTTGCGACGGCGCCGTGCGCTCCGGGAAAACGCTTTGTATGAGCATTTCATTTATAAGCTGGGCGTTTTACCGCTTTAATGAAACCTCCTTTGCCATCTGCGGCAAAACGATAGCGTCACTCCGGCGTAATGTTGTAACCCCGCTGATTCCGGTTTTAACTTCCCTTGGCTTTGTCTGCAATTATAAACTCAGCCGCAACCTGATAGAGATCGAAAGAGGCGGCAGGCGCAATCGGTTTTATCTTTTCGGCGGGCGCGATGAATCCTCCGCCTCTTTGATCCAGGGTATGACCCTGGGAGGCGTTATGTTTGACGAAGCGGCGCTTATGCCCCGCTCCTTTGTTGAGCAGGCGCTTGCGAGGTGCTCTCTGGAAGACGCCAGATACTGGTTCAACTGCAACCCGGAGCACCCGTTTCACTGGTTTTATAACGAGTGGATCTTAAAAAAAGAACAAAAAAGAATGCTCTACCTTCATTTTAAAATGGAGGATAACCCTTCCCTTTCGCGCGAGGTCATAAGCAGATATAAAAATCTGTATTCCGGTGCGTTCTATGAGCGTTTTATAGAGGGAAAATGGGTTGCGGCGGACGGACTTGTTTACCCGATGTTCAGCGCGAAAAGGCATATAAAGAAAAACAGCGGCAGTTTTTCTCAGTATTATCTTTCGTGTGATTACGGCACGGTAAATCCGTTTTCCCTCGGCCTGTGGGGCAAAAGCGGATCAAAGTGGTACAGAATCGGCGAATATTACCACTCTGCAAGAGATACGGGCGTTCAATTAACGGACGAGGAATATTATCAGAACCTTTGCAAACTTGCCGGCGGGAGAAAGATAGAGGCGCTCATAATAGACCCGTCCGCAGCAAGTTTTGCCGAAACGGTGCGCCGCCACGGCAGATACAGGGTCATCAAGGCGGATAACGATGTTTTAAAGGGCATAAACCTTGTGTGCCGCGCGCTTAAGGAAGAGGATATTTATTTTTATCCCGAGTGTGAGGATGCGATCCGCGAATTTTCCGTATACCGCTGGGATAATGACATAAAAAGGGATTCGCCGAAAAAAGAAAACGACCACGCAATGGATGATATACGCTACTTTGTTTCAACCGTTTTATACGGCAGAAGCGGCAGTATTTATACATTCGCGGTAGAAAGGAAGTGAAAGCTTGGGCTTGTTTGGCAAAAAAAGTCGGGTAAGGTTAAGGGTTCCGCCGCCGCGGCGGTGCAGACAAGCGCTTTTTCCAACCATCCTTATGCTCGTTTGGGCGGCTTTTTCAATCTGGGTCTGAACAACCGCGTTTTCAGGTCACTCAGGGAAAGCGTGCCTGTTATAGACGCCGCCATACTCAAGATCATCAGGCTTATGAATGATTTTGAGTTTGAAACGGGTAACGACACTGTGGACAGCGCAATGAACGGATTTTTTGAATCCGTGTGTGTCGGCGGGAACCAGACCGGCATTTCGGCGTTCGTTTCCACTTATATGTCCGATCTGCTCACATACGGCAGTGCGGCAGGAGAGATGATCGCAGATGATTACGGGTTTTACGCACTCTATAACGGCGAACTGAATGCTCTTGAAGTGAAAAGAGCGCAGAATGATCTGGATATAGAATTCTATAACGGCGGTAAAAAGCTGCCCCGTCAGGATCTTATTGTCTTTTCCGCGCTCAACCCGGAGCCGGGCAGCATTATGGGCACGAGCCTTTTAAGGGGGCTGCCGTTTATATCGGATGTGCTGCTCACCATCTATAACACAATAGGCGAAAACTGGGAACACGCCGGCAACCTCAGATATGCCGTAACATATAAACCTGCGGACGGCGAAACGGACGCGGGCAGTGCGCGCGAAAGGGCAGATCAGATCTGCCGCGCCTGGCAGGACGCCATGAGCAGCAAGGATACGGTAAAGGATTTTGTTGCCGTGGGCGATGTAAGCGTAAAGGTAATCGGCGCGGACAACAATGTGCTCT
This sequence comes from uncultured Clostridium sp., assembly GCA_958422185.1. Taxonomy (GTDB): domain Bacteria; phylum Bacillota; class Clostridia; order Oscillospirales; family Acutalibacteraceae; genus Eubacterium_R. The sequence continues at coordinate 8,863 of CATZNW010000028.1, forward strand.
CAAGCGAGATACCTGTTCATCAGCTTATGGAGCAGATCATCGCCAAAACGGGGCTGCCGCCTTATATGCTTGGCCTTTCGTGGTCAACAACGGAGCGTATGAGCCAGCAGCAGGCGGATATGCTGACCACGGAACTGGAGGCTTACAGAAAGATCATAACGCCGGTGCTCATCAAGATAGCCCGCAAATATCTTGAAGTGAATTCGCTTTTTATTCCCGTTAAGGTGAAATGGGCGGATATAACGCTTCAGGACGAAACAGAACACGCCAAGGCCCGCCTTTATAACGCTCAGGCTGAAAAAATACTTAAGGAGGAGGGCATTGATGACTGATCTGTTTACCGTAAAGGCGTATACGCCTGATGAAAAGGATTACGAGATGATAAACACATTTACCCGCCGCGAATTTTCAAAGGAAGAGTTATATGTGTTTGAAGTAACGCTTTGCGATAATGATATTGACCGGGATCTTGAGAAATTTTCAGTAAACGCTTTGAATTCTCTTCAAAAACTTTTTATAGGGAAAACGGGCATTAAAGATCATTCCATGAAAGCGGACGATCAGACCGCAAGGATATTTGACACCCGCCTTGAAAAGATCAAAGGCAGAAAAACGGCGGACGGTGACGAGTACGTTGCTCTGAAGGCAAAGGCTTATATGGTGCGGACTCAGGAAAACGAACCGCTTATAAAGGATATTGACGCAGGGATTAAAAAGGAAGTTTCCGTTTCGTGCAACGCAAAGAGCAGGGTGTGTTCGGTATGCGGCGCCGATAAAAACACGGCATACTGCGGTCACAAGCCCGGTGAAATGTATGACGGCAAACTCTGTTACACGATCCTTGACGATGTGAGCGATGCTTATGAATTCAGTTTTGTTGCAGTTCCCGCTCAGCGAAATGCAGGCGTTGAAAAATTTTTTAATACAGATAAGGACGGTATGATGACTGAGGATATTTTCAAAAGACTCAGATCCGGCGGCACTGCTGTTTCGGATACGGAGGCGGCTTATATAGTTAAGATCACTGATGAGCTTAAAGATGACGCCGCTCTCGGCAGGGAATACAGAAAGACGCTGATTAAAGATCTTGTTAAACTTTGCAGCAAAGAACTGCCGCAGCTGGATATAGAAGTTTTTAAAAGACTTGCCGATATTATGACGGCAAAGGAACTGGTAAGTTTTAAAGAGGCGTTTGAAAAGCAGCGCGCCCAGCGCGAAAAGCCCGCGCCGCAACTTGCAAAGCAGAAAGAGCAGGGAATGCAGGGTGCGCTCAGCGAATTCAGAATTTAGGAGGAACAGATATGAAAGTTGGATTTAAGGGATTTAAGGAGCAGGTGCTCACATTCCTTGCCGCAAGTGAGATTACCGCAGGTCACCCCGTTACAATAGCGGATACCGGCTTTATTTCAAACAGCGCGGCTGACGATGAGTTTGCAGGCGTGGCAACGCAGGGCGGCGGTAAGTTTGCCCCTGTTATGATAAGCGGCTACGCAAAACTTTCTTACACTTCAGGCACACCGAAATGCGGCTGGCAGTATCTGACTGCAAACGGCAGCGGCGGCGTCAAGATAGCGGCGTCCGGTAAAAAGGCGCGCCTTGTTGTTGAGATAGATACCGATAATAAAACGATCGGTGTAATTCTTTGATCACGGAGGGATTCTGAAATGGCATTTGATACGATTAGGCTTGATAAGGGGCTTTATTCCTCTTCTAAGGGGTTTGCCGCTTCGCTTGAGGCGGCGGATCCGTCAGAAAATTATATAGGTACGGAACTTGAGGGGCTGGACGCATATCAGCGTCAGTTAAAGAGATTTGATATCAAGGTCTCAGGCACCGGGTCGGACAGTGTTTCAAAGTTCTTTCAGACGAGCGATTCCGCTGTTCTTTTTCCCGAATATGTCAGCCGAGCGGTTCAGCAGGGAATGGAAGAAACTGATCTTCTCTCAAAAATAATCGCAACCACAACAGAGGTGGATTCCCTTGATTACCGTTCGGTGGAAAGTGTTCCGGCAGAAGATGAAAAGGAACTTGCCGCAGTCGGAGAGGGCGCGTTTATTCCCGAAACCACTATCAGGGCAAAGGATAAGCTCACCCGTCTTTATAAAAGGGGCAGAATGCTTGTTGCGTCATATGAAGCGATCAAGTTCCAGAAACTTGATCTGTTTACCGTAACACTGAAACAGATAGGTTCCTATATAGCAAGATCACAGTTTGCAGACGCTATTGAGGCGCTTGATGACGGCACTTCAGAGGTGATAACCGCCTCCGGTGATACGGTTACATATAACGACCTCATTGATCTTTGGGCAAAACTTTCACCTTATAATATGACCACGGTGATCGCAGGCGTTCCGAGCATTTCAGCACTGCTTAACATGGCGGAATTCAAGGATTCCGCAGCTGGCCAGAACTTCCACGGCACAGGCAGAATGATCACTCCGCTCGGGGCGGAGATCGTTAAATGCAACGAACTCGGCGGCGAAAAGATCATAGCGCTTGATAAGGGCGCAGCGCTTGAAAAAGTCTGCGCGGGCGGCGTTGTGACTGAATATGACAAACTTATTGACAGGCAGCTTGAAAGAGCAACTGTTACCACCATTGCGGGATTTTCAAAGATATTTCCTGATGCGTGCAAGTTTGTTGCATTCGGAGAGTAAAAAGGAAAGGAGTGCGGGCGATGATAGACAGATCAGGAGTTTTGGAGTGCTTAAAGGAACTCGGATTATCGGATGAAAAACCGGAAAGTTACGGCGCTTTGATCGATTTTGCGTGCAGCAGTGTTTCCGCCCGCTTAAAAGACAAGGCGTATGAAACGGACAGCCGCGCGGTATTTCTTGCCGCTGCGCAGGCAAATTATCTGCTCTGCTGCGGTTCGCAGCAGAGCGGCGGGTTTGATACTTTTACCGCCGGTGATGTTTCGTTCGGCGGCGGCTCAGATTCTGCTTCTGCCGCAAAAGATATACTTGACGCGGCTCGGAAAAGCGCGGCTGATATTATAGATACCGGCGCCTTTGCTTTTAAAAGTGTTTAAATGAACAGAGCGCTTAAAATTAAAAACGGCCTGAAAAAGGCGGGGAAACAGGTCTATCTGAAAGACGGCGAATGGATCTCCACTCCGTTTTTCGCCGTGATCGCGCAGAAGTGGCGCAGCAACAGATCAAATTTTGAATTTAAACGTACAGCGGCAGGCAGGGTCAGCAAGGATTATTTTACTTTTATAGGGCCTTATGACCATAATATTCTTTCACTCTCCGAGAACTCCCGGGTTCTCCTTGGAAATGAGGAATATATTTTTAAGAAAAAGGAAGAGGTCTCGGCAGGCGGCGAAAGATTATTTTACTGGGGCGTCTTAAGAAAGGTTTGGGAAAACGGTGATGATTGATTTCAGCAGAATCACGGGTCTGATGCTTGAAAGGCTCGGCAGCGACGCGTATTTTGATGATTTTAAACTTATATCCGCATTTGAACCGCTGCAAAAGCCTACCGTTCCCCCAAAACCCGCTGTCATCTGCGGAATATTGCAGACAAGCGCGCGGACTGCCGCGCTCGGCGAGGACATTCAGGCAGGGCAGGTCACTGCCTTTGCAGACATATATGTTCCGTTTGATCTGCGCGGATTCGATTTTCAGCGGACGGCGGCCAGGATATTCAGCGCCCTTTGCAGAGATATGCCCGTTTCAATAGGCGCACAGGCTGTTCGGGCGGATGATGATTCCGAATGTTTTGTTATGCGCCTGACGGTGACCTTTTCGGATATGGTTATGTTTGACAGTAACTGATATGGTGGTGACTTATGAACGGATACGATGATGTTTACGAACTTTCCGAATATTTAAGACTGGATTCAAAAAGATATGATCCGTCAAACGGCGGTGAATAAATATGATGATAAGGCTTGCATATAAGGATTTTGAATTTCCTCAAAATCCTGCCGAGATCAGCGTTGAAAAATCAAAAGACATAAGTGAGCGTTCCCTGCTTTCGGCAGGGAGCGCCGTTGAGGAGATATCCCGAAAGGCGGCGCATATAACCGTCAGCGGCAGATTCTACGGTGAACAGAGCGCGGTATCAGCGGCGAAGCTTGCCGCACTGTATGAGGATACGGGCGCGGGGCCGCTTATTTTGCCTGACGGCGAATTTTTCAGCGCGTATTTTTCTTCTCTCAGTTTAAGGCAGAACGCGGCTGAAAATTCGATTCAATACAATATTGGCTTTACAGAGGAAAAAAGTGCAAAGAACTATAAAAAACAGCGTAGTTTTGTATTTGCAGAAAACGGAGAAAACTGTTTTGACATAGCGGCCTCCAACTCCGTTAAACTTGAAAAGATCATGGAACTGAACGGATTTAAAACGCCGTTTGATATTGCAGAGGGGCAGAGGGTGAGAATAAGATGAGGTTTGAGTTGTATGGTTGCGCGGGCGCGGCGGTCAAGGATTTTGAGGTCGTTTCCTATGAGCTTTCAAGCGAAATGGCCGCTGCGTGCGACGGACTAAGGCTTTTCCTTCATTCTGATAACGCGATAGATGATATTAGGACCGTCTGCGTTTTTAATAACGAAAAAAAGATCTTTTACGGCTTTGCGGATAAGATACGGGTGAGCTGTGATTCAGACGGCTACACCGTTTTTGTTTACGCTCGTTCAAGCGCGGCGCTGCTTGTGGATAACGAGGCTTACCCCGGTCAGTACAGCTGCCCTACTTCAAGACAGCTCTGGTATTTTCATGCAAAGCCTTTCGGTTTCTCATTCGGTCTGCCGGAGGTATATTCACAGGCTGAATATATAGTCGGCAAGGGAAAAAGCTGCTTTGGGGCAATAGATACATTCATGCAGTATTCATGCGGCAAAAAGATTTATGTAACTCCTCAAAACGAGCTGCGCGTTTTTGAAATATCAAACAAGGTTAAACGCCTTGATACGGAAAGCCTGTTAAGTATAAGCGTTCAGGTGGATAATAGCAGTGTGATCGCAAGAATCGGTTATAAGATCAATTCTTCCGAAAAGTATATTTACCGGCTTGAAAACCGGTTTGCTCTTGACCACGGCGTTTCATCCAGAAAACTTATAAATCTTTCGTCTCTGCCGGTGTGGCAGAGAGAGGCGGAGGCGCGAAGGCAGATAGAAGATTCTCTTGAAAATTATTTTACTGTTAAGACCGTGCTCGCCGGAGATGCGCCGATAAGCCTGGCGGATAAGGTCAGCGTGCATTCCGAAAGGCTGGGGATCAGCGGTGAATTTATCGTCTGTTCAATTATCCGTGCTTATAACTCCGGAGGTAAAAAAACAACACTCACATTAAGAAAAGAAATTGACGGGGAGCTGATAAACTATGTGGCTGAGCAGGAGATTTAAAGGGAATGAGCAAAGCGCTGCCGAAACAGGCGTTGTAACGCTCAGTACCGGCGATATGACAGAGTCTAGTTCGTCAATGCCGTCAAGGCATTCAGAGTGCTTTGCGCCTTACGGCTATTCTTCGGTCATTCCGGTGGGAGAAAAGGTGCTTATTGTAAACGGCGCGTCCGGCGCTGCCGTGGCAGGCGCAAAAATGGATGCCGGCGCGCTTGATCAGGGCGAAGTGGAAATCAAATCGCTCGGCGGCGCAAGGATATTGCTGAAAAACGACGGCAGTGTGGTCATTAATTCCCTTGTTATAGACAAATTCGGAAATATTAAGGAGAGGTGACGCGCATGTTTATATTTGACAGTGAAGGCGAATATGAAGCCTTTTTGCTTGACAACGCGGTAAGGGCCGTAAAAACGCAAAGAGGTGCCTTTTACCCACAAAGTGATTACGGTAGCGAGGTTTACAGAATAAATAAAGAGCCTAAAGCGCTTTATGCACTGTGCGCCGCCCGGCGTGCACTGCTTTCACAGGACGGAATGTATCCTGTTGATGCCCGAAAAACAAATACGGGGTATGATTTTACGGTCTTGCTTAACGGCACTGAAAGGATGGTGAGCGTTTCGTTTTGAGCAAAACGTTTGACGAAATCCTGGAGTCAATGAAAACAGAGTTCTTTAACGAGTGCGGTGAATATGCAGAAAACTATCCGGAAACAGCGCTTAGATTCAAGGCAGTTGCAAGCGAGATCTATGCGGCTTATACCGCTGCCGATTATGCTTTAAGGCAGGTGTTTGTACAAACCGCGTCCGGCGAGTACCTGGACAGGCATGGCCGGATGCGCAGTATCACGCGCAAAAAGGCGTCTTTTGCAAAGGGTGCTCTTACGTTTTCGCTGCCACAGGAGCTTGAAACCGATGTGGACATTCCAAAAGGCACTGTCTGTTCGGTCAAAGGCAGTCCGCTCGTTCAGTTTGCAACGGATGAAAATGCGGTCATACCGGCGGGCAGCCTTTCGGTCAGTGTCCCGGCGACCGCCCTTTCAAGCGGCGGGAGATTCAATGCTGCAGCAGGCTGTGTGACCGTTATGGTCAATCCTCCCGAATATGTTGTTTCGGTAACAAATAACGAGCCTTTTTACGGCGGTTCGGACGATGAAACGGACGAGGCGCTGAGAAGCCGGATAATCGAATCCTACAGTTCCGTCAGCAATGGTATAAGCACGAAATCCTTTGAGGAGCAGATCCTTTTGATAGACGGTGTGAAAGATGTCAGTATCGTATTCAATACAGATCTTAATGCCGTTGTAGTCTGGGTGCGTACCGAAAGCGGAGATTTTCCGGGCAGTGAAATTACTGCTCCCCTTTCCGAAAAGCTGAGTTTATTTAATATCTGCTCGGTCCGATATGCCGTTTATTCGGCGCACAAAAGTGAATTTTCTGTTTATGCGGCAGTCAAGGCCGCGCGGGGCGCGGATAAAGAGCAGCTCTTGTCAGACGTCGAAAGCCGTATCAGAGAAATATGTTCGGTTCAGAAAATAGGACAGCAGCTTCCGGTCTCGCTTATTGCAACGGCGGTATGCAATGTTGAAAATGTTCAGGGTGCCGACGTTTCGGCGAACCCGTCATATGAAGGTATTATCGCCTGCAGTGCAGACGAATATCTTGTTTTAAAAGACGTGCAGGTGGAAATTTATGAATAGCAGTACGGTTTATGAAAGGCTTGTTTCGCTTTTGCAGACCGTGGGGCTCGCGGGTGCGCACGGAGATATTCTTCGTGCGGAGGTAAAAGCCTATGCGGCGGCGGTTTCATTTGTGCAGCATGCATCGGAACAGGTGCTTTCAGAGGCGTTTGCAGATACAATGAGCCAAAAAGGGATCCTGATGTATTGTGATCTGCTCAAAATCGAGAGCGGTGAAACGCAGGAGGAAACAATAGAAAAAATCATCTCGCGTCTTTCGGAAGGGTTTTATATTATGGAAACGCATGAATTCCGTGAACTTGAGGAAAATGCAACAGGATATAATGTGGATTATACGAATAATATAAAAACGATCACAATTTCGCCGGTAAACAAAGAAACTCTTTCATCCGTTTCAGATCTGGTAAATCATTACTATCCCGTAATCTACTCTCCGCCCATTACGGGCAGTGGGCTCTGCTTTGATTCGCTGGATTCGCTGGATATAAGATGGTTTGAGGCGGAAGAATATAACCTGCCGTTTTATATTTGGGATAAGCTGGGGTAATGCAGGCAGGACCCGGCGTCCGGCAGCCTTTTGCCGGGCAGGATAAACGGTCAAGCTTTAGCGCGCAGGCCCATATGCGCATATGAAAATTGTGGGCGGAAAGGAAAGATTTAATGAGTGCTACTAATAAAACTTCTTTTTTAGGGCTTTCAAGCTGGCTCGGAAGCGACAAACCGCAGCGGACGGATTTTAATGCAGACAATGAAAAGATAGACGAATTCGCATCTGAACATACGGCGGACACACAGTGCCATCTTTCCGCTGAGGATAGGGAGAAATTTGATCTTCCGTACTACTACGGAGTTTATTTCGGGAACGGGCAGCCAAGCCAGACTATCACAACAAAATGTCCGTTTGAGCCTACGTTCGGATTTGTTTACAGCATAAGCAGTCCGGCTCATGAAACAGATTTTGACAATAAGGCGTGTTACAATTATTTTGCTCTTGCGGCTCAAAGGGGAAGTACGTCCGGAATAACGATCTCCGGAAGTAATCTTATAGCTACCTCTTCGCCGAATCCGGTTTCGGAAAAGGAATACACAAGGATGAATTCGGTGGGGCGAACCTATTTTTATGTTCTTTTCCGTTAGAAATGAATAAACAAACGGCAGCAGGAGGGTGTTTTGTATATTCTGAGCGGTCCGGCAAAAGCCGGGCCGCTTTTTTCTTTACTTTGGCAGCAAATTATAATATAATATGTTTTATTAATGCATCGCGCCGCGGCGCGGAAAGGCGGTAAGTTATGATACTTGTTGCAGATGTTGGAAATACAAATACGGTTCTCGGAGTGTGGGACGGAAACAAGCTGGTATGCAGCGGCAGACTGTCAACAAACACCGGAGAAACGGTGATCGAATTTTCAATGAAGCTCAAAACATTTCTGGATTTGAACGGGGTAGGTAAGATTACAGGGGGCGTAATCTCAAGCGTTGTTCCCGCTCTGGTGCGCACAATAAAAAAAGCTGCGGAAATGATCTGCGGCACGGAACTGCTTGTTGTCGGCCCGGGTATAAAAACGGGACTTAATATAAAACTTGACAACCCTGCGGAAATGGGTGCGGATCTTGTTGCCGGCGATGTTGCCGTCATTAATAAATATAAGCTCCCTGCGATCGTTTTTGATATAGGAACTGCAACAACGGCGTCCGTTATTGACAGAAACGGCGCGCATCTTGGCGGAGCGATCATGTGCGGAATAAAAACGGCAATCAATGCGCTCTCAAGCGGAACTGCCCTGCTTTCTCAGATAGATATCTCCGCTCCGGCTAAAGTGATCGGCTCCAACACGGCAGACGCAATGAAATGCGGTTCGGTCATAGGTACCGCAGTCATGATTGAAGGCATGGTAAACCGCTTTGAAGAGGAGCTTGGAGAAAAGGCTACCGTTGTTATAACGGGCGGCCTCGGCGGTTCGATTGCAAGGGAGATCAGAATACCGGTAATCGTGGACGACGATCTGTTGCTTGAGGGCCTCAGAATTATTTACGAAAAAAATCAGAAGTAACCGGGAGGCGGCATTTTGGCAATATTCAGAGCTTTCAGGGCATTCAGACCCGCTGAAAAATATCAGCGTCTTATTCCGGCCCTGCCTTATGATGTTATGAGCAGTGAAGAGGCGCGCGCGGCGGTGCGCGGAAATCCGCTTTCTTTTCTGCATGTGGACAGGGCGGAGATAGACTTTCCTGCGGGCACAAGCCCTTATGAAAAGGCCGTGTATGAGAAAGCAAGGGATAATCTTTTGGCTCTGGAGCGCAGCGGCGCTCTTGTTCAGGACAGCAGACCCTGTTTTTATATTTACAGGCAGGAAATGAACGGCAGGGTGCAGACCGGCCTCGCCGGCTGCGCTTCGATAGATGATTATATGAATAATATAATCAAGAAACATGAAAAAACCCTTGCAAAAAAAGAAGCGGACAGGATCCGCCATGTAAGTGTAACCAACGCCAATACCGGCCCTATTTTTCTTACTTACCGCAAAAACCGGGAGATTTCGGATATCTTAAACAGTTTTGCGAATAACAACAGGCCCGTGTACAATTTTGAGGCGGCAGGCGCGCTTCAGACCGTTTGGGTCATAGATGATGATGAAATAAACTCGCGCCTTTCAGAGCTTTTCAGATCGGTCAAGGCCTTTTATATTGCAGACGGACATCACCGCTGTGAATCCGCAGTTCGTGTCGGACAGATGAAAAGATATGAAAGCGGCGGCTACACGGGTGATGAGGAGTTCAACTATTTTCTTGCCGTTGCATTTGCGGATTCCGATCTGCGCATCATGGATTACAACAGGGTGGTAAAGGATCTGAACGGATTTACGCCCGCAGAGTTTCTGGGCAGAATCTCCGATTCGTTTGAGATCAAAGAACAGGAGCGGCCGTATTCCCCGCAAAAGAAGCATACTTTTGGAATGTATCTTGATTCCAGATGGTATTCGCTTGCCGCAAAGGATAAAATAATAAATGATCTGAATCCCGTTGAATCGCTTGATGTTTCTGTTTTGCAGAATAACCTGCTGGATCCCGTTTTGGGTATCAGGGATCCGAAAAAGGATGACAGAATCGATTTCATAGGCGGTATCCGGGGACTGAAAGAACTTGAAAAAAGAGCAAACAGCGATATGAAACTGGCCTTTTCCATGTTTCCCACAACGGTTGCAGAACTTATGGCAATAGCTGATGCCGGTGAGATCATGCCGCCTAAATCAACCTGGTTTGAACCCAAACTGCTCTCAGGTATTTTTATTCATCATCTTTCATAGCATACAGACCGTTTTAATTTTATAATTTGTTTAGAAATAAAGTTGTAAATCCCGGTGCAATATGGTAGAATAATATATCATAATATTTTAGGAGTACATAAACTATGAAGATCGCACTTGAATACGGCAAGGATTTTGATATCAAGCGTCAGACCGAATACGCCGTAAAAGGAATAACGAAAATCTGCAATAAGATCGGCCCCAGAAAGCCGGGTTCCCCTGAGGAGCACCGCGCGCAGCAGTGGTTTCAGAAGGATATGAAAAATTATTGCGAAGAAACAAGAATTGAGGAGTTTACGCTTCACCGCCAGGGCTTTATGGGCTTTATTCCGTTCACAGTTGCCTGCGGCATCGCAAGCGTATTCGTGAACTGGTTTGCAAGCCCGATCGCTGCATTTATTCTGTGTATTCTGGCGTTTATTCCGCTCGTTTTTGAATTCCTGATGTATAAGCAGTTTGACGATTTTCTTTTCCCTAAGCAGACTTCCCACAATATGGTGGCGGTTAGAAAACCGTCCGGCGAGGTGAAAAGAAGGTTTGTAATGGTGGGCCATTCCGATTCACAGTTTGAATGGACTCTCAATTATCTTATAGGCGGTCTTCAGGCAAAACTTTTTGTAGAGATCCCCGCCGTTGTAGGCCTTGTAGTGGATACGATCTTTGCGCTTGTTTGCATCATTGCAGGAAAAGGCGCTGCCGCCATGGACATTGAGGGCGCAAGATGGTTCTTCATCACATTCTTTGTTGTTTCCTGCGTTTTTATTCCGTTTGAATTTGCTTTTCTCTTTTTCCAGAGCTGGACTAAATCCGTACCCGGCGCGTCGGATAACCTTTCCGGATGCTATGTGGGCATGGCAACGATAAAGGCGCTTGCCGAGGCCGGCGTTCGTTTTGAAAATACAGAAGTTATGCTCGTTTGCTCCGGCTCCGAGGAAGCAGGACTCCGCGGTGCAAAGGCATTCGCAAAGGCCCATGAAAAAGAGCTGAAGGAGATACCCACCTGCGTCGTTGCCATTGATACTTTCAGGGATCTTGAAACAATGGCAGTATACCACAGGGATCTTTCGGGAACGCTTCAGCACCATGAGGGCGCAAAAGTACTTATGCATGATGCCAGCGCGAACTGCGGATTTGACGTTAAGTATGAATCCATTTATATTGGCGGTTCAGACGCTGCGGCGTTTACGCAGCGCGGTATTCCCGCAACGGGATTTGCCGCTATGGATCCCGCCCCGCCCAGATATTATCACACCCGTCTTGATAATCCGGAAAATCTGAGGCCGGAAGCCATTGAAGCGGGTATTTCAATTATGATAGAGGCGTGCTGCATGTTTGATAAAGAGGGCGCCAAAGGCATTACAGACTGATCATTTGCTGATCTGCCGGCTTTCACTGGGTATCCTAATGAAAGCCGGCTTTTTAAAGTCTGAAATTATAAATCTTCCGGCAGGTGATTGATTTGAAACTTCTTGTTTTGGACGGAAACAGTATAATCAACCGCGCGTTTTACGGCATAAAACTGCTTTCAACGAAAAACGGAGTCTACACAAACGCGGTTTACGGTTTTCTGAATATTCTGCTTAAATTAAAGGAAATCTCCCGGCCTGATGCCGTCGGCGTTGCGTTTGACGTGCACGCGCCCACCTTCAGGCACGAAAAATATTCCGAATACAAAGCCGGCCGGCATGCAATGCCGGAGGAGCTTCGCATGCAGATGCCGATATTAAAAGATATCCTTAAATCTTTGGGGATAAAAACGATAGAGAGCAAAGGCTGGGAGGCGGACGATATCCTTGGCACGCTTGCCGAGGCCTGCCGCAACGCGGGCAACGAATGTTTTATCGCCACCGGGGACAGGGATTCCCTTCAGCTTGCTTACGGCGATGTAAAGGTGCTGCTTGCTCACACTAAAGCCGGCAGACCGGTTACGGATATCTACGATGAAAACGCGGTCAGAGAGGAATACGGCGTAACGCCTGCGGAGCTTATTCAGGTAAAGGCCCTTCAGGGAGACGCAAGCGATAATATTCCCGGCGTTGCAGGCGTTGGAGCAAAGACCGCGCTCGATCTGATCCAAAGGTTTCACACTATTGATTATATCTATGAAAATATTGATGAGATCGATATAAAAAAAGGTGTGCGCGAAAAACTGATCCGTGACAGGGACAAGGCTTATCTTTCGCTCGATCTGGGCACGATACGCACAAATGCACCTGTTGATACGGATATGGATTCATATATTCCGGGCGATCCATCGGGAGCCGCCGCCCTTTTTGCAAAATATGAACTTTTCAGTCTTATAGATAAGTTCGGCCTTAACGCGCAGCAGGCAGTTAGGTCTTTGCCTGATGAAACAAAGATAAGCGCGGATATAAGGACCCTGAATGATTTTAATGACTTTGATTATGAAAAGGATCTTTATTTCACGTTTGATCTGGAAAACAACCGGATCCTGCGGTTTTATTTTGCGCAGGGCAATGTTGTAAATATCATTGAGGCAGATGCCGCCGGTTTTGATGATTTTGTCAAAACCCTTTTTGAAAGTGATTCCCGCAAATATTCATATAACACAAAGTATCTTCACCGCCTTGCGGCGCAGCTCGGCGTAAGATGCAAAAATGTATGCGGAGACCTTATGCTTTCCGCTTATCTTCTGCGCCCGTCGGACAGTAATTATGATATAGATCATCTCTGTCTGGAATATGGTATTGCGCTGCCGGAAAGCAAGGATGAAAATGTAAGCAGGAACGCTCTTTATGCTGCTGCTTTGAATAGCCTGTTTGAAAAAACGGATGTGCTGCTTAAAGAGGCAAATCAGTTGTCTCTTCTTCACGATATTGAGCTTCCGCTTGCCCGCGTCCTTGCTAAAATGGAGGTCGCCGGCTTTGCGGTCGATAAAAAAGGTATAGAGGCATTCGGAGAGCGCCTCGGCGGCAGAATAGACGAACTCGTCAGCGAGATATACGGAATTGCCGGCAGGGAGTTCAACATAAATTCTCCGAAACAGCTCGGCATCGTGCTTTTTGAGGAGATGAAGATCCCCTGTAAAAAGAAAACCAAAAGCGGCTATTCAACAAAAGCGGAGGTGCTGGAGGAGCTTGCTCCCGATTACCAGATAGTCAAGCTGATCCTTGAATACAGAAGTCTGGCAAAACTCAAATCCACCTATTGTGACGGGCTTCTTAAAGTTGTTCAGGAGGACGGCAGAATACACACTTCCTTTAATCAGGTGGAAACGCGCACAGGCAGGATCTCTTCTCTTGAGCCGAATCTTCAGAATATCCCAATCAGGACAGAACTCGGCAGGGAAATGCGCCGCTTTTTTGTTGCAGGCGGCGGATGTACGCTTATTGACGCGGATTACAGTCAGATCGAGCTCAGAGTGCTTGCCGCTCTTGCTGACGATGAAAATATGATAAACGCATTCAATAACGGAGAGGATATCCATAAAACGACTGCGGCGCAGGTGTTCAATCTGCCGCAGGACATGGTAACGCCGCTTCTGCGTTCACGCGCAAAAGCGGTGAATTTCGGAATCGTTTACGGAATAGGCGCATTCAGTCTTGCAAAGGACATCGGCGTTTCCGTTAAGGAAGCAAAGGATTATATAAACGGCTATCTTCATCACTTCAGCGGCGTAGCCCGATATATGGATAAAATGATCGAAACCGCAAAGGAAAACGGTTATGCGCAAACTCTGTTTAGCCGCAGAAGATACCTGCCTGAGCTCGCTTCGTCAAACCATATGATGCGCGCTTTCGGAGAAAGAGTGGCGCGGAACATGCCGATTCAGGGCACCGCGGCGGATATAATAAAGATCGCCATGATCCGCGTTGATGAAAGTCTTGAAAAAGAAAATATGAGATCCCGCCTTATACTTCAGGTGCATGATGAACTTATCGTTGAATCACCGCTTGATGAGGCTGATAAGGCGCTTGCGATCGTTACAAAGGAAATGGAAAATGCCTGCGATCTCAAAGTGCGCCTTGTTGCGGACGGTAAAACAGGAAAAACATGGTATGACTCACACTGATTTTTGGTTATGGAAATAAAAAAATTATCACAGGAATATATAAAAGATGTTGCGGATATTGAAAAGGCCTGCTTTTCAAAGCCGTGGAATGAAATTTCAATAGCTGCGGAACTGAAAAATGAATTTTCACAGTTTTATGTTGCGGTCGAGAACGGCAAAGCGGTAGGCTTTGTCGGGCTGTACGCGCTTACAGGGGAAGCGGATATCGTCCGCGTGGGCGTTCTGCCGCAATACAGGAACCGGGGCATAGCGCGCGCGGTTTTGCAAAAGAGCCTTGAGCACATTGACGGCGATGTTTTCCTTGACGTCAGGGAGAGCAATGAGGCGGCAATCGCGCTTTACCGCTCGCTCGGATTTTATGATACGGGCATAAGAAAAAACTATTATTCCGAGCCGGAGGAAAATGCCGTGCTCATGAAAAGGAATGCCGTTAAAGGAGGTGACGCCGTTGCTGGTCCTGGGAATTGAATCCTCATGTGATGAAACGGCAGCCGCCGTTGTTGAAAACGGAAGGGTTGTAAGATCAAACGTGATCGCCTCCTCTTTAGAGGAGCATAAGCTCTACGGAGGCGTTGTGCCGGAGATCGCTTCGCGCCGCCATGCGGAGTCTATAAGCGGCGTCGTTTCTCAGGCGCTCGGCGATGCCGGGTGCAAAATGGAGGATGTTGACGCGGTTGCGGTCACTTTTGCCCCGGGGCTTATAGGCGCCCTGCTGGTGGGAGTGAGCTTTGCAAAGGGGCTTGCCGTCTCATCCGGGAAACCGCTTGTACCCGTGCATCATCTGCGTTCGCACATCGCCGCAAATTATCTTACTTCTGATGTTGAACCGCCGTTTTTGAGCCTTATAGTCAGCGGCGGGCATTCGCATATTGCGGCTGTAAACAGCTATACGGACTATAAGATCATAGGCAGGACCAGGGATGACGCCGCCGGAGAGGCTCTGGATAAGGCCGGCAGGGCAATGGGCCTGCCGTATCCGGGTGGCGTAAGCATTGACAGAATAAGCACACAGGGGGATCCGAGCGCTTATTCTTTTCCGCATCCTAAGGTTGACGGCGCCCCTTATGATTTTTCTTTCAGCGGTCTGAAAACCTCCGTTATTAACACGATCCACAATTCGCTGCAAAAAGGAATTGAGATCAATACGGCGGACCTGGCGGCATCCTATCAGAGGGCGGTCGTTGAATGCCTTGTGAACAATCTTGAAAAAGCTGCCGTGAATTTCGGGTACAAAAAGATCGTGCTCGCGGGCGGCGTTTCGGCAAATTCCCTGCTGAGGTCAGAGTGTGAAAAACTTTGTAAAAAGCATAAAATAAAGCTGTATAAACCGGAATTAAAATACTGCGGTGATAACGGCGCGATGGTTGCGGCACAGGGGTATTATGAGTATAAAAGCGGGGTCAAAGCCGGACCGGATCTTAACGCTTATGCAAATATGCCAATAGATATCGTTAAATTTTAGTTAATTAGTATAGTATCACTATTGAATTTTGGGAAAAAATTGTTATAATATTAATGGCAAAAAAGCAATAAAGCGTTTTTGTCTGTAATTGTTAATAATTTATAAAGGAGAATAAATATGGAAACTAATCTTACCAAAAATCCATCACTCCTTGCATGGCTTGACGAAAAGGTTGAACTCCTTAAGCCTTCCAAGATTATGTGGATTGACGGTTCTAAAGAGCAGATCGATGCCCTTAAGGCAGAAGCTGTTGAGACCGGCGAGATGATCAAGTTAAACGAAGATCTGCTTCCGGATTGCTATCTTCACAGAACTGCTGTAAACGACGTTGCCCGTGTTGAGGACAGAACGCTTATCTGCTCCCGTGAAGGGAAGGATGCAGGTCCTACGAATCACTGGATGGATCCCAAAAAGGCCTATGAAATGCTTTATGATATTGCAAAGGATTCCTATCAGGGAAGAACGATGTATATCATCCCCTATTCAATGGGTCCCGTAGGTTCTCCGTTCTCAAAGATCGGCATTGAGATCACGGATTCTATCTATGTTGTTCTTAACATGAATATCATGACAAGAGTTGGAAAGGCTGTTCTTGACGCTCTTGGCGATTCTGATGACTGGGTACGCGGCATGCACTGCAAGTGCAACGTGGATCCCGAAAAAAGATGGATCTGCCAGTTCCCTGAGGATAATACAATCATTTCCGTTAACTCTGCTTACGGCGGAAACGTTCTCCTCGGCAAAAAGTGCTTTGCGCTTCGTATTGCTTCCTATCTCGGTAAGAATGAGATGTGGCAGGCGGAGCATATGCTCATTCTGGGCGTTGAAAAGCCAAACGGCGAGATCAAATATATCTGTGCGGCGTTTCCGAGCGCATGCGGCAAAACAAATCTTGCCATGCTCATTCCTCCGGAGGGATATAAAAAGAAGGGCTATAAGGTTTGGTGCGTAGGCGATGATATCGCATGGATCAGAAAAGGTCCGGACGGCAGACTTTATGCCATCAACCCTGAAAACGGTTTCTTCGGCGTTGCACCCGGCACAAATGAAAAATCAAATCCGAATGCTCTTGCCGCTACAAAGAAGGGCACTATCTTCACAAACGTTTGTCATGATCTGGATAATAACACCGTTTGGTGGGAAGGTCTTGACGATAATCCGCCTACAAATGCCATTAACTGGAAAGGCGAGCCGTGGAACGGCAAAGAATCTGATGAAAAGGGCGCTCACCCCAACTCAAGATTTACGGCTCCCGCCGTTAACTGCCCCTGCATTTCTTCTGAATTTGAAAATCCGCAGGGCGTACCGATCTCAGCGTTCGTGTTCGGCGGCCGCCGCGCGAAGCTTACTCCGCTGGTATATCAGTCAACAAGCTGGAATCACGGTGTGTTCGTAGGCTCTATCATGGGCTCTGAAACAACTGCGGCTGCAACAGGTGCAGTCGGTGTAGTACGCCGTGATCCTATGGCTATGCTTCCTTTCTGCGGTTATAATATGGGCGATTACTGGAAACACTGGATCGAGATCGGCGAAACTCTTGATCCCGATAAGGCTCCGAAGATCTTTAACGTAAACTGGTTCCGCAAGGATGACGAGGGTCACTTCCTCTGGCCCGGATTCGGCGATAATCTTCGTGTTCTGGATTGGATCATTGACCGCTGTGAAGGTAAGGTAGACGCTGTTGAAACTCCTATCGGCTATCTTCCGAAGGCAGAGGATATCAACCTTGAGGGTCTTGATATGACTAAAGAAGATCTTGAAAAGATCCTTGATGTTGATAAGGACGCATGGAAAGAAGAGCTTAAAGGTGTTGAAGAGCTTTACGCCAAGTTCGGCGATACTCTTCCGAAAGAGCTTGAGGACGAACTCAACAGAGTAAAGACAAATCTTGATAAATAATTGCTACGGGCGCGCTGCTTTCTGCGGCGCGCTTTCTTCTTTATTGTGTATATATCTGTTTTTGCCTCCACAGATCTTTGCTTTTCAGCTATAATTTACCATTTTTAAAATATATACAAAAATATTAACGGATTTGTTAAAAATATGACACAAATGATTATTGATATTGCCGAACCATCAATGTATAATAATCATTGCAGATAATATAATTTATTATCCGCTTTTTACGGAGATGAAATAGAGTGGAGCTTTTATGTGAAAACTGCCGCTGGTATGTTTATGATGAGGACAGCTCAGAGGAATATTGCAACGCCCTTCTTGATGAGGATGAATATGCAGAACTGACGCATAGTCTCAGCAAGGGCAAATGCAGATATTTCTGTCCGGACGGCGGCGAGTATGAGATCGTAAGGAGGCAGAATTAAACGATGTTTGCGGGCAGAAAAAAATCAGTCAGCATAAAAACCGCCGTGGTTTTTGTCGCAGTTCTGCTTGTGATTTCGTTTGTTGCCGTTATAGTGGACAGAAATATCCATGCCAACTCGGTTTATGTTAACGGCAGGGCAATGGTTCTTGGGGTAGGGCAGGAATATGAATACCCGGTTGAAAACAAGAATATCGTCAGATTCAAAAGCTATAACAAGGATATAGTTACCGTGGATTCTAACGGCGTGTTCAAAGCGGTGGCAAAAGGCTCTGCGCTCGTCAGGGTAGGCACTTCTGATATCACCGTCTGCGTTGAGGACGCCCCAACAGCCATCTCCTTTTCGGAAAATGATTTTTCCATCGGCGTAGGGGAACGTTATCTGCCCCAGATCAAGGTCGAGGGCAGCGAGATGAATACAGGATTTGAATTTACGTCGTCAGATCCCGATGTCCTTGGTGTGGACAGTCTGGGAAATATCATAGGGATCAATCAGGGAAGTGCGGATCTGAATGTCAAAAGCTATAACGGACTAAGTGCAAGCGCAAGAATAAATGTGATGGCGGCTCCTGAAACCATACAGTTCCCGGCAAAACAAAAAACGGTTTATATCGGCACTGAAAAATATTTCAAACCGTCCGTTCCGTCGGGTACCGCCTCAAAAATGATATATATCGATTCGGATAATACCGATGTGCTGAAAACAGAGGGGTCAAAACTTATCCCTGTTTCTTCCGGAGAGGCAACCGTCACGGCAACAACATATAACGGGAAAACAACAACCTGTAAGATCACCGTTGCTGATGCGCCGTTTTACATAAGAACAGATCTGGATCCGGGAAAACCAATGATCGCCCTTTCTTTTGACGACGGACCAAACAGCAAAACAACGTCTGTTGTGCTGGATACTCTTGAGCAGAATAACGGCTCTGCAACGTTCTTTATAGTTTCAAACAGACTTTCAAAAGAAAGCAATGCAAACTGTGCCAAAAGAATGGTTGAACTCGGCTGTCAGCTCGGGAATCATACTTATGACCATAAGCATTACGGAAAAGACGTTACTGCGTCAGATATTACGAACGGGATCCATGCTGTTAAAAACGCAACCGGTTATGAACCGTCCGCTTTCAGGCCTACAGGCGGCTACCTTTCAGATGAAATCAAAAAGAACGCGTCCGCCCCTATATGCCTTTGGAATGTGGACACAAACGACTGGAAATATAAGGATGCGGAAAGGATCAGCAAATATGTTCTGAACACCGCCGGTGACGGCGATATCATTCTGATGCACGATATTTATAAAACGAGCGCAGAGGCGGTGCAGAAATTTGTGCCTGAACTTGTGAAACGCGGTTATCAGATAGTGAATATTGCAGAGCTGGCATATTACAGCGATGTTGAAATGAAAAACGGAGAGATTTACAGCTCTTTTAAATAAGCCTTAATAAACGGAGGTGTTATCTTTGGTACAGTTACGTGGATATAAAGTAAATAAGCTGGAGATCGAAAATAGAGTCAAGCCCGGCGTTCAGCTGAAGCTTCAGAATCAGGTCAAATATAATGTCAATTATATGGATAACGCTAAAAGGTGTGTGGGTATAGTAGAGTTCCGGATCACGGATTCAGATCTGAATCCGTTTGAAATGCGGCTTGAAATGGCTGCTGAGTTTGCTTTTGACGATGGCGATGAAAAGCCGGATATCCATACTCAGTCTTTTGATCAGCTGTTTCCGTTCTTAAGAATGACTGTCAATAATGCTGCGGCATTAACCGGCCTTCCGGGGCTTATGATCCCTATAATGCATCTTAATAAAAATACCGTTACTGTCGGTAAACCGCAGGAGCAGGAAAAAAGTCCGCTTAATTAGGTCTTATTTATTGACTTGATTTTTAATATGGGATATAATAACCTCTGCGGTGCCCAAAATCAAAGATTTTGACCGCAACGAGAACATT
>CATZNW010000029.1 GCA_958422185.1 uncultured Clostridium sp.
ATATAAGGTTGTTTAATCGGCAGTAATTGTAATCTAATTCGATTGCGCTTTTATTTTATGCTTAAACAAGCGGGATAAATCCGAAATCGCTAAAACGAACTGCTTTCGGCATCTTTCCGATTTTCGCCCTTGCAGGGCGGTCAGCCTGGCTTCGTGCTCAAAACGAAAATCTACACGAAATCGGCCTTGTTTTAGGTCTTCGATTTTTATGGTGCGGTTTTTTCGTCAGGCAAGGCACAAAACGCAGTTAATCCTTTTGGATTAACGAGTATTTTAACAAAGCATGAGGGGAAATCCGCCCATAAAAAACGGTTTGGGATTTGTCTCTCTTGCTTAATTAGCGGTCTGTTTCACCGCCCTTAAAAGAGAGTGTTATATAATATGACTTTTAAAGAATTTGTAAGCGAACTTAAATGCAGATATCCGGATTATATAGGAATAAATCATATTGATTATGATGTTTCGGAAGCCGAGCATAATGAGGGGGAGGGCGACTTCATTTATGAAGACAGTTATGTCGTTATCGGCAAATATATTCACTGCCTGAAATTATTCAAGCCCGGGAGTGATGAATATGACATTGTGCAATTCTGTGTTTACGGTTTAGGATATAAAGATTACACTTCAGTTGACGATTATGAACTGGCAAGCTATGAAAGTTTTGAATATCTTTTTGTGTAAGGTTATAAAACAGTATCTGTTAACCTGCTCTAAGAACGTCTGCCCGGCATTTTGTCGGGCGTTTTTATTTTACTTTGCTTTTATCCGTCCAATATGATATATTAAAATCAGAGAAATTATTTAGATTGTTTGTTTTACGGAGTGCTTATATGAAAATATATAATAAACTGGTTCGTGATAATATACCTGACATTTGCAAGAAAAACGGTCAAAAGGCAAATGTGCGTATTCTTGGTGACAATATGTATATAAAGGAACTTCGAAAAAAACTTGTTGAAGAGGTAAATGAGTATCTGGAAAGCGGTAACACCGAGGAACTTGCGGATATAACCGAAGTCATAGATGCATTGTCCGTATTTGGCGGCGATTCCTTTCAGACCGTGCTTAAAATTAAGAAAGAAAAAGCCGCAACAAACGGAAAATTTGAAAAGAGGTTGTTTTTAAATTCGGTAGAATAAGGAATTATTATGGTCAGGTTTTATGAAACAAGCGAAGTGGATGATGCCCTGTTAAAATTTGCCGTGATCGTTACCAAAACCGGCGGCAAGTGGGTGTTTTGCAAGCATAAAGAACGTGATTCATTTACATTTACGTTAGAGCTATGTTTATCAAACTAAGGATGAAAATATGGAAATAAGGAAATTGTGGGTTCAAGATTGGTCGGATGTTTATTCCCTTTGGAAAAACTGCGAAGGGGTGGGGTTAAGAGAAACTGACGATTCGCAAAATGGATTTGAAAGCTTTATAAAAAGAAATCCCGATACATGCTTTGCCGCATTCGATGATAATTGCGTGCTTTGTGCAACTATTCTTGCAGGCAACGACGGTCGCAGAGGTTATATTTATCATCTTGCCGTTGCCGAGAAATACAGAAACAAGGGCATTGGTTCACAGTTGTTGGAAAAAGCCATAAACGCCCTTGGAAAATGCGGAATAAGAAAAGCCGCTCTTGTGGTATTTTCACATAATGAAACAGGCAATGAATTCTGGGAAAAACATGGTTTTAAAGCCCGAAGAGATCTTATCTACAGAGATATGGAGTTGAATTTATGAGCGAGATTTGGGATGTTTATGATAAAGACCGTAAACTGACAGGCAAGACCGTTGAACGCGGTAAGCCCATGGGGCAGGGCGAATACCATGTCGTTGTAAATGTTTGGATCAGGAATTCCAAAGGGCAGTGGCTTATTTCCAAACGTACCGCTAATAAGCATTTTCCGCTTTTGTGGGAGCCTACGGGCGGCTCGGCAGTAGCCGGTGAATGCAGTTTTGACGCCGCTTCGCGTGAAACTCGTGAGGAACTCGGCATAGAACTTGACCCTAAAAAGGGTGAACTGTTCACTACCGCCATGAGGCAGTATAAGGAATTTCCTGATTTCCTTGATGTTTGGGTGTTTGAACATGATTGCGATATAGAAAGTATAACCCTTCAGCCGGGCGAAACCTGCGGCGCAATGTGGGCAACGTCAGCCCAAATAAAACAACTTGTGAAAAACGGTGAATTCGTGCCGCAAAATGTTTTCCCCTATCTTGACAAATTGTTTGAGGCGTATGGGTAAGATTTATTAAATAAGGGGGCAGCTATGAATAACACTCAGAAATTCAGCGGGAAGGCGAATGTATATGCATCTGCAAGGCCGTCATATCCTGATGAGCTTTTTGCATTTCTTAAAAATGAATATCATTTCAGTGCGGATACGGTCATTGCCGATATTGCGTCGGGTACGGGAAAATTTACTCATCCGCTCGTTCAAATGGGTTGCAAAGTGTATGCTGTTGAGCCTAATGACGATATGCGCAGTCAGGCAGAGTTGCTTTTGGGCGGATATGAGAATTTTATATCTGTAAACGGCAGTGCCGAAAATACCGGGCTGGGTGATCATTCCGTCGATTTTGTTTCCGCAGCGCAGGCATTTCACTGGTTTGATTCTGCGCGTTTTGCCGCCGAATGTAAAAGAATATTAAAATCTAAAAGTAAAGTATTTATACTTTACAATTCCCGTGATAATGATGCGGAGATCACAAAGCGGCTTTCAGATCTTTGCCAAAGGCTGTGTCCGAATTTCCAAGGCTTCAGCGGCGGTGTGAAAAGTAATCATGTGGAAGGTTTTTTCGGCGGGAAGTGTGATGTTTTCACTGTTAAAAACGATCTTTACTATAACCGTGATACCTTTGTTAAACGCATGCTTTCCTCGTCATATTCACCTCGTGAGGGCGATGAAAATTATAATCCTTTTATAACAGGGTTGAACACCCTGTTTGATGATCTTTCCGATAACAATACTCTGCTTGTGCCGAATAATACAAAATTATATGTTGGCAGTATGTAAAGTTATAATGCTTTACAAGTCATAAGACAAAAAACGCAGCAGGACAGTCCCCGCTGCGCTTTTGTTATACAAAATTAACATGGTTGTCTTTGATCCAGTAATAGATCTGCACGATGTAGGCAAGCACCTGCGGGCCGCGCATAAGCTGCCCGTACCACGGCTCGCTCAGCGCATTCGGATCTTCCATAAGTTCTCTTATTTTGCCCATATTCAGCATATCATGCAGAGGGGATGTTTTATCTTTTAAGATCTGTTCTGTTATTTTGCAGACTTCTTTAAAATAGATAGGATTGTGTGTTTTGGGATACGGGCTCTTCTTTCGCCATGTTATCTCATAGGGCAGTTCATTTTCAAACGCTTTTCGCAAAACACCTTTCTCGCGGCCGTCAAGCGATTTTACGTTCCACGGCATATTGTATGCGTATTCCACTATTCGGTAGTCGCAAAACGGCACACGAACTTCGAGTGAACTTTCCATACTCATTACGTCTTTTCGCACAAGTAAAGTCTGCATAAACCAGTCAAGGTTCAGCCGGAACATTTCCCTCATTCTGCGTTCCGTTTGATTGTCAGTGTCAAGGTAGGATGTTTTGGCAACTGTTTCAAGATAGCGCGCGTGCGCGTATTCGGCGCCGTTTGGCAGCAGTCCGTCTTTTAAAATACTTTGGCGTACGTCGGTTGATCGACTCCACGGAAAAGTTTCTTCAAATAAAATATCCTTGTTATGATACCACGGATACCCGCCAAAGATCTCGTCTGCGCATTCGCCTGAAAGAGCTACGGTCTGCTCTTTTTTCACTTCACGGCAAAACAGCAGCAGGGAAGAGTCAACATCCGTAAATCCCGGCAGATTCCGCGCGTATGTGCTTTCAATAAGCGCATGAGCAACGTCTTTATTGTCAAGCACGATGTTTTTGTGGTTTGTTCCGAGATATTCCGATATCATTCCTATATAGTCGCTGTCCTTGTTGGGCTGAAAAAGGCTTTTTTTAAAATACCTGTCATTATCCGTATAGTCAACGGAATATGTGTCAAGCATTTTACCTTTACACATATAATCGTCACTAGCAACGCGGCTGATTATGGAAGAATCCAGTCCGCCGCTCAAAAAAGTACAAAGCGGAACATCAGATACAAGCTGCCGCCTGATCGCGTCGGTCACAAGGAAATGTGTGTGTTCTATCGTTTCAGTTTCGTTTTCCGAATGTTCAGCTGCTTCAAGGCGCCAATACTCTTTAATTGCATAGTTGCCTTTGCTGATATTTAAGTAAGTGGCGGGCGGAAGCTCCTTTATATCCTTAAAAACAGCAGTGCCTATCGTTTTGGCGGGGCCGAGCATGAATATTTCGTTCAGGCCGTTTTCGTCAACTTCGCTCGTTACTTCCGGTATTAAAAGCAGACTTTTTATACGGCTCGCAAAAGCAAAAATGCCGTCCTTTTGCGTAAAGTATAACGGCTTTACACCTATTCTATCCCTGCAAAGAAACAGTTCTTTCTTTTCATCGTCCCAAACCGCGTAAGCAAAGATACCGTTTAATTTTTTGCAGCTTTCTTCTTTCCAAAAATGATAGGCTTTAAGTATTACTTCCGTGTCGCAATGCGTATCAAATGTGTAACCGGCAGAGATCAGTTCTCGCCTTATTTCATCAGTGTTATATATCTCGCCGTTATAAACTATTGTATATTTGCCAAACGTCATCGGCTGCGCGCCTTTTTCCGGGTCAATTACGGCAAGTCTCCTGTGAATAAGCGAAATATAAGGTTTCGTGTAATCCCCGTATCCGTCCGGTCCTCTCATTTTAAGGCTTTCGCTTATGTTTTCTATAAGGTTTCTTCTTTCCCTAAGATCTATGGTTTTAGACAGCATTCCTGCGATTCCGCACATAGTATCACCTCTAAAAATATGTTCACTTCTATTATATGTAAAATCCGAAAATGCGGCAACAAAATTGAAAAAAAGGCTTGACTACGCGCCCCACTTATGATATATTATTTAAGCGTTAAGAAACGCTGGTGTAGCTCAGTTGGTAGAGCAGCTGATTTGTAATCAGCAGGTCAGGGGTTCAAGTCCGTTCACCAGCTCCATATTTATGGGAGAGTTCCCGAGCGGCCAAAGGGAACAGACTGTAAATCTGTCGCTATTCAGCTTCAGTGGTTCGAATCCACTCTCTCCCACCAAAACAACGCCCTCGCCTTTTGGCGGGGGCGTTGTTTTTTTCTCCATAGCATAATATGAAATTTTACTTTTCAGAGGATTGGCAATCAAAAACTGGCTTTTAGTGTTATTTGGTAAAATGACTGTTAGTCAGTAAAGACGAGAACTGTTGATTATAATATGTCAGAAAGGTGCATAGCTCATCTGTAAGGCGGTATCTATATCAATTTATTTTTCTTCATCTGAGATAAAAGCCGTTTACTTCTGTATTTCAGATAGAAAAAATTTATACTTCCAAGTTTTTTATACCATAAAAGTTCATTATATAATGCGTATAATTCCGTTTTCATATCGCAGAATTCGGTCGTTTTTACATATTTTTTATATGTTTTATAAAGTTTTAATTTTCGTCCGTAACCTGTGGTAAGGGTAAACAACTCATATTCAGGTTCCGCCCACATTATGTTAAACGGATCAATAATTCCTTTAAGCTCCATTTTATTTCTGTCAACAATAAAATTCGGGCACCAGTAATCTCCGTGTATCAGGGTCGGAGCTCCGTTGCTTCCCGACAATATCTTATCCAGTTTATTTAATGAAACAAAAACTGCTTTTTTCACTGTTTTCGGAACATCGGAGCCGTCTGTAAAATCTGCTATCTCTTTTGCAAACGCAAAGTAATATTCAAACCATGTTTCATAGACCGCGTTGTTTACGGGACCGTATTTATCGTTAGTAACACTGTGTATACGGATAAGGTTTTCAACAATTTCACAGGCAAGTTTATTTTTGTTTTTTCTGAACAGCAGATTACGCGGTGTTGGCTCAACACCTTCGATGTGTTCCATAGCGAGATACGCAATGCCTTTGTGCGTAAAGAAAAAGTATAACTTTGGAAGTTTACAGTCCGCTCTGTCAGAAATGAAGTTTATATTTGCATATTCTTCTTGAAGCAAGTCCGGGAATTTGCTGATCTTGATAACCGCAGTATACGGCGCCGCATCAAGTTCGGCTTTATATACAACACCGCTTGCGCCTTTTCCGATAAGCGAAAGGTTTGCTATACTGCATTGCAGTTCTTCTTCAAATGCTTTTTCCAAAATGGAAGAATGAAAGTTTGTATTCATAATGCTTTACACCATGTTTTTACCGCTCTATATGGAAAAAATTTTGTGATTTTATGATTCTTCCTTTGAATGGCGTTTTTTCCACTCCTTGATTTGTTCAAGGCGGATCTTGAACTTTGCCTCCAGTCCCTGATCGGTCGGCGTGTAATATTCCGCGTCTTTTAGGGAATCGGGCAGGCACTGCATATCCGTAAGCTTGTCCTCTGTATCATGTGCGTACTGATAGCCTTTGCCGTAATCAAGATCTTTCATCAGTTTTGTCGGGGCGTTTCTTATAACGAGCGGCACCGGCTCGTTCGGTTTGCTGCGCACGTCATTTTTTGCCCTTTCATCAGCCGCATAGACCGAATTTGATTTCGGCGCAAGGGACATATATATTACAGCCTGCGCAAGATTAACGGTACATTCAGTCATGCCTATAAAATGGCACGCCTGGTATGCCGCAACGGCAATCTGAAGCGCTTTCGGATCCGCCATGCCAATGTCCTCGCTTGAAAATCTGATGACCCTGCGCGCAATGTAAAGCGGATCTTCTCCGCCCTCAAGCATTCTTTCCAGCCAGTAAACCGCGGCGTCCGGGTCGGAATTTCGCATGGATTTATGCAGCGCTGATATCAGATTATAGTGTTCTTCGCCGTTTTTATCGTACATCAGTGACTTTTTTGAGATGCACTGTTCCAGAGCTTCTTTTGTTATCCTGACCGTGCTGCCGTTCGTTTCTCCGTTAAGGATTACCATCTCAAGCGTTGAAAGTGCGCTGCGTGCGTCTCCGTTTGCAAAGTTTGCTATTGCCTCAAGCATTCCCGGCTCTGTCTTTATATTCATATTGCCAAAGCCCTTCGGGTCTTTTATCGCGCGCGAGAGCAAAGTAACAAGTTCTTCTGTTTCAAGGCTTTTTAGTACAAATACCTTGCACCGGGAAAGCAAAGCGCTGTTCACTTCAAAAGATGGGTTTTCGGTCGTTGCGCCTATAAGAATAATACTTCCTTTTTCAACAAACGGCAAAAAAGCGTCCTGCTGAGCCTTGTTGAATCTGTGAATCTCATCAACAAAGACAATGGTCCTGGTGCCGTAGATCCCGTTGTCTTCCGCCTGTTTCATAACGGTCCGTATCTCTTTAATGCCGCTTGTAACTGCCGAAAAATCAATAAATTGAGCTTTGGTATGATTTGCTATTATACGGGCAAGAGTTGTTTTTCCTACCCCGGGCGGTCCCCAGAATATCATTGATGAGATGCGGTCGCTTTCTATTAAATTGCGCAATACTTTTTCCTTGCCCAGAAGGTGGGTCTGCCCCACAAATTCATCAAGCGTTTGCGGTCGCATACGTGCCGCAAGAGGCGCGCTGCTGCTTTGCCCCAATGTTATCTGTTCCGCCATGTTTATCACTTCCGTTTATCTTTGGCTTCATTATACAACAAAAGCAGAGAAAGGTAAATGATTTAGGCTTTATTAAGGAATGGAAAAAATCTTAAAAAAACTGACTTAAAGTCAATGACTTTAAGTCAGTTTTGTGTTATTCTATGCTTGAAAAGGGGGGCGAGCATATGGGTAAAAGGCAGGAATCCGCACTTGAAACACGAAGAAAACTGCTTGAAACAGGCGAAAAATTTATAAGAGAGCGCGGGTTTGACGGCGTAAGCGTTGAGAATATAACAAATGCCTGCGGCGTGGCAAAAGGCACATTTTATACTTATTTTAAACGCAAAGAAGATATTGTTCAGGAACTCAGCTTCAGAGAATTCGGCGAGATTGCAGAACGTGCAAAAACAATGGATGCGCCTTTCCTTGAAAAACTTACCTATTACGCGGTGAATTTTTCTTCGCATATAGAGGACTCCGGAGTAAAAATGGCTCAACAGTGGACCAAAAACGTTATAGATCCAAATGCGGCGGCGAATGGGGAGTACAGTAAGCTTGAATATGATACCCGAACGCTCAGGGAGATTTTTGAGCTTTCGGTCAGAAACAAAGAACTTGCTGCCGATTTTCCGACTGAGCAGTTTTCCGATCTTATGACTGCCCAGCTTTACGGCCTTATGGTCTGCTGGTGTATGTCCGACGGGAGCTACAGCCTTAAAGAGCGCACGGAAACATTTTGCCGTTTCGCTTTGGCTCGTCTGTTTGAGCCGTATATTGTTGATAATAAATAATCAAAGGAGGTAGATCAAAAAATGAGTAAGGTGTTGACCGCTTATTTTTCACGCGCCGGCGAGAATTATTTCGGCGGAGAAATGCGAACGGTAAAAGTCGGCAATACAGAAATCGCGGTGAACTATATCAAAAAAATTGCGCATACGGATGCTTATAAAATAGAAATGAAAACGCCGTATTCTGATGATTATAAAACCTGCGTAAGTGAGGCTGTGCAGGATCTGAAATCTTCGGCAAGACCGGAGATCGTTGATCCGCCTGCGGATCTTAACAACTATGATGTTATCATACTTGCATATCCCAATTACTGCGGCACTGTGCCGTGCGCCGTGTTTACATTTCTTGAAAAATATGATTTCACCGGCAAAACCATACTTCCGCTTTGCACCAACGAGGGCAGCGGTATGGGAAGAAGCGTTTCAGATATAAAGACTTCCTGCCCCGGCGCTCAGGTCAAAGAAGGACTCCCGATCATAGGCAGCAAAGCCGCCTCGTCAGAGGAGAAGATCAAAAAATGGCTTAAAACGCAAAATATTATTTAATTATAAATCAATATAAAGGAGAAACGGTTATGGAAAACTTTAAACTTTCAAACGGTGTTGAGATACCGTCAGTAGGTATCGGCACATTTATGCTTACGCCGGATCAGGCGGAAAATTCGGTGTATGCCGCTCTTAAGGACGGTTACCGTCTTGTTGATACGGCTAACGCTTATGTAAATGAGAAGGCCGTTGGCAGAGGTATGAAAAGATCAGGCGTTAAGAGGGAAGATATATTCCTCAGCACCAAACTCTGGCCTACTGTTTATGAAGACGATTCGGCAGTTGAAAAAACGCTTGAAAGGCTCGGCAAGGAATATATAGATCTTCTGTTTATTCATCAGCCCGCGGGCAATTATATTGCCGGCTATAGGCAGATTGAAAAAGCGTATAAAGCAGGCATTGTAAAATCCATAGGTATTTCCAATTTCCACGGCGAAAAACTTAGGAAGCTTCTTGACTCTGCAGAGATCAAGCCGCATGTTATCCAGCTTGAGGCGCATCCGTATTTTACTCAGGATGATACCATGAAGGAACTGGAGCCTTACGGCACAAGGCTTATGGCGTGGTATCCGCTCGGACACGGAGACAAGAGCCTGATCAACGAACATGTTTTTGCACAACTCGGCAAAAAATACGGTAAATCCAATGCCCAGATCATATTAAGATGGCATACCCAGATGGGATTTATCGTGATTCCCGGTTCGGCAAACGAGCAGCATATAAAGGATAATTTTGATATATTTGATTTTAAATTTACAGAGGATGAAATGGCAGAAATTGCCGCAATAAATAAAAATGTAAGATATTATAACGCAACGCCTGAAACGGAAGAATCTTACGCCGCTTTTGACCCGCATATGGACGATCAAAAATGATCGGTAAGGAGGAAGAAATGGAATTTTTAACACTTTCAAACGAGGTGAAAATGCCGCAGGAGGGTTTCGGCGTTTATCAGATCCCCGATCACAATGAGGCAAAACGATGCGTGCTTGACGCTTTGGAGACGGGTTACCGCCTGATCGATACCGCCGCGGCCTATATGAATGAAAAAGCGGTAGGTGAGGCAGTGCGCGAAAGCGGCATTAAAAGGGAAGATGTTTTTGTAACCAGCAAGGTCTGGGTTCAGGATATCAGCTATGAGGGTGCCAAACAGGCAATAGACCGGTCCCTTCGCGAACTTGGCTTTGATTATCTGGATCTGATGCTCCTGCATCAGCCAATGGGTGATTACTACGGCGCCTGGCGCGCTTTGAAAGAGGCTTATCATGCTGGCAAACTCCGCGCCATCGGTATGGCAAACTGCTATCCGCAGATAATAGCGGATCTTTGCCTTACCGTTGATACTAAGCCTATGGTGAATCAGGTGGAGATGCATCCGTTTTTTCAGCAGCAGTTAAATATGGATACCATGCGCGAATACGGCGTTGTGCCTCAGGCATGGGGGCCGTTTGCGGAGGGCAAATATAATATTTTCTCTCACCCTGTGCTTACAAAAATAGGCGATAAATACGGCAAGACCGCCGCTCAGGTTGCCCTCAGGTGGAATATTCAGCGCGGTGTGTCTGTTATCCCGAAATCCACCCATAAAAACAGAATGCAGCAGAATATAGATGTGTGGGATTTCTCGCTCAGTGATGCGGATATGGCCGAGATCGCAAAACTGGATACCGGACACAGCGAGATCGTGGATCATTCAAGTCCCGAATTCGTTAAAATGCTGCACAGCTTAAAAATACATGAATAAAAATATAGATTCAGGCTTTGTAATACGCCCGCGGATTTCTTCCGTGGGCGTTTTTATATGCTCATTCCGCTCCGGAGAAGTACCGCCTTGTGCCGCATTGATTTTTATGTTAAAATTCTTATAGATTATCCGAAGGAATGAGAAAATGAAAATTGCAATATGTGATGACGATGCAAAATATGTAAACGAGCTGAAAGCGCATATTGAAAAATATATGAACGATCATTTTATAAAAAGCGCTGAATATTTTGTTACGACTTCATCTAAAGAGATATTAAATAACGACACGGCATACGATCTTGCTTTCCTTGATATTCAGATGCCCGAAGCTGACGGAATTACATTGGCTAAAGAATTGAAAAGGCGCAATGAAAAGATCATTCTTTTCTTTGTTACAAATTTTGAAGAATATCAGGATGAAGCGATGGATCTTCATATATTCAGATTCTTTGAAAAGCCGTTTGATGTCCAAAGGTTGTACGCCGGTCTGGACAAAGCTATGGAATTTATTGATGAATCCTATGTGGATATCTTTTTGGAGAAAAACAATGAATATATAAAAATACCTGTAGATGATATCTGTTATATCAAAAGAGAAAACAGATGTATATCCGTTGTAACTAAAAACGGAACATTCATAACCAAAGGCAATTTTAATGATCTCATATCAAAACTTCCGAACACTTACTTTTATCTGGTACATAAAAGTTTTATGATTAATGTGCATCATGTTACAAAATACAGTTATAAAGAAATTTATATCGGAAAAGACAGAATTGGCATTGCGACCCGTAAACAAGCAGACTTTCATAAATTTTGGTTCAATTATGTAAAAAGGAGATAGTATGGTATATAACATTGCTGTTTGCGTTACATATTTTTTTGAAATGTTGATTGCTTACATTTTCTTTTCACAAATCGGCGATAAAAAAGTTAAAACGATTCATTGTTTTATGATAGGTACAGCAATATTTGAAACAGGCGCTTTCTTTAACATAGTTCTGTCAAATATAATATTATTTAATGCACTTTATTTCCTGTTTGTAAATTTTATGTATGGATTTATATGCTTTAAAATAAAAGCCAGCAGGGCTTTATTCTATTCCTTAATTTTAGACATAGTTTCTACTGCGTTAGAATTTGCGTCCATATTTTTAATCTCAATACTTACCGACACAAAAACCAATGAATATTTAAATGATATAACATTTTATATTTTAGATGTTACAATTAGTAAATTGCTATATTTACTAACTTGCTTAATTATCGTTCGTTTTGTAGAGAAAGAAAAAGCAAATTTCAAATTCCCCATAGGACTGTATTTTTATCCTTTAGCCGTTATATCCGGTTTGATTATTTTTTGGGATATTTGTTCAAAATCCAACATCAGCAATAAGCAGCAAATAGCGCTTTCTATTCTCAGTGCCGTGCTGTTCGCTTCTATAATAACACTATTTATTTCTTATCAAAGAAGTATAGAAAATGAAAATAATTTAATGCTTATGCAAAATGAATTGGAAAGAGCGAATACAGATAAGAATTACTATAATATCCTGGAAAAGCAAAATGAAGAGTTAATGATATATGCGCACGATGCAAAAAAACATTTGTCAGCAATCCAGGAATTAAACAATAATCCTGAGATTGATAAATATATTGTTGAAATGACTAATCGGCTGAAAACGCACAGCAATACTTGTCACAGCGGCAATCACACATTAGATGTTATTATTAATAAATATGAGACCGAATGCAAGATAAAAAATGTTGATTTTTCTTTTGATTTTAAACTTGCCAATCTCAAAATGGTTGACGATTATGATTTAGTAACCGTAATCAGCAATTTACTTGACAATGCGCTTGAAGCCTCAGTGAAATCGGATAAGCGATATATAAAAGTGAAAACCAATAAGGTCAATACCTATGATAGTTTGATTGTCACAAACAGTTGCGATATACCGTCCAACGCGGTTAATCATGAATTAAGGACTACAAAGAAAGACAAAAAAGTTCACGGTTTAGGAATCAAAAGTGTTTTAAAAACACTAAAAAAATATGACGGTGATTTGGAATGGGAATATAATGATAATAGCAAGGAGTTTATAACTACAGTAATATTCTTAAATAAATAATAAGTTGATTTTTTGGTGGCTTGACCTATGTCAAGCCGCTTTTTTCTTGCGTTTCGACGTGTTTTTCTTGCGTTTCGTAAAAAACGCACATTTTTTCAAGGGATTTGCTATACTGAATTCAAATCAATAAAGCGGGGCGCGTAGCATGAAAAAAACGATTAGTATATTTTTGGCGGCAGTAACGGTTATATCTGTGCTGAGCGCAAGTTTTCCTGCCATAGCGCAGGAAATTGAGGAGAATAATGTTGTTCTGGTCAGCGAAAAGGTATCCGCCATGTGTGAAAAGTATGATACAGAAAACGAAACCGATGAGTTGACTGAAGAGACCGAAACAACGCAACGCACCGTCGAAGAAAGGCTGATCGTGAAAACGGATTCACGGATCAATACATATGAAGCCGTTGAATCCGTATATGGCCTGGGTTATGCATTCATTCAGTTTGAAAACGATGAGGACGCGGACGCAGCTTTTGAAACCTACCAAAAGCAGGGTTATACCGTTCAGTATGATTCCATTCTTTCATTGGATGAGGTGAATTCAGACGCGTCCTCATCGCAAACGAATGATAACTGGGCATATGACATACTGGAAATACCCGAAACGCTTGCATATTTTGCGTCTTCGGGCAAAGATTACGCCGATATAACGGTAGGGATATTAGACACCGGCTTAGATTATACGCACGAACTGTTTGCGGGCAGGATTACAAGAACGGATCTGAATTTTGGATCAAATGATAGTCAAAACGATTGTATGGATATGGATGGGCATGGTACAAGTGTAGCCGGAATTGTAGCTCTCAGTACACCTGATAATGTAAAAATAGAACCATATAAACTGGTTGGAGACGATCGCAAAGTATATACTTCAACCTTGCTTTGCTGTCTCTCATATATATTATCTATGCCTGATCCTCCTGATGTTCTTAATATGAGTATTGGCATTCCTGATTATGATAATGAAATAAATATTGAATTGTTTGAAGAGCTGATAGACTCTGGTATTGTCATTTCTGTTTCAGCCGGGAACCAAACATCAGAAGCAAAATTGTATAAGCCGGCGGGAATTCAATCTGTAATAACAGTTTCAGCGTCAGATGAAAAGAATAATCGCTGCAGTTGGTCGAATCACGGAGAACTAGTTGATATTGCAGCTCCAGGTAATTCAACGATATATACAGCAAAAATAGGAGGAGGGTATCGTGAAGATTTCGGAGGTACATCTGCTTCAGCTCCGTTTGTAGCAGCCGCGGCAGCAACCGTTCTGATGCAAAACGAGAAACTTTCCCCTGCCGAAGTGGAAAGCAAAATAAAAGAAACAGCCGTTCCCATACAGAAACGAACAGATATAGTGTGGTGCGGGGCAGGTCTTGTGAATTTCTACAGTCTGATTGATCAGCCGAAACTCGGTGATGTTGAATTCAGTTACACCGGCGGAGATTATTATGAACCAATCGCTGTTGAACTTTCCTGCAGTGACCCGAACGCCAAGATCATTTACACGACTGATATGACCGTTCCCAGCCTTACAAACGGAACGGTATATACCGACCCCATTGAAGTGACCGAGCATTCTAGAATTTTAACAATTGCCTATGATGAAAACAACAAACTGAAAAGCGATTACACCTTCTCTGAATACCGTGTGATCTATGAGGCGGATGAGAATGATTTTGAGATCACGGATAAAGGGACTATAACGGCATATAACGGTGAGCATAAATCCATCATTATTCCCGATACAATAAACGGCGTGGAGGCGTTGGAAATTGGCGAAGAATGTTTTTTCCAAAGTGATGTAGAATATGTGGAGCTTCCCGATTGTATCACTGAGATACTAAAGAGAGCTTTTAAGGAAAGTGCTTTGGAAGTAATAATTGCTCCTGGCGCTATAGGCGTAGGTATTCAAGCCTTTATGTCTTGCTATAGTCTTTATTCTGAATATATGCCTAATGTGTTGTTTGCCAGCGGGCAATGTTTTTACGAGTGTATGCTTTTAACAGATCTTTCTTTTAAGGGCAAAGTGCTCGACGCCGGAGAACTTGCTTTCGCACAAACAGCAATACAAGAAGCAACTTTTCCAAATTTAGAAACGCAAGAACGCTCATTTCAGGGGACACCGTGTTATACTGCTTCCTTGCCGAAACTTACGGAATTAAACGGTGGATTTCAAAATTGCAGTAATTTGGAAAGTATATATATCCCAAATGTTACGGAAATATCTGGATCGGTATTCGCATACTGTGATTCACTAAACGAAGATGCGGTGCCTTTTGAACAATTCACAAAAGTCGGCTCAAATGGGTTGGCTCATTCACCATTTGAAAGAATAATCCTTTCGAATTGTACGGAAATAGGAGATTACGCGTTTATAGCTACAGAAGCAAAATACATAAGTGCACCGAAAGCCACAACGGTTGGCAAAGCTGCCTTTAGATATACCTATTCACTTGAGGAAGTCAATTTAGAAAGTGTTGTAAGTTTTGCTGATGAGTTTGAAGTGTTTTGTGATTCGGTAGATTTGAAATATCTTTATTTACCAAAAGCGAGCACTATACCTGCATTTCGGTGGCAACAGTCTCTCGAATACCTGGAAAACGGAACTCTGCAAACCGAACTTGAATTCATTTATGCTCCAAAAGCAACTGGGTTTAATTATGTTTATAATAACGGTCACCAAATGAATGATATGCAATTTCTAAATAAACTTAAGTTCATTTATGCTCCTAATTTGCAAACCATAGATATGGCAGATGGTACATTTCCTCTTAACACCACTACCACACTATATTTGTCGAATGAATTCAGCTTTTTCAATATTTTAAAAAAACCGCAATTAAAAATTGTTGCTCCGCAGGAATCCTACGCGCACACAGTTGCAAATGAAAATGGATTTGAGTTTGTCCCCAGTGACTACCGAGATTCTTCAGTCTCCTCCCCTATTAATGTTGAGGATAAAGGAAGATCAATAAGAGTTACGAAAACAGGGCTTCGTTTTGGTTTCTCTTGGAATGAAATACCAGAAATAGAGAATTTGGCTTCTGATATCGAATACGGTTTCATTTATCATTACAACTATGATAATACGCCTTATGATTCTTCTCAATTGACTGTTGAAAATGTCGGCACAGATAACATTAAGCAAAAAACAGCATACAATCTTGATCATTCAACAAAAGGCACAACGGTATTCAATCTCGTATTTACTGATATTCCGGCAAGCAATTACGATACAAATATATCCGCAAGAGCCTATGTCTGCATAGACGGAATGTACTTCTACTCAAACAGCCTTAACGGCAGTTTTGGAGAGGTGGCAGATCTGGTGCTCAGCGACGAGGGAATAGATGAAAACACAAAAAAAGCAGTAAAACAACTGCTGAATAAGGAGGCGTAACCATGAAAGAAAAATACACAAAGCCGTTCGCAGAAATTGAGAAATTCAAAACCGCTGAAATTCTTACTACAAGCGGAGGAAACGGTGATGTTCGGCCGGGAGATAACGATACTCCGTTTGGTGAATAATAAAAAAGGCAGCCGTATCACGGCTGCCTTAAAATTTTTTATTCAATACTGATAGAGCTGCTGGGCGGCAGATTCTTCTGCTGCGCCTTCGGAAGAGATACCTTTAAGATACCGTCCTCAAATTTTGCGCTTACATCTTTGGGCTCAACGTCTTCGCCAACATAAAAGCTTCTTGCCATTTTGCCCGCATAGCGTTCCTTGCGGATATAGCGCTCGTTTTTCTTTTCGCTTTCCTTATCCAGGCTCTTGGCCGCGCTGATCGTCAAATATCCGTTTTTCAGATCAACTTTAACCTCGTCTTTCTTGAATCCCGGAAGGTCTATATCCAGTTCATACGAATGATCGGTCTCACGAACATCTGTTTTCATCATGTTCTTACCGTGTTTTCCGTACAGCGGATTGTGGCGGTTAAAAGCGGACATGGAATCAAAAACATCGTCCCACATATCATCAAATAAATTTTCACCGAAAATGCTTGGCAACATAAGTCATTCCTCCATTCAAACTGTTGATTTTACTCGTAGCTGTGGGGATCAATCCTCGCGGTGGCGAGCTTTTGTTACCTACTTTTGCCGGTTTATGAACCCTTTGGAGATATCCTCTCTTTCAAGTTCACTTTTATTATAGCACAAAAATTAGCACTGTCAATAGGAGAGTGCTAATTTTATATTTAATTTATTTTCCGGTAATAAATTCATAATACTTTTCCAAAGCAAGGTAAAAAAGTACACTTTAAAATAAAATTATTTTTTTCCGGTTACCTATATCCATTTTATTCGTAATCTGTTATATTATTCATATAGCTTATTACGGGAGAGGGAATTTTATTTATGAAAAGCAAAACTGCACTGAACAGCGGCTGGCGGTTTTATCGGTCCCGCTATCCGGTTTCAGAAGACGCGGAGTTTGAAAACGTTAGCATTCCGCACACATGGAATCATGCGGACGGTCAGGACGGCGGCGGAGATTACTGCCGGGGTGAGTGCTGCTATATTAAAGAAATAGATATCCGTAAAAAAGAACGGTCTTTTTATTTCCTTGAATTTTACGGTGTGAACAGCGTTTGCAACGTTTATGTTAACGGAATGCATATCGGCGAACACCGCGGCGGATATACGCTTTTCAGGATGGATATTACCGGAGCCGTTTTCAGCGGGAAAAACAGGATAACGGTCAGCGTCAGCAATTTTCCGTTTCCGGATGTGATTCCGCTTACGGCGGATTTTACTTTCTTCGGCGGGATCTACAGAGAGGTTTATCTTATTGAAGCTTCAGACGCGTATTTTGCTCTTGATAATCACGGGTCAGACGGTATTTATGTATCTTATCCCAATACGCCTCAGATTGCAGATTGCGCCCCGGTTACCGTAAAGGCAAAAACCGGCGGTACGAAAGACGGCTGTAAACTGCGTGTTTCCATCCTGGAAACAGGTGTGTTTGAGCCGTGCCCCGGCATAGACAGACCGGATTTCAGTGTTTCTGAATTTGAGAATATCCGTGAAACAACAGTTGCGCAGGCTGAAACAGAAATTCATGATAATACAGCTGAAATAAAACTGAATGTAAATGAGCCGCGCCTGTGGAACGGAAGGAAAGCACCATACCGCTATAGGCTGCAGTGCGTGATCACTGAAAACGGAAAAATCCTGGATTGTGCTGAAAAGTACATCGGTTTCAGATATTTCAATATTGATCCCAAAAACGGATTCTTTTTAAACGGAAAACGTTATCCGCTAAGGGGTGTGAACCGCCATCAGGACAGGCAGGATATGGGCTGGGCTATAACGTATAAAGAGCATGATGAGGATTTTGCCCTGATTTATGAGATCGGCGCAAACGCCATACGTCTTGCCCATTATCCGCACCATCCGCATTTCTATGATCTGTGCGACAGATACGGGCTGCTGGTGTGGGCCGAAATACCGTTTGTGGAAAACATCGGCGGGGTCGGGATCTCGCCGCTGGAAACGGATGATACGGCGGATGAATCTGTAACGGCTGCCATGCTTGAAAATGCAAAACAGCAGTATACGGAGCTTATTCTGCAGCAGGTTCACCGCCCGTCTGTATTCTGCTGGAGCATGTCAAATGAGGTGCGCAGGGAATACGGCGAAACGGCCGCTTATATGATGAGGCAGCTCAACGATCTTGCCCATTCCCTTGATCCATCGCGTTATACTGCGCTTGCCACCAATCATTACAACGGTGAAAAATGGGCTTCGGATATAAAAGGCTGCAACATATATCCGGGCTGGTACTGGGGCGGACCCTCCATGTTCCGTTCGCAGACAGCGGCGCATATCAGGGCAAACGGGGGCAGGGGAGTTGCCGTTTCCGAATACGGCGCCGGTTCCAATGTATATCATCATACCGAAAAACCGAAACAGCCCAAGGATACCGTTTGTGAATTCCATTCGGAGGAATGGCAGTCTATCGTTCATGAGCATGCGCTCAGATATTTTATGTCGCCTAAAGCGGATAAGATATGGGGATCTTTTGTGTGGAACATGTTTGACTTTGCTATAGACAGCCGCAATGAGGGCGGTATTCCGGGCAGAAACGATAAAGGTCTTGTTACATATGACAGGCAGATCAGAAAAGACGCGTTTTTCCTTTATAAATCCTACTGGAGCAGGGAGAGCGTTTTGTATATAACATCGCGCAGGTTCAAGAAAAGGGGTAAAAAGCGCATAGATATTAAGATATATTCAAATGAAAAAGAGATAACGCTTTATGCGAACGGAACCAGGGTCGGCCAGAAAACGGCAAAGCCGGAACCGCACAGCCATATTTTCGTATTCAGAGGCGTCAGATTAAAACGCGGTAAAAATGAGGTCAAAGCCGTTTCAGACGGAGGTTTAAAAGATACCGTCATATGGGAGTATTAAATAAAAAGAGGGCCAAATCCCGTTTGGTCCTCTCAGCGTGTAGAAAAAGGTGCAAATTCAGAAAAAAGTGCAGTCCTGCACGCTGGGGAGACTTCGAGAAATCGAGCTGAATTTCGTTTTCTTGCGAGCGGGTGCCGTACAACGGTACTGCCCCCGAGCAAAAAACGGAAAGTGCAAACGCCGCATGAACACTTGTTTCATGCGGCGTTTATCTGTTGTCAAACGTATTATTTGTTTTTTTAATTAAGGCGTTTTTCTACTGTTTGTTGTTTTTTCTTTGCT
Source organism: uncultured Clostridium sp. (assembly GCA_958422185.1). GTDB lineage: Bacteria > Bacillota > Clostridia > Oscillospirales > Acutalibacteraceae > Eubacterium_R. The sequence goes on from CATZNW010000029.1 coordinate 19,561, forward strand.
TTGAAAATGTAAAGCATATATCGCGCGGTTCAGCCGACTTTATCGACAGTCTGAAAGGGCCAAATTCTGTTTGGTCCTCTTTTTCCTTTGCATAATCTGATCAATAATCCTCGCCGGAGTTATCGGCCGGGTGGTAATTAGGCACATATTCTATCAGTTTTTCTCTGACGTTGGATTCGTCTACATCTTTCAGGTCGCTTATCATCCGTCTGAATCTTTGTGCGTCAATATCAATGGGCTGGGTAACAAATATTTTTTCAAGCGCTGTTTTGCTCCTTGTTTCCATTTCGCTTTCCAGCGCAAGCTCTTCAAACATTTTTTCACCCGGGCGCAGACCTGTTATTTTAATTCCTATGTCATCAACCTCATATCCTGCTAGTTTTATCATGTTTACAGCAAGATTTTTGATCTTTACCGGTTCACCCATGTCAAGCACAAATACTTCGCCGCCCTTAGCAAGTCCGCCAGCCTGGCAAACAAGCTGCGCCGCCTCCGGTATCGTCATAAAGTACCTTTCAATATCGGGATGGGTAAGCGTTATCGGGCCTCCCTCTTCGATCTGCTTTTTAAATATCGGTATAACCGAGCCGTGCGAGCCCAGCACATTGCCGAAACGTACAGCGGCATATACCGTGCTTTGGCTTATGGTATTCATATACTGAACGATAAGCTCGGTTATTCGTTTCGTGCAGCCCATTACGTTTGTTGGGTTAACGGCCTTGTCCGTTGAAAGAGTAACCATTTTGGAGACTTTGCATTCGTCGCATATCTCGGCAACGTTGAGCGTGCCGAAAACGTTGTTCTTTACCGCTTCGCACGGGCTGTTTTCCATAAGCGGCACATGTTTGTGAGCCGCTGCGTGAAAAACAACATCCGGCTTAAATTCCTCAAATACTTCCCGGAGTCTGTTTTTGTCCCTTACTGAACCTATTCTGATATGAACATCTATCTGATCACCATACTTGTTCTTCAGTTCGTTTTCAAGCTCAAAAGCGCAGTTTTCATAAATGTCAAAAACGATGATCGATCTGGGGGAATAGCGTGCCACCTGTTTACACAACTCAGCACCTATGGAGCCGCCTCCGCCGGTTACAAGAACGGTCTTGCCTATTAGGTAACGGCATACCTTTTTATCCAGCTTTACCTCAGGACGTGCAAGAAGATCCTTTATTTCAATATTTCTGATCTTTCTTGCCTTTGCGCCGTCCTCAAGAAATTCGTTAACAGAGGGAGATATTTTTATAGCGCATTTGGTTTTCATTGCAATATCGATGATCTCTTTCTGCCTGGTTCTGGAGGCAGAGGGCAGACATATCATAATCACATCTATATCATACCTCTGCGCAAGTTCGGGGATCTCAGCACATGTGCCGCGCACTTTTACTCCGTTTATCCTTTTGTGCAGTTTGACTGGATTATCATCAACCGCAAGCACAGGGTAGCCGTCTTTATAATTGTTGATGATCAGCTCGTTGATAAAGAAATCTCCCATGAAACCGGCGCCGACGATCATCACGCGCTTGTGTTTTCCCGGGGAGCTCACAGCCCGGCTCGTATATCGTTTAAACAGTCTGAACCCGATCCTGGGCGCGCAAAGCGCAACAAATTCAAGCACAAACATAAGAAAATAAGCATAAAACGGCAGCCAGCCCGGAAAATCCAGCAGTTGTGAGAATATGACTCTGTCAAAAATAAAAAGGGAAAACGCAGATAAAAGCGAGGCTACAATAGTGCGTGCGATCTCATCAACCCCGGCAAAGGTCCAAACACTTTTATAGAGATCCAGGAGTTTGTTTATTATATACAGCACCGCCAGAGTTGCAAACAGATGCCAGTAGCTGAATAATATGGTGCTATATTCCGTTGCCCGCACATGGCCGCCCATAGTAAGATACACTATTGCAGTGTTAGCTAAAAAGTATAAAATAAAATCAACTATTACAAACACGGCTTTTTTGCAAAGCGCGGTAATCTTCATGGTTTTTTCTTCCGTCATCAGGTCACTCCGTTTTGATTCAATCAGTGAATGATTTATATATTTTATTTTATAACATACTCGCCTCTTTTTCAACATCAACCTTAAAAAAACAGTTTTAATATATTTTTCCTTACAAAATATTTCCTTTTTGATAAATAAAAATTACAAAATAATTATGTTTGTAAGGTTTTTATTGAAAATATTTTTTTAATAGGTTAATATTTAATTGTATACTGAAAGATTGGGAGCGGATCGCAATGAAAGAACTTAAAAATACGCAGCTTCAGCATGTTACTCCGGAAAGTGTCGGTATTAAAAGCGGTGCAATAAAAGCATTTATTGACGAAATAAATGAAAAGAAACTTGGCCTCCAGAGTTTTACTGTTGTAAGGCACGATAAGGTATGCGCCCAGGGCTATTTTAAACCGTATTCAAAGGATTATCCTCATGTGCTCTATTCCATGAGCAAATCGTTTACATCAACGGCTGTAGGTTTTGCAGTCGCGGACGGACTTCTCAGCATCGGTGATAAAATCTGTAAATTTTTCCCCGAATATAAAAACGCAAAACTGCCGCCTAACAATAAGCTTACCGTTGACATGCTGCTGACTATGCGTTCCGACAAGCTTATTACCTTTCTGGACGAAAAAGACAGCCATGACTGGATTAAGCAGTATTTTGACGCGCCGTTCTTTGCGCCGCCGGGTACTAAATTTAATTATATTTCTGAAAATACATTTATGCTTTCCGCAATCGTTTCCCGCGTTACCGGCAAAAGCATTACGGATTACCTTTATGAAAAACTGTTTGAACCGCTCGGCATTGAAAAACCGTTTTGGGAAACGGACGGCAACGGGTACTGCGCCGGGGGATGGGGGCTTTATATGAAGTCCGAGGATATTGCCAAATGCTTTTTGCCGTATATTCATGACGGCAAGTGGATAGACGGTACTCAGCTCGTTCCCGCCGAATGGGTAAGGACCGCAACGGCGAAACATACGGATTCCGTTCACGACGGCTACATAGATAATATGTGCGGATACGGGTACCAGTTCTGGCGAAATCCCGTATCAGACAGTTTCCGTGCGGACGGCCTTTTCGGGCAGAGATGTTTTATGTTTCCCGGATATGATGCGCTTGTGGTGCTGAACTGCGGTGAATCGGAAGATTATAAGATCATGAAAGTATTCTGGAAATACTTTCCGGAATGTTTTGAGGACGGCTCACTGCCTGAAAACGAAAAGGCGCACGCCGCTCTTGCGGAAACGATACAAAGCTGTGCGGTGGAGGATCTGCCTGCCAAGCCCAGAAATGCGTCTGAAGAGCAGGCGGTAAACGGCAGAATCATAAAATGCAAAAGCAATAAATACGCTTCCGTCATTTCAATTTCCGTACTTAATATGCTGTATAAAAAGCCGGGTAATATTGACGCTATGAAATTTGAATTTGATGACGCGGGGCTTGCCTTTACCTGGCGCGAAAAAGAGTATACCAATGTTATACGCGCAGGCATGGACGGCGAATACGCCGTCAGTGAAATAACGCTTGGCGACCTGCACTATCATACATATTCCAAAGCGGCATGGCAGGAGGATGGCTCTCTTAAACTTTGGATCAGGCCTGTAGAAACCGCGCATGTAAGGAAGTTTACTTTTGAATTCAGCGAAGAAAAGGTTAAGATCAAAAATGAAATGAGCCCCACTTTTGAAGAACTCGTAATATATTATCTGACCTTTATGGGCATCCCCGCGAAGCCTAAAAATGCTGAAAAATTTATTGAAACTGCGGTTCACGATCTGGGTCTGCCTCTGTTGGAGCCGGATTTCAGCGGAAAATTTGTCTGAATCAGGGCGGTCATCATTATGAAAGCCAAAAAAGGTTTTTCGCTTTTTGATATATTGATCTCGGCAGTCTGTCTTGCGTCTGCGTTTGCGGGTGCGCTGTTTTATTCAGAACTGCCGGCAGATCTGCCGGTGCATTTTGATTCGCAATTTCAGGCTGATTCCTATATGAGCAAAAATATTTTTTTGTTTGTAATACCTGTGATTCTTACTGTGCTGGAAATCGGTGTGATCGTGACACTGAAGGTAAAAGATCCGTTAGGCGAAGGGATTGTCTGGTTCAAACTGTTGATGCCGGCAGTTGATTATTTTATGTATTTTATAGTTCTCGGAAATGCGCTCGGTGTTTTGGATAATCCGGGTTTTATCGTCTGCGCTTTATGCTCGTTTTTTATGCTTTTGGCGGGTGCTGTTATTCCTGCTTTCAGGAAAACCCCCAGGTTTATCCTGCGTATTTTTCCAACGCTTAAAAGGGATACAGTGCTTTATAAGACCCGTATAACTGCCGGAGCTGTCTGGGTGTGCGCCTCGGGTATTCTGATGGCAATCTCATTCCTGTCTTCGCTTGCGGCGCCGTTTGCCATTTTAATGCTTTGCCTTATAATTCCGCCTGTATATTCCGTTGCAGCGTATCACAGCGAATATGAATCGGGCGCGAAATCATAATTTGATTAAAAAGCCGCTGAATGGAATTATATAACGGTGCAGTGCGGATAACAGAGATTTGCTGTTTTTGAATGTTTTATTTATCGCTGCGCTGCCTGCACCCGAAAAAACATTAGATTTGGTTCAATGAGCGAAAGAAGGATATTTGCGTGATCAAGCCAAAAAAATTAAAACGCGGGGATAAAATTGCAATCGTCAGTTTATCGTGGGGCGGATTGGGCGATCCTGAATTAATACATAAGTACTATATTGCTAAGGACAGACTGGAAAATGACTTCGGATTGAAAGTAATTTGCATGCCCCATGCCCTCAAGGGAAGTGAGTTTATTGCAAAAAATCCCAGATTACGCGCACAGGATCTTATGAATGCATTTAAAGATCCTTCTGTTTCTGCTGTTTTTTGTGCCATCGGAGGGGACGACACGATTCGCACCCTTCCTTATATAGATTTGGATGTAATAAGGAATCATCCTAAAATTTTTATGGGATATTCTGACACTACGGTCAATCATTTTATGATGCACAAGGCGGGGCTTGTTTCTTTTTACGGGCCATCCGTTATGTGCGAATTCGGTGAATATGTTAAAATGTTTGACTACACCAAAAAATCAGTAGAAGATATTTTATTCGGAACATGGGATCAATACGAATTGCTTCCAAGCCCCGAATGGACGGATGATTACATTCTTTGGAAAGAAAGCAACATAAATACTCCCCATGCTATGAAAAAAGACTTACACGGATATGAGATCATCAACGGAAAGGGAATCGTAAAAGGTCATTTGCTTGGTGGCTGTATAGATGTGTTTATGATGGTTAACGGAACAACGATCTGGCCCTCTTTAAATGAATGGTCAAATGCGATCCTGTTTTTTGAAACCAGTGAGGATAAACCATCCCCTAATTTTGTTTTGTGGGCATTGAGGAATCTGGCGGCACAGGGAATCCTGAGAGTAATAAACGGAATGATAGTCGGTAAACCCAAAGATGAAACCTATTATGAAGAATATAAAACAGCAATTAGACAGGTAGTTGCTGAAGAAGAACAGTTAACGGATTTACCTGTAATATATAATGTTAATATAGGGCATGCAAAACCAATAGGTATTCTTCCTTATGGAATTGAAGCGGAATTGAACTGTACTGAAAAAACGATTCGCTTTTTGGAATCGCCTACTATATCGTGATAATGTCGATTATTTAACAATGGAAAAGCGGCTGAACATCAGCCGCTTCAGCGTGTAGAAAAAGGCGCAAATTCAGAAAAAAGTGCAGTCCTGCACGCTGAGGAGACTTCGAGAAATCGAGCTGAATTTCGTTTTCTTGCGAGCGGGTGCCGTACAACGGTACTGCCCCCGAGCAAAAAACGGAAAGTGCAAACGCCGCATGAACACTTGTTTCATGCGGCGTTTATCTGTTGTCAAACGTATTATTTGTTTTTTTAATTAAGGCGTTTTTCTACTGTTTGTTGTTTTTTCTTTGCTTTGAAAATGTAAAGCATATATCGCGCGGTTCAGCCGACTTTATCGACAGTCTGAA
>CATZNW010000030.1 GCA_958422185.1 uncultured Clostridium sp.
GAGCGAAGCAGGAATGATACAATGTTCTCCGAAACAGTCAAAATCTGTGATTTTGCTCCTGTTTCGTGAGGTTATTATAACACAACAGTAAATTGTTGTAAATCAATCCGGCCGTTTAAACGTTTTCCGATTAGAATAAAATCCCGCCCTGCGTATTTAAAAACGCAAAGCGGGAAATTGTTTTCTGGTTATTTGTTAAAACTGAAAAGTAACCTGAACCGATCCGCTTCCGAGCGCGTTCGCAAGACCGGTCGGGTCATCTGTATGGCCGAGCGGAGTGTAACTGTATGAAGTGCGGAAATCTTTGTAAAAGAGAACAACGCAGTCGGAACCGTAAAGCATAAGATCGCCGGTGTGTATCGTGCCGGGTCTGCTTGGATCGGGCGGCAGAGAATTCGGCAGATAGTAATATTTTTCATTTCCGTTCAGTTCGCTCATAGTAACGGTAAGCGGCAGCGTTTTCGCAAATTCACGCGCGGACTCATTATCGTAAAGTTCCGCTGTAAAGGTCTTTTCTCCAACAAGGATGTTTATTCTGTTCATATCTTTATCCTCTGTATCATTGTCTTCTGCTTTCTGCGCAGTTGCATCTGTTATTGCTTCCGAAACAGGTTTCTCTTCCGCCGCTTCGGTAGTCCTGTCTTCCGTGCCGGCAGAAGAACAGGCGTAAAGTGCTGATGTGATCATAGCCGTTACCGCCAGAACAGCCGCAATTTTGATAAATATGTTTTTACTTTTCATTGCCGTCTGCCTTATTTCAATGCGCTGCGGAAAAATTCCTCTATCCTGCCAAACGGTATACGATCGGTTCGGTCATACAGATCCGTGTGAACGGCGCCGGAAATGATCATAAGCTCTTTGTTATCCTTATACGGATTGTCTTTTGTCATATTTGCAAAAGCGTCTTTGCTGAAATAGCAGGAATGCGCTTTTTCGCCGTGGATCATAAGCACTGCGCTTCGTATCTCATTGCTGTATTTCAGGATAGGCTGGTTCATAAAGGACATACAGCCGGTAACGTTCCAGCCGCCGTTTGAGTTGAGTGAGCGCTTATGGTAGCCGCGCTTCGTTTTGTAATAATCATAGTAATCTTTAACAAAGAAAGGCGCGTCGTCCGGCAGCGGATCCACAACACCGCCTGCAAGAGCGTAGATGCCGTTTTTGTAATCTTCGGTTCTCTGAGCGTTAAGAGCTCCGCGCTTTCTGTGGCGTTCTTCTTCGCTGTCTTCGGCGTCAAAATATCCGTTTGCGTTTACCCGCGTCATATCATACATGGTCGATGTGACCGTTGCTTTAATACGTGTGTCCAGCGCCGCTGCGTTAAGTGCCATACCGCCCCAGCCGCAGATGCCTATAATGCCTATTTTGTCCGGGTCTACATCGTCACGAACGCTTAAAAAGTCAACTGCCGCCTGAAAATCCTCTGTGTTTATATCAGGGGACGCCATGTATCTCGGCTCTCCGCCGCTTTCACCTGTAAAAGACGGATCAAATGCTATCGTCAAAAATCCTCTTTCCGCCATGGTCTGGGCATAAAGTCCGGCTGCCTGCTCTTTTACGGCGCCGAACGGCCCGCACACCGCTATGGAGGCAAGTTTGCCCGTGGCGCTTACGGGTTTGTAAAGGTCTGCCGCAAGGGTGATTCCGTAGCGGTTGTGAAAGGTAACTTTGCGGTGATCTACTTTGTCGCTTTTGGGAAAAGTTTTGTCCCATTCCAGTGCCAGATCAAGTTCAGTTTTCATTTAAATTCCTCCGTTTGTTTTCTGTCTTCTTCCTGCAAGGTGTAAACCATATGGTCAAGGCAGTCTATCTTATACTGATCTTTGTGCAGTTCTTTCAAAAGCAAAGACTTTTGCCTGCCAAGCAGTTTGTATTGTTCCGCGCGCATGTGGTTCTTTTCCAGTTCAATATATTCATTTATGACCGAATCGCTGCAGCCCGCGTCCGTAAGATTTCTGCGTATTCTGAATACGCGGTCGTGCATAATATCCATACCCGCCGCTCCTTCCTGTATTTTTATTGTAACGCCACAGCATAGAAATAGCAAATACCTTGTTTCTATTTGATGATATGCTTTACACGCATAGCTAAATGTTGTATAATATATGCGGAAAGGGGAATCAGCTATGGAGATACGTGTTCTTCGTTATTTTCTTGCCGTTGCAAGGGAAGGCAGTATAACCGCTGCGGCCAATTTTCTGCATTTAACGCAGCCAACCCTTTCAAGGCAGATACATGACCTTGAGGATGAGCTCGGCCAGCAGCTTCTGATACGGGGAAGCCACCGTGTAACGCTGACTCAGCAGGGTGTGCGTTTCAGAAAGCGCGCGGAGGAGATCATTTCTATGGTGGATAAGACTCAAGAGGAATTTTCTTCCATGGAAAATTCCGTCAGCGGAGATATTTATATCGGCGGCGGAGAGACGCAGGCTGTCCGTCTCATTGCAAAGATAATAAAAGAACTGCGTGAGAAATACCCCGGGATACATTATCATCTGCACAGCGGCAACGCGCAGGATGTAACGGACCGCCTTGATAAGGGGCTGCTTGATTTCGGTATACTGATTCAGCCTGCTGATATTTCTAAGTATGATTTTATCAATCTGCCGTCAAAGGATGTGTGGGGCGTTCTGATGCGCAGGGACTGCCCGCTTGCTCAAAAGAAATATATAAAAAAAGAAGACCTTTTGAATCTGCCGCTCATTTGCTCGCGGCAGGTGATTTCGCCAAATCAGCCGTCAAACAGTTTTGCCGAATGGTTTGGAAAAGAATATGATAAACTCAATATAGTTACAACTTATAACCTCGTTTATAATGCCGCCATCATGGTAGAGGAGGGCATAGGGTACGCCGTTACGCTTGATAAACTGGCAAATGCTTCCGAAAACAGTAGCCTCTGTTTTCGCCCGCTCAGTCCCGGCCTGGAGTCCGGCCTGAATGTGATCTGGAAAAAATATCAGGTCTTTTCACCGGCCGCCCAGCTGTTTCTGGACAGGCTCAAAGCATCTTTTCAAAGCTGAAAAATCATTCTGCTCTTTTCGACAAGAAATCATATTCTGATTAAAATTTTATATGCCTGCAAAAAATTCAGATCCGATAAACCTATAAAATCCGCCGGTGAAATATATTCTGACGAAACTTTCATTGCGGCAGATTATTATATGAAGATTTTGTAATATTTATATATTTTTAACAGAAGGACAATTAAGATGATTCAGTTTGAAACAGAAAATAAAGTGATCTCCGTTTTTTCGTGTGAAAAAGCGGATAAGCCTGTAATCTATCTTAATACTTTCGGCAGCGAGGGCGGAGCCGTTTATAATGAACTGGTGAAAAACGGCTGTGCTGATCTCAATCTTGTTGCTGTATCGGGATTAGAATGGAATCATGACATGACGCCGTGGGATTGTCCTGCGGTCATGAAAAACGGCGGCGTGTTTACGGGCGGTGCGGAAGATTATCTGCGTCTGCTTACCGAAAGGATCATTCCCTCGGCGGAGGACAAAATGAACGGCACGCCTGTTTGGCGCGGCATTGCCGGGTATTCGCTCGCAGGGCTTTTCGCCGTTTATTCGCTTTATAAAACGGATGCTTTTACACGTGCGGCAAGCGTTTCCGGTTCTCTCTGGTTTCCGGGCATAAAAGAGTTCGTTTTTGAAAATAAGATGAGGGCAATGCCTGAGAGAATGTATTTTTCACTTGGCAGTAAAGAGAGCAAAACACGAAATCCGTATCTTAAAACAGTTGAGTGGAATACTCTGGATATTGAAGAATTTTACCGTTTGCGAGGGATCAGAACGGTGTTTGAACTGAATTCCGGCAATCATTTTCAAAACAGTGCTGAAAGAACAGCCAAGGGCATCAGCCGGCTTCTGTAAATAAAGGTATCATTTGAATTGAACATGTATTTTATAGGCAGAGTGGGATCATGAAGATCCGCATTCTGCCTTTGTTTATTGGATACAACAGTACCGGTGTTTTATAATCCGTTTATATTTATATACGGATTGACAAAAGCAGACCGAAAGATTATAATAACTTTTGACACCCTGTGTTAAAAGTTTTGGAGGTGAACTGCTTGAACGAGCAGAATACACTGAAAAATATCAGGATCAAGAATCTTTCCGATATATTGCAGGTTCTCAGAAGCGAGGGCTCGTGCAGCCTTGCACAACTGACGGAGCAGATCAGCGGTGGGCTTACGACTGTAAAAAAATGCGTTTTGCAGGCCATTGAGCTGGGAATGGTCTGTGAAGGCGATACGGCAGATTCTACGGGCGGACGAAAGGCAAAACTGTATTTCCTTAATAAAGAATACCAGTATTTTGTATTTCTTGTTGTTGATGATAACAGTCTGATCTGCAGGATCTGTAATTTTGGGTTCCATGTGATTGAAGAATATACGGTCGGTCTGGAGCTGGAAGATCTTCTTGCAAGCGTGTACAGCATCATGGATAAAGCGTCGGCCGAATATAATGTGGGTACAGTATGTCTGGCTCTTCCGTGCGTGCTGAATGACGGTGTTGTCATGGATTGGTTTTATAACCCTGCAGCTGTGGGGCTGGATGTAAAAAAGAAACTTAAGGAAAAATACGGTGTAAACGTTATAGTTCAGAATGATATGAAGCTGACCGCTATCGGTGAGTGCGCCGAATACCGCGGTGATATCGTAAATATCGCAACGGTTCAGTTTGGGCACAACGGTGTCGGCGTGGGTGCCACGGTAAACGGAAACGTACTTACGGGAAGCACGGGATTTGCCGGCGAGGTCGGATATATCGACGATCTGAGAAAAAATATCATGGGAATCTCTTTCCCTGCAAAGATAGTAAAAAATATAATCATTTTTCTGAATCCTCAGCTGATCGTATTTTACAGATCGCAAAGACAGAATCAGTTTGAAAAAATATTTAAGGCGGCGGTCAGGGACCTTCCGTCATTCGCTTTGCCTGAATTCAAAGTGTCAGATGATTATTTTAACAGTATCAACAACGGATTTATTTCGCTGATCAATAAATATGGTTATTTTAAAAAACCGGGGGTAAAAAAATGAAAAATCTGTTTAAGAGCAAAACAACAAGGGAGATTATTGCGTTTTCGCTGTTGCCTTTTGGTATAAGTACGGTCTACAGCATTGTCGGTACTGCACTGAACATGTATTTTACAGATGTGCTGGGCCTTTCTCTTTCCATGACGGGTATTATGCTGGCAGTAACCAAGGTATGGGATGCGGTAAATGACCCTCTGATGGGTATGCTGGTAGATAAAACAAACACCCGCTGGGGCAAGTGCCGGCCATATGTGTTCTGGATGTCAGGCCCTATGATCCTTGTAACGGCAATGCTGTTTGCCCCGGTGGATTTCGGGCAGACCGGAAACTTCGTTTACGCAATTATAGCCTATATTCTTTATTATACAATTTATACGGCGCTGGATATTCCGAACAAGGGCCTTGCGCCGCTTGTATTTCCGGAAGATAAGCTGCGTGTAAAAGCTCTGTCCTGGAGCAATATCCTCGGTTCATTGGGATCCGTTTTGCCGTCTCTGCTGTTTTTTACGGTTGCCGGTCTCTGGGGGCGTGAAAATCAGAAACAGGGATATTTCTTTTCAGCGCTCATTTTTGCAACGCTCGGCGCAGTCCCAATGTTCTTTTCGGCTTTCGGATTCAAGGAAAAAATCAAGATCCCTCCGAAAAAGGAAAAGTATGTTGACGGCCTTAAAATTGTATTTAAAGACAAAAAGTTTATTGTTTTGACGATCGCTATGTTTTTCTCGTCCATCGTCAATATCGGCTCTATGTTCCTGCCGTATTTTGCCAAGTGGAACTGCATAGGCGTGTTGCCGATAGATCAGTTGTGCGCCTGGATCTATGATACGTTCGGTATCTCTTTGCAGCTGACAAGCGAAGGCCTTTTAACACCGCTTCTGCAGATCGGCAGCGGAATTTCCTATATGCTGTCTATGGCTCTTATACCGCTGTTCCTCAAAAAAATGGATAAGAAAACGCTGTGGATCGGCACTTCTATAATCGGTATCGCGGCGGACATCCTTTGCTTTGTTATCGGCATATGGATCGTTCCGTATAACACATTTTCCGGTGCGGTAGTATATATGATCCTGCGTTTCTTTACAAATTTCCCCGTAGGCATCATGACAGTCCTGACCACTGCCATGTTCTCCGATGTGGTCGAGGATCTTGAAATGCGCACAGGCAAGCGCCTTGAGGGCACTGTTTTTTCGTTCCAGAGTCTGATCAGCCAGATCTCGGTTGCGATATTCAATGCGCTGCTTTTAAACGTAGTTGATGCATTCGGCTATAATGTGGATAAAATGAATGCGCTCACCAATAATCTGACCCAGCCGCTGATCCAAAGCCCAACGCAGCCGTTTATTTCCGGCGGTGTGGATTACACTATGCTGCTGAATGTTATTTTCTTCCTGCTGACGGCATTCGGTGCGATAGGGCTGCTGCTTCAAGCTATACCGATGTTCTTCTATAAGTTTGATGAAAAAGCCCAGGCAGGCAAACTCAAAGCTTTCAGGGAAGAAAAGGAAAGACGAGAGGCGGAAGAACTGAATGCGCTGGCCGCGAATCATTCAGATGCTCGGGTGAACTAAAATGAATAAAAAGAAAAAAATTATTATTGTTTCGGCAGTTCTTGCTGCTATAATTATTATAGTGGGAGCGGTGGTTTTGTCCGTGTTGTATTTTTCGTCCAGCAGGTCGCAGATAAATAAAACGGAGATTCAGGAATTCACAACAGACAGCAGCGATTTTAAGGTTGCCGTTATCTCCGATACGCAGCTGCCTCCAACCAGAAAGCAGCTGAGCGAAGATGATACTTATCTTAGAAATTTAAAAAATGCGCTTCATGTTATAAAGAACAATGATGTTGATATGATCCTGTTCGCGGGTGATATCGGCGATCTCGGAACCAGTTTTGCATTTCAGACATATATGGACGCAATAGACGAGGTCTTTGGCGAGGATAAGCCTATTATACAGAGCATTATGGGTAATCACGATTACTGGAGCAAGAATATTTTTACATATCGCCCGCATAAAGCCGCTTATAAAAATACAGTAGGTTCTTCGCCGTGGACCCATTATGTTGTTAACGGATATCATTTCATAGGTGCTTCGCCGGATTCCGGAAGTATGCAAAACGGATATAAAATAACAGTAAAATGGCTGGAAAACGAGCTGCAAAAAGCAGCCGCGGATTCAGACGGAAGGCCCATTTTCGTCCTAACGCACAATCAGCCCCAAAACACAAGTTACGGAAGCGAGGACTGGGGAGACAAAAACCTTGACGAAGTGCTGTCAAAATATCCTAATGTGATCAATTTCAGCGGCCATGTGCATTATTCGCTGTTGGATGAGCGTTCAATATGGCAGGGCGGCTATACCGTTATAAACACACAGTCACTTTCTTACACAGAGTTGGAAGAGGGCAAGGAAAACGGCACGATCCCTCCGGATGCAGAGATCACCCCTATGGGGTATATAATGGATTTTACAGAGGATTCCATTACGCTGCACCGTGTGAATTTTGCAGACGGGAATACGGGCAGGGAAGAAAAAGCGGATAAAGTGTGGAGTTTTTCATTGCCTTATGAAAATGACGGAAAATATTCGTTTGAGAACAGAATGGCTTCTAATGAGGCGCCTGTTATAACGGATACGTCAGGTACGGCTGAACGCAGCGGCGATAAAGTGGTGCTGACCTTTCCCGCAGCGCAGGACGATGACTTCGTCCACTCATACAAAGTTGTGATAGATGATCAGGAAACCAAATATTTTTTCAGCGATTTTTATAACGGAATAGATGATATGAGTAAAACAGTTGAACTGGAAACAGAATTATCAGACGGTTACGGGCACCATTTTAAGGTTTTTGCCGTTGACAGCTGGGGGTTGGAGAGCGAAAACTGCATAGAGCTGAAACTGGATGGTTAACAGGCCGGGTCTTTAAATTACGGCTTATCTGAATCATTACTATTTGAGAGGGATTAAAATGAAATATAGAATTCACAGAGATCTTCATACGAATTTTAATATTTTTGAAGAAAACAAACTTGCCGAAAGGAGTTATTTTATACCGTTTTCCAATGAAACGGTTCTTGAAAACACGGATTACAAAAGCGAGCGCTATCATTCTGACAGGATCACTGTGCTCAGCGGCGAATGGGATTTTGCCTATTATAAAAAGCTTAGTGAAATTCCCGAAACGCTTGATACGGACAGTGTGTCTTTCGATCGTGTCAGCGTTCCGTGCACATGGCAGAGAACAGGCTACGATCAGATCGCTTATATCAATACAAGATATCCGTTCCCGAAAAGGCCGCCCCGTATTCCTGCTGATGTTCCAGCCGGCATTTACAGAAAATTCGTAACGGCAGAAGATCCGCAAAGGCGCCGCGTTCTCACCTTTTTGGGCGTAGCGGGTGCGCTTGCCGTTTATGTCAACGGCAGTTATGTGGGTTACAGCGAGGGATCGCATAATACGGCCGAATTTGAAATCACTTCTTTTTTGAACAGCGGAAAAAATGAGATCGTGGCCGTTGTGTATAAGTGGAGCAACGGCACCTACCTTGAATGCCAGGATATGTTTCGTGAAAACGGTATTTTTCGCGACGTTTATATAATAGAAAGCGAGGAAGAATATTTAAGCGATTTTCTCTTGCGGCCGTCTAAAAATTCTGACGGCACCTATGATCTGAAGATCTCAGTTGACGGAAAGTTTTCCCCTGAAACGACCGTTGAGATCTCTTCTGCAGGACTGTTTAAAACCGTTTTGAAGAACAGTTGGAAAACAGAACTCAGATCCCTTTCTCCTAATGAATGGACTGCTGAAACGCCAGCCGTTTACGAAGTTCGTATTATATTGAAAAAGAACGGCAGGGTTATTGAAGCGGTGCGTACATACACCGGGTTCAAAAATATCAGGATCAAGGGCAATGTGTTTCTGTTTAATGAAAAGCCTATAAAAATGCTGGGAGTCAACCATCACGATACGCATATGACAAAAGGTTATGCTATGTCGCTTGACGATCTGGAAAAAGACGTTCAGCTTATGAAAGAGTATAACTGTAATGCAGTCCGGACATCGCATTATCCCCCGGATCCGGCATTCTTAACGATGTGTGATATTTACGGCCTTTATGTTGTTGATGAGGCCGATATTGAAACCCATGGCTTTTATGCAGTGCCTTACAGTACCTATAATCCAAACAGATTGAGCAACGATGAGAGATGGGCTTCACATTATCTGGACAGAGTTAAAAGAATGTATGGCAGGGACAAAAATCACCCGTGCATTACTATGTGGAGCCTCGGCAACGAATCAGGCGGATATAAGTGTCAGGATGTTTGTTATGATTATCTGAAAAAAGCTGATCCCGGGATTCCTGTTCACTATGAGGGCGCGATCCGCAGCAGCCGCTGGGCTTATGATGTTGTTTCAAGAATGTATGCCACGCCCGCGCTCATGAGAAAGATTCTTAAAGGAACAGCCGGAGACAAGTATAAAGACAAGCCGTTTTTCCAGTGTGAATATGCTCATGCAATGGGTAACGGCCCCGGCGGCCTTGAAGAATATATGCAGCTTTTCTATTCTTCGGATCAGTTTATGGGAGGCTGCATATGGGAATGGGCGGATCACAGCGTTTATGATGAAAACGCAAAATATAAGTGGACCTACGGCGGCGATCACAACGAGCCGATACACGATGGCAATTTCTGTGTGGACGGTCTGTTTTATCCGGACAGAAGGCCGTCCAGCGGCGCGCTGGAAATGAAGGTCTGCTACCGTCCAGTAAGGGCAGAGCATATAAAAGAAAATGTTTTTGAGCTCTGGAATACAAGAAGCTTCAAAGACAGTTCCGATATCGGTATCGATTTTGAGATCTTGGTTAACGGAAAAGGCCGGCAGCGGGGCTGTGTAAAAAGTGTGATCGCTCCGGGCGGTAAAAAAAGAATAAAGATAGATTCCTCTTATTTTACTCAGTATGATGAGGATGTTTTTGTCAATTTTACATATACGGATAAAATGACCGGCAAAGAGATCGCATGTGAACAGATCATTGTTTCATGCGCTGAGTTAAAAAAAGCCGACAGTGCTTCAAAACCGGCTGAGATTTCAGCTGTGGGAAATACGGTGAGTGTTCTTTTTGACGGCGGAAAAGCAGTGTTTGACAGGAAGAAGGGACTTGTAAGTTACAGCAAGAACGGTGTTGAATATTTGAATCAGGCGCCTGTTGACAAGGCAAGCGGGTTTGTTCCCCATATATACAGAGGCCGGCTGGATAACGACCAGTATATGGTGATATTCTGGAAGATTATAGGGCTGGACTGTGCGGCTGCCAGGCTGGTTTCCTGCGATGTAAAGCGCAATAACGGCGTCAAATATATCCGTACGGTCTATGATTTTGTTACCAGGGGAGTCTTTGTGCTTGCAAGGGCTCATGTGAATTACTTCTTTGACAAAAACGGAAAAATGACTGTCAGCGCGTCCTTGCAAAAAATTTGCCCGCTTACGGATCAGCTTTCCCGTTATGGCGTTCACGCCGAATTCGGCAGGGAGTTTGAGAATGTTGAGTATTACGGCAGAGGCCCTCTTGAAAATTATTCTGATTTCAAAGAGCATGCTCCGGTGGGTATATATAAAACCACGGTTTCAAACATGGCACACAAGTATATCAAACCTCAGGATTCGGGAAACAGGGGAGACGTTCGCTACAGTATCCTTTCAAACAAGACCGGGGCAGGGATGAAATTTACTGCAATAAACAAATATATAAATTTCAATGCAAATCATTTTACCCTTGAGCAGCTTAAAAATGCAAAGCATATTGAGGATCTTCCTGATTGTGACACAACTTTTGCGGCGATTGACGGATATGTGCGCGGTACAGGTTCGGGCAGCTGCGGGCCTATTCCGTCAAAGGAACATCTGATACGTTTCGGCTATTTTAAACCGCTTGAATTCACCTTTGAGGCAGAGCCTGTTGTTTGATCAGCAGAGCGCGGGTTACCATTAAACAGCAAAATATAAATAAACAAGCCGGAAGTTATGCAACTTCCGGCTTGTTTATTATGTTATGCAGATTTATTGGATCCTGTGTTTCAGAACGTCCGTTCTTCCGTTAACGGTGGGCATAAATACGTCTGTTTACACTTTTGTACAAGCGTATAGTTACAATAATTGCAGATTGACACGAAATGAGATCAGTCTCGGCGTTGGTATGGTGTCAAATTTTACAAGATAAGCGCCTTTGTCCATATCGGTATCCAGGATCTCTCCGTCACCCAGATAAGCATGCCGTATCCGCGTGCCTGCTGACAGAAGTTCGTTTTTCAGGTTTTTCGGCATATACTTTTCACTGAACGCAATATGCTCTTTTGCGTCGGCGATCAGTGAGTCGCTCGGCCTTTCGGCGTATTCAAGAAGTTCTTCGTCTATATCCAGTATAAAACGGGAGGGATAACGAGGTGTGCCGTCAAAATTACGTCCTTCGGCGCCGGAAAGATATAAGCCTTTTTCGGCACGGGTCACGGCAACGAACGCAAGCCGCCTTTCCTCTTCCATGCCAAGCAGATCTTTTGTTTTTCTGGACGGAAAAACGCCTTCGTTCATTCCGCAGAGCATCACATACGGAAATTCCAGTCCCTTTGCGGCGTGTACTGTCATAAGCTTAATTTTATCGGAAGTGTCCTCCATATCGCTGTTAGTAAACATCGCAACGTGGGCAAGGTAATGAAATACCGTGGCTTCCTCTCCGCAGGTCGTTTCGTATTCCAGGATGGATTGCTTCAGTTCCGCCAGGTTGTCAAGCCGTTCCTGGCTTCCTTCTGTTCTGAGCATCTTTTCATAGCCGCTCTTATTTAAGATCGCGGAGAGCAGGTCTGATACAGGTCTGTCCTCATATCCGTTTGAAAAATTTTCTGTAAGGCTTATAAAGCCGCGCGCCTTTGTGCCTCTGAATATATCGTCGTCAACGGTCTGTTTCAGTGCGGTATACAGAGTACACTGATTGTTTTGGGCGTATTCTTCCAAAAAAGCCATGCGCCGCCTGCCTATATTGCGTTTCGGCGTATTTATCACACGGCGGAAGGAGAGATCATCCTGAGAAACGATCATGCGCAGGTAACTCAGAGCGTCCTTTATCTCTGCCCTGCCGAAAAAAGGAACGCCGCTGTAAATGTGGTAAGGCAGTTTCCCGTTGAGCAGCGCTTCCTCGATCGGCCGGGTAACATAGTGCGCGCGGTAGAGTATTGTTATATCACGGTAATCAACGCCGCTTTCGTGCAGTTCATTTATCTGCGATATTATCCATTTTGCCTCTTCTTCCGGATTTTTGGCAAAGCAGAACAACGGCTTTTTGCCGTCCGGAAGAACGGGAATAAGATCCTTTTTGATTCGGTGTTTGTTTTTTGATACAAGTGAATTCGCGGCGGCAAGTATCTGCGGAGTGGAGCGGTAATTTTTCATCATCATAACCGTTTTGGCGCCGGGAAAATTACGCTCGAATTCCAAAAGATATTTAACGTTTGCGCCGCGCCAGGTATAAATCGTCTGGTCCGGGTCGCCCACTATAAACAGGTTTTTATGATAAGCGCAAAGCGCCTCCATAAGTTCATACTGCAGGCCGTCAATATCCTGAAATTCATCTATCATGATATATTCAAGGCGTTTCTGCCATTTTAAGCGTATGTCCTTGTTCTGAGAAAAAATATACAGTGTGAATTTGATAAGGTCGTTATAATCAAGCCCAAAGCACTTTTTCTCCTGATACAGATAGCCGTAAAAGATTATATCGTCCTTTTTATCCGCATTCCTATATTTTTCGTGCAGAGCGTCAAGGGACATATCCGTCATATCAAGGTAATATTCGGGCTTTTTGAATAGTTTTTGTATCTCTATCATATCTCTTGCGTCCGCAAAAGTCATATCCCTCAGGGTCAGTCCGCGCTCCTCATATATGATGCGCAGCATGGAATCAATATCACTGTTGTCCAGCACAAGAAAATTCTTCGGATACTGCACGGCATAACCGTCCTCCTGAAGAACAGCAACGCAAAAACCGTGAAACGTGTTTATATATCCCGTGTCCTTATCGCCTATAAGATTGTGGATGCGCCGGCGCATCTCGTTTGCGGCTTTGTTGGTAAAAGTAACGCAAAGTATGTTTTCCGGCAGTATGCCCATTTCGTTCACCAAAAACGCAAAGCGGTGCGTCAGCGCCCTGGTCTTTCCTGATCCAGCGCCGGCTATAACACGCACGAACCCTTCTGTTGCAGTTACGGCGGCAAGTTGTTCGTCGTTCAGTTTGTTATTCATTTTACCGCCCCCTTGTTCTCGCATCAGCGGTTGTCTTGCTTTCCGTAAGATTTTTTTAAATAATATCCTGTTTTGCTTTCTTTGCAATTGCAGATCTCCTCCGGCGTGCCGAGAGCCACTATTCTGCCGCCCTCAGCGCCTCCGCCCGGGCCCATGTCTATCACATAATCCGCATTTCTGATTACATCAAGGTCGTGTTCAATAACTATAACCGTAGCGCCGCTGTCTATCAGTCCTTTAAAAACTGTGAGCAGCGTTTCAACGTCAAGCGGGTGCAGTCCTATCGTAGGCTCGTCAAACACAAATACGGAGCCGGACTGGCCTTTTCCCATCTCGCTCGCAAGCTTCAGTCTCTGCGCCTCGCCGCCTGAAAGGCTCGGCGTTTCCTCGCCGAGCGTAAGGTAACCAAGCCCCAGATCATGCAGCACCTGCAATTTCTTTTTTACCTTGGGAAGATCATCACACGCTTTCAGCGCTTCATCAATACTCATGTCCATGAGCTCGGGCAATGTATATCCGTTTTCGGAATTTTTAGGGTATCTGCGTATAAGTCCCGCGCCTTTTGAATATCTTGATCCTCCGCATTCGGGGCAGGGAATATCCACATCCGGCAAAAACTGTATATCAAGGCTTATTGTGCCTGTTCCGTCGCAGACAGGGCAGCGAAGTTTTCCCGTGTTGTATGAAAAATCGCCCGCCTTGTATCCTTTTTCTTTGGAGTCCGGTGTTTTGGCATATATCTTGCGCAGCTCATCATGCACATCAGCATAAGTTGCAACTGTTGAACGAACGTTAATGCCTATCGGGGTTGCGTCTATCAGTTTTATCTGCTGTATACCGTCGGCAGAAACACGTTTTACATGATCCGGCAGTTTTGCCCCTTTTATCTGTGACTCAAGGGCAGGGATCAGGCTTTCAAGTATCATGGTTGTCTTTCCCGAGCCGGATACGCCTGTAACGGCGGTCATTCGCCCTTTGGGAATGTCAACTTCAAGCGGTTTAACCGTGTGAATGTCCGAGTTGGAAAGATGTATCGTGCCAAGGTCAAACATTTTTTCGGCAGGCGTATGGTTTCCTATATCAATGATCTTATCGCCGCTTAAAAATCCGGCTATTTTTGAAGACGGATGTTTTTTTATATCTTCTATACTGCCTTCGGCGATGATTGCGCCGCC
This sequence comes from uncultured Clostridium sp., assembly GCA_958422185.1. Lineage (GTDB taxonomy): Bacteria > Bacillota > Clostridia > Oscillospirales > Acutalibacteraceae > Eubacterium_R. The sequence continues at coordinate 14,519 of CATZNW010000030.1, forward strand.
GTTTGCGCCGGCACCCGGGCCCATTTCTATCAGCCAGTCCGCCTCTTTCAGTACGTTGGTGTCATGGTCAACAAGAATAACTGTGTTGCCGTCTGCAAGAAGATCGTTCATCACGCCCGTAAGCCCCTCCATGTTAGACGGGTGCAGACCTATAGAAGGCTCGTCCAGCACATAAAGCACGCCTGTGGTGCGGTTTCGTACTGCCCTCGCAAGCTGCATACGCTGGCGTTCGCCTGTTGAGAGCGTAGACGCCGCTCTGTCCAGCGTTAGATATGATAAGCCAAGGTCTGTCAGCCTCTTTGCCGCGCTTTGGAACGATTCGCATATGCTTTCCGCCATCGGGCGCATCTCTTCCGGCAGAGAGGACGGCACGCCTTTTACCCATTCCGAAAGATCCGAAAGCGTCATCTTGCAGGCGTCCGCAAGTGAGATCCCGCGCAGTCTCGGCGCTCTTGCGGCTTCGGCAAGCCTTGTGCCGCCGCAGTCCGGACACACGTCCTGCCGCAGGAATTTTTCAACTCTCTTCATTCCTTTTTCGTCTTTAACTTTTGAAAGCGCGTTTTCAACGGTGTATGTTGCGTTAAAATATGTAAAATCCATGTCTCCCGCCGCGCCGCTCGTTTTGTTCTGGTAAACAATATGCTTTTTTACCGCCGGGCCGTGAAAAACAATGTCGCGTTCTTTCGGCGTAAGATCTTTAAACGGCACATCCGTGCGAACGCCCATCTCGCGTGCAATGTCTTTCATGAGCGACCACATCAGCGTCTGCCACGGCGCGACGGCGCCCTCGTCAATCGTCAGGTTCTCGTCCGGCACAAGCGTAGATTCGTCAACTATGCGCACTATTCCCGTGCCGTCGCATTTCTTGCAGGCGCCCTGACTGTTAAAGGCAAGTTCCTCGGCGCCCGGCGCGAAGAAATGTTCGCCGCAGACCGGGCAAACCAGTTCAAGCCCTGCCGCCACATTGAGCGAGGGATCAACATAATGCCCGTTGGGGCATCTGTGGCTTGCCAGCCTTGAAAACATCAGGCGCAGGCTGTTTAGCAGTTCCGTTCCCGTGCCGAAAGTGCTGCGTATTCCCGGCACACCGGGCCTCTGCCTCAGCGCAAGCGCCGCCGGCACGTACAGCACTTCGTCAACCTGCGCTTTTTCCGCCTGTGTCATGCGCCGCCTTGTGTATGTGGAAAGGGATTCCAGATACCGCCTTGAGCCCTCAGCGTAAAGAATGCCGAGCGCCAGCGATGATTTGCCGGAACCCGATACCCCGGCAATTCCCACTATCTTGTTCAGCGGTATATCAACATTAATGTTTTTTAAATTATGCACATGCCCGCCGCGTATCTCCATATGCGTCGGCGTTTTCTTTGCATTTTCTTTCACGGCTTTCACCACATTCCTGCCTTTTTATTTTCGATAGATAGTTTTGACTTTTAATAAATTTGGTGTTTAGTAAATGATAGCACTTCTATTTTACTATGCGGCGCCTTTTTTGTAAAGTTTGATCATATTCTTAGGACGGATAAATATTCAATTATCAGTTTGGAGTACAATATTCGTCCCTCTGTTTCAGATCCCGTTTAAACAAAGAAATGCCGGTTTGCCTTTTAACTGACTTAACTCCGGAAAAATGATCAGAACGGTGCTAGGAATCGGTTTGCCTGTTTTATTAAACCGGAGGCGGTAAAAAGAAAAGCAAACAGGTTAAAATGGAAAAAATAAACCAACGGCGCAGAAGCTTTCAATGCTCTGCGCCGCTTTCTTTTGGTTTCAGCTTTTCGGGAAATACACCTTTATTTTCTGAGTCCTTTTTTGTCAAATGACAGGTTAAATGCGTAAAAGTTTTTGCTGTCCATTTTGTCCGTTAACAGTCTCAGCGCTTCACCTCATCATCAATCTTGTAAAAAATACCGACCGATAACTTAAACATACAAATTTGATATTGCTCCACAGATTGTGATTTTTACTGTTCAACAGTCCATGTAAATTTATTTCCGCATCTGTTTTGAAATTCTTTGACATGCTCAAACATTCTGATAACATCTTTAATTTCATTTCTTATATCGTCATTTGTTTTTGATACATTGATAAATCTTACAACTCTATCTTCTTCCCAAGGCTCTTCTAAAAAATCATCTATTCCATCAAGATTTCTTCCTGTGGTGTTTGGCAGTTCCAACTGTTTAATAAGCAATTCATAAAATCCATATAAATATCTTTCGTCTGCAACATCTATTATCATTTCCTTTGTTTTCTTCATAATTAGCTCTCCTAAACTATTTCGTAAAATGTATTTCCGTGATCATAGGATACAAATATCAATCCGTCATTGGAAAAGTAAATTCTGTGTCTGTTTCTTCTTCCTTCATAATAATTTATATCCGCTTCATACCAGATTCTTCCTAAGGCTTTTGGTAATTTACCTTTATCGTTCCGATATGTTTTTCCATACATCATTTTACCGGGAAACCATTTTGCAGGCGGTTTGCTGCTTTTCCAACCCGCTTTTATATATTCTTCGCGTGAAATATAGTAGTCGGGCAGTTTTCCGTAATGTTTAAGCCAGTAATCAGCACCATTTTTACCATCCTTAGTCGCGTTGCCGGCAGTAATGGCTATATTGGTGCTTAATTCACAATGGCAGTTAGGGTGTACAGGCATACCGGCGTCTTCATCCATCGGCAGAATAACGCCGTTTTTTGAAAAGCAGTATGCGCATGTAAAAGGCCCGATATGTGTTATCCATCGTTTCCAATTTTTGCTTTCCTGCGTTACAGGCTCAAATGTATCAAGCAATCCTTTTGCGCTGTATGGTACGATGTAGCCTGTTGTTTTTTTAATATACATGATTTTACCTCCTTTTGCAAATGATGATAAATTGATTGCGCAGAAACGAAGGCTCGCTTCTGTATTCATAGCTTGTAATTTGAATCACTTCTGTCCGAATTTTGTAAAAGACAAATTTAAAATGCCTTTCACTTATAGTCGGAAAAGGGGGTTCCTATACAGTGTTTTAACTATATTTTTTATATTTTAATTTGATTTTTTTGGAATCTGTTCTGAAATAGAAGTGCGAATATGATCAGAAAGTATAAAAATATCAAGGGTATTGTAACGATCATATGATATTTGATGACTGACTAAGTGTATTTATATTTTACTCCGTTGTAAAAGTGTGGTACAATATAAACAGAAATTATAAGGCGTGGTTATATGGAAAATTCAAGAAACTGGAATTTTGAATTAAGTGAATATATAAAACAGGGAGAGCCTGATAAAGCGCAGCGCAGCGAGTCTTGGAAAGCCGCGATTGGTCTTCAGGATGTGGATGGACTAAAAACTTCCGAATATCTTTTGGATACTGCTAAAGAACATATTGAGGGGAAAATCAATATAGAAACTGTTCAAAAACGGTTGCGCAGTTACTATGAACAGCAGAATGTAAGAAAAACCACAGAAGAAGGTACGGAGGAAGCGGATAAGGTTGCTGCAAGAATTGCAGAGATTTTAAGTGAAAATACTTTTCAGTTTTCTCCTGCTGAGTTTAAGGCGATTCATAGAAGGCTATTTTCCGATGTGTTTAAGCATGCCGGTGAAATCAGGACTTATAATATAACAAAAAAAGAATGGGTACTTAAAGGCGATACGGTTCTATACGCTTCGTTTGACAGTATAAATGATACACTTGATTATGATTTTGCCATGGAAAAAGCGTTTTCATATAAAGATTTGCCTGCTTCCGAGGCAATAAAGCACATTGCAAAATTTACTGCCGGGATATGGCAGATTCATCCTTTTTGCGAGGGCAATACAAGAGCAACAGCGGTTTTTATCATTAAGTATTTAAAATCATTCGGTTTTAATGTAAACAATAATCTGTTTTCAGAAAACTCGTGGTATTTTAGAAACGCGCTTGTCAGAGCAAACTACAATAATTTGAAGATCGGTATAACGGCTACTTATAAATATCTTGAGCAGTTTTTTGAAAACTTATTACTTGATAAACACAACGAATTAAAGAACCGGTATTTGCATATTGATTTTCAAAGTGAAGTTCAAAGTTCAAATTCGGATGCTTCAAAGTGCAATAATTGCACTTTGGAAGAACTTTCAATCTTAAACGAAATTAGAAAAAATCCTTTCATAACACAAAAAACATTGGCGAAAATAACCGGCAGATCTGAGAGAACAATAAAAACAAAGACCGTTGAAATGCAGAAAAAAGGGTTGATTGAAAGAGTAAACGGCAGACGAAACGGTTATTGGAAAATACTTGTTGACCTCCCGACAAAGCAAGGTTAAAGGTTAGCAGTTTGCGTATTGATTAATTTATTAACAAAAAAGCGTTGAAGTTGCTAAGCCTTCAACGCTTTTTGAATATATTCTTGTTAAATATTATTATTATATCTAATTTTTGTTCCCTTTTTAGTGAGACACTTATAGGATGTGTATGACAAATTGAATATTAATATAAATCAACAGCTTTTTTCTTTAATATTATCAGTGCTGAGCTTGCTAAAATGACTGACCCTGTCGCAACAGCAATGCCGATATACGACGCGCCTGTATCGGGTGATTGCATTTGTTTTGAAGCGTCAGTTCTTTCAATAGTCCTTTTTTCTATTGTCAAAATAACGCTTACAGAGTCATCGTTGTAATTCATAGTAACCGTATGATCTCCCGGTGACAGCGTGTCAAGATACTCCGGCTTAAATGTAAGTATGGTTGAACCTTCCGCTAATGTGTAATTTGAAGGGTCTATAATATTTCCATCCATTTCAACATTTACAAGATCAGAAAGTTCGTAAATGCAGTAAATAGTTGCGCCCTGGTTTGAACCTATAACATATTTCAAGTTGCTTTTATCATAATCGATAGCATTGTTTATCAGTGCAAAGCTTATTCCATATTCTGCCGCATATTTTTGAGCAGCCGAATTTTCGTAGCCGTATATTACCGGATTTCCTACTTTTTCTTCTGTGCCTCCTTTGGAGGATATACCGTATCCAATAGCATATTCGTCTATAAATGTAACGCTTTGAGGTATAACAACCTTTTCCAAAGCAGGGCAGTCAACTATTGCTATCCAAAGGAGAGACTCAACCCCTTCTTCCAGAATGACCTGTTTTAAAGAGTCGCAGCTGTCTATTGCTTGATTGATTAAAGTTTTAACTGTACCGGGAACGGTGATGGATTCAATTGTATCGTTATCAAAAATAGCCATCGAACCTATACTTGAGACCGTATATCCGTCTATTTTTGAAGGAATCGTAAGATTAACGGCGTTTCCGAGATAGGCAGTGATCTCAATTGTTCCGTCATCAAGCACGGTATACTCAAAGTCATAAGAATTTTCGTCGGCGGATATGAATTCCAAACCGTTATTTGCTGCATAATCCTCGGCAGCTGAACCGCTCATACCAACTATAACAGCGTTTGTCTTTGATGGCTTACCGGATTCATTATAGTCGAAGCCGACAGCATAATCTCCTATTTTCGTTACACTTTCGGGAATGTTGATCTTAAGATCAGTAGCGCATCCGCTGAAAGCATAACTGCCTATGGCTTCAACACCATCCTGTAAAACAACAGTGCTGAGACCGCAATTCTCAAATGCGTGCTCGGAAATTTCTTTTACTGTTCCGGGTATAGTGATTTTCATCATTTTGTCACCCGCAAAAGCATCAGATCCAATCTTACTTACGGTATAGCCGTCAATTTCTGAAGGCACAAACATTTCGTCAGCGCTCGGATAATTAGTAAGCTCAATTGTTCCATCGCTCAACAGCTCATATTCGGAAAGTCCGTCGCTGCCTGTTACAGCATAAGCGGAAAATCCAAAGCATGACACAATGCATGTCAATATTGCTAATGACAGCAATAAGCTTATTGTTTTTTTCATTTATTTTACCTCCGTAATTATAATTGTATTTTTATCATATCACACATATTTTGAGCGAACAATATGTGACTTAACTTGCTTAAAATTTACTTATGCAGGTAACATATTTTAAGTGCCGTGATCATAATTTGGAGTTTTACAATAAAAGCTGGGTTGATGCACGGAATTTTTATTTTGATAATTGCAGACAATAAAAAATCCGCCCCGTGAGGGACGGTGAGTTAGTCTAATATTTATATAAAAACAAATTTTAGCAATGCATTATGCATCCAGTTGCTCAATAAATGCTTCAATTATACTTTTTGATATTTCCTGCGAATAGGTCTTTTCAGACATTGCAAGGTAATCAAGATAATCCTTGAAGTCATTAGCAATTATTTCTCTGTCTGTATAGTATGTGATTCTGCCATTATAATCATTAGGATCTTTTAATCCTTGGCTTGACGCTGTTACCAAATAATTGTTGTTGATTTGATAATTCACGCCATAAGAAGATTTGAACATATTTGGGTTTGTAAGGACTAATTTTCCCAAATTGTTTTTATCAATAAGGGCCTTAAGGAAATGAGAGCGCAGTTCTTTCGGTACAGGGTTAGCAAGTGTTCTGGGAAAACCTCCAATGTAACCGTTTTCAACAAAATCTTTTATTGCGTCGTATGTAACTACAAGAAAATTTAGTAAAGATTGTTGACCATTATTTCCGATAATCAGACTATAGTGCGATGTAAGTTGTTGTATTATAGAAGGAATATTTTTTACTTCGGGAGTTGCAATACGCTCTATAATTTCAGGCGTGATAAAAGTGGGGCATATTTGATTATCGAAACCTGCCATAATACTTGAAAGAGAAGTTACTGTTATTGTGCTTACTGTTTTCATATAATCCAAAGCGTTGTCCGTAATTATAATAAGAGGGCGGCACTCTTTCTTTATATTATTGATTTTTCTCTTTAGAAACAGTGACATAAGATCTGCGTCGAGTAATACTGCGTTTTCTGCTGTTTCGTCAAATGTTAAAAAGTAGTTGTCGGCAATAATAAAATACGGCATCAATGAACTGGCAGAATGTTTTTTATACGAATGCGTAAGATATCCTATTTCCGCATAGTGAAGTGCATTAAATATAATATCAATATTGCGTATACTGCTGTATTCATCCATATCAACGAAATGAAAAAAGTCCTTGATTTTGCCTTTTTTACATGAGGTGTATACGATTCTGTTTATTTCGTTATTTAAAAAACTGAAATTAGAAACAAAATAATTGATTTTTTCTTTACTCAATAATGTGTAAACAACATTCAAAACCTCTTTTTTGCCTGAAAAAAAAGAGGGCTCTTTTTTTATATCAATTAATTCAGCCGGATACTCTGTACTAAGTTCTTCTTTGATCTTTCCTGTTATGCCTTTTTCAAGATACTCAAAGCGTTCGATTTTTTCTTTACCAAAACGCTCCAAGAAATATTCCTGGCAAAGGTTGTGTATCTGATCTTCAGTAAAGTAGTTGGAATTTACAATATCGGAAAATCTTTTTTTGGGCAGTTTTCTTTTCCCGTTTAAAATGCCCTGCAAAAAACTGCGGTCTATCCCGGTCTCTTTTGCCAATTGATAAATGGTTAAATCCTGTTTCTTTATATATTCTTTCAATAATTTCCCGAACTGCATAAATATTCACTCCTACTGTTACCAAACTGCGGGGGGGGGGGTAACAGTAATAATATACATAAATTCAACAGTATTTGCAATATGTTACCTGATGAAAAATTATTCCAACAATCCAAGTCACATATTGTAAATGTGAATAAATTATGAAATAATTTTATTGTGTTTATTTTTATATAAGATGTTCGCTTTGTGGAGGTCACTATGAAAAGAGTTTTGTGTGCATTTTTGTCAGTAATAATGATTGCAAGCGCATTTTTCTGCGTAGATTTATCCGCGTATTCAAGTGATTCTGGTAACAGCTATTTTAATCAGCTTGCAGACGGATCGGAATCTGAACACGCTTTATTGCACATTAATGATGAAATAGATACATTATTTTCTTATGTAATCAGTACTGTTTGTTCAAATTCAGATGCATTAAGCCAGTATATTTATGATTATGATTATCAAAATCCAACCTACGATTTTATGGCGCTAATTTCGGGTTCGCTTACCGAAAGTTTGGCAGGACCAGCGAACATTGGTGCTGTTATTAAAAATAATAATCAATCCTTTGTTCCGTTTGACGAAGTTTATTATTCGTATTTAAATGAATTAAGTTACAATAATTGCAATTTTTGGACATTATATCAAATTCTTTCTTCTCATGATTGGTCAAATAATGAGGAAGTTCAGAGTTTTTCTAATGAGTTATTGACTAATCTTCAAGGCAACTTAGAATTATATGAACGGTATAAAAGTGAAATAGAGAATGATTATTATTTATTTACAGATATAGCTTCCTCAATAGCAACTTTGTTTCCCGATGTTTGGTTTCTTAGTTCAAGCGAAGAAGTAAAATCAATAGTTTCTGATACCGGTATAACTTTAGAAGACTATGAAGATAGTAATGATATTTCACCATTTACATCTTATATTGAAGATGTACTGGAGCTTTATAATGGTATCAGTGATATAGGCTTTGAAGAGGCTGTATATTATACTTTTTCAACTCCTTTAGTCTTTATTTATCCTGTATACAATTCTGCCGGTACGGTCGAAGGATATTCTGATTATGATGAATTTGCGCAAAGTGTTGATAATAGCCTTATAAACGCTTTTGACGCTTTTGAAGTTTCCGAAACAGGATATTATACTGATTTTCAAAAAGCCTTTGTGGAAGGCATTTTTGATACTGCGCAGATTGCGTCCAAAATTTCAATTTATGAGCCTAAAATGTTTATTTCAGAAGATGATATAGTTTGTTTAAAGGAGATTTTTGAAAAGCATATAACTAAAGTGGCAACTTTGAGCGCAATTAATACTTCGGATTTAAGTGATATTGTTATATATTATTTTAATAATTATGTTACAGATGAGCTCTATGAGAATCTGGATACAGAGTTTGAAGAATGGAATGCGGGAGAAGCATATACAACCTCAATAAATGCTTTTATTGATGAAATTGAATATGAAATGTATTACCCGTATATGATTTATTGTTATTTTGAAACTGATTCTAAGGGACTGAATCTTCTTACCCTTTTTGAAGAATTTGGAAGGTATTATACATTTTCATTACGCGAGCAATTGGTGGGTTCGTTATTATATGTTGATGAATTTGATTTAAATTTAAAAAGTAATCAAAGCAAATGGATTTGGATCAATATTTCTAATGAATTGCTTAATGAATTTATAGGTTCTAATGGAACGATTATTAAAAATATTATTAATTCAATGCTGTCTGTTGATTTAGATATCGGAGATATTGTTTCTGATATTTATCTGAGATTTGCGCAAAATCCTTCAGAAACCGTTTTTGAAGTTCTTCCTGCCGTTTTAACCGTTTTAGATGATGTAATTGTTCCAATGTTTTTTAATTCGGAGGATGATGCGTACTATGGTGTATTAAATGATTTGTTTTTAGGCTCAAACAGCGGGATCTTTTATGAATATTCACAGCAATCAGAAAGCGAGATTGGTATAGGTCAGATTGGTTGGGACTTAAATACCGTTATTCCCAACATAATTGATTATATTTGTGATGTAAAAGATATAGAAGATTATACAGCGTATTCTGGTGTATATGACAGCAGTATCCCGATATTGACTAATATTTATTTTATTGACAAAAGCATAGTTGATTTCAAAAACAGTACTGCTGTAAATGAACCGTTTATTAAAAACATTTTTGTTATCTTGGATAATACGGTAAACGAATATATTAATTCACAATGTATTAATGAGTTTAAGAGCGCAAGAAGCGGTGAAATACTTAACTCCGGCCTTAACAATCTTTTTGTGGCATTGCCGGAATTGGTCGATATTCTTGAAGATAATTTTGCAGATTATATAAATTTAGACAGAACGGTATGGTCATATGTCGATAGCAGTACTGTAGTTGTTAATAATGATGGCTCTTCAGAAAACAATTTTCTTAAAGCGTTAAAAAATACTGCTTCAAATCCCAATGCAGAGGACACGCTTGATTCTATAAGTGTTTTATTAGCAGATGTTCTAAGTAAGGTTACAGTATATACAGATTCTCTTATATCAAAGCAAAGTAATCTCAGCACAGAAGCACCTTTTATATTTAGTATTATCAACTGTTTAGATTTATTTGGTGAAACAAGTCCGATTGTTTACGGATTAAATAACGCATTTGATTTAAATGACAAAGGTTATAAATTTACTTTTTCCAGCATTTCTAAGAATACAGTGCTTTTTATATTAAGTAATATAGAAAAAATAG
>CATZNW010000031.1 GCA_958422185.1 uncultured Clostridium sp.
AAGGATACGCTCGGTAGTTGTTGTTTTACCGGCATCAATGTGCGCCATAATACCAATATTTCTTGTCTTTTCAAGAGATACTTTTCTTGGCATAATATCCTCCTAATCTGATTATGGGATTAATATCTGAAATGAGCAAAAGCCTTGTTTGCCTCTGCCATTTTATGAGTATCATCACATTTCTTAACTGCGCCGCCTGTTTTATTAACAGCGTCCATAATCTCCGCAGCAAGGCGTTCCTTCATAGTTCTTTCGGAACGCAGACGGGCATAAGCCGTGATCCAGCGCAGACCGAGAGTCTGGCGCCTTTCGGGGCGGACCTCAAGCGGAACCTGATAGGTTGCGCCGCCGACACGGCGAGCCTTTACCTCAAGGGTAGGCATAACGTTTTCCATTGCGGCCTGGAAAGCCTCAAGGGGATCGTTACCCGTTTTTTCCTTAATGATGTCGAACGCGCCGTAAACGATTTTCTGCGCGACACCTTTTTTTCCGTCATACATGATATTGTTGATAAGACGCGTTACAAGCTTTGAGTTGTAAAGCGGATCAGGCAACACATCACGCTTAGCGATTTGGCCTCTTCTTGGCATCTTCGCTTCCCTCCTTCATAAATAATAATGAGTTCATAGGTACTCGGTTTTCCCGTGGAGTCAACAAGTAGGCTATACCGCATATACATTATATAATATAAAAGGTATAAACTATTGTTTTTCCGATTGGGGTAACTGCTTATTTCTTTGCAGCTTTCGGCCTCTTTGCGCCGTATTTTGAACGGGCCTGCATTCTGCCGTTTACGCCCTGCGTATCAAGAGTTCCGCGGATGATGTGATAACGCACACCGGGAAGGTCCTTAACACGGCCGCCGCGCACCATAACAACAGAGTGCTCCTGAAGGTTGTGGCCTACGCCGGGAATATAAGCCGAAACTTCCATTCCGTTTGTAAGACGAACACGGGCGATCTTGCGAAGCGCGGAATTAGGCTTTTTAGGGGTAGCAGTTTTAACTGCCGTGCAAACGCCGCGCTTTTGCGGAGAGCAGTTATCGTTCATAACGTTCTTCTTTGTATTCAGGCTCTTTAAAAGTGCGGGCGCCTTGGCCTTTTTCTCTACAGACTTTCTGCCTGTTCTGACTAACTGATTAAAGGTAGGCAATAGTTTATATCTCCTTTCTGTAAAATTTATGCGCTTTATGTGCGCATAAACCGGCGTTCTTACAACATAAAAACGCCCGTTTACACGCACATATTGAGGCGGGCATAAAGCCTGCCTCAATATTTTGTGCATTAGTGCCAAAACAATTAAAAATCTTTGTTAATTATGCTGTTTTTGCTATTCACACAATTACCAAGTATATCACTCGGAAGCACTGTTTGTCAATAGCTTTTGAAGCTGTTCAAGGTTTAAAATTTCTTCCGAGCCCTCCGATGAAAGATAGCTTGGAATAACATCAACTTCACGGAAGACATCCATACCCGTGCCGGCAGGAACGAGTTTACCGATGATAACGTTCTCCTTAAGGCCGATAAGCGGATCGACCTTGCCCTTGATCGCTGCGTCTGTAAGAACTCTTGTTGTTTCCTGGAAAGACGCGGCCGAAAGGAATGAATCCGTTGCAAGCGAAGCCTTTGTGATTCCCATAAGGACAGGTGTGCGCGTTGCTTTTTTAAGGTCTTTTTCGCCCGCGGCGATCCTTGCGTCGATCTTATCGTTTGCTTCCTCTACCTCTGAAACGTCAACCATGGTGCCGGAAACAAGATCCGTATCGCCGGCGTCGTCGACCGTACATTTCTTAAGCATCTGGCGAACGATTACCTCGATATGCTTATCGTTGATGTCAACACCCTGGGTACGGTAAGCGAACTGAACTTCCTGAATAAGGTAATTATAAACAGCCTCTTCGCCAAGGATAGCAAGAATATCGTTCGGATTCTTTGAGCCGTAAGTGAGTTCCTGGCCTTTAGCAACATGAGCGCCTTCTGTGATCTCTTCGCGGATCCTGAATCCGTAAGGCACAAGATATTTCTTCTCCTCAAGGGTCTCCTCGTTTGTAACAACGATATGCTGCGCCTTTTTAACTTCTTCAAACCTTACGGTACCGTCGATCTCGGAAAGGATCGCATACTGTTTCGGCTTTCTGGCCTCGAAAAGCTCCTCAACTCTGGGAAGACCCTGTGTAATATCCTCTCCGCCTGCGATACCGCCGGTGTGGAAGGTTCTCATTGTAAGCTGCGTACCCGGCTCACCGATAGACTGAGCTGCAATAATGCCGACCGCTTCGCCGACCTGAACCGGTTCGTTGAACGCAAGGTTTGATCCATAGCACTTGCGGCAAACGCCGTGACGTGATTTACATGTGATAAGGGAGCGGATCTTAACCTCCGTAATGCCGGCAGCAACGATTCTATCCGCCGCCTCTTTTGATATCATCTCATCAGGAGAAGCAAGGACTTCACCTGTGGCCGGATCGGTAACCTCATTAAGCGGGAACCTGCCCACGAGACGCTCGTTAAGGGATTCAAGCTCACGGTTGCCGTCCATGATAGCCTTAACGATAATGCCTTCGGTACATCCGCAGTCATCATCACGAATAATAACATCCTGTGAAACGTCTACAAGACGTCTTGTAAGGTAACCCGAGTCCGCTGTACGAAGAGCCGTATCCGCAAGGCCTTTACGCGCACCTCTTGAAGAGATGAAGTATTCCAGAATATTCAGGCCTTCACGGTAGTTTGCGCGGATCGGGATCTCGATGGTTTTACCGGCCGTATTTGCAATAAGTCCGCGCATGCCGGCGAGCTGACGAAGCTGAGCAGTACTGCCTCGGGCACCGGAGTCAACCATCATGTGAATGGGGTTGTGCGTGCCGTCAAAATTAGAAGTAAGCTCATTCGTAACCTTATTTGTGCAGTCTTCCCACGCCTTGATAACGGCGGCCGAGCGCTCGTCATTTGTGATAAGACCGTAGTTATAATTGAGCGTAATCTCGTCAACCTTTTTTTCCGCCTCGTCAAGGAAGGTCTTCTTTGCCTCCGGTATCAGCGCGTCGCAAACGGCAACAGTCGTGCCGGATACGGTTGAATACTTATAACCCTGAGCCTTGATAGCATCGAGCGCGACAGATGCAACGGAAACACCGTGAACAGAGATGAGCTTGTCAACTATCTTGCCGAGTTCACCTTTCTTAACAACAAAATCGATCTCCGGCTTGAACTCAAGCTTCGGATCAGAACGGTCTACGAATCCGAGATCCTGCGGGATCGGATTATTAAAGATGACTCTGCCTATGGTGGTTATGATGACTGCGCTCTTTGTGCCGTCCTGCGTTTCCTTTGATACGCGGATCCTGGCAGGAGAGTGCATGCCGAGCGAGCCTTCCTGATAAGCCATCATTGCTTCGTCTTTATCTCTGTAAATATGATAGGATTTGTATATGGAAAACTCTGAAACGAGTTCTTCGTCTGCATCGGCGCAAAGCAACTGGGCATCCGTATATCTTCCGCCTGTTCTGGCCTTTACATCCTCGAACGTTATTTCTTTGGTTCTTTCCGCGTCTTCAAAAAATCTCGGCTGTCCCGGTTCGCCTTCTTTGATCATTGTAAGATAGTATGAACCGATAACCATATCCTGAGTGGGAACGGTTACGGGTTTACCGTCCGACGGCTTGAGCAGATTGTTTGCTGCCAGCATAAGGAGCCTTGCCTCTGCCTGCGCCTCGGCTGAAAGCGGAACGTGAACGGCCATCTGGTCACCGTCAAAGTCCGCGTTGAACGCCGTACAAGCAAGCGGATGAAGCTTGATAGCCCTGCCCTCAACCAGGACCGGCTCAAAGGCCTGAATACCAAGGCGGTGAAGCGTGGGAGCACGGTTGAGCATTACGGGGTGATCCTTGATAACGACCTCAAGAGCATCCCATACGGCGGGATCCTGCGCTCTTTCAACCTTTTTCCTTGCGGATTTGATATTGGAAGCAGCGCCCGTTGCAACAAGACGTTTCATAACAAACGGCTTGAAAAGCTCAATTGCCATTTCTTTAGGAAGACCGCACTGATGCATTTTAAGTTCCGGACCTACTACTATAACGGAACGGCCGGAGTAGTCAACACGTTTGCCGAGAAGGTTCTGACGGAAACGGCCCTGCTTACCCTTGAGCATATCTGAAAGGGATTTGAGAGGACGGTTGCTCGGACCTGTAACCGGTCTGCCGCGGCGGCCGTTGTCTATAAGCGCGTCTACTGCTTCCTGAAGCATTCTCTTTTCGTTTCTGACGATTATATCGGGAGCCCCGAGCTCAAGAAGTCTTTTAAGACGGTTGTTTCTGTTTATGACCCTTCTGTAAAGATCGTTAAGGTCAGACGTGGCAAATCTGCCGCCGTCGAGCTGGACCATAGGTCTGATATCCGGCGGAATAACGGGAATCACATCTAGGATCATCCACTCAAGCTTATTACCGCTCTTGCAGAATGCATCTACAACATCAAGCCTCTTAAGCAGGCGGACTCTCTTCTGCCCCGTGGCATTCTCCAGTTCAGCGTTAAGCTCATCGCGAAGCTGGAAAACGTCAATATCCTGAAGCAGTTTTTTAATAGCTTCAGCACCCATGCCGGCTTCGAAATCATCCTCATAACGCTCACGCATATCGGCGTATTCCTTTTCGTTGAGGATCTGCATTTTCTCAAGCGGGGTATCGCCGGGATCTGTAACGATATAAAGCGCGAAATAAAGAACCTTTTCAAGATAACGCGGGCTTATATCAAGTACAAGTCCAAGACGGCTGGGTATTCCCTTGAAATACCAGATATGGGACACGGGAGCCGCAAGCTCAATATGGCCCATACGCTCACGCCTAACCTTTGAGCGGGTTATCTCAACGCCGCAGCGTTCGCAGATCTTGCCTTTATAACGGATCCTTTTATACTTTCCGCAGTGGCACTCCCAATCCTTGGTGGGCCCGAATATCTTTTCACAGTAAAGGCCGTCCTTCTCAGGCTTAAGAGTTCTGTAATTTATGGTTTCCGGCTTCGTGACCTCACCGTAAGACCACTCGCGGATCTTTTCCGGAGAGGCAAGGCCGATTCTTATTGAACTGAATTCATTCTGATTTTCCATTTGGAAGCACTCCTTTATATATAATGTAATGCAGGTTTTCGGCCGGCTGATTATTCGTCATAATCATCGTTCTGCGGATCGTTAAAAAGACCATCCATATCAGAACCCTGGCCTGCTTCCTCGCCGTTTTCCTCAGCTTCCTGAATGTTGTAGCCGTCACTGTTTGCATCAAAATCATTAACCTCGGAAAAAGCGTGTTCATCTATCGGCTGAATTTCCGTGCCGTCGTCAATATCCTGCTTAAGCTCAACCTCATTGCCGTTCTTATCCCTAAGCTGAACATCAAGGCCGAGGGCCTGAAGTTCCTTAAACAGAACCTTAAAGGATTCCGGCGTGCCGGCGGGCGGGATATTTTCGCCCTTGACGATGGCCTCATACGTTTTAACTCTGCCCGTGACATCATCAGATTTAACAGTGATGATCTCCTGAAGAGTGTAAGCCGCGCCGTATGCCTCAAGAGCCCAAACTTCCATTTCACCAAAACGCTGGCCGCCGAACTGGGCTTTACCGCCGAGCGGCTGCTGGGTTACCATGCTGTAAGGACCGGTTGAGCGGGCATGGATCTTATCATCAACAAGATGATGGAGTTTTAGGTAATACATATATCCAACTGTTATCGGATTATCAAATTTCTCTCCCGTTCTGCCGTCCGTAAGGATCGTTTTTCCGTCCTCAGAAAGGCCGGCAAGACGCAGACATTCGCGGATATCGTCTTCGTGTGCGCCGTCAAAAACAGGTGTGCACATTTTCCAGCCAAGCGCCTTTGCAGCGTAGCCGAGATGCACCTCAAGCACCTGACCGATGTTCATACGCGAAGGTACGCCGAGAGGGTTAAGAACGATATCGAGCGGTCTGCCGTCCGGAAGAAACGGCATATCCTCCTGCGGGAGCACGCGGGAAACAACGCCTTTGTTTCCGTGGCGGCCCGCCATCTTATCGCCCACCTGGATCTTTCTCTTCTGAGCAATATAGATCCTTACTTTCTTATTTACACCCGGACTGAGTTCTTCGCAGTTTCTGCGTTCAAAATGCTTAACGTCAACAACGATACCGTATTCCCCGTGAGGAACGCGCAGCGAAGTATCTCTGACTTCCCTTGCCTTTTCACCGAAGATCGCACGAAGCAGTCTTTCTTCAGCGGTAAGCTCCGTCTCGCCCTTTGGAGTTACCTTGCCCACAAGGATATCGCCTGTATGGACTTCGGCGCCAACGCGGATGATTCCGTTTTCATCAAGATCCTTAAGCGCGTCTTCACCTACATTCGGTATATCACGCGTGATCTCCTCGGGCCCGAGCTTTGTGTCCCTTGCCTCGACCTCGTGCTCCTCTATATGGATCGAGGTGTAAACGTCATCGCGCACCATTTTTTCATTTATAAGGACAGCGTCCTCATAGTTGTAGCCTTCCCAGGTCATAAAACCTATAAGGGCGTTTTTGCCGAGGGAGATTTCGCCGTTGCAGGTTGCGGGGCCGTCAGCGATGACCTGCCCTGCTTCTACCTTCTGACGGATCGAAACGATGGGCCTCTGGTTAATACATGTATCCTGGTTTGAGCCGCTGAATTTAATGAGCTCATACCTGTCCACATCGCCTTTTTTAACGGTGATCTCAATAGAATCAGCGTCTACCGCGGTAACCGTACCGCCGCGTTTTGCGATAACGACAACTCCGGAGTCATAAGCAGCTTTATATTCCATGCCGGTACCTACAACAGGCGCTTCTGTTTTAAGAAGCGGAACTGCCTGCCGCTGCATGTTGGCACCCATAAGGGCACGGTTTGCATCGTCATTTTCAAGGAACGGGATCATTGCCGTAGCAACGGAAACTACCATTTTAGGCGAAACGTCCATAAAGTCTACCTTTTCCGGCTCACAGGTGATGAATTCATCTCTGTGGCGGCAGGTAACGCGCTTATTGGTGAACCTGCCCTTATCGTCAAGCGGTTCGTTAGCCTGGGCAACGACATAATTATCTTCAACATCCGCCGTCATGTAAACGACCTCAGACGTTACAATGCCTGTTTTCTTATCCACCCTGCGGTAAGGCGCCTCAATAAATCCGTACTCATTGAGGCGGCTGTAACATGCAAGATAGGAGATAAGGCCGATATTCGGGCCTTCAGGAGTTTCTATGGGGCACATTCTGCCGTAATGTGTATAGTGAACGTCGCGCACCTCGAATCCGGCTCTGTCCCTTGAAAGGCCGCCGGGGCCGAGAGCGGAAAGCCTTCTCTTATGAGTGAGTTCCGCAAGCGGATTGTTCTGATCCATGAACTGTGAAAGCGGAGACGAGCCGAAAAATTCTTTTATCGCGGCAACAACAGGACGTATATTGATAAGCGCCTGCGGCGTGATCTCATCTCCGTTGTCCTGAGCCTGAAGAGTCATTCTTTCACGGATAACTCTTTCCATTCTTGAAAATCCGATCCTTACCTGGTTTTGAAGGAGCTCACCCACCGCTCTGATACGGCGGTTTCCGAGATGATCGATATCATCGGTGGTGCCGATCCCGTGAGCAATATTGATAAGATAAGACACGGAGGCAAAAATATCATCGGTAACAATGTGTTTCGGAACGAGCTCGTCTGCGTGAATCCGGATCTCTTCCCTGAGCATATCCTCATCATCGCCGCATTTTTCGAGCAGTTCGGAAAGAACTCTGTAAGAAACTTTTTCGCTTATGCCATACGGCTTGCAGTCAAAGCCAACATATTTGTCGATATCTACCATGCCGTTTGAAACGATTTTTACTTCTTTGCCGTCCGCGTCAACGAACGCGTACATAACCCCGGCGTTTTCAATTTCAAGTGCTTTTTCTTTATCGATCTTATCGCCGGCGTCCGCAAGAAACTCGCCCTGGGGAGAGATTACGGGCTGGGTAAGCGTGCAGCCGATCAGTCTGTCGCTTATAGCAAGCTTTTTATTATATTTATATCTGCCCACTCTTGAAAGATCATATCTGTGCGGATCAAAGAAAAGGCCGTCAAGATGAGCCTGAGCGGTTTCAAGCGTTGGCGGTTCGCCGGGGCGCAGCTTTTTGTAGACTTCAATAAGCGCCTCCTCCGTATTCTTGGTGGTGTCCTTTTCGATCGTGGCCTCTATTCTTTCATCGTTTCCGAAGAATTCCCTGATCTCATCATCCGTGCCGAGACCAAGCGCCCTGAGAAAAGTAGTGATAAAGATCTTTCTGTTTTTATCGATCCTTACATAAAAGAGATCATTGGCGTCCGTTTCATATTCAAGCCACGCGCCCCTGTTCGGAATAACGGTATTGGTATAAAGCTCCTTACCCGTTTTATCATGGTCCATATGGTAGTAAACACCGGGAGAACGCACGAGCTGTGAAACTATGCATCTTTCCGCACCGTTTATAATAAACGTGCCCGCGTCGGTCATAAGCGGGAAATCACCCATATAAACGTTGTTTTCCTTAACCTCGCCCGTTTCTTTGTTGAGAAGGCGGGCCGTTACCGTAAGCGGTTTTGCGTAATTGGCGTCAAGTTCCTTGCACTGCGCAATCGTATATTTAGGCGGCTCGTTCATTGAATAATCAATAAAATCAAGCACAAGATTGCCCGAATAATCGGTTATTGAGCCGATATCGCGGAACACCTCTCGCATGCCTTCGTCAAGAAACCACTGGTAGGACTTCTTCTGCACCTCAATAAGATTTGGCATCTGCATAACTTCGTTGATCTTGGCGAAGCTTTTTCTTGTTGTTGTGCCGAACTGAACATCCTTTACATTAACCATAAAGGCAATCACTCCGTTTCTTTGAAAATTACTGAAAAGCACTGAAAACGCACGTGTTTTCCCCCTAAAGCAGGGCTGAAAAACGCCTTTTGAAACACACGAAAAAAGCCTGTTTCTCAAAAAGGGCACACTTTCCATTTTCAATGAGGCTTATATAATAAACGTTTGATGTTAATAAGTCAATAATAAATTTTAAATAAAAGGATTTTTTCGCAAAACTTTTTGTAACACTGTTCCGGGTGTATCAAAAAGCGCCTTCTTTCGCAGGAAAACAAAAGAATTCATGCATCAAAATACGGCAAGATGCGCAGAGGCATGCGCACAGCCGACCCTTTGGGGCGAAAGCAGTTAAAATAAACGGCTAAAAATAGATATTCCGTCTTTTCAAAGCCGGAAACATTTGCTATAATAATATAACTGATTTAATTGGTGATGAATATGAAACGAATGATTGCCGCGGTACTTGCGTTCGCCGTGCTTGCACTGACTCTGGCCGGCTGCTCCGGCTCTGACGAAACCATAGATATGATTTACCCTTTCAGCGGGAACATAAACAGCTTTGACCCGCAGGTTTCCTCTACCCAAGATGAATTTCTCATTACGGAAAACTGCTTTGAAGGGCTTGTCCGGTGCGACGACGAAGGCAATATAACGCCCGGATGTGCTGAAAGCTGGGATATCAGCAACGGCGGAAAAACGTATACCTTTCAGCTTTACCAGGGGCTGAGATGGCACATTTACGATTCGGTTGCCGAAAAGATGGGAGAGGATTATAATCCGGAAATAACGGCTGACGACTTTGTATTCGCCCTGCAGCGCGCGGCGGATGATCTGACGCAAAGCCCGCTTTACTCAACCATATCTTCCATTGCCAACGCGCCTGAAGTGCATTCCGGCTCGGCTGACCAAAGCACGCTTGGAGTTACATCAAGCGGAAAATACACACTTACAATCAATCTTTCCGCCCCGGACGACAGCTTTCTTGAGACCATGAGCACTGCAGTTGCAATGCCGTGCAACAGGGAGTTTTTTGAATCCACTGACGGAAGATACGGACTTGACCTTGAATATACCATGTTTAACGGCCAGTTCTATATAACGAATATACTTGATTCCTCATACATCCTGGCGGCAAACGAAGAGTACGCAGGGCCAACAAAGCCCAAGGCAACAGACCTTACGCTCAACATTATTGAGGACGGGGCAGACTTATCGGAGGATCTGCTCAGCGGATACTATGACGCGGCGTATATAAGGGGATATGAAAGCAGTGCAATAGATGAAAAAAGCGGCGTTCAGCTGTCTCCGTACAGCAATATCACATGGATGTTAGTAATCAACAGCAGCGACGGGATCTTTGCGGACAAGGACGCACGACGCGCACTGTGCCTTTCCGTTTCCGGAATAGATTATGAGGACTTCCCTTATCTGCAGAAAACAAGCGGATATGTGCCTCCTACCTGCACGGCAAACGGAACGCAGTATAATAACTCTGTTTCCGCTGTTGCCGAAAATGCCGATGCCGCAGAGGCTGCCGAACTTTGGCGCAGCGCCATTTCAGAGCAGAAAATTTACACCGCGGAAATAACGCTGCTCGTTCCCGATTATATGGAGGATGCTGCAAGGCAGTTGGCGCAGGGCATACAGGCGGGAATAGGCGCCGTTTCCAGCGTTGATGAGACCGATGTGGACTTTTCCATGATCATAGAGACACTGCCGGAAAGCGAAATGAGATCGCGCGTTGCCGTTTCGGATTACGACATCGCGCTGTATCCGTATACAGCAAACTCCACGAGCCCGGTAGCGTTTTTACAGACTTTTGCGGACGTCTCTTATGCGTATATCGACTCAGACGGTTACAACGATACACTTTCTGAAGCGGTATCCGCTGACGCAGCGGACCTTGCTGCGGCATGCTATCAATGCGAAAAGGAACTTTATCAGAATTACAGCTTTTTACCCGTATTCTATGAATCCTGCTACTACGCTCAGGCAAAGGGCGTAAGCGGAGTACAGTTTCATCCGGGCTCTGGGAGGGTATCGTTTATAAATGCAACAAGAGAATAGCGGTACCGGCGGCGCAAAGACCTTTTCCATAACCGCAAAGGCGGTCTGCTGGGCTCTCTGCGCAGGATGCATGGCCCTTATCTTCTGGTTTTCTTCGCGCACGGCGGCTGAATCTTCCGCCCAGAGCGATATGATTCTGGAGTTTTTTCAAAAGATCTTCGGCAACGGATTCATAACCGATTTTATTGTGCGAAAAGGCGCCCATTTTACGGAATATGCCGGTCTGGGACTTTTATTGGCGCTTGCTTTCTATATACAGTTCGGCAAAACGAAAACACCTTTTGCCGTTTTATGCGCGTCACTTTACGCGGTAACCGATGAAATACACCAGATCTTTGTTGACGGAAGAGCATGTAAAGCGGCGGACTGGGCAATAGACACCGCCGGCGCTTTGCTTGGAGCGCTTTTTATTCTTGCTGCGGTCAAGATTGCGGCCCATGCGGCAAGACGAAGCAAACAAATAATGTTTGACAGATAAATGAATTGGATTATAATATTACTGATCAAATGAAATACTAAGGAGGTACGGATCATGAATGTACTTATTTACAGCAACGAAGAGCAAATAGGGATCGCGGCGGGCAACTATATGTGCGGCCAGGTACTGCAAAAGCCGAACAGCGTTTTGGGACTGGCGACCGGATCCACTCCCCTTAAGCCCTACGGACAGATGATAGAGCTTTACAAAAAAGGCGTTGTTGACTTTTCAAAAGTAACGACCTTTAATCTGGACGAATACGTTGATCTTGATGTTAACGACAAGAACTCTTACCACAGCTTTATGCACGAAAATCTTTTTGACCATATCAACATTCCCAAGGAAAATATAAACTTCCTTGATGGCAACGCAAAAGACCCTGAAGAAGAGTGCCGCAGATACGAGAAAAAGATCAAAGCCGCGGGCGGAATCGATATTCAGCTTCTGGGCATAGGTTCCAACGGCCATATCGCATTTAACGAACCTGCTGACTGCTTCCAGCGCTGGAGCCATGTTGTAACTCTTAAAGAGAGCACGGTCAAGGACAACAGCAGATTCTTTAAATCCATAGAAGAAGTTCCGACACAGGCGCTGACAATGGGCATAGGCTCAATCATGCAGGCAAAGAAGATCCTTATCATAGCAATCGGCGAAAACAAAGCCAAAGCGATAAAGCAGCTTATCGACGGCAACGTTACGCCGATGTGCCCCGCGTCCGTGCTTCAGTTCCACACAGACGTTACGCTTATGCTGGACAAGGCTGCCGCCTCTCTTATTTAAAGTTCAGGAAGCAAGATGGACAGATTAAAAAAGATTTTGGTAGCGGTCATAATAACCGTGGCGGCGGCCGCAACCGTCATTGCCGTTTGGTTCGGCTTAGGCGGGTCCCTGGATCGCGCAGTGCCTGACAGTGAGGCTGTCAGCACCGATCATTCGCAAGCCGCAGTGCAAGATGAAGCACAGACAGCAGCATCCGAAGCTGCGCATACGGATAAAGCAAATACGGAATCAGACCGAAAAGATACTACCGTTCAGGTTACAGGATATAAACTTCCCCTGACAGTTAAAGAATCTATGGACGCGTTGCAGATACATTACGGCAGCGATTACGAGATCAACAGCACCGTTGAGGAAAACGGTATAAATTATTTTGCCGTAAATCTTAACGGCGAAAGATTCGCGTCCGTTGCAGTAGACCTTGTAACGGGGCGCGCCGAGGAAACGATCAGAGAAACAGGCGCAAAAACGGAATTTTCACTCGTTTGAACGCATAAGGAGATAGAAAGATGTCAGAAGAAAAAGAAAGATTTTATATTACCACGCCGATATACTATCCGTCCGGCAATCCGCACATAGGCCACTGCTACACAACTGTTGCCTGTGATTCGATCGCGAGGTATAAAAGGCTTCAGGGCAAGGATGTTATGTTCCTTACCGGAACGGACGAGCACGGCCTTAAAATAGAGCAGAAAGCGGCAGCCAAGGGCATAACGCCTAAAGAATATGTTGATGAAAAGGTTGCCAAATTCAAAGAACTGTGGAAATATATGAATATCAGTTATGACAGATATATCCGAACAACGGATGACTACCACATTGAGACCGTGCAGAAGATATTTAAAGAGCTTTATGACAAAGGTTATATCTACAAGGGAAAATACACGGGCAAATACTGCACTCCGTGTGAAAGTTTCTGGACGGAGAGCCAGCTTGTTGACGGCAAATGCCCCGAATGCGGCAGAGAAGTGGTTGACGCTTCCGAAGAAGCATACTTCTTTAAAATGGCGCCGTTTGCGGACAGGATCGAAAAACTGCTTACCGAAACGGATTATCTCCGTCCGAAGACAAGAGCCGTTGAACTTGTAAACAATTTCATTAAGCCGGGGCTTGAAGATCTTTGCGTTTCAAGAACTTCATTTACTTGGGGAATACCCGTATCCTTTGACAAAAAGCATGTTGTTTATGTATGGATTGACGCGCTTTCAAACTATATCAGCGCACTCGGTTATGAAAATGAAAAATACAATGATTATGAAAAATATTGGCCGGCTGATGTGCATATGGTTGCAAAAGACATTATGCGTTTTCACGCAATCATCTGGCCTGCAATGCTTATGGCGCTTGATCTGCCATTGCCCAAACACCTTGCCGTACACGGCTGGATAACGTTCAACGGGCAGAAGATGAGCAAATCGCTTGGCAATGTAGTTGACCCGTTTGTGCTTGGCGAAAGATACGGCTGTGACGCTATAAGATACCACATTCTGCGTGAGATGGCTCTTGGGGCGGACAGTTCTTTCTCCAACGAGATCATGATAAACAGAATCAATTCAGACCTTGCAAACGACCTTGGCAATCTGGTTTCAAGAACGGTTGCCATGGCTGAAAAATATTTTGGCGGCACATTGCCGAGCGACAGGGAAACGGAACCGATAGACGATGAGCTGCTTGGCATGGCGACCGCGCTGAGGGATAAAACAGACAAATATATTGATGAAACACAGTTGAATAATGCTCTGGCAGAAATATTTAAAGTGATTTCAAGAGCAAACAAATATATTGATGAAACAATGCCCTGGGTGCTCGGAAAAGACGAAAGCAAAAAGGCGCGCCTTGCAAGTGTGCTTTACAATCTGCTGGAAACCATAAGGATCTGCACCACGCTGCTTTCCTGCTTTATGCCTTCCACCATGCCGAAAGTTTGGGAACAGATAGGCGCCGGCGAATCCCTTATCACTTACGAAAACGCAGGCAAGACCGGCGTTCTGCCGCTTAACGTTACCGTTAAAAAAGGCGCGCCGCTTTTCCCGAGAATAGACGTAAACGAAGAGATAGACGAATTAAACGCGCTTATAGAAAAGCAGATGAAAGAGGCGGAAAAAGAGGCGCAGAACAGCCCCGAAACCGCTGAAAAAGAAGAGGAAAAAACACCGGAGATTAATTTTGATGATTTTTCAAAGGTTGAACTCAGAACGGCAAAAGTGCTTGAGTGCGAGCCGATAAAGAGATCGAAAAAACTGCTTAAGATCATTGTTGACGACGGCAACACCGAAAACAGGCAGATCGTTTCCGGCATATCACAGTGGTATAAGCCTGAGGATCTCATAGGCAGAACGGTAGTTATAGTTGCAAACCTTAAGCCAGCAAAACTCTGCGGCGAGATGAGCAACGGCATGCTGCTTGCGGCAGACACTGCCGACGGCGGAGTTAAAGTTATGTTTGCGGACGATCTTGAGCCGGGTATGCGCCTCAGATAAGAATATATTAATATGTATAGAAATATATTTGACACGCACAGCCATTACGACGACCCGCAGTTTGACGAGGACAGGGATAAACTGCTGAAAAGTCTGCCGCAGCGCGGCGTCATAGGCGTTGTAAGCTGCGGATGCGATCCAAAAACAACGCGTTTGAACGCCGAACTTGCCTCGAAATATGATTATGTCTATTTTGCTGCCGGTTTTCATCCCGAAAATCTTGAAGGGCTGAAGATCGAAGATCTTGCCGAGATCGAGCAGTACGCAAAGCAGGAAAAATGCGTTGCCATAGGAGAGATAGGGCTTGACTACCACTGGATGGCGTCATCAAAAGAAGTGCAGAAAGAATTTTTCGCCGTTCAGTGTAAACTTGCGAACAAACTGGATATGCCGGTTATCGTGCATGACAGAGAGGCTCACGCCGACACGCTGGAGATCCTGAAACAATATAAGCCGAAAGGCGTATTGCACTGCTTTTCAGGCTCCGCCGAAACGGCGAAAGAGATCGTAAAAATGGGTATGTATATCGGCTTAAACGGCGTTGCCACTTTCAAAAACGCGCGCAAGAGCATAGAGGCGGCAAAGGCTATACCGATAGAACGGCTGGTGCTTGAAACGGACTGCCCCTATCTTGCGCCCGTGCCGCACCGAGGCAAGCGGAACGACAGCAGCTATATCCCCTTTATTGCCGAAAGACTCGGTGAAGAACTGGGCATACCCGCACAGGAACTTCTTGATATCACCGCCCAAAACGCAAAACGATTATACGAACTTTAAAGACATAAGTAACGCCGCCGTATCTTGCGATACGGCGGCGTTTTTTGTGTGCTTTTATAATTTTTTATTTCTTGCACAAGCAAAACGGATGACCTGAAGGATCAAACATGGTGATAAACTGTTCACCGCCGTACTGATACGGCGCTTTAACAGCCCCGAGAGAAATCGCTTTTTCAACGGCTGCATTTACGTCATCTACCTGAAAATCAAAATGCATTTGCTTTTGCTGTTTGCCTATTTTCTCAGGCCACACAGGAGGTATATAATCTGCCTCTTCAATAAACAGGAATACGATTCCGTTGGAACTGCGGACGGCAGGCCTACCAAATAATTCACACATTTCCCAACCCAGTAACTTTCCATAAAATTTTTGTAAATTCTTCTCATCATCGCAATCAACCATCACGTTTCCAAAAACAACCTCATGATTCATTTTATTCTTTATTCTCAAAGATCTTTGCAACACCATTCACCTCTTGGAATGTTTCAGATAATCATACCTTTTTTATGGCAATCTCAATAACCTATTGCCGTCAACTAGCAGATCAAAACAGTGTACGGCCGCTATTCTCTTAATTATACCTTTGTTTCATGAATACGAGTATGGCATCAGGTCCTTCAATTTTACTACGGTACTCTTGTTATCAACAAGCACTTCAATATCCGATGCGTTTTTCATCTGCATCATAAATTCTCTGCACGCACCGCAGGGCGGCAGAATTTGGCCTTTTTTATTTACCGCAACTACTCTTGCTATTTCAAATTCACCAGCAGTTATCATTGTGGATATAGCATTTCGCTCGGCACACATACCGAGCGAACAGTCTGTATCAATATTCACACCTGTATAAATATTGCCATTCTTTGTCAGCACAGCGGCACCGACTCCGCCTGAACTTATCTGCTCACTGATTTTTTTAGGGTTGACAACCGCCTTTGCAGTGTCATATAAATTTTTCCAAATATCGTTAAGCATAATTATAATTCCCTTGTAAAAATGATCTCCAAATCATTGCAGAACGGAAAGAAGCTGCCGGAATCCCGATAACCGAGTTTTCGGTAAAAGTGCTGGGCAGATTCATTTGCCTGTGACGAGGCATCACTTTATCATAACCAAGTTTTATCATTTCCTTTTCCCAAAAACTGACCATTTGCGTGCCGTAACCCCTGCCGCGATATTCCTCAAGAAAGTACAGCATATTCATAAACGGAATCTCACTCCAGAACAAATTATACCTGAGCCAGCCGGCAAAATTACCGTCAGCATAAAAAATCAGTGCCTGAGCATTTTCAATCAGCTTTTTCCATTCTTCTTTTTTTGATATGTGTATCCTTGCTTACGAGCAAGTCATAATCATCCATCGTTGCATAGCTTATTTTTGTTATGCCGCAGTGCTCCTTAAGCCTGCAATCCAGTTCATACAGCGCCGTGCGGTTTGAATCCCACGTTAATTTTGAACAGGCTTCTTCATAAGTCAGCCAAACATACTCCACATGTTCATGAGAAAGATTTACAGCGCCCGTACATTCAAACCCAAAAGAATATTCCGGCACAACATAAGTATCAGCCGCCCAATTATATAAATGCTTATTCGGGAAAATATCTGTGGGAACACTGCATACAGACCTAAGACTTATAATATTACGGGCATGAATACCGCTTTCTTCGCAGATCTCACGCTGTGCAGCCTGTATCGGCGTTTCATCATCCTCTCCTCCGCCGGCAATAAACTGCCACCGGTCCTGATCGGCTCGACGAAAGACGCAGTAAAAGAACTTACCATCAATCATCTTATACGGAATGGCCAGAATTTGAAAAGGTGCTCGCATTTTATTCCCCCTTTATTTTTTATTGGCTTATCTGCAAAACCATAAAAGCTGAAAAGCTCCTCCGAGGGGGAGGAGCTTTGCTGTTTACCGTAATTATTCGGCTTCTGCCGCTTCAGCTGCGGCTTCTGCGGATTTATCCTCTTTCTTTTCCTTAAGAAGAACGAATTTTTCCATCGGGAACAGAACGAGCATCTGAACCAGACCTGCGGCAAGGCTTGCTATTGTTCTTGCGAGGGACTGAAGCCATGCCCAGTCAACTTTAGCGATAATACCTACAAGCCAGCCCTGAAGCCATGTTGAGAAGAGGATAAGCGCGATCATAAGTACGATATAGATTGCGAAATTATACCACGGAGCGTCTGATTTAAACGTGGTCTTTTTATTCTGCCAGAAACCGTAAATATTGGCAATAAGGTTGGAAAGGAAGAAAGGAAGAAGATAGCCCCACGTTACAACGCCGCCTACTACAACACCGTTTTCGATAGTGCCGCCAACAACATATTTTCCGATCTGCTCAATACCTTCCGGCGTTGTGGCGTCAAAAATGGTGTTTGGCGCGAATATTCCCTGAAGAAAAGCCGGCAACGTTGCGGTAACGCTGTCAAAAATAAGCGGAAGCACGTTTGCGAGAACAAGCTGGATAATCGTTACAAGACCCGAAACGACCAAAAACTTTAAGATCTGCCAAAGTGTTTTGATAAACGAGCCTTTTTCCTCTGCTGCATTGTCTATACCGCCGAGGCTGAATTTCTTTTTGTCTGCCATAATTATTTTTACTCCTTAAACAAAATTGCGATTGCGTAAAAAACGCAGGCGCTGTTATATCTATTTAAGTATACCAAATAGACAGCGCCTATGCAAGATGAAAATTTATAATTTATTAACAATCAGAGCAAAAGCGGGAGCGAACCCGTAACCGCGCCGATAATTGCAACGACAGCCCAAACGATGAGCGCAACGATGCCCACAATAACGGCGAGCAGCAGAATTACCGCAAGGATAAGGATAAGCAGAATAAGTGGCCCTTTTTTGCTTTTTTTGACAGGGGCTTTAAATTCTTTTTCTTCCCTCTTAGGCGCTTCATCGGCGTTTTCATATGTAGGATAAAGCGGCAGGGTTGCTTTTGCGTCGCAGAATCCGGGATTCCACAACAACGGCTCTACAAGACTTCTTACGCTTGTTGCGCCTTTAAGCACTTTACCTATGCTGAAATGAATGGTATCCAGGAATGAATCTATTACATTAAGGCAGGCGCATGTGAGTTTATATTCGCGTGTATCGGGGCCGTAAGGCGAATCGCCGCAATAAAGGTTCTGAACAAGTTCAAGAATGAAATCAACCACTTTATTATCCGCAATATCGGCAATATCCTCTTTTTTAAGCCCGGATTCCTTTTTGCATATCTTCCATATCTTTTTGAACGTCAGTTTATTCAGGAATTTACCTACCGGTTTGATGATCCAAGCAAGTTTTTTAACCTTTTCACCGGGTATTGAAAACGCCGGGGTCATCTCCGCAAGGCGGTCTATATCGTTGCCCATTGCCCAGATGACTTCGGATATCATACCGAAGAAAAAGCCCCTCATATATTCATCAAAAGGCTTTCCGCCGGTATCAAGCCCGGGAACGTCTTTTATGACCGTTGTGTCTACGTCTATTTTCGCGTGTTTCGGATCGAACGTTATCGTTCTCATTACGGGAGGGCAGCCTATCATCGCACCACAGGCTATATCATAAAAAACATTGCCCTTTTCGGTTACAATGCTGCTTATATTATGCACATGGGTATGCCCTGTAAGCATACAGTGCAGGCCGGAGTCCGCAAAAATCTCTCTTGTTGTTTCATGGTTGCGCTGCATATCGCCCTTGCCGATTATGGCGTAAAACGGCGACGGCGCGATCATCGGATGGTGCGTCATTGCGATAACATACTGATCGTGCTCCTGAGCGTCTTTTAACTGCTCAAGGATCCAGTTCATACAGTCATCCGAAAATCCCGAGCCCCGCTCGCCTTCCGGCTTATAGTTCGTATCGTCATTCAGAGCAAAAAGGCGGTATCCGGGCGCAAGCTGAACCACATAGCTCATGGATTCTTTATGGCATGAGATCGCCTCATTGGGGCCGAATTCATAATACATATCCCAAAGGTCATGCCTGTTCTCTACGGCAGGAACTTTAACGGCCTCATCGCCCACATAACCGTCCGTAACGCCGCCGTCACGGAAATCATGGGTCGCGGTGATAACATAGACCCTCTTGCCGCGTTTTTTTAAGTCGCGCAGCATCTCTATTAATTCAGCGTGTGAATCCAGTTCTCCGTTATGGGTCGTGTCGCCCGAAAGCAGAACGATGTCTGTTGAGTCGTCTTTACAGAGCAGATCAAATCCGGCTTTAATAACAAGGTCGCTGTCCTTAATGACCATCTGGGATTTGGACTCCGCCTTTTCGTACGCCTTGCCTGAAGTGCCCACTTTTCTGGAATAATAGTGCGTATCCGTTATAACCTGAATTTTAAGCGGCTCATTATTGCTGCCGCTGAGTTTTTTTGCCATAAATTTTACCTCCCGTTTATTCCTCGCATCAGGCGCGCGGGGTGATCATTATTTCTCCCTCTTTAACGTTTCCGCTGAGCGTTACTTCAACGATGCCCCGTTCACGTTCCTTGAAGGCAAGTTTTTCTCCGTTGAGCGTTACAGAATATGAATTTTTATCTGAAAGGCACACAAGGATCGTATAAGCCGCGGCGTTGCCGTAATATTTAAACACGATATCAGCGGTGTTTTCGGTGGTTTCCTGTTTATCTGTCCACACGTCGAAACCGCTTGTTACCGTGCCCGGCTTGTAATAAGCGTTTGCCCAAACGCATATCGGCGCAGAAAGACCGCCGAAATTATGGAACCAGCCGCCGCGCTGTGTCTTTATACCGAAACATTCATATGTATTATATGAAAAATCCGTTTCCGCCTTCCACATATCAAGCGCGCGCTTGGCGATCTCAAAAGCAAAATCGGCTTCGCCGAGATCAAACATTGTTTTCCACAAAAACCACTGATGGCTCATCCATACGTTGCCGTTCCAGTAACCGTCATCAAAATAATAGGACGCGCTCATATCAACGGCAGAGATACCGCTTTTGCTCCACATTTCATTAGGGTTTTTAATATGCGAAAGCAGCCTCGCGGCACGCTGAGGCGTAGCTGCGCCCGCAACAAGCGGATAAACGCCGTCCATACCCTTATTCATATTTTCGCCCTGCTCGTTTCTTAAATATCCGCAGAGTTTATTATCCTCATCATAAACGGTATAGGAATAATAGCCGCACGCTTCATCCCACGCCAGAGCATTTAAAGCAGCGGCGGAATGATCAATATCCTGCTGAAGTCTTTCCGCGTCTTCCTCCTTTCCGAGAGCGAGCGCGGCCATCTTCATGATCTTTGCCGCACGGATGATCTGCGAGGTGGAGATGCAGGGGCAGATCTTATCCATCATCTGCCTGTCAATCATATAGACCTGTGCCGGGTAATCATCCATGCCCGAGCAGGAATACCAGTAATCATACGTTGTCAGCAGACCGTTTTTGAATTTTGCGGTGGTAGAACCGTCCTCTCCCGCAAGAAAGCGGTAATAGCGCATCATTTTATCATAAAGCGCAAGAAGCGGTTTTTTATCCTCAGCGCGTTTTAGCATTTCAAGATACTGCGCAAACTGCGTAGGAACAAGACTGCCGTGCAGAAGAAACGCAAAATCCTTGTTGTCATCATCGGAAAGATACGTTTCCAGTATATATTTTGCCTTTTCAGGGCTGAATTCAAGAACACCTATGCCTATGATACCGCTGTCCCATGTATAGAAGCTGTCCCACCTTTTGCCCGGGGTGAAGTGGATAACATTCTGACCGTGCTTATATACGGGGTAAACTACATTTGTCAAAAGAGTTGATCTCAGAATGTCGGTGGAAAGAGTATACTTTCTGCCTTCTTTGTTAAGGCCGTTATCCTCCGGCGCGCTTGCCGCCCTGTAGATCGCCTCATATTCACTGTCCGAAAGAGGCTCAAACGGTTTTTCCGATATGACCATATATTCAACATGTGTGGAATCAGGATCTATAAATATTGATTTTACAAGCACATTGTGAAAAAATCCCTCATCGCTCTTCTTTTCAGAAAAGCTCTCGGAAAAAGTGCGTCTGAGCTCATCATAAGTATGGTCGCCGTTAGATAACCTGTTTGGCAGGGCATCTTCAAGGCATCCTGAATCAAGAGTTCTTTCCCTTGTTTTCTCGCTGTTGGTAAGTATATAATATGTCCGGTCTTCCTCAGGATAATAAAGTGATGCGCGAATACCTCTGCCACATTTTTCAGATTTAATATCAGGCGTAAACCCGTGTTTTTCAAGAGAGGCTGAGATTTCGCTTTCGCCGCCCTTATCGGTGATCACCA
>CATZNW010000032.1 GCA_958422185.1 uncultured Clostridium sp.
GCATATTGATTAAAAAACGGAACTCTTTTTTGGGCATTTAGATAATAGTTTGCGTATCTTAAGAGTGTTATAATATAAACTATGTTAGTATAGGAGGAGGGGGAGCTTTGAATTTAAACAAAATTCAAAAATTTATTTCAGACGCTACGGTTTACTGGAATCATCCTATGCCCGGCAGATATATGCCGTTTAAAGAGATAACCGCGTATTCCGTAGGCGGAATCGGCATGTATTTCCTTATTTACTGTATTCAGCAGTTAACGCTCAGCACAACAAACCTTATTATCGGAAACGCAATCGGCATAGAGCCCAATTTTATGTATCTGCTATATGCCGTTTCTATAATCATATCCTTTCCGGCAACGGCAATCAGGGCCAGTATTATTGATAACGCCAGAAGCAAGCAGGGAAAATACAGACCATATATGCTTTCTATGGCATTTCCGACTGCCGCTATCGCCATAGGAATGGTAATGGTGCCCTATGAAAAAATCGAAAGTCAGATCATAAAGGGCATTATCGTTTTGCTTTTTAATGTAGGCATCCAGTTCTTTTATATGTTCTTTTATGAAGCGTATGAAAATCTTATTATGGTTCTGTCACCGGATACGCAGGAAAGAGCGGATGTTTTAACAATAAAATCAGTCGTTTATTCGCTTGCGCCGTCCATAGCTACCGCCGTTCTGCCTTTTATTGCCTCTTTGGTAACGGAGGACGGATCTATTACGGACATGAATGTTTACAGGGTAATGTTTCCGCCGTTCGCAATCATTGGTATTATCTGCTCGGTCTATATTTATGCCAATACGCAGGAAAAGATCGTTCAGGCAAAAACGCACGTTATCCGTATCAAATTCTGGGACGCGCTTAAGGCGGTTGCCAAAAATAAGCTTTTCTGGGTAATATCACTTGCGGGCTGGGTAGGATTTCTTGAAACCACTTACAGCCAGATGATAAACTGGTGCTATGAGTATCACAGTAAGGGCGATATATCACCCGGCGCGTTCAGTTTTCTCGGTCTTTTTATTGGCAATGCAAGCCTTTGGGGCATGCTTGCCGCTCCGTTTGCAATCAGAAAATGGGGCAAGAAAAAGGTCGTTATCGTTACAAATATATTAAACGCGGTCTTTCTCGCGTTTCTCTATCCCGTTGTAAGATCGGAACCGGATAATATGATCTGGGTGATCGCGGTCGTGCTGTTTATGAATTACCTTATGACTTCCTTCGGTGTTATTCTGGGACCTGCCATGAACGCGGATATGCGCGATTATCAGCAATACATAACCGGTGAAAGAATCGACGGCATGTTCTCAACAGTGGGCCTTATCGGCACGGTTGTGACTCTTGCTACAAGCAGTGTTGTACCGTCTGTATATCAAAGCCTGGGAATAAACGATGCTGTGCTCAGCGAGCGTATGAGCGAGATTGTTGAGATCACGGGTAAAACAGCCGCTGATATGAGTCAGTCCCCATACAATGTGCTGTATCTGCCGGATATATTTAAAGAAGTATTTACTGTCATCGTCATTCTTTCCGTTGTGGGCGCAGTGATGAACGTTATCCCTTATTTCTTTTATGATATGACGGAGATTCGCCAGCGCGGTATAATAAACGTTCTTAAAGTGCGCGCATTGTTTGAAGATTACGGCAATCATGTTCTCAGGGACAGGGATATAGTTGAAACCATAGACATGATAGAGGATTCGTCCAAGATAGAAAATGATGAGCCTGGCGATCTGAAATCATTCAAAGCGGCAATCAAGGCTGCCCCTACCAAAGAAGCTAAAAGGACTGCCAGAAAAGCGTATAGGGATGCGGCGGAGCATAATGATAATATTGAGATAGCAAAGATCGTTATGGAAGAAATGCGAAAGTTCGGCAAGGAAGAATGGCAGTTTAAACTGAAAGAGGCGCAGACGCTTGCCGACGCCGGACTGGACGGACTGACCGCGGATTCCTATGAGAAACTTCAGGGCATTCTTAAAAAAGCAAAAGCTATGCCAAAAGAAACAAAACTTCAGAAAGAGGAGCGCTCATCTGCGATCGAATCCGCCAAAAACAGGCTCTACAGCAAAAAGATAATTGAGAAAAAGCACGGCGGGCATATAGAGGCTTTTGATACGTCTGTCTTTGATTCCCTCTTTGAAAGGGAAGACGCTAATCTTGAGGCCCGCACAAAGTTGAATGAGGAGATCAGAAAGGCAAAAAAGGCCAAAGATTCTTCAAAAGTTGCGCAGCTGAGATCATGCCGCGATACGCTGAAATCAGAAAAGAAAAAAATAGACGCCCAGATCAAAAAGGCAACGGATGAGAATTCATATTACAATAAGCTCGCAAAGCCTTATATAGATGCCGTGAAGCTTGTTAAGCAGGCGGAGAATTACCGCCATTATGAAGATATCAAAAGCCTGTATGACGAGGCTAAGGTAAGGGCTGAAGAAGAGGCCCAAATGGAAGCGGAAAAGGAAAAAGCGTTAAGAGAACAGCAAAAGGCAATGAAGGAAAAGCTTAAAGCTGAAAAGGCGCAGAAAAAAACAGAAAAAAAGAATTCAAAAAAAGATAAATGATCATTTCAGCTATTGTTTATTTGCAGATGCATTTCCTGCAGGGCTGCAGCGGGAGGCAGTCAGTTTATGCTTTTTGCAGCCGGAAAGGTTTGTCGGTGTTAAATTATGAAAGACTGGTTTAAAAATCTTGTTGTTTATCAGATATGGCCGCGTTCGTTTTGTGACGGCAACGGAGACGGCATAGGCGATCTTCGGGGAGTTCTCAGCAAAATGGATTATCTTGAAAGCCTGGGGATCAACTGTATTTGGTTTTCACCTCTTTATCCCTCTCCGAATGCCGATTTCGGTTATGATATAGCGGATTACCGCAGTATCAATCCGGAGTACGGCGATCTGGAACTTTTTAAGAAGGTTCTTGACGATGCGCATTCGCGCGGAATGAAAGTTATTATGGATCTCGTCGTAAACCACACATCTGATGAACATGAATGGTTTAAAAAGTCCAAAGATCCCGATTCACCCTACCATGATTATTATTTCTGGCGAAAGGGCAGGGGAAAACGCCCTCCCAACAACTGGCTTTCCTGCTTTGAGGGCGGTGCATGGGAATATGAAGAAAAGATAGATGAATATTATCTCCATGTTTTTGCAAAGAAACAGCCGGATCTTAATCATGATAATCCCAAGGTGCGGGAAGAGGTAAAGGACATTCTGCGTTTCTGGCTCGATTTGGGCGTGGACGGATTCAGGGAAGACGTGATTACATTTATTTCCAAAAAAGAGGGACTACCAAACGGATTTCCGATTCCGACTGCCTGTGGCATAGAAAATTATATGGACGGACCTCATATTCACGAATACCTGCGCGAATATCGTGAGGTAACGGATAACTATGATTGCTTTACCGTGGGTGAGGCGCCTATGATGACTCCGGGCAACGCTCTTAAATACATAGGCGGTGAAAACCGGGAACTGGATCTTATGTTCCATTTCCAGCATATGGATGCGGATTGTATCCTGATGGATTACCTGCAAACAAAATTTAACCTGAAAAAAATGAAACGCGCCTTTTCAAGATGGCAGGATAAGATCAACGGCAAGGCATGGAATACGCTTTATATTGAAAACCATGATCATCCGCGCATTATTTCCCGCTACGGAAGCGAAAAATACCGTGTGGAGTCAGGCAAAATGCTTGCCAATATGTATATGCTTCAGCAGGGTACGCCGTTTATTTATCAGGGGCAGGAGATAGGTATGACGAATATCCGCCTGAACCGTGTTTCTGATTATGTTGACTGTTTCGTTCAAAATAACTACAGGACTGCAAGGGAGAAGATGCGCCTTCCGGAAAAGCTCTGCGCAGAGCTTGCGTTTAAATCCACCCGTGACAATTCCCGAACGCCCGTTCAGTGGAGCGCCGGGGAAAACGCAGGGTTTACAACGGGTACTCCGTGGTTTTATGTGAATCCTAATTACAGGGAAATCAATGTTGAAGCGCAGGAGAATGACCCCGATTCTATATTAAATCACTACAGGGCGCTCATCAAATTTAAAAAAGAAAACGATGTTGCAGTCTGGGGTGATTATAAAGAACATTATAAAGATTCCGATAAACTTTATGTTTACGAACGCAATTATCGGGGCAAACGTCTGCTTGTTATCAATTCCTTTACGGAGGAGAATGTTGCGTTTGAGGCACCGGCAGGTTTTGACCTTGAAAAAGGCAATCCTATCCTTTGCAACTATAAGAATCCTACGGTTCAGGGCAACGGTTTCAAAACACGCCCCTATGAAACGCGGGTTTATTATTTTGAATGATTTAATCAGAATTTGATTTTTGTTCTGAAATATAATTACTATAAATTAAAACATCTCGGGCAAAATAAGTCTGAGGTGTTTTTTTATGAAAATAAAAGGAAAAACGGCGTTTTTTAGCGATCCGCCGGTAATAGTCGGCTCGGCAGGAGTTTGCGGCAAAAAAGAGGGAGAAGGGCCGCTTGCTGCTGATTTTGACGCCATTTTTGAAGATACAACCATGGGTCAGGAATCTTATGAGCTTGCTGAATCAGCAATGCTGCACGATGCTATTATACGCGCTCTTAATAATGCCGGTGTTGCGTCGTCAGACATAAATTTTATTTTAAGCGGAGATCTGCTTGATCAGTGTATGGGCAGCGCTTTTGCGTTAAAGGATCTAACCATTCCGTCGGTCGGGCTGTTCGGAGCGTGCTCAACAATGGCGCTTTCGCTCAGCCTCGGCGCAATGCTTGTTGACGGCGGCGCGCAGTGCGTAGCGGCGGGAACTTCCAGTCATTTCTGTTCAAGTGAAAGGCAGTTTCGTTTTCCGCTTGAATACGGCGGTCAGCGGCCGCCTACTGCCCAGTGGACCGTTACGGGAGCAGGCTGCGCCGTGGTGAAAAATGAAGGTGAAGGCGTAAAGATACCTGCCGTGTCTATCGGCACGATCTGTGATATGGGCATAACGGATGCAAATAATATGGGCGCCGCCATGGCACCGGCTGCGGAAAAGACCATATATGATTTTCTGTGTGATACAAACAGTGCGCCGCAGGATTATGATATGATTTTAACCGGCGATCTGGGGCTTACCGGCTCAAAACTGCTTTATGAACTGCTTGAAAAGGAACACGAGCTGGATATAAGGGAAGTTCACCATGACTGCGGTCTTATGATATTTAATCTGGAGGAGCAGGACGTAAACAGCGGAGGCTCCGGCTGCGGATGCAGTGCGTCTGTGCTTTGTTCCCATATATTGAAACAAATGCGCAGCGGAATGCTGAAAAAAGTCCTTTTCGTTGCTACCGGCGCGCTTATGTCGCCCACATCCAGCAAGCAGGGTCAGCCGATTCCCGGCATCGCTCACGCAGTGCTTTTGGAGGTGTGAATATGGATCTGAGAAATAATATTAAGATAATGGGAAGCTTTCAAAAGACCGTTAACGCGCTCTATGCCGTCATAACCGTCATAAGAGTGTTTGCCGTGGCGTTTTTGGTGCTCCAGGCAGTGCTCCTGATTGCCGCGCCGGATAAGTCCGGTTTCAAAATGCTCAAATGAAGCATCTATAAAAAAATGATTTTTGATCGCCGTTTAGAGGAAACTTTAAGCGGCTTTCTTTTATGGACATTTCTGCCTGTGTGTGCTATGATGAGATCATAATAAGCTGATGAAGTCTATATAACGAACGAAAGAAAGAGACGGCAAATATGTGTGATATCTGCAATATAATTCGAAAATCGTTGAAAGGTGAAAATCCTTTTTTCGTAAAGGAACTTGAAACGGGCATTGTAGTGCTCGGTTGGAACCAGCATTTTTACGGCTATACGATTTTTATGAGCAAAAAGCACGCCACCGAACTATATCAGCTCGATAAAGAATTTTGTGCCAAGTTTATGGAAGAAATGGTGCTTGTTTCAAAAGCCGTTTCCTCCGCCTTTGAATGTGACAAGATGAATTATGAATGCCTGGGCAACGGCGATACGCATCTGCATTGGCATCTGTTTCCAAGGGTGAAAGGCGACCTTGGCGATTACGGAAATAACGGCAAAGGTCCTGTGTGGTGGCTGCCGCAGGAGATCATGTGGAATGATGATAATAAGCCCTCACCCCGGCAGCTTGAGGATATGAAACAAAAGCTTTTGGCACAGCTTGATAAATTGATGCAGAATCAAAAGGAGCTTTTATGAATTATTTTCTTTACACTTCAAAATATACTGATCCGTATTATGAAAAAACAAAAAAATACATAACACAGCAGTATAAAAACGGTGATTTGGTAAAGATCAGTTTCAATGACGAAAATTATGCTGATTATATGCGTGATTCCGGCGGATTGGAAATTCTTAAAGATACCATCGTTTTTGCTTTGGGTGAGGATGGTTACTATTACAGGCTTTATCATGACCGCACGGAAAAGGGCGAAAAATACCCGCCCGGAATGCCGAAAAGGGTAATCAATCAAACCCTGCGCCTTGTAAAGCAGGTCAGAGCCAATAAAAAGTATCAGAAAAATCTGGTGCGCCGGTTCAAAAGCGAAACAGTCGCTAAGCTTGGCGGTGCAGCGGGTTTCAGAAGATATATTTATTTAAACGGAGCAGACGCCGTACCGTTCAGATTTAAAAAGGCCGGTGAAAAAAATCGTCCGCTCGTTATCTATTTCGGCGGCGCGGGAACGACCGGGCGCGATAATTTTAAACCCCTGTTTGAATTTTTCTTCACTGCCTACGGCTATCGCTTCCTGACGAAAAAATGCAATATCCTTGTTCCGCAGTATATGCGCCTTTGCAATTATAATACTGAGTCTGAGCTGAGGGACGCTTATGCGGATAACTGTGCCGATATAATTAAATATCTCATTGAATACTACGGAGTTGACAGCAAAAGGATATATATTTACGGCTCTTCGTTCGGCGGCGGGCTTGTTTGGAACTTCCTGTTCCGCCACCCGCAGTTTGTTGCGGCGGCTGTGGAAACGATGGGCGAATACCACGGCAAAATCAAAGCGGATGAAAAAGCGTTTGATTCGATATTATCTATCCCGGTCTGGATGGCACATTCAAGTGATGATAAGGTGGTGCCAATCAAAAGCGATGATACATTTTATAACGCCCTGAAAAAAGCCGGGGCGGATGTAAGATATACGCGCTGGAATAAATACGGGCACGGTATGTGTACAAAATTTTACAGAAAAGAAAAATGGCTGGACTGGCTTCTCAGCAAAAGTAAATACTAATTCTCGGCACTTATTATAAAATCTCATGCTTTATCAATATGAACTTCCGTTTTAATACTTGATCTGTTATTATGAAACTGTGGATAACCATTGCCGGAGGTAGTTTAATGAGTGATTACGGAAAAATAAAAGATTGGAAAGCGCCCAATAAAACGCTTTCAATGATAGTGCTTACAATGGCGCTTGTATATAATATAATATTCGGCTTTATCAGAAATCCGGCAGAAACGGATAATACTCTGTCGTGGCTCGGCTATGACTATCCGCACGGCTTTTTGATGTGGGGCGTGCTTACTGCGGCGGCGTTTTTTCTGAATATCATATATCTTTATAAAAAATTCGCATTCCGGGGAAAGGTGGGAACGGCGTTCGCTATCGCCGCGATCTTCTTCATGCCGGGTGTGGTCTTTATAAATGACTGGGGCTGGGAACAGACCGCTCATCTTATTGCCACTCTGATATTTATTGCATTGAATTCGATAGCCATTTTAATGTTCTTTATACATAATTA
Source organism: uncultured Clostridium sp. (assembly GCA_958422185.1). Lineage (GTDB taxonomy): Bacteria > Bacillota > Clostridia > Oscillospirales > Acutalibacteraceae > Eubacterium_R. The sequence continues at coordinate 7,772 of CATZNW010000032.1, forward strand.
TAAAAAGCATATAAAATATAAAATTACAACATACGCGGTCATTTTGATACTTGCCGGAATGGTGGCTGTTCAGTTTACGCTTGGTAAAAGCGGACTTTTGGAACTTGTGCCGCTTTGGCTTGCGATGCTGCTGTTGCTTATATCAAATTTTACTTCTTTTTATCCCGTTTATCCTGAGAAAAGAGTACTTACTGAAAAGCCCAAAAGCAAAAAAACGGCTCTTTTACTTGCCTGCACGCTTGGTATTTTCGGGGCGCATAATCTTTATATGAACAGAATTTATAAAGGAGCGGGGCAACTCGTTATGAGCATGACGGGGATTTTCCTCTGCCTCATTCCGATTATAGGAATGGGTTATGTGAATGATGTTTCCGGCGGTGACGCAAAGGTCTGTATAGCCGCCGGCGTATCTCTGATCTGCGGCGCGGCGGTCTGGGCAGGCCGGGACATCTCAAGGCTCAGGCATATCCGCATACTTGAATCTTCTGAAAAAGATCCGGCTTTTGTCAAAACACAATAAATCGTTTTGATTTACATAATAGTTACATTTCGTTCACCAAAAGAGCGTATAATTATAGTATACTAACTAATAGTGTTAGTTAATTTGGAGGAAAGCCTGATCATGGACTTTTATATGATAGCCGGGCAGCTTCTTGATATTCAGTTCTTAATGAGCCCCGAGCCTGTAAGCAGGCTGCTGTATGCTTTTGAAAACGGTACTTTTCTGGCCCTTCAGTATCTTGCGCAGAAAAAAAGCGGCGTTCATCCAAAGGAGCTGAGCGTAAAAATGGCCGTCAGTTCAGCACGAATCGCCGCGCTTTTAAATCACATGGAAAGGGACGGCCTGATTGTGCGTACACCCGATCTGAAAGACAACCGCCAGATCATAATTTCTCTTACTGCGCACGGAGAGCAGCTTGTTATGGAAAAAAAGGCTGAAATGACAGGTATTCTAGCAGAGGCTTTAAAAGAGCTCGGGCAGGAGGATGCGGAAACGTACCTCAGGATCCGGCAAAAGCTTTTTCAAAGCGTTTCACATATAACCAAAGAGAGAGCGTTGAACAAAAAGGCGCCGGAAGATGCGCATTGCGCCGATATTCTGCCGGACGCAAAGGGGAAAACGATGCTGTGAATGAAAAATTAAAAGAAAAGATCAGAGAGTCGCTTTCGAGCGTTCTGCCTATAACTGTGATCGTGCTGCTGCTCAGCATAACTATCGTACCTATGGAAATAGGCACGTTGGCGCTTTTTCTTGTGGGAGCAGTTTTGCTCATAGTGGGTATGGGATTTTTCCAGCTGGGAGCGGAAATGTCTATGACGCCGCTCGGAAAAGGTGTGGCAGGCAGCTTATCAAGGATAACCGTATCGCGCTTATAGCTGTGGTCAGTTTTATTATGGGCGCTATCATCACGATTGCCGAACCCGATCTTCAGGTGCTGGCAAATCAGGTGGCGTCTATTCCAAATCAGGTGCTTATATGGACAGTTGCCGCGGGGGTAGGAATTTTCCTTGCTGTGGCAGTTCTTCGCGTTCTGTTTCACATCAGTCTTTCGAAAATGCTGTTTGTTTTGTATATTCTGCTTTTTATACTGTCCTTCTTTTCGCCGGATTCGTTTACTGCGGTCGCGTTTGATTCAGGCGGCGTTACCACAGGACCTATGACTGTCCCGTTTATCATGGCGCTCGGCGTCGGACTGTCTGCCGCACGAAGTGATAAAAACAGTGCGGGAGACAGTTTCGGTCTTGTTGCGCTGTGCAGTGTGGGGCCGATCATGATGGTCCTTTTGCTCGGAATCTTTTATCATCCCACTGACGCGGCATATACTGCGATTCAGATAACGGATGTTACAACCTCCCGCGATGTTGCGGCACAGTTTGTTACTGCGTTTCCGCATTATATAAAAGAGGTCTTAACAAGTATTCTGCCGGTTGCTGGGGTGTTTGTGGTGTTTCAGCTTTTTTCACGCTATTATCATAAACGCCAGGTACTGCGAATGGTGATCGGTTTTGTATATACTATAATAGGACTAATACTTTTCCTTACGGGTGTGAACGTGGGCTTTGCGCCGGTAGGCAGTCTGCTTGGAAGCGGTATTGCTGAAAGCAGTTTCAAATGGCTGCTTGTTCCTATCGGTATCGTAATAGGCTATTTTATCGTTAAAGCCGAGCCGGCGGTTCAGGTCCTGAACAAACAGGTAGAGGATCTCACGGGCGGTACCATTTCCGGTAAAATGATGAATTCGGCGCTCTCTGCCGGGTTGCCATTGCCGTTGCGCTTGCCATGGTAAGGGCGCTGACCGGCGTGAATATTTATTGGTTTCTGATACCGGGCTATGCGGCTGCGTTGATTCTGAGCCGCCTTGTACCGTCCGTTTTTGTGGGAATCGCGTTTGACTCGGGCGGCGTTGCAAGCGGACCTATGACCTCAACGTTTTTGCTTCCGCTCTCCATGGGTGTATGTCTTGCAGTAGGCGGAAATGTGGTGGAGGATGCTTTCGGCATAGTTGCGTTCGTTGCCCTTGCTCCGCTCATAGCGATCCAAATAATGGGCCTTATCTATAAGCATAAAACAAAGGCGGCTAAATCAGAGAAACCGCTGCCGGCGGATACGGTTGTTGAGATAGAGGAGGATTTTTAATGAGCATGACCTTAAGTGAAAAACTTTCTTCTCCGCGTATATTTATATTTGTTACAAGAATCGAAGATGAAAAAAGACTTCAGGAAATTCTGGATTTAATGCAAATACCGATATATTATCAGTGCCGCGGCGAGGGAACAGCAAAGTCCGAGATCATGGATATTCTCGGCTTCGGCGGAACCACAAGGCTTATCACTATCGGCCTGTTGCCAAAGTTTGCTGTGAAAGAGCTGTTTGTGCAGATGGAAAAGCACATGTCCTTTCATCAGAGGGGAGGCGGGATCATTATTACGATCCCCGTAACCGGGCTCCAAAGTCCGCTGTTTCATATGCTCAATGACGAATCAAAGGAAACAATAGAAAAGGCAGTAAGAGAAAGGATTGAAGGAGATATGGCAGAAGTAAAGGAAAAATCATCTTACAATGTTATTTGGGTATCCGTAGAGGCAGGATACAGTGATGAGGTGATTGATACCGCCAGGGCGGCCGGAGCCAAAGGCGGAACGGTCCTGCACGGCAGGCGCCGGAATTCAGAACAGGTCAGCCGGAGCCAAAGGCGGAACGGTCCTGCACGGCAGGCGCCGGAATTCAGAACAGGTCAGCCGGCATTTCGGAGTTTCCGTTCAGGATGAACAGGATTTTGTTATGATCGTTGTTCCGAAGGAAAAAAAGAGCGGAATTATGACGGCAATATGTAATGCCTGCGGACTGAATACGCCTGCGCACGGAACCGTTATATCCATGCCTGTTGACGATGCCATCGGTCTTGAGGGATAGGCTGTTGAATATATTTGAACGCTCCGCTTAAAATGTATAAGCGGAGCGCTGCTTTGATTGCGATCTGATTTGTTTTCAGTACAGCTTAAAGATATAAATGATCAGGCCGTAAATAAAAGATGCCGCTGTTCCGTACACTATGACCGGGCCTGCGATCGTAAACATCTGCGCCGCTGTGCCAAGGATCAGCCCTTCCTGTTTGAACTCAAGCGCGGGAGACACAACGGAATTGGCAAATCCCGTAATCGGCACTATTGTGCCTGCGCCCGCATGGCGCGCTATCTTATCAAATACGCCAAGGCCGGTCAGAATGGCAGTAAGGATTATAATGATACTTGGTGTGGCGATCTTTATATCGTCATCACTGAGCCCCGCAATTCTGAAAAGCTCGTTCAGTGCCTGACCGAAGCAGCATATGATACCGCCGAAAAGAAACGCCTTTATACTGTTTAATATTTTCGGTGAATCGCCGCTGGCTTTGTCCGCCATTTTACCGTATTCGTTTTTGCTTATGCTCATATTCGTCACCTTTTTTAAATTACTATTAAATATTATTAAACAATTTTATTTTATTATTCAAATCGCTTGACAAATTATATAATTATCTGTAATATTTAAATATACTATTTGTAAAGGGAGATATCTATGCACCTTATTGACGTCAGAAATGTATATAAAATATATAATCCGGGCGAAAACCAGGTGAATGCGCTGGACGGCGTTTCGCTCACGATCGACGAAGGTGAATTCGTTGCCATCATAGGCCAGTCCGGCTCGGGAAAGTCAACGCTGATGAACATGTTGGGTCTGCTTGATGTTCCAACCTCCGGAGAGTACTATATCAACGGCAGGCTTGTTGAGGATCTGACAGATGATGAAATGAGCGAGATAAGGAATAAGCAGATAGGCTTTATTTTTCAGGGCTTTAATCTCATTGCTTCGCTTAATGCGCTTGAGAATGTGGAACTTCCCCTTGTTTACCGCGGTGTGCCGAAAGCGGAAAGACGCGAGCTCTCTATAGCCGCGCTGCAAAAGGTTGGCCTTAAGGAACGAATGCACCATCTTCCCGCGGCGCTTTCTGGCGGACAGCAGCAAAGGGTTGCGGTAGCAAGGGCTATCGCCGCGGCGCCTCCGGTTATTCTTGCCGACGAACCCACCGGTAATCTGGATACCCGTTCCACAAAAGATGTTATGCAGATTTTGCATAATCTGAAGGATGACGGCAGAACAGTCATCGTTATCACACACGATAATGAGATCGCTGAGCAGGCGGAACGCGTTATCAGGATCAGGGACGGCAAAGTCGTTGAGGATTACATAAATCCCGGCTTTGAGGAAAAATACGGCAGAAAAGCAAAAATGGACAATAAAAATCCGATCGATTTAGGATAAATCTGTTTTTTTACAGTATATTACACCTGCTGCGGTAAAAACTATCAGCAGGTGATTTTTTATGATCTTTTTAAAAGCTTTTATAGTCGGCGGGCTTATCTGTGTGATAGGTCAGATATTAATAGATAACACAAAGCTTACTCCGGCAAGGATACTTGTTCTTTTTGTGTGTCTTGGTGTTTTGCTCGGCGCGTTCGGAGTATACGATAAACTTGTTGATTTTGCGGGCGCCGGCGCAACTATCCCACTTACCGGATTTGGCAATACACTTGCAAACGGAGTCAGGGAAGCCGTACGCGAAAAAGGCTTTATCGGTGTTATTACCGGCGGCCTCAGCGCCATGGCGGGAGGCGTATCCGTTGCTATGCTCTCCGGTCTGGTAGTGGCGCTCATTGCAAGAAGCAAGGATAAAAGTTAAATTCCCTTATTCTGTTGAATTAAGCCGCCGTGTGTGTTAAAATAAGTTATATTATATTTACGGAGGAATACTATGGCAGCTTTAACTTATGAACAGGTTGTAGAGGCGTTCAGAGAAAGATTTAAAGATACGGATGTCAGCTCAGTTGACGGCACTCTTGCATTTCAGATCAACATCGTCGGCAAACCTGAGGGTATTTTTTATGTTGAGATCAAAAACGGAGAAATCCATATAGAGCCTTATGAGTATTATGACCGCAACGCGATTTTAATTGCGAGCGCGGATAACCTTATTAAACTCATAAATGGCAAGCTTGATCCCGTTATGGCATTCACCCTCGGTAAGCTTAAGGTTGAGGGCGATATCGGCGCTGCGCTTGAACTCATAAAATTCCTTAAATGATCAAATCATAATTTTTTAAAAGAAAAAACATATGATCAGCAGACGAGAACCGCCTTTGGAAAAAGGCGGTCTATTTTTTTTCGTAAAAGTCAATTTGTACTTGTTTTAATAATTGATTTAATATATAATATAAACAAACAATAAACTGAGAGATTATGCCCGGCGTCGTCTCTTGATTTTTTTGGAGGGTAAAATTTATGAAGCATGCAGATATCGTAAGCAAAATGAGCCTTGAGCAAAAGGCAAAGTTTGTTTCCGGTTTTGACTACTGGCATCTTGAGGAGGCAAAGGAACTCGGGTTGCCGAAGCTGATGATCACGGACGGACCTCACGGACTTCGTAAACAGAATCCGGATAAAAAAAGTTCCAGCGGAATAGGACTCGGAAATTCCGTGCCTACAACTTGTTTTCCGCCTGCGGCAACAAGCGCCTGCTCATGGGATGAAGATCTTCTCAGGCAGGAGGGCGAGGCCTTGGCCGAAGAATGTATTCAGGAAAAAGTATCCGTCATTTTAGGTCCTGGAACAAATATAAAACGTTCGCCGGTATGCGGCAGAAACTTTGAGTATTTTTCAGAGGACCCGCTGCTTGCGGGAAAAAGCGCCGCAGGAATAATAAAAGGCATACAAAGCCTTGGCATAGGAGCGTCGCTGAAACATTTTGCCTGCAACTCGCAGGAAGCGTTCAGAATGGTCGTTAATGAAGTTATTGACGAACGTACTATAAGGGAAATCTATTTCCCGGCATTTGAGATTGCGGTCAAGGAGTCGCAGCCCTGGACCGTTATGAATTCCTATAACAGGATCAACGGCGTGTATGCTTCTCAGAACAAATGGCTTCAGCAGGATGTACTGCGCGATGAATGGGGCTTTAAAGGCCTTGTTGTTACGGACTGGGGCGCTTCGGTAGACAGGATCCCCGGCCTTGAAAACGGCACGGATCTTGAAATGCCGTCGTCAGGCACACTGAATACGCAGAAAATAATTGATGCGGTTAAAAACGGTGAACTGGATATTAAGGTCCTTGACGAAAGAGTGGATAACGTTGTGGATCTGATTATCAAGTCAAAGCCGAATCTTGAAAAGAATTATAAATATGATGTTGATGCTCACCATAAGCTTGCTCAGAAAGTTGCGGAAGGCTCAATGACTCTTCTTAAGAACGAAGAGAATATTCTGCCGCTCAAGCCGGGTCAGAAAGTAGCAGTCATTGGCGAGCTTGCAAAATCGCCGCGGTTCCAGGGCGCCGGTTCATCCGTTATCAACGCAACGAAACTGGATAACGCTTATGACTGTCTTGTGTCTCTCGGCGCTGATGTTACATATGCCCAGGGCTATGAAAAGGGCAAAGATGTTATTAATTCCCAGCTTGTGTCTGAAGCCGTAACAGCGGCAAAGGCAGCGGACGTAGCAGTGATCTTTGCGGGACTGA
>CATZNW010000033.1 GCA_958422185.1 uncultured Clostridium sp.
CTCGAATCTCGGGTTCCTTTTCTTTCGTCGTTGTTCAATTTTCAAGGTCCTTTTTCGCTCCCGTTTCCCGAGCGCTTGATAATAATACCACACCCAAATGCGAAAGTCAACAACTTTTTTTACGAAAATTCAGATTTTTTTCGGTTTCGTCTTTTTACACAAAAATTTGCGGTTGCATTTGTATTTTTTATTTGCTATAATTGTTTTTACCTATTAACAGGTATAGTATTTATATATTATTTTATTACATTATATTAAAAAGGAGTGATAAAATGCCTATCAGAATTGATGAGGAACTTCCCGCAAAGCAGAGCCTTGAGCTTGAAAACGTATTCGTTATGAGCAACAGGCGAGCAGATACGCAGGACATACGACCTCTTGATATTATCATCCTTAATCTGATGCCTACCAAGATCGTTACCGAGACGCAGCTTCTGAGGCTTTTATCCAACTCCCCGCTGCAGATCAATGTTGAACTGCTGCAGGCTTCCACACATGTATCTAAAAACACACCCATGGAACATATGCTTAAGTTTTATAAAACATTTGATGTGATTAAGCATAACAGATATGACGGAATGATCATCACCGGCGCGCCGCTTGCGGATCTGAAATTTGAAGACGTTGATTTTTGGGATGAACTTTGCGAAATCTTTGAGTGGACGAAAACGAACGTTTATTCAACAATGTATCTTTGCTGGGGCGCTTTCGCAGCGCTTTATTACAAATATGGTATATCGCCGAAAACGCTGCCTGAAAAAAGATTCGGAGTCTATCCGCACATAAGCCTTGACGTTACGCACCCTTTAATGAGAGGAATGGATGATGTATTCTATGTGCCTCATTCACGGGAATGGGAACTGAGCACCTCTGACATTGCAAAAGTCAAAGATCTTCAGATCATTTCATACAGCGAAGAGGCGGGTGTGCATATAATCTCCGACATGGACTGCCGCAACTTTTTTATAACCGGCCACAGTGAATATGACCGTGATACGCTTGCCAAGGAATATTTTAGGGATCTGGAAAAGGGTCTTCCGATAAAAAAACCGGTCAATTATTTTCCGAATGATGACATTAATCTTGTTCCTAAAATGAACTGGAAGAGCGCGGGAAATCTGATATTCTCCAACTGGCTCAATTACTTCGTTTACCAAAAAACGCCGTATGACCTTAACAATCTGTAACAAACAACAGCCCGGTATGCCTAACAAGGCGTACCGGGTTTAATTCAGCATAATTCTGAGTTTTTTTAATATTTCCTTTTCTTTCCTTGATATCTGGACTTGTGAAACACCGAGTTTTTCAGCAGTTTCGCTTTGGGTCCTGCCTTTGAAATAGCGTGAATCTATTATAAAGCGTTCTTCATCCGATAATTTATCCATCACCTGGGAAAGAGATATCTTATCAAATATCTCTTCCCTGTCGTCAAACGGCACATCAAGCGTTTCGTCCGAACCGTCACCGAAAGAATCAAGCGAAAGCATTGGATTTATTACGTTTAATATTTCAGCTGTTTCATCCGTATCACAGCCGAGCATCTCGGAAAGTTCGCCAACAGTAGGTTCACGAAGTTCCTTTTTCGCGAATCGTTCGCGCAGCAGCTGAGCCTTTACAGATTTTTCTTTGAGTGCCCGGCTTACTTTAATTGCGCCGCCGTCGCGAAAAATGCGCCTTATCTCGCCCATGATGACAGGAACGGCATAAGTTGAGAATCTGAATCCTTTGCTTTCGTCAAAATTGTCCACAGCTTTGATAAGCCCGATACAACCTGTCTGGAACAGATCTTCATAATCGACTCCCCTGCCGGTAAAACGCTTGGCAATGGAATGTACAAGTCCTATATTCTCCTCAATCATCTTATTGCGGAGATCTTTTACCATTTACTCTTTCCCTCAATTTTTTTAACAAGGGTAACGCTTGTACCGCCGCCGAGTTTTGAGCGGACTGTAACTTTATCACAAAAGCTTTCCATGACTGTAAATCCCAGACCGGCGCGCTCCCCTTCGCCTGTTGTAAACAAAGGCGTCATCGCCTGCTCTATGTTATCTATACCGCAACCCTTGTCCCTGATTATGATCTTTACGGTTGAATCTTCTATTCTGCCGGTTATGTAAATTTTGCCGTATTTATCTTTATATCCGTGAACGATACAGTTTGTGACCGCCTCTGAAACAGCTGTTTTCAAATCGGCCAGTTCTTCAAGGGTGGGGTCCAAAGGCGCTGCAAACGCCGAAACGACCACGCGGGCAAAACCCTCGTTTACACTTTTGCTGCTTACAGTGAGCCTGAATTCATTTTGCATTTTCATTCTCCTTTATTTTTCTTTGATTTCGTTTATGATTGCAATTCTTCCCAGACCGGCAAGTTCCATTATTTTTTTGGTCTGCGGCGTCACGTTTCTTATCTCAACGCTGCCGTGATGATTCTGCATAAGGCGATATCTGCCCATAACCAGGCCTATTCCGCTGGAATCCATAAAAGAAACATTTTTAAAATCAAGTATTAAATGGTTAGGTTTCTTACAGCTTACGGCTGCGTCGATCTTCACTCTTATCTCTCCCGCGCTGTGATGATCCAGTTCACCGATAAGATAGGCAATCATTAAATTTCCGCTTGATTCTATTGTTACATTCATATTTTTCACTCCATAAAAAATATCCGCTTTAGTAAATATACCAAAGCGGATATAAATAATTTATCGAATTATGAAATCAGATCAAATCTTTTCTGATGTCACGGGCCAGGAAGAAAGAGCCGCAGACAAGAATAAACATATTTTCTTTTCTTGCAAGCTCAAGTGCCTCATGCGGATCTTTTACGTAAGTTACCGAATTGCAGTATCTGCCCGCTATCTCAGCAAGATTTTCAGCCGGCAATGTTCTTGGATTTGAGGTTTCTGTAGTAATGATCCTGCGGCAGCGCGGCGCTATGATCTTCAGATACGCATCACAGTCTTTATCTGCCATCATGGAAATAACCGCGGTTATATTCTGCGGCGGAAGATTATCCAGCAAAGCGCGCGCTCCGTTTTCGTTGTGCGCGCCGTCCAGCATAACGCATCCGAACATTTCCTGCCTTGCGGGCAGCGAAGGATATTCGATATGCGCGCACTGATGAAGATAAGCGATGCATTTCTTCGCAACAGCAAGATTATTTTTCTTAAAATCCTTTTGCTGAGGTATCTTTATAAGCCGGCTGCCTGTTTCAGCACATCTTTTTTCAAACACATCTTCGCAATGCTCATTAGGATAAAGAACACAGACGCAATTGTCTTTGATGATTCCCGCCTTTTGCGCTGCTATTTCTTTAACTGTATTTCCGAGGAAAGATGTGTGATCCATGGAAACAGATGTTATGACGGCGAGTTCCGGGTGGTTGAAAGCATTTGTTGCGTCCAGCGCCCCACCCATTCCGCATTCAACAACGGCATAGTCAACTTCTTCATCGGCGAAATATTTATACATTACAGCAGTGAGAAGTTCAAATTCAGTAACAGGCTCATCACAATACCGCTCAATATGCTCTGTAAAGCGATCTTCAGGAATAAACGAACCGTTGATTTTGATCTGTTCCCTGTAATCCACTACCCAGGGAGAAGTAAATAACCCTGTTTTAAGGCCGCAATCGGCAAGCGCGTTTGCTATAAGGTTTGCCACAGTGCCTTTGCCGTTAGTGCCTACTATATGGATTACTCTGAGCTTTTCCTGGGGATCGCCCATTTTTGAAAGAAGTGAACGTACGTTTGAAAGCCCCGGCTTTATGCCGAGGCTTTGCTTTTTTTGAATGATTTCCATTGCGGTTTCGTAATTCATTATATCACTTTCCGATAGAATTGAGGGAATCCTTTAAGCCTGCTATCTTTTCCTGAAGTTTGACGGCGTCCTCACGATTCTGAGTTACAACTTTTTCCGGTGCCTTATTTACAAATCCCGGATTTGAAAGCTTTTTATTTATAAAATCAAGTTTATCCTGCGCTGCCGCAAGTTCCTTTTCAAGGCGTTTTCTTTCCGCCTCAAAATCAACAAGTTCGCCCATCGGGATAAAGATCTTGGCGCTGTCCGTAATAACGGTAACAACGTTGCCGAGGTCGTCAAAACAACCGGCGACCGTTACTTCAGACGCATAAGCAAGGCGTTTGATAAATTCGGCTCCGTAATGAAATGTATCCGCATCTTCCGTTTCAACGAATACGGCTGCTTTTCTGCTTGGAGGAATATTCATTTCCGCCCTGCGGTTTCTGATAGCGCGAACGGCTGCCATGATCTTCTCTATCTGTTCCTCTTCAGCAGCGAAATTAAGGGACTCTTCATATTCAGGCCACTTTGAGATCATGATAGAATCCGTATCGTGCGGGATTGCCTGATAGATTTCCTCCGTAATAAACGGCATAAAGGGATGAAGAAGTTTTAAAATGTCAGTAAGAACATAAACGAGAACGGCCTTCGCGGTATCAGCGTCTTCTCCGCTCTGAAGCCTTATTTTGGATATTTCGATATACCAGTCACAGAAAACATCCCAGATGAAATCATAAAGTTTCTGGATGGCAACGCCGAGTTCGAATTTTTCAAGATTTGCAGTTACGTCTTTTGCAAGCGTATTCACCTTTGAGATAATCCATTTATCTTCAAGGGCAAGTGTTTCCGGCAAGCCGGTATATTCGTAATCTTCGCCGAGATACATCAGCACGAATCTTGCGGCATTCCAGAGTTTATTTGCAAAATTGCGTGACGCTTTTACTTTATCGTCCGAAAAGCGCATATCATTTCCGGGGGAATTTCCCGTTGCAAGAGTAAATCTGAGAGCGTCCGCGCCATATTCATCAATGACTTCAAGCGGATCGATACCGTTTCCGAGCGATTTGCTCATTTTTCTGCCCTGCGCATCGCGTACAAGTCCGTGGATCAAAACTGTATCAAACGGCACCTGACCGGTATGCTCAACTGCAGAGAAGATCATTCTTGCAACCCAGAAAAAGATAATATCATATCCGGTTACAAGCGTATTGGTTGGATAAAAATATTCAAGCTCAGGAGTTTTATCCGGCCAGCCAAGCGTGCTGAACGGCCACAGTGCGGAACTGAACCAAGTATCCAGTGTATCCGGATCCTGCTCAACGTGAACGCTGCCGCACTTAGGGCATTTTTTAACGTCTTCCCTGGAAACGGTTACTTCGCCGCAATCCGCGCAGTAATAAGCAGGAATTCGGTGGCCCCACCAAAGCTGACGGGAAATACACCAGTCTTTAATATTTTCCATCCAGTGATAATAGATCTTGCTGAACCTTTCGGGCACAAATTTGACTTTGCCCTCCTTAACTACATCAATTGCAGGTTTGGCAAGAGGCCCCATTTTTACAAACCACTGTTTTGAAAGGCGAGGTTCTATCGTTGAATGACAACGGTAGCATGTGCCTACGTTATGGCTGTAATCCTCAACTTTTATAAGAGCGCCTTCCGACTCAAGATCCTTAACGATCTCCTTGCGGCACTCGTAGCGGTCCATACCGCTGTATTTGCCCCATCCCTCAGCAATATGACCGTCATCGGTCATAACATCTATGATCTCCAAATCATGGCGGAGACCTACTTCATAGTCGTTGGGATCGTGCGCAGGCGTAATCTTAACGACACCGGTGCCGAACTCAATATCAACATAATCATCTGCAACAACAGGGATCTCCCTGTGAACGATGGGAAGGATCAGGGTTTTGCCTATAATATCCTTATAACGCCCGTCATTCGGGTTTACGGCAACAGCCGTATCACCAAGCATGGTTTCAGGCCTGGTGGTAGCAAGTTCAACATAGCCGCTGCCATCCTTAAACGGATAGCGCAGATGCCAGAAATGGCCCGCCTGATCCTCATACTCAACTTCTGCGTCAGAAATTGTTGTTTTGCAGTGCGGACACCAGTTTACCATTCTTTTGCCCTGATAGATAAGACCTTTATTATAAAGGTTTACAAAAACTTCCTTTACTGCTTTTGAGCAGCCGTCGTCCATTGTAAAACGTTCTCTGTCCCAGTCGCAGGAAGAGCCCATTTTTTTAAGCTGCTCTATGATCCTGGAACCGTACTGGTCTTTCCAGGCCCATGCGCGTCTTAAAAATTCATCTCTGCCTATATCCTCTTTTGTCAGGCCCTCTTTACGCATTGCTTCAACGATTTTTGCCTCCGTTGCGATAGAGGCATGGTCCGTACCCGGAAGCCAGAGCGCTTCATATCCCTGCATTCTGCGCCAGCGGATAAGGATATCCTGAAGCGTGTTATCAAGCGCGTGGCCCATATGAAGCTGCCCGGTAATATTCGGGGGCGGGATCACTATAGTATAGGGCTTTTTTGAACGATCCACCTCGGCATGAAAATATTTGTTATCACACCAAAATTTATAAGTTCGGTCCTCCACCTCAGCAGGATTATACTGCTTTGCAAGTTCCTTAGCCATTCCATCCACTCCTTGCGGCAAGACGGCCGCATTAAAATAATAAAACAAAAAAGCTTTCGTCCCAACAATGAGACGAAAGCAAAATTCCGCGGTACCACTCAAATTGCGCATAAAAGCGCCGCTCAGTTCCTTAACGCGGAAAACGGACGAAGCTACTTGATTTCACCACGCCGGCTCCGAAGCTACCTTCTTTTTCATTGCTTACAGCCTTGCACCTGCCGGCTGCTCTCTGAAAGCAAGCGGAAAAATACTCCTCTTCTTCATAGCTTTTTGATATTGAAATAATATTAACAAATTAATCGTGTATTGTCAAGCCCGTGAAGGTCACATTGTAACTCCGTCTTTCCAGACAGCAAATTCAAAAAATCCGTTTTGCTCGTTTTTCGTTTTTTTGCCTGAGGCAGTCTGAAAGATCAGATCCGTCAGACTGTCCCTTGCAGTGTCAAAATCCGTGCCGTTTAACAGCATACCGGCATCAAAATCGATCCAGCCGGGCTTTTTTGCGGCAAGAGCTGAGTTAGAAGAGATCTTTATGGTTGGCACAGCCGCGCCCAGCGGAGTACCGCGCCCTGTTGTGAATAAAATCAAATGAGCTCCCGCAGCGGTCAGTGCGGTTGAGGAAACGATATCATTTCCCGGGGAAGTCAGCAGCTGAAGCCCGCCGCCGCCGGCTTTATCGCCATAGTCGAGCACACGGGTAACAACAGCATGACCGCCTTTCTGAACACAGCCCAGACTCTTTTCCTCTAATGTGGTTATGCCGCCAGCTTTATTTCCCGGGGACGGATTCTCATATACGGGCTGGTTTCTTGAAATGAAGTAATCCTTAAAGCCGTCAATCATCCTGACAATATCGTTAAAGATACTCTCGTTTTCCGATCGTGACATCAAAAGGACCTCCGCCCCGAACATTTCGGGAGTTTCCGTTAAAACGCAAGTTGATCCGTTTTCTGTAAGTGTGTCTGTGACCCTGCCGCATAGCGCGTTAGCGGTAATTCCGGAAAAAGCGTCCGACCCGCCGCATTTAAGTCCGATCTTAAGTTTTTCAACAGGTATCTGCGTTCGTTCAAAGGTGTTTTTGTAATCAAAAAGCTCTTTGATCAGGCGGAGTCCCGCGGACAGTTCATCTGTTTCGTTCTGCGCTGTAAGAAACTTTACACGGTTCTCATTATAGTCTCCCAGCAAAGGCTTAAACTCATTCAGATTATTATTCTCACAGCCAAGGGAAACCACAAGAACACCGCCGGCGTTCGGATGACTTACAAGAGAGGAGAGAATTTTCTGCGTAGACCGAAGGTCGCCGCCCATTTGGGAACAACCGTACGGATGAGAAAATACTTTTATATCGCAGTCTTCCACATCCAACTCGCGGACAGCCGACGCTTTTAATTTTTCACAGAGTTTATTGACGCAGCCTACCGTAGGGATTATCCATATTTCGTTTCTTATGCCCACATCGCCGTTTTCCCGTTTGTATCCGCTGAAAGTCCGATCCGTATGTTTTGGCGTATATGCATCAGAGCCGTTTACATAACAATAGGAAACAGGTCCGTCGTCAAGTTCGGTTCTCATATTATGTGAATGAATATAATCGCCTGCAAAAAGATCTTCCATTACATATCCGATCCGGCAGCCGTACTTGATTATATCATGACCGGCGGGCGTATCTTTAAGCAGCACTTTATGGCCGAACGGCACATTGCTTTTTAAAGTGATTCCCTTTTCCGTGTAACCCGCTTTCAGATCACGCAGGGCAACCGCGACGGTATCCTTTTCATTGATTATAAAAAGATTATTCATGTCCTAATACCTTTCTGAGTGCGCAGCGCATACCAAGATCATTTATATCGTTAAAACAAGCATGTACTTTTGTGTACAAGTCGCCGGCAGCGGTCAGATCACGGCCCCAAATCTCTTTATTCTTCATGATCTCAAACACAGGATCATCTGTTCTATATGCTGATAGAAAGGCTTCCAAAATATCCTTTGAATCCCGAATCCTGTATTCTTCACCTGAGGAAAAGGATACAAAATCACCCTTACTGTCAAAGCTGCCGTTATAAAATTTTATGAGCGCAGCTAAAGAAAAGGATAGCAAAGACGGCGCCGAGCCAAATTTTTCAATATAATCAAAGATACTTGGCAAACAGCGTGCTTTATATTTTGAAACACTGTTAAGTGAAATATCCAGCAGTTTATGGTCAATAAACGGGTTGCGAAAACGTTCAAACACACTGTTTTTAAACTCGCTGAGTTCCGTTTTATCCATATCAACGGTAGGTATGATTTCGCATTCAACCGCACGTTCCAGAAATTCGGAGAAATCAGGATCTTCCATCATATCGCGCACAATTTTATAACCGCAAAGATACGCGGCAAGTACGGACATGGTATGAGCGCCGTTTAATATTTTAACTTTACGCTCACGGTAAGGCGTAATGTCACCTACCCACTTTACAGAAGAAAACAGTTTATCTGCCGGAAAGATCTCTTTCCAGCTTTCATCGCCCTCAATGATCCAGGAAATATACGGTTCACAGGCAACCGCAAGATCGTCCGTATAACCCAGCTTCTCAAAGATTTCCTTACAGTCCTTCTGAGGAAATCCTGTAACAATCCTGTCTACAAGAGTGGAACAGAATTTGCAGTCTTTATGTACATATTCTTCAAATTCCCTGCCAAGACGCCAGTCAGAAGCATATTGAAGCACACATTTTTTCAAGACTGCGCCGTTATTTTCAATGAGCTCAACAGGTAAGATCAGCGGTCCGCTTCCGGGACCGAGTCTAGAAAATCTTTCATAAAGCAGCCGGCAAAGCTTTGCGGGGTAAGAAACGGACGGGAAATCCTCAATTCTTTCACCTTTTACATATACTATCCCAGCCTCGGTTGTATTGGAAATAATAACGGAAATATCAGACATGGAGGCGGCGCGCAGCAAGCGATCCGCATCGTCATAAGCACTGATATAACTTGAAACGCTTGTAACCACAGTGCTTCTGTCTGTTCGTGAACCGTTCTCCAGCCCGCGCTCAAGCACTGTGTATCTGCAATCCTGCGCATTAAAATCGAGGCGCGGCCTGCTTGAAGTAGGCTTCACCATTACCACACTCCCGCAGAAAAGAGACCTCTCATTACATTTCTGAATGAAAAAATCAGCAAAAGCACGCAAAAAATTACCTTCACCGAACTGAAGGACTCTGGGAGGCAGTGCAGAATAGTCTTTTAAATGCTGATCAGTGATCTTAATCATATAATCATCAGCTCTTCTCATAATAAATCTGTGATTCAATTATATAAAACAAGCTGAGCAAATGCAATAAAAAAGCAAAAAAACTCCCGATGTTTTACCATCGGGAGCATTTGATATTCAATTTAACTGTACATTGGACTTACCTCATATAATTATTTAATCAGCCGGATGAATTTCCTTAACATAGGAACCACCTCTATAATTAAAAATTATAATTACAACTTAACAAATTTGTTAGCCCATTGGAATAAAGTCCTTTTCAAAATATTTAAAAGAAATTAAGAAGAATAACTCTTCAGGCTTTTGCAGACAAAGCCAAATTCTAATCAATGATTAATCTATCATCTTGAAATTAAATTTTTTAGACGCCTGTGTGCCCTTTAATGGGTTTCCTGCTATAACTTCTTAAGAAACTTCATAAAGCCCGTATCCGCCTCTGCCACTACATCCGGCAGAAATCTGTCGATACAAATAACCGTTATCTTACCCGAACACTTTGCAGGCGTTTGTCTGAACAGGTTCTACATCCATTGGACAAATGCCTCCTTTTCTTAAAATCCAGTTGAACTTCATGGCTGATCTCTGCAATTTAGCCGCCTGCCTGTGATATGATCTTCAACGTCTTTCACCCGCTGAGCCTTCACTTTTTACAAACTATATCTTTTCTGCTCTTTGAGCCTTTGTAACGCCTTCTCATTACTTGATACAGTTTTCATTTTTTAGGCATTGGCATTTTGCTTTTACGAACACCCTTAGGTTACTTATATTTCGCTTTTGGTTATCCTTGGTCTACATTTACCATAAAGACGCACACCGTACCGTTTGGCCTGGCTGCTCCGCATATAAATCAAAACCTTTGACCGGCTGTCAGTTATATGCTTATGCGGCTTTAGCGGAAACCCTGCGATTTACCAGCCACCTCTTAAGTTCATCTAAAGAATAACATACTTTTTATCGTTTGTCAATAGTTTTTTTCAACATTTTTTATTTTTTTTGTAAATTATGTACAGGAACATATTGGTATTGACGAAAGCATGTTTTGCTATTATAATATGTTAATGAAAGGAGCTGTTAACGTGGCAGACGAAAAAGACCTTTATGAACCGGATATCATTTCGGTTACGGATGAAAACGGGGATGAGATCCTGTTTGAGCTGCTTGAAAGATACGAAGACAAAGACGGCGTTTATGTTGCGATAACCGAATACAGGGATGATGAGGAAGAGATCGTTGACGGCGATTATGAAATTATCATCCTTAAAGTTCTTGAAGACAGCGGCGAGGAATATCTTGAAGAAATTGAAGACGAAAATGAATTCAACCGCGTTTCAGACATTCTGATGAAAATGGTTGAGGAAGAATATGACGTTGAATATTACGATCCAACAGAACAATAATATTACAACGGTATGATTTAGAAGATCTACGGTCTGTGCATCTCGACAACCGGGGGTTTAAATAACCCGAACAAGTTTTAAAAAGGGAGTCAGGCTCGTGCTGCAGGTATGCAGACCTCCCGCGTTACGCGGAAGCTGGGAGCACAAAACAGTACGGATGAAACCCACCCTGCGTAGAGAGCAGGTTATCTTCAATCCCCGGCGGATGTGCGGATTTCTAAAAATAAGCGGCGGTGAGAAATCACTGCCGCTTTTACTGTTTTGTGAACGGAACTGTTTTACATTTCCTATAACACAGCAGCTGCGAAAATTAGGGCAACAGCGCAGATTGCCGCAGCAAATTCAATTTATTGCAAAATCAATAATTCAAGAAAATAAAGACCTTAAACCGAATCCCGATAAAAAAACAGCCGGAACACGATCCGGCTGTTTATGAATACAATTTTGCTATTACTCGCCTTTCATTTCAACGAGTTTAGCTTTACCCTCAAAAGAGTCCTTTGAAAGCTTGATCGAATCAAAGATCGCTTTTTCGATATCATCAGGGGTACAGCCAAGCTCTTTGCAGTCATCGAGCGGAATAAAGAGGTTCATGCCCATGATCTCAGCAAGACCCACAGGATCTATACCGGAATCAACACCCCTCTTTGCATAGTCCTTGCGCATAACAAGACCAAAAGCCTGGAACGCCCACTTAGGACAGTCAACGATCTTTCTGTCCGGAATACCGTCCATAGCGCGGTA
The DNA here is from genome assembly GCA_958422185.1 of uncultured Clostridium sp. GTDB lineage: Bacteria > Bacillota > Clostridia > Oscillospirales > Acutalibacteraceae > Eubacterium_R. Next base: position 11,839 of record CATZNW010000033.1, read on the forward strand.
AACGATCTTCAGGAATTTTCTCCATGTATAGTTGTAGCA
>CATZNW010000034.1 GCA_958422185.1 uncultured Clostridium sp.
AGCGCCACCTTGCCAAGGTGGAGGTAGCGAGTTCGAGTCTCGTAATCCGCTCCATCGGGCACTAAGAGATTAGTGCCCAATTATATATTAGGCACCATAGCCAAGTGGTAAGGCAGAGCTCTGCAAAAGCTTTATGCCCCAGTTCAAATCTGGGTGGTGCCTCCATACGGGACTCATTTTACGAAATGGGTCCCTTTTTTAAAGTAATATAGAAGTTTTATTAAAAAACTCGTAATATTTTACAGTTTATTCATATTTTTAATAACCAATTTTAATTTTTTTGTTGAAATTTGATTTTAATAATGTTATACTACCTTTAGACTTTGTAAGGAGGGTACTGCCTTGAGTAAAGAATCAAAGCTTGAAAAGAAAGAGGCAAAGGCTGCTAAAAAGGCTGCCAAGGCTGAAAAAGTTGCTCAGAAAGCCGCTGCTAAGGCTGACAAAAAGCATGAAAAAGAATATAATAAATTTGTGAAAGACGCAAATAAAAAGAATAACAAAGGCGCGGATAAGCCCGGATTTACTCCTATTGTTATTCCGCCGATTGACGAATACCAGTCTAAGCGTGAGATTAAGCTTGAAAAAGCAACTGACAAGGCATATGCTTCATATGTAAATAAGATCGAAAAGAAAAATGCAAAAATGGAAGCCAAATGCGCTAAGAAAGGTCAGCCTTTTGTTCCTATGGCGATCCCGAGCAGAGACGAATTCGTTCTGCAGGATAATAAATCCAGAAAAGTTTTCGGAATGATAGTTTTGATACTTCTTCTCTGGCTTGTTATTTATTTCATTGTTATGTGGCTGCTTTACACGCCGCTGGATCTTCCTACCAGCGAAGATGAAACCACAGCTGCTTCTGAAAGAGTATACGATTACGAAGCTTATTCCAACACGCACGAGATCACTACCACTCCTGATTATTCAGTTGCTGATGCAACCGATTTCTTAAGACAGGTTATTCACGACAATTACAAGGTTATCGGATATTCTTCTGACGTAAGCAATACTACTATTTCGTACACCGGAAGAAGAGCAGTTGTAAATAACGCAAATTGTTACATATTTACATGCAGCGGCAAGACATTTGCCGTTCCGATCAAGCTTTCCGGCTGCTATGTATATAATAACGGCGAATACGAACCGCTCACATTCAATAACACAAATTATCTGTGGTAATAATTATTAAAAAAGCCCGGAAAACCGGGCTTTTTCCATTTAGAACATACATAAAAAAAGGACTGCGACCGCAGTCCTTTTTTACATTACGAATCAGTTTTTAAGACTATGAAGCGGCGCCGGTATCTTTCCGCCGCGGTTGATAAACTTGGCGGGTGATTTAGCGTTCACTTTCATAACGGGTCCCGAACCCAGCAGACCGCCGAATTCCAGTTCCTCGCCAATATTTCTTCCTATGGAAGGGATCACTCTGACAGCCGTGGTTTTTCCGTTTACCATGCCGATTGCAGCTTCGTCTGCAATAATTCCGCTGATTTGCTCCGGTGTGGTATCTCCCGGAATAACAATCATATCAAGTCCTACTGAGCAAACTGCCGTCATAGCCTCCAGCTTTTCGATAGACAGCGCTCCGGATCGTGCAGCCTCTATCATACCTCTGTCCTCAGAAACGGGAATAAAGGCGCCTGAGAGCCCTCCTACACTTGAGGACGCCATTACACCGCCTTTTTTTACCGCATCATTCAGCATTGCAAGGCAAGCGGTTGTGCCGGGTGCACCGCACTGTTCAAGTCCGATCTCCTCAAGAATGTGTGCAACCGAATCTCCTACCGCAGGTGTGGGGGCAAGTGAGAGGTCAACGATACCAAAGGGAACGCCAAGCCTTTTTGAAGCTTCTGTTCCTACTAACTGTCCCATTCTTGTAACTTTGAAGGCAGTTTTCTTGATCAGTTCGGCAATTTCATTTATGCTGTAGTCAGGATGTTTTGATACGGCCGCTCTTACTACACCCGGGCCGGACACACCCACGTTTATCACGCAGTCAGGTTCGGAAATTCCGTGAAACGCACCCGCCATAAACGGATTATCTTCCGGTGCGTTGCAAAAGACCACAAGCTTGCCGGGCCCTATGCAGTTATCATCTTTGGTCAGCTCGGCTGCCTCCTTGACCTTCCTGCCCATAATTTTTACCGCGTCCATGTTGATTCCGGCCTTTGTGCTTCCGATGTTTACTGATGAGCATATGTGTTCCGTTTGAGCGAGAGCCTGGGGGATCGAGTTGATCAGCTCAAGGTCGCCGGCAGAAAATCCCTTTTGTACAAGCGCTGAATATCCGCCAATGAAATTCACCCCTATCGCTCTTGCGGCCTTTTCAAGCGCAAGCGCGTATTTGATGGGATCTCCTCCGCTTATTCCGGCCATAATTGCAATGGGCGTAACGGATACTCTTTTATTAATAATGGGTATACCGTAATGCTTTTCGATATCTTCTCCGGTCGAAACAAGCTTTTCGGCTTTTTTACATATTTTATCATAAATTTTTCCGCATGATTTATCGATATCCGTATCGGCGCAGTCGATGAGTGAAATGCCCATTGTTATCGTGCGGATATCCAGGCATTCATCCTGGATCATATGTATTGTTTCAAGTATATCAGATGTATTGATCATAACAGATTATGCTCCTATATTCTGTGCATCGAATTAAAAATGTCCTCGTTCATAACATGAATGGAAAGGCCGTTGCTTTTTCCGTAATCAGAAAGTTCGTCTGAAAAATCAGAAAACGGAATATTGCAAACGCTTACGTCTGCCATCATGATCATACAGAACATATCATCAAGAATGGACTGTGTTACTTCCGTAATATTTACCTTATGACCGGCACATATGGAAGAAACTCCTGCAAGAATTCCAACCATGTCTTTGCCGACAACAGTGATTACCGCTTTCATAATACTTTACCTCCTATGATTATTAAAAAGATTATAACAAAGTGCAAAATTTTTTGCAATAAAAAGAATAATAATATTTTATTTTGGCCCATAATGTGTTAAAATAGTTTGACCAAGAAAGGAAGCCGCTATGAAATACACAAATTTTTATGATATGCACACTCATTCAGAACACTCCTTTGACGGGCATCATTCCTGTACGCTCATGTGTGAGAGTGCTGTTGAGAGAGGCCTGAAAGGAATTGCCTTAACCGACCACTGCGAGATGGATTCCAAAGACTGTGATTTTGATAAACTTTGCGGCAATCAGTTCTTTGACACATCAAAATGCGCATATGTCTTTAAAGATTCGATCAAGGTTTTCAAAGGCATTGAGATGGGGCAGGCGATATATAACTTGCCTCTTGCCGAAAATATCTTGAACAAATATAAATATGATTTTGTACTCGGCTCGGTTCATAATCTGGAGAACATGGAAGATTTCTTTTTTCTTGATTACAAGGATTATGACGTTTACGTTCTTTTGCAAAAATATTTTGAGAATATTTATAAACTATGCGAATGGAACGGATTCGATTCTTTGGCGCATCTGACTTATCCGCTAAGATATATTACCGGAAAGTATGGGATAGATGTTGACCTTTCAAAATTCAAAGAGGTAATTGACGAGATCTTGTGTCTGGTTATAAAAAATGAAAAGGCGCTTGAGATCAATACTTCCGGCTATTTCAATGAAATGCAGGATATTCTGCCATGTGCGGATATAGTAAAGCGTTTTAAAGAACTCGGAGGAAAATATATAACGATAGGTTCTGATTCGCATTTTTATGATAAGATCGGTATGGGAATAGAGCAGGGAATGGACGCTGCCAAAAAATGCGGCTTTACTCATATAACGATATTCATAAACAGAGAACCAAAACTAATTGAAATCAAATAATAACGGAGACTGCTATGACTGATATAACTGAAAAACTGCTAAAAATCTTAGAAGAGAACGCAAGGCTGTCAAACAAAGATATCGCCATAATGCTTGGCGTAAGTGAAAAAGAGATTTCTGATGAGATCAGACTGCTGGAAGACAGCGGCGTAATTAAAGGATACAAGGCTTTTATCGACAGGGAAAAAACGGATCAACAAACTGTTACGGCACTGATAGAACTTAAGATACAGCCGAAATACGGACATGGTTTTGACGATGTAGCCGAGAGAATATCCAGGCTTGAGGAAGTGGAATCTATTTATCTCATGAGCGGCGCGTTTGATCTGACCGTGCTTGTTACGGATAAATCATTTCATGAAGTCGCAATGTTTGTTGCGCAAAGATTATCGCCGCTCGAAGGCGTTGTTTCTACCGCAACGCATTTCATATTAAAGAAGTACAAGGAAAACGGCGTGTTTTTGACCGATGAGCCTCGCGATGACAGGGGGAATATTTCCCTGTGATAAATTACGACAAAATGCTGAACGACAGCATAAAAAGAATAAAGCCCAGCGGCATACGAAAATTCTTTTCGATTGCAGAAGAAATGGATAACGTTATCTCTCTTGGTGTTGGAGAACCGGACTTTCTTACGCCATGGCACATCAGAAATTCCGCTATTGACTATCTGGATAAAGGCTCAACGCGCTATACAGCAAATGCCGGCCTGATTGCTCTGAGAGAAGAAATCGCGGGCTTCTACGAAAGAAAGTATAGTATCTCTTATGATCCGAAGACTGAAGTGCTTGTAACGGTTGGCGGTTCCGAAGGCATTGATATGACTATCAGGACCCTGATAAACCCCGGCGACGAGGTCTTGCTGGTTGAACCGTCATTTGTTTGCTACCGTCCCATTGCGGAAACGTGCGGCGCTAAGGTTATCAGTCTTACTACAAAAGCAGAGGACAGTTTTAAGTTAACGCCTGAAGAGATTGAAAACGCGGTAACCTCGAAAACAAAAATGCTTATCCTGCCTTATCCGAATAATCCTACCGGAGCCGTCATGCGCAAAGAAGACCTTGAAAGAATTGCTAAGGTAATTATTAAACATGATCTTTTTGTACTTTCTGACGAGATCTACAGCGAACTTACTTACGGAAAAGAGTCACATTGTTCGATAGCATCTGTAGAGGGCATGAAAGAGCGAACCATCGTTATCAACGGCTTTTCAAAAACATATTCCATGACCGGCTGGCGGCTCGGGTACGCGCTTGGACCTGCGCCGGTTATTGAACAGATGACAAAACTTCATCAGTTCGCCATAATGAGTGCTCCTACAAATTCACAGTATGCAGCGATCGACGCTCTAAAAAACGGCGATACAGATATAGAAAAAATGAAAACGGATTATGATATGCGCCGCCGGTATACAGTAAATACCTTTAATGAAATGGGACTAGAGTGTTTTGAGCCTGAGGGTGCATTTTATGTTTTTCCTTCTATACAAACTACCGGACTATCCAGTGACCAGTTCTGTGAAAAGTTAATTCTTTCAAAGAGGGTTGCAGTTGTGCCCGGAAACGCTTTCGGTGATTGTGGAGAGGGATATGTTCGGGTTTCATACTGCTATTCAATTGATAATATAAAAAAGGCCGCCGAAAAAATTAAGGAATTTATTGACGAAATTAAATAATAGGGTTCAGATATGGAAGTTAAAGTAAACGCATATGCAAAAATAAATCTAATGCTTGATATTATCGCTAAAAGAACGGACGGTTATCACGATCTCTTTATGATTATGCAAAGCGTAAGCACACATGATACGGTAACAGTCACGGAAAACGGTTCCAAAAAGATCTCCATCACCTGCCGTACCGAGGGAATCCCGCTCGACGAAAAGAATATTTGCTGGAAAGCTGCAGATGCATTTTTCAGATACACCAAAAAGAGAAACAAAGGAATCCATATCGATATAAAAAAACGCATCCCTCATGCTGCTGGATTAGCTGGAGGCAGCGCGGACGGCGCAGCTGTTATAATAGCTCTTAACAAGATATTCCATACCGGATTGAGAGATGAGGAACTCTGCAAAATCGGCGCTGAAATCGGGGCTGACCTGCCTTTCTGCCTTACAGGAGGAACGCTTCTTGCCCAGGGGATCGGCGATAAGCTGAGTAAAATAAAGCCGCTGAAAAAGTGTTATATTGTACTTGCCAAGCCTGATTTTGATGTAAATACGGGATATGCATACAAACAGTTTGATCATTTCGGAAAAATCAGAACGCCGGATAAATTCGGTATGCTGTGCGCAATGCAGTCCCGAAGCTTAACAGCTATCTGTTCTAAAATGGAAAATGTTTTTGAACAGTTCATAGAAGTTCCAAAAAGAATAGATATAAAAGAGATTCTGAAGAAAAACGGAGCACTTGGCGTATGTATGAGCGGAAGCGGACCTACTGTTTTTGGTATTTTTGATAACCGGGAGAATGCACAGGACGCAGCAGATGAACTCCGCGGCATCGCTAAAGATATAGATATCTGTACTCCTGTACGCCGCGGCTGCAGGATCACTAAAATAACTGAATAAAAAATTTTTAACCTGCCCATACTCATTTTGAAAGGCAGGTTTTTTTATGAACAAATGTATTAAAGTATTCGTACCAGTGTTTTTAATATTGGCTTTTTTGCTTTCTTATATTTCGCCGTTTATTGAGACAAGTGAGAATATTTCCGAAGAAGTGTTCAGACTGCATATCCTTGCAAACTCGGACAGTGCTGAGGATCAGGCCTTAAAGCTTAAAGTCAGAGACGATATCCTCATGACCGGAGAGAAGCTTTTTGCATCTTCCGAATCTTTAAGTGAAACGATCCGGATCTGTAAAAAAAATATAGATCTGTTTCAGAAAACAGCAGAAAACTCTTTAAGGGAAAACGGAAGTGATTACAGCGTTAAGGTATATGTTGATAAAGAATACTTCAACACAAGAGAATATGAAGAAATTACGCTTCCCGGCGGTATCTACAATGCACTTAAGATCGAGATAGGAAAAGGGGAGGGGCATAATTGGTGGTGCGTTATGTTTCCGGCAATATGCCTTCCCAGCGTTACAGACGATGAAATCAACAAATATTTGTCTGAAGACGAGCAAAAACTCATAAATTCGGACAGTGAATATGAGATACGTTTTAAAATCGTTGAAATATACGAAAAATTTAAAAGTAAACTATTATATGAATAACATGTACGCTGTGCGGCAAACACAGCGCTTTTGCTGCCGTCTCACAAAAATGCTCTTACCTCATCGGCAAGCCTGTTTTCTGAGGATATGATACGCTTTGCAATATCTTTGGAATCTTCGTCCGCCGCTTTATACTCGTTCAGATATTTGCTTAGAGATTTAACTCCCATATTACAGCCGTCTGTCATCAGGTCAGCAATGACTGAATCAGAATCATTGACGCTCAGCATAACATTTGTTTTCACCCAGCTCATTCCTTTGGCTATCGGATTGGGCTCTTTTCCGTCATCTGAGTACTTTTCAAGCAGATTTTGCATCTCGCCGGCAAATTTCTCGTGTTCAGCTTTACATGCGCTTAAACAGCTTTTCAGACGGTCTGAGTGAACATAGTCCATAACTTCATTGAGAGAAGAAAGCCCCATCTTCACGCCTGCGTCACATTCGCGCAGAAGTTTTATTGTATCTTGTTCTATCATATTATCACCATTAATTATTATGTTTAATTTTTTATGCAATATTAAAAAAACCGCCCGAAACGGGCGGTAAAATCAAATTTTTAAATTCCTTCTTTAACTTCTTCAAATTCCTTTTGAATCTCTTTTGACGGTGATGGAGTAACAAGCGAAACGATTACGATGCACAGGCAGGAGAATATAAACGCCGGCAACAGCTCATATACATCCCAGATGCCTCCGAGCGGACGAATCAAAAGATTCCATACAAACACCATAACTCCGCCGCCGATCATTCCGGCAATCGCTCCCCAGCGGTTTATCCGTTTCCAAAAAAGGCTCATAAGCATAAGCGGACCAAATGTAGCGCCGAATCCGGCCCAAGCAAAGCTGACTATATTGAAAATGACACTGTCTTCATCAAGAGCTATTATAATAGCAACAGCCGTAATGGCAAGAAGTGTGATTCTTGATATCACAAGAACTTGTTTATCTGATGCCTTTTTATGAATAAGACCCTGAAAAATATTTTTTGAAAAAGCAGATGCGGCAATAAGAAGATAGGAATCTGAAGAACTGATAGTAGCTGCAAGAATGCCCGCCATAACGAGGCCTGCAAGTACAGGCGGGAGCAGATTTGTTGCGAGTAAAATAAAGATGTTTTCAGAATCTGCTGAAGTTGTCAATGCAGTTGGATAAAGCGTTCTGCCGATAACGCCTATAAATACGGCTACTACAAGAGAGATCACACACCATACCGTTGCAATACGGCGGCTGCTTTTAAGCTCTTTTTCTGAGCGAATGGCCATAAATCTTAAAAGTACCTGAGGCATACCGAAATAACCGAGTCCCCATGCCAGGCACGATACAACACTAAGTACACCGTAAGTTCCGGCTTCGCCGAACAAAGGCTGACCGTTCATGGACTGTTGTACGCCATTTGCATCAGTAACAGGAGTGGCAATGCCGAAAAACTCAAAAAATCCGGGTATGGATTTGGCGTTGTCAACCACAGCGTCAAGACCGCCGGCAGCAACAGTACCGGTTATTACAATGACTACAAGGGCAATGATCATTACGATCGCCTGCATAAAATCTGATGCGCTTTCTGCAAGAAAACCACCGATGATGGTGTAAACAAGTACAAATACTGCTCCCACGATCATCATAGGAACATAATCAAATCCAAACAGCGTTGAAAAAAGCTTGCCGCAGGTAACCAGGCAGCTTGCCGCATAAACAGTAAAGAAAATAAGAATAAATAAGGCTGCCACAGTCATTATAATCTTACTTTTTTCATGAAATCTGTTAGAAAAGAATTCCGGCAGAGTAATGGCGTTCGTTTTTTCACTGTAACGGCGAAGTCTTTTTGAAGTGATAAGCCAGTTTACATATGTACCGAGCGCCAGACCGATAGCGGTCCATGCCGCATCCGAAATTCCGCACCAATACGCGACACCCGGAAGCCCCATCAAAAGCCATCCGCTCATGTCAGATGCTTCGGCGCTCATTGCGGTTACCCAGGGGCCGAGCGTTCGGCCGCCTAAAAAATATGAATCCGTATTTTTGTTTGCTTTTTTTGCAAAAGCAACACCAATAATGATCACGACCGCCATATATGCGATCATTGTTATCATTATCTGGATCTGTGATGAATCGTGCATAATGCACCTCCAAATTATAGCAATATGGTGGTATTATACATTAATTTCCTTATCAAATCAAGAAAAACAAGCCAAATATAGCCAAAATGTAAAGAAAAAGGTACAATACAATGCTGATCCAGTCAATCATCGAAAGAAAACATACATGACAAAAGAAACAGAATGATAAGGATAGAATTTTGCACAAAAAAACCGCACCGTTAAAATATAGAACGGTACGGTTTGGTGCCGGCGGCGGGGGTCGAACCCGCACCCTGTTGCCAGGACCGGATTTTGAGTCCGGCACGTCTGCCAATTCCATCACGCCGGCAAAAAAGTGCCGCTTAATACGGCACTGTGGTGCTGGTGACCGGACTTGAACCGGTACGGTATTGCTACCGAGGGATTTTAAGTCCCTTGCGTCTGCCGATTTCGCCACACCAGCGAACACAAAATATAATACATTAAAACAGAAACAATGTCAATATTCAATTCACTTTATTTTGCGGTCTTCCTTCAAGATAGCGCTCGATATTTTTATCAAGAATAGATAAAAGTCTTTCTCTCGTTTCTTTGGCAGCCCAGGCGATATGCGGTGTAATAAGGCAGTTTTTAGCTTTTAAAAGAGGATTGCCAGGATCCGCGGGTTCTGTTTTCAGAACGTCAAGTGCTGCTCCCGCGATCTTTCCTTTGTTAAGCGCTTCTGCAAGGGCATTTTCATCAACAACAGGGCCGCGCGAAGTGTTGATCAAAACAGCACTGCTTTTCATTTTTGAAAGCGAGTTTTCGTTAATAAGATTTTCCGTAGAAGAGGTAAGAGGGCAATGACAGGACACGAAATCAGATAATGAAAGAAGCTCACTGAGTACAACTTGCCTTGCGTTTTTAAAACCGTTAAGATCTTTTTCACAACGCGAATTTACAAGAATATTCATCCCGAATGTATCGGCAATTTCCGCAACTCTTCTGCCTATGGAGCCGAATCCGATTATACCAATCGTTTTTTCGTTCAGTTCTGAAAGAGGGGAGAGTGTAGAGCAAAAATCAGGACATACACACCAGTCTCCTTTATGCACGGATTCAGAATGCAGCTCAACTTTATTTGCAAAATGAAGAATAAAAGCGAAGACCTGCTGCGCAACAGCGTTAGTTGAATAGGACGGAATATTGCAAACAGTTATGCCGAGTTCTGTTGCGGTTTCAAGATCAACAACATTATATCCTGTTGACTGAAGCCCGATATATTTTAATTCAGGTAAAAGGCAGCGCAGCGTTTCGGAACGTAACACCGTCTTGTTGATAATAAGAATGTCCGCACCTTTGGAACGGCTGATAACTTCATCAGGAGAAGTTCTTTCATAAACAGTAACGTCATTTGAATATTTCTTCAGAAAATCCCAGCTGAGATCACCGGGATTAGTCGTATATCCGTCAAGATTAACTATTTTCATAAAACCACCAAAAGATCTAATTTATTAAATTATATCCTCACATGCTGCTTTTTGCAATAATTTATTGCAAGTTAATGTTATTTAATATATAATTAAGCATAGAAATTATTGGTGATAGTATGAAAAAATCGCTGATAGTTTTACTTGTTTTAATCTTTACATTTGTTTCCTGCATGTGCTTAAATAATGTTCTTGTTGGTCAAAAGGCAGTAAACTATGAGACCAAAACTGGTGAGAAGTGCATTGTAATAGATGCCGGACACGGTGGTATGGATGCCGGCACTTCTTCAGCGGACGGAACTGCTGAAAAGGATATCAATCTTGCTATCGCGCTGAATCTTTATGACTTTCTGAATATTTGCGGCATAAACAGCCGGCTCATCAGGGATAATGACAGCGAGTTTTATCCAAATGGTGAAGACCGGAGCCGCTCCGATCTTTATAACAGGCTTGACTATGTTAATAGTATTGATAAAGCCGTGCTTGTTTCAATTCACCAAAACCATTTTGTTGATCCGAATGAGTGGGGAATGCAGGTGTGGTATACCGGAAATGTTGCTTCAAGTAAAGCGCTGGCTGATAATATTTTGAATAATACTAAAATGTTTATTCAGCCGGATAATACAAGAAGCAATAAACAGTCTGACGACAGCTACTATATTTTATATAAAGCACAAGTGCCTTCTGTTATGGTTGAATGCGGCTTTCTGAGCAACCCGCAGGAGGCTGCAAATCTTCAATCTTCGGCGTACAGAAAACGCTTGGCTTGTACAATAACGCTCGGTATTACCCAATATATCAACGAAGGATATTAGCTTTAAAACGAAAGGCAGTTATAATGGCAAAAACAAAATCTCTCTATATATGCTCAGAATGCGGATATGAAAGTGCCAAATGGTACGGAAAATGCCCGGGCTGCGGCGAATGGAACACAATGAATGAGCAGCAGTTCAGCGTTACTTCCGGCAACGCAAAAAACAAAATTAATATTGGAAGAAATACTGCTAAAGTAATGCGTCTCAATGAAATCAGCGCAGATATTGAGCGAAGAATCTCCACCGGTGTCTGCGAGTTTGACAGGGTTCTCGGCGGAGGAATAGTGGAAGGTAGCCTAGTGCTTATCAGCGGCGATCCCGGCATAGGCAAATCAACCATATTATTGCAGATCTGCGAGCACCTCGGTAAATCAAGAAAAGTTCTATATGTTAGCGGAGAAGAATCAGCAAGCCA
>CATZNW010000035.1 GCA_958422185.1 uncultured Clostridium sp.
AAGCGCGGGAAAGTTTTAAGAAGATCGAACTGGAATACAATGCAAAAGGTTTTACGCCAAACGAAAACATGCGCAATGTAATCCTGCAGGGCGGCGGATGTTCCCTTCCTGCCGAGCTTTGCCCGAAATCAGTAACAGTCGGCGGGATCACATTCCGTATGCCGGATCCATATGCGGACAAAGATGTTTTGGTTGCACGCGGGCAGACTATTGAGTTACCAAAAAGCTGCACAAAGCTTTATATTCTTGCAGCAAGCACGCTCGGTGACCGCGAGGTGACATTTTATACCAACGGAAAAGAAAAACCGCTTACGATACGCTCGTTCAGCGAGCCGGTCGGCGTATGGGACATGGCCGGCCTAAAACAAAAAGCCAGAGTAAAGGATGTCGTATTAGGTATAGAATTTACGCACACCCACCATCCGGAAGGAGACATCCCCAATGGCAAAGCTTACTTTTTTATTTATGAGATCGATATAAGAAATGCACGGAAACTCACTTTGCCGGAAGATAACAGAGTGATCATTCTGGCAATGACTGCCGTTAAAAAGTTTTCAAACACAAAACCGGCAACAAAGATAACGGACAGCTCACCTGATGAGAACTACAGCTTTGATGAAATACCGCCTATTGAGAAGATCATAGACAGGTCAGATTTTGTTACAATACGGGCCGGAAAAATACAGGATCAGAAAAACGGCGGCAAAGGTAAAGGCTTTAAGCGAGACAATATAATTACAAATATTATTCGCTCCTACACAAAATCCGAATGGTAAAGAACGTGCGTTTCATGTTTAAAGATCAGTAATATACAAAAAATATACCCCTTCAGATTTGCATAGATTGTATATCTGAAGGGGTACTTTTTGTAAAGAATATCATCTTTACAAGTAAATAATGTTAAAATCTTTGTTGAAAACGATGTTAAAAATGTTGAAAATATTTAGTATAATTCTTTTATAAACATTTAATTGTAAAGCAAAAAAGCTTTATATCAATAAATTCAACATAGTTTTAAACATTAAGTGTTAAAATATACACTTTGACAAAAACAAAACAATAAGAATATACAAAAAAACCTCTGCTTTGGCAGAGGTTTTTTTGCAATTATTTTTTATTAAAGAGACTTACGATATCGTTAAACGTATCGGAATCATTAGCCGTAAATGAACTTGCGGGCTGAGCCTCCGGAGGAGCAACCTCAATATTTGCCGTAGTGGATTTAATGGGAACACCGGGACCCTTATCGCCAAATCTTGTTGCCACAACCGTAATGATCATTTCATCCTCAAGAGATTCGTCTACATTTGCACCCCAGATGATCTCACAATCGGGATGAACAGCATTTTTGACGATCGTGGACGCAACATCGATCTCTTCCAGGCCGATATCGGAAGAAGCTGTAATATTAAGAAGAACACCGCGTGCACCGTCAATGGAAGTATTGAGAAGCGGGCTTGAGATTGCTGCCTGAGCTGCTGCTTCAGCTTTATCCTTGCCCTTTGCCCTGCCAACGCCCATATGAGCATAGCCGGCATCTTTCATAATCTCAGTAACGTCCGCAAAGTCGCAGTTTACAAGACCAGTTGCATTGACAAGATCGGAAATCGACTGAACAGCCTGACGGAGAACGTCATTCGCAATCTCGAAGGCATTAAGAAGCGTAATCTTTTCATCCGTAACAAACTTGAGGTTTTCATTCGGAATAACCATGATCGAATCAACGTACTGAGCAAGCTCGTCTATACCTACCTGTGCCTGATCCATACGTCTCTTGCCTTCAAATGCGAACGGAGTTGTAACAACGCCGACCGTAAGTATTCCAAGATCTTTAGCAACCTGCGCTACAACGGGAGCTGCGCCGGTACCTGTTCCGCCGCCCATACCTGCTGTAATGAACACCATCTCTGCGCCGGTAAGCGCATCTGTAATAGCCTCTCTGCTTTCATCAGCAGCTTTTTTGCCAACTTCCGGCTTTGCACCTGCGCCGCGGCCTTTGGTTGCTTTTTCCCCGATAAGTATTTTCTGAGAAGCCTGTGATTTGCCGAGAGCGGGCTTATCACTGTTTATGGCAATAAACTCAACATCCTGAATATTACAATGAACCATGCGGTTGACTGCGTTTCCGCCGCCGCCGCCGACACCAACAACTTTAATGGAAACAACTTTTGTATCTTCCGTGTCTATTTCATATCTTCCCATGTTTTATTCTCCTTATATGTATTATAGTCAGACTCACAGTTGTCTTTACTTTCTTATTGTAACAATATTGTAATCATTTTGCAATATTTTTTTCTATTTTCTATAAATATTTTTTTCAAACTTTAGAAAAGTTTTGTTTGATTATTTGTGCACAATAAACAAAACATAAATTATTTATTGAAATACGTAAAATTTTGTAAAGTAATAACCTTTACGCACTTTGTAATCTTATTCTGCTGTAAAGTAGGATTGCTTGTCAACAGTTAAATTTAGATTCCCGCACATATCTGAACCGTCACTGTCCAACTGTTCACAGGAAGCGAGTCCGCGGATTATTTTATCCTCAAGGTTCTCAAGGTCTCCAAGTTCAAACGTTATTCGATCCATATATACTATATAATTGCTGTTAGCGCCTGTGGTATAGATCTCCGTTGCCTGCGCCATTCCCGTTTCATTGACTGCTTTTGCAATTTCCGATAGTCTTTGCTGTACAGCTGTGTCGCTGAAAACAACGGTCATCCCCGGATCGGCGTTGCTTATATCGGCCGAGCTGATCCTCACTGTATCTGCCGGAATCCGGTCGGCGGCATTCTCAAGAACTTTAAAATTCTGATCAAGCAGAACATAAGTTTTGTCGCTGTTTTCTATTGAATAGGACGCGATCGTATCCGTTACGTTAATATTGACCGTATTTGGAAGCTTGCGACTGATCGAAACCGTTCCGATATACGGCAGCTGCCGCATTATGCTTTCTCCGATCTCTTCTTCATTCAGAAGAAACAGATTGTTTGATGAATTGATTCCGGAGGCATCCAATATTTCCTGCTCGGCATATATACCGCTGCCCTGCGCCGTTACATTTTCCGTTTTAAAAAATACCGTGAGCGACAGGGTCACTCCGAACGCCAGCAGTACGACCAGCAGACAGAGAGCAAGCAGTGCTCTTCTTACGCTGTTTTTAAGCCGCCTTTTTCTGTTCTGTCTGCGGCGCGTCTGCATTTTGGTTGGCTCGGCTGACGCCCTGTTTCTGTGGCTCTCGCTTCTGTAAACGCGGGGCGGTTCCAGATCATTCAGCGGCGCTCTTGATGAGTAACTTTTTTCGGAAACGCTGCGTTTTCTCTTTTTATCATCCTTCATAATCTTTTCTCTCTATAACCGCTCCTATTTTTTTTAGATTTTGCTCTATGTGCTCATAGCCTCGGTCTATATGGCACACATTCCCAACGGTAGATGTGCCCAACGCAGCAAGCGCAGCCAAGACCAACGACGCGCCGCCGCGCAAATCAGTTGAATATACGTTTGCGGCATACAGATCCCGCACACCGTTAACAACTGCGATCCTGTCGTTAACAGTAATATCCGCTCCAAACCTGCGAAGTTCGCTTATATGCTTATAGCGGCCGTCAAAAACGCTTTCGTTAAATACAGAAGTACCTTTTGCCTTTGACAGTGCCGCCATCATCACGCTCTGACAATCCGTAGGAAATCCGGGATAAGGCATTGTTTTTATATTTCTTACCCGTTTAAGGCGTTTTGGCGAAACGATCTTTAAATCATTTCCGGATAAATATACCCTGCAGCCCATTTCGCTGAAAACCGGAATTACGGGCACCAGATGCGACGGACGAACATTTTTTATAATTAATTCCTTTGCCTGAAGCGCGCCTGCGCACATATAGGTTGAGGCAACGATTCTATCCGGTATTACCGTGTGAGAGTTCGGATACAGTTCATCAACGCCTTCTATTTCAACGGTGCTTTCACCCGCGCCGAAAATCTTAGCGCCGCATGCATTCAGAAATGACGCAAGATCGCTGATCTCCGGTTCCCTTGCCGCATTGATGATCGTTGTTTTGCCCTTGGCTAAAACGGAGGAGATCATTATGTTTTCAGTAGCTCCCACGCTTGGAAAGGACAAAAATATCTTCGCACCGTGAAGGCGCTGTGCGCGGCAGTAGATACAGCTGCCGTTTTCGCTGATCTGTGCGCCGAGTTTTTTCAGTGAACTGAGGTGAAGATCTATTGGTCTGACGCCGATATCACAGCCGCCGGGAGGGCACAGCAATGCTTCCTTGCACCGGGTAACAAGTGAACCGAGGAAAATGATGGAAGAGCGCATCTCGCGCATCATTTCCTCGGGAATATCGTTATTTACTATATCTGATGTGTCTATAACAAGCGTGTTTTTTTCACGCCTGATTTGCGCGCCGAGATGCTTTAGAATCTCTATGGACGCGGATACGTCGCTCAGGTCGGGAACATTATGTAAAACAGTTTCTCCCTTAACAAGCAATGTTGCCGCAAGTATCGGCAAGACCGCGTTTTTTGATCCGTGAACGGAGATCTCGCCGCCAAGGGGCTGGTTCCCCGTGATAATCAGTTTTTCCAAATTAGCCACCTGCCTGCATATTCTGTATCATTCTATGCAGACGGCGGCGCTTTGCTAAATCATTTACGGGCAAGAGACACGATGATCTCAGCTATTCTTTTCGCAGAATCCGTAACCGCCATGTTTTTTGCGTTACTTTGCATTTCTGCTAATTCTTCCTTATTTGAAAGCACCTCGTCCATAACAGCTGCGAGCCTTTGCGGCGTCAGCTCATTTTCTTCTATGATCCTTGCAGCGTTTCGCCTTACAAGGGCCATAGCGTTGTGGTACTGATGATTTTCCGCAACATAGGGGCTGGGTATCAGTATTGACGCTTTGCCGAGCGCCTCGATCTCTGAAAGCGTGGAAGCGCCGGCCCTTGCGATGACGAGATCCGCCGCAGCCATGCAGACATCCATATTATCTATGTACTTTCTGACCTCGACTGTACCCTTTCTTCCGTTTTTGAAACCTGCTTTTTCAAATCTCTCCAGATATTCGCCGCCATTTGTTCCGACGGAATGAATATGATAGTATTTTCCGCTTTCAGCGCTGTTCAGAAGAATATCAAACATCGCATCATTAATCGGCGCCGCGCCAAGTGAACCGCCGAAGGAAAGAACAAGAGGCTTTTCCCCTATCCCGAGTCCGGCCCTTGCAAAATCACGGTCTGCACTTAAAAGTTCGCCCCGCACAGGCAGCCCGGTAACGACTGGAGGATTCTTGGATTCCAGCCTCGAAACGGCATCTTCAACCGTAACCATAACTGCATCCGCTTTTTTAGCAAGCGTTTTATTTGTTATGCCCGGAAAAGCATTCTGCTCATGAATGCAGGTTGGGATCTTCAGTTCCGAAGCTTCCTCTATGACCGGCCCTGAAACATATCCTCCGAAACCTACACATACGTCCGGGCCGAATTCTTTAATTATTTTTTTGCTCTGCGCCTTTGATTTGAAAATCTTAATGACTGTTTTTACATTATAAATGACGGCAGACGGCGATAACGAACGGCGAAATCCGGATATATCCACCGTTTTGAATGCAAATCCGGCATTCGGGACAAGCCGGGACTCCATGTGATCCGACGTTCCCACAAAAAGTATATCAGCGTCCGTATAGTTCTCCCTGATATATGACGCTACGGCAAGCGCCGGATTGATATGGCCCGCTGTGCCGCCAGTTGCAAATAAAATCTTCATTTAAACTCCTATACGACCGGTTGTATATCGGCCTTTTTCTGATTTGCTCTTCTTGATATACCGAGCACAACCCC
Organism: uncultured Clostridium sp.; assembly: GCA_958422185.1. Classification (GTDB taxonomy): domain Bacteria; phylum Bacillota; class Clostridia; order Oscillospirales; family Acutalibacteraceae; genus Eubacterium_R. The sequence continues at coordinate 5,844 of CATZNW010000035.1, forward strand.
CATTTCTCCCAGTATCATCAGCAAAGCAGTGCCGCCATAGCTGAAGAACGGCAGCGATATACCTGTATTGGGGATAGAATCCGTTACAACAAGAATATTGAGCGCAACCTGTACGCCTAGCTGCGTTGCGATACCGATCACAACGAGAGAGGCAAATTTATCATTTATTGACACTGCGATCTTAAACGCCCTGATCACAAGCGCCGCAAAAAGAATTATGATAACGGCGGCGCCAACAAAACCGAGCTCTTCGCAGACTATTGAAAAAATAAAATCATTTTGTGGTTCTGAAACATAAAGATATTTCTGTTTTGAATTTCCGAGTCCGACTCCGAACAGACCTCCGGAACCGATCGCATAAAGCGAATTATTTGTCTGCCAGCGTGCGCCCAGCGGATCGTAGCTTTTATCCGTAAATGCACGCAGCTTTTCCTGAACATATTCCGGCAGGATCTGGGGAAAGTTAAAAACCACTATACAAAGCGCGACCACAAGCGCGCACCCAACTATAAACAGCTTTTTGTTTGAGCCGCCGGCGAACATGAGCGAAAGTCCTATAATACCTACTATGATCGTTCCGGATACATGGTTTTCCGCCATGATCAGCACACAGTAAACGCCTATGATAGCGGCCGGGATAAGGATACCGTATTTAAAGGTATCCATATATTTTGAATATACGCTGATATATGCGGCAAGCGTTGTTATGAGCGTAAATTTTGCTATATCCGATGGCTGAAAAGTAAACAGTCCGCCCACCGGGATATATCGCCTGAAATCCTCCCCTGCCTCAGATGAAACGCTTGTATGGTAAAAAAGAACAAGCACCAGCAAAAACAGGGTTACGCCCAGAAGGATGGGTGCCGCCGCCTTGAACACCTTGAAGTTGATCTTAGAAATAAACAGCATTGCGGCAATACCCAATACCGCGAAAATAAGCTGCCTTACAAAGTAATGATACGAATTTCCCGATTCAAAATAGGAATAGGGATAAGACGCGGAAAAAAGCATGACCAGACCAATTGCAAGTATAATGATCGTAAGCGCAAAAAACGGAACGTCAAAAGCGCCGGTCACAAAGAAATATGATCTTCTCATATCCTTAAAGCCAAATCCTTTTTTAGGCCTTACTATCTTTTCCCCTGCCTGAAGCTGCGCCGTTCTTTTATTACGGAGCTTTTTGGCGCGGCGTTTTTCCGGTTCGTTATAACGGATCGGAGGGGTCAGTTTTTCCGGCATTGCTTTCTTCCTTTCTTAAAGTATAGTAATTATGTGTGAATAAATCCTGATTTAAATATTAAGCGTTTGTGTTGCCCAACACAAGAAGCAGAACGCCTATAACACAGCCGGCAATATTGACGAGCGAAAATACGACGCATATCTTTTTTTCTTTCCAGCCGCACATTTCAAAATGATGATGGATCGGCGCCATTTTAAACACACGCTTACCATGTGTGATTTTAAAATAACCGATCTGAATAATATCGCTCAAAGTTTCGCAGACATAGATAATTCCTATGGGCAAAAGCAGAAACGGACACTTAATGGCAAAGCCGAGCGAGGCTACGAGCCCGCCGAGGAAAAGAGAGCCTGTATCGCCCATAAAAACTTTTGCCGGATTCCAGTTCCAGCAGAGAAATCCGCACATGGCGCCGAGAAGAGCGGCGGAAAGCAATCCAAGCCCCGCGTAGTTCTGGATAAATGCTATGACTGTGAATGTTGCTGCAACGGTTGCGGTAACGGACGGGCAAAGACCGTCTATACCGTCTGTAAGATTCACGCTGTTTACACAGCCATAGATTATTACGATCGAAAGTGCCCAGAAGACGATGCCCGTAAAAAAGTTTTTCGAAAAGTCAACGGTTCCTATAAACGGAAAATACCAGACAGTATTTTTTGAGATCCAAAGTGTAGCGACGTAGCCAACCGTCATGATCAGCTGACCAAGAGTCTTCTGTTTAGGGGTGAGTCCCTCGTTTCTTTTGAGTTTGATCTTAACGAAATCATCCGCAAAACCGACTATTCCGCACCCGATGGCAAGCATCAGACCGGCTATGATAAGTGTTTTTTCACGGCCGGTAATAATTGAGGAATACTCTGTTTCAAGATTTCCGCCGAAAGCCGTAAAGATCAGCGCTGCCGCAGCAAAAGCGCATATTATGCCCGCAATAAACATAACACCGCCCATATTCGGAGTGCCCTGTTTCTTTTTATGCCATTTCGGACCTATATCGAGAATCGTCTGCCCGAATTTAAGCTTGTGAAGCCACGGAATGACTACAAATCCCAGTGCCGCGGTTACGGCAAAACCGATGACCGCAGCTATAGCTGCAGCGGCTGTAATACTCATTTGGTTTCCCACCTTTATTATTCCATATTTTTGTTTAATTCCTGTAAAATTTCCGCAACTGCCTCACGTTCATCAAAATGAATAGTGCCCGTTGGCAGGATCTGGTAAGTTTCATGCCCTTTTCCGGCAAGAAGTATTATATCGTCCTTACGCGCATGTTCCATAGCCCATCGTATTGCCTCTTTACGGTTTTCAACTACTACATACGGAGTTGAAACGCCTTTCATACCTGCAAGGATATCCTCAATGATCGCATGGGGATCTTCAGAGCGCGGATTATCAGAGGTTACAACACAGAAATCAGAGAGTTCTGCCGCGATCTTTCCCATTTTCGGGCGTTTGGTCTTATCCCTGTCTCCTCCGCAGCCAAAGACCGTTACGACCCGTCCTTTTGCGATCTCACGAAGAGAAGTGATAATATTTTCCAGACCGTCGGGAGAATGTGCGTAATCGATAATGACAGTAAATTCCGTTCTCGGAGTAGGCACGACCTCAATTCGTCCTTTAACACCGGAAGATCTTGAAACAGCATCCAGAACGGTACCGAATTCAATGCCCAGCGTCACAGCGACTGCTGCGGCGCAAAGCGAATTATATACTGAGAATCTGCCGGGGATCGGGCAGTGAACTTTGCCTATAAGTTCACAGACAAGATCATACTCTACGCCGGCAGGCTTAAATTTAACGTTTTTCGCCACAAAATCAGCGTCGTTTGTGTTTACGGCATAGGTTATGACACTGCACGGCAGACCTTCTGCGATGGCAAGTCCATGAGGATCATCCGCATTCGTTACAGCCGTCTTGCAGTTTTTAAACAATATTCTTTTTGCTTCAAAATAATTTTCAAACGTTTTATGATAATCCAGATGATCCTGAGTAAGATTTGAAAAAGCGGCGACATCAAACGTCAGGCCGTTTACCCTGCCCTGCGCAAGAGCCTGAGATGATACCTCCATTACGCAGTATTCACAGCCGGCTTTCACCATTAAGGAAAACAGCTTCTGAAGTTCATACGGATCTGGAGTCGTAAATTTTGCCGGATAGATCTCTTCCCCCACCATATTCTGAACGGTACCTATAAGGCCGGTTTTTTTGCCGGCGCTCTCGAGGATCTGTTTAATCAGAAAAGTTGTTGTTGTTTTGCCGTTTGTGCCCGTTATGCCGACGAGTCTGAGTTTTTCCGCAGGATTGTTAAAATAGTTGGCGCAAACTGCCGAATAGACGGCTCTTGTATCATCCGTTATGATCTGTCTGCCGAGGCCGAGATCCTTTTCAACAAGCACCGCTGCGGCGCCTTTTTTCAGAGCGTCCCTTGCGGCAGTATGGCCGTCAAACGTGTTGCCCTTTATACAGACGAAAAGGCAGCCGTCACACACTGTTCTTGAATCCTGCGTAACATTTGTGATCTCGCAGTCTTCATAATCGTTTTTTACATTTATCCCTTTTAGTATTTCGGATAATCTCATCAGTAGTCCCCCATTTTTATATCAGTCCAAAACAGCTTGAGTTGATTTGAAACTTACTGTTATAACGCTTCCTATTTCTACCTCTTTTCCGGCGTCTTCGCTTTGCTTATAAGCCACAACCAAGGCGTCATTTGCCGTATTGCCGGAGATCTCAAGATTAAGATTATTGGACGCGGCAAGCCTGTTTGCCTGTGCAACAGTCAGACCGGCAAAGTCAGGCACCTTGACCGTTTGCTTTTCAGAATCATCGGTATAGATTACCACTGTTCCGCCCGAAGGGATCGTTGCGCTTGCTGCCGGCGACTGATTTATAACTTTATCGCCGCTGCCTACAACCTTTACCTTCAGTCCGGCGTTTTTGACAGTATTTTCAGCTTCTGAGCTGGATTTTCCTATTACCGCCGGAGTAGAAACGGAAAGATCCTCTTTTTCCTCGTCCGTATAGACCGGTTCGATCCCAAGCTCCGCCATACTCTCCTCTATTACTGTTGCGGCGATCGGGGCACAGATCGCGCCGCCTCCCAAATCCACATTAGGCTCGTCACAAATGATAAGCATAGCTATCTGAGGATCGTCAGCAGGGGCAATCGCCGCGAACGAAACGATATATTTATCTTTTTCACCCGGCTTTGATTCGCCTAATTTTGTGGAAGTACCGGTTTTGCCGCCCACACGGTAACCGGCAACATATCCGTTTTTACCGGTTCCGTTATCAACAACGGACTGCATCATCTGACAGACTTCCTTGGACGTTTCCTCACTGATTACCTGCCTGACAACATTGGTCTGCGTCTTTGAAACCGTATTTCCGTTTTCATCGGTGATCTCAGAAACAACATATGGCGTTAAAAGTTTTCCGCCGTTCGCAACGGCGCACAGACCCGTACAGACCTGAATGGGAGTAAGGCTGTTTGTCTGACCGAAAGAAGCAGAAGAAAGCTCAACGATTCCGTATTCATCTTCTTTGTAGTACTGCGGACTGGCTTCACCCGGAACGTCAATACCCGTTTTTTCCGTAAAACCGAAGCCGTTAAAATATTTATAATAATTGTGCACGCCCAGTTTCTGTCCAAGCGTTATAAAAAACGGATTGCAGGAATTTTCAAGGCCTTGAGTAAGGGTCTGCGTGCCATGACCCGGATGGTAATGACAGTGCATTATATGTTTGTCGACCCGGATCGAACCGGTGCAGGTATACGTTGTATCCAGCGAGGCAACGCCCTCTTCAAGCACCGCTGATGCCATAAACGTTTTGAATACCGATCCGGGAACGTATGTATCAGAAACGATAAAGTTTCTCCACTGGCGCTGGATATACTCGCTTTGCTTGGAGGTTTTCTCGGTTTCATCCTTGATAGAATCAAGTTCTTTGTTATAAATATCGTAAGTTATCTCATAAGGATCGTTGCAATCGTAATCCGGCAGCGAAGCCATGGCAAGAACCGCTCCCGTATTGCAGTCCATAACAACACCGTAGCAGCCTTTTGCGGAATACTCATTCAGAGTCCTTTCAAGTTCTTTTTCAAGGTAATACTGGATAGTT
>CATZNW010000036.1 GCA_958422185.1 uncultured Clostridium sp.
AACTAAATATAAGACAATAAAAAAACGCCTTTTCCTGCGTCTTCAAAGACCTAACGACGCGGATTCAGGCGACAGCCTCTGCCCGGTGGCAGACATATTATTCTTGCAGTCTGATTATAACACCCTTTGCGCGGTTTTGCAAGCGCCGGGATAAAAACTGCAGAAAAGCACAAAAAAACACAACTGTTTCTTAATTTAAAATCTTTTATTAAATATTCTGCTGTTGTGTTGAAAAATTCGCTGCTATTTTATATAATATTTAAAACTTTAATATGGAATCAATATTTAAAGGAGAAAAAAAATGAAAAAAATTGTTGCACTGTTTCTGAGTACGGTTATGATCCTTCTTTGTTTTTCAGGTTGCTCTTCTACCTCGGCGGAAATGACGGAGGAAAATATCACGGCAACAACAGACGTTGTTTTTACCGCGCTTAAAGAATTCAACACCGACGACCTTGAAACGTATGTAAGCTCCTCCACGCTCAGCTTCATAATGAGCTATGCAAAAAAACAGGAGCAGTTTGCAGATCTTGGTAAAGCCATGTTTGAAAACCTTACTTATGAAATCACTTCCATAGACACGGCAAATCAGACGATCACACTTTCCGTTTCAAACAAGGATCTTGCCCAGGTGGCAGGCGATTTTGCCAACGATCTTATGAGTAACTATTCAACATTCAGCCTTTTAAACAATCTTTCAAGCGACACATGGCTGGACAGCAATCTCGCCATTCTGACCGAGGATATTGCCTCGGCGCCCATGATGAGCCAGCCCGCCGAGATCACCCTCACTATACAGCAGAATGAGGAGAATTTGGTGTTCCAGTTTGATGAAACCGCAGAAAACAGCGTTTCGGGCGGAGCGCTCGGAGCGATAAAGAATGCCATCGGTATATAAAGATAGACATTTTTTATAATATATGTTAAAATGCTTAATTGGATCTGAATTTTAACTAGTGCATTGTTAGAGGTGTAATAATGGCAAACAAATTTTTGACCGCCATTTTCGGCGATTATTCAACGAAAGAAGTTAAGCGCGTTTCTAAAACGGCTGACAAGGTGCTTGCCCTGGAAAGCAAATACGAACCGATGAGCGACAAAGAACTTGTTTCCCAGACTCAGATACTGAAAGACAGGCTTGCCGCCGGAGAAACGCTGGACGATATTCTGCCGGACGCTTATGCCGTTTGCCGCGAAGCGGCGTGGAGAGTTCTTGGAATGAAGCACTTCCGCGTTCAGGTAATAGGCGGAATCATTCTGCATCAGGGCAGGATCGCGGAGATGAAAACCGGTGAAGGCAAAACACTTGTTGCCACCCTTCCCGCTTACCTCAACGCGCTTGAGGGCAAAGGCGTTCACATCGTTACGGTAAACGATTACCTTGCAAAGCGTGACTGCGAATGGATGGGCAAACTTTACCGCTTTCTTGGCCTTACGGCAGGTCTTATCATTCATGAAAAAAACAATGCCGAAAGGCAGGAGGCATATAACTGCGACATTACTTACGGCACAAACAATGAGATGGGATTTGACTATCTTAGGGATAATATGGTGCTCTACAAGGAACAGAAAGTTCAGCGCGGACACAATTTTGCGATCGTGGACGAGGTGGACTCTATTCTTATAGACGAAGCGCGTACACCGCTTATCATAAGCGGTCGAGGCGAACAGTCCACGGATATGTACCGCCGCGCAAATGATTTTGCAAGAACGCTTAAAATGGATAAGGTTGCCCAGATGAACGAGAAGGAAGACACTGAGGAGACCTATGACGGCGATTTCGTTGTTGACGAAAAGGCACGCACGGCAACGCTGACCCAAAGCGGCGTTAAAAAGGCGGAAGAATACTTTGGCGTTGACAACCTTATGGATATGGAAAACACCACCCTGCTTCACCATATCAACCAGGCGATAAAGGCCATAGGCGTTATGCGCAGGGATATAGACTATGTTGTTAAAGACGGCCAGGTGCTTATCGTAGACGAATTTACAGGACGTATCATGCTCGGCAGACGTTATAACGACGGTCTGCACCAGGCGATAGAGGCAAAGGAAGGCGTTAAAGTAGAACACGAGAGCAAAACGCTTGCCACGATCACTTTCCAAAACTACTTCAGGCTTTATAAAAAACTTTCCGGTATGACGGGTACGGCCTCTACCGAATCTCAGGAATTCAGTGAAATCTACAAGCTTGACGTTGTTGAGATACCAACCAATAAACCGCTTATCAGAAAGGATTATCCGGACGTTATTTTCCAAACGGAAAGAGCAAAATATAAGCACGTTATAGAGCAGATAAAGAAATGCCATGAAAAGGGCCAGCCCATACTTGTCGGCACCATCAGCATCGAAAAGAGCGAACTGCTCTCCAAAATGCTTAAGAGAGCCGGTATTCCCCATAACGTGCTGAACGCTAAAAACCATGAGCGTGAGGCGGAGATTATTGCCCAGGCGGGCAAACTCGGCGCCGTTACGATTGCCACAAACATGGCGGGCCGTGGTACGGATATCATACTGGGCGGTAACGCAGAATTCCTTGCCACAGCTGAAATGAGAAAAAAAACGGATTACACGGAGGAGATCATAGCTGAGGCGAAAGGCTTTGCCGAAACGGATGACGAGCAGATACTTGAGGCAAGAAAAACGTTCCGCGAACTTGAAGATAAATATAAAGAGCAAATTAAAGGCGAGGCGGATAAGGTCCGCGAAGCCGGCGGTCTGTTCATACTCGGCACGGAACGCCACGATTCCCGCCGAATAGACAATCAGCTCAGAGGACGTTCCGGACGTCAGGGCGATCCCGGCGCTTCACAGTTCTATCTTTCAACCGAAGATGACTTAATGCGCCTTTTCGGCGGCGAAAGAATGAAAGCGATGATGAGCCGCCTGGCTGTTGACGAAGATATGCCTATTGAAAGCAAAATGATCTCAAACACCGTTGAATCGTCTCAGAAAAAGGTGGAAGGCAGAAACTTTGCTATCAGAAAGCAGACTCTTCAGTACGATGACGTTATGAACCGCCAGAGAGAGCTTATCTATAAGCAGCGCGATATGGTGCTTGACGGCATGGATCTTTCCGATAAGATCGTGGATATGCTTGAATCAAGCATTGACGCCAACGTTCCCGTTTACTGCGCGAAGGACGCACATAAAAAAGACTGGAACCTGAACGGGCTTAAGGAAAAATACCGCGGCTGGCTGCTTTCAGACGAGGACTGCGATAAACTTGACGATATGAGCGTTGAGGAGATCACGGACTTTCTTAAAGAAACGGGCAATAAAAAGCTTCTGGAAAGGCGCGAAATGTTCGGCGACGAGATCTATCAGGATCTTTCCCGCAAGATATTGCTGCACAATGTTGACTCGCTTTGGATGGATCATATTGATGCCATGGATAACCTGAAAGAGGGAATCCATCTGCGCTCGTATGCCCAGCAGGACCCCGTTGTTGCGTTCAGAATGGAATCTTACGATATGTTTGACGAAATGACGGAAACGATACGCGAAAACACAGTTAAGATGATGTTTACAACCGTTGTAAGACGCCGTGAGGACGTTGAAAGGCAGGCAGTTGCAAAGATCACGGCAACCTCGTCTGGCGGCGATGACAGTGTAAAGAAAGAGCCTGTAAGAAAGGCTAAAAAGGCAGGGCCGAATGACCCGTGCCCCTGCGGCAGCGGCAAAAAGTATAAAAAATGCTGCGGCTCACCCGAAAAGCTCGCCGAGCAGGCAGCAAAGAACGCGAAATAAATATTAAATATTCTAACTTTCGTAATTCTAAAAATTAATGCTTATAAAAATCAAAAGGGGCAAGCCGGTTATCGGCTTGCCCCTTTTGATCTTTTTGACCTGATCATTTTATTAACGTACACAAAAATCTTACAGTGCATTTTATGCGCTTTGACGCATCTACCGCAGCAACAGAAGCAAAGGCATAAATTTTTTCACGTACATATATAAAAACCAGCGCCGCGCTGTTGATTCAGCGCGGCGCATTTTAATTCTTCCGTATTTGATTGCTTAATTATTTCTCGCTCTTGATAGCGGCCTGAGCTGCTGCAAGGCGGGCAATCGGTACACGGAACGGTGAGCATGATACATAATCAAGGCCGATCTCGTGGCAGAACTCAACTGAGCTCGGGTCACCGCCGTGCTCACCGCAGATACCGCAGTGAAGATCAGGACGGGTTGCCTTGCCGGCTGCAACAGCCATCTTCATAAGGCTGCCTACGCCTACTGTATCCAGCTTAGCAAACGGATCTGATTCAAAGATCTTGTTGTCATAATAAGACTCAAGGAACTTACCTGCGTCGTCACGGCTGAAACCGTAAGTCATTTGGGTAAGGTCGTTTGTGCCGAAGCAGAAGAATTCAGCCTCTTTGGCAATATCGCCTGCTGTAAGCGCAGCACGCGGGATCTCTATCATTGTGCCGACTTCATACTTCATCTCAACGCCTGCCGCAGCGATCTCCGCGTCAGCAGTTTCAACAACGATATCTTTAACAAACTTAAGTTCCTTAGCATCGCATGAAAGCGGGATCATGATCTCAGGCTCAATCTTAACGCCTGTTTCCTTGGAAACGTTAATAGCGGCGCGGATAACAGCCTTTGTCTGCATCTTTGCGATTTCAGGATAGGTAACTGCAAGACGAAGTCCGCGGTGGCCCATCATCGGGTTGGTCTCGTGAAGTGAATCACAGATCTCCTTAAGCTCTTTAACACTTATATTAAGTTCGTCGGCAAGCTCTGCAATTTCTTCATCCTTTGTAGGAACGAACTCATGAAGCGGAGGATCAAGGAATCTGATAGTCATCGGAAGACCGTTAAGCTCCTTGTACATTTCCTCAAAATCTCCCTGCTGAAGTGGAAGGATCTCCTCAAGAGCAGCCTCGCGTGACTCAGCGTCCTTAGCAACGATCATCTTGCGGATGGACTTGATTCTGTCACCCTCAAAGAACATGTGCTCCGTGCGGCAAAGACCGATGCCCTCTGCGCCGAACTTAAGGGCCTGGGCAGTATCTCTCGGGTTATCAGCGTTTGTTCTTACTTTCAGTCTGCGATAGCTGTCCGCCCATGCCATAAAGCGTCCGAAATCACCGCTGATCGAAGCGCTTACAGTTGGGATAGCTTCGCCGTAAATATTACCTGTTGAGCCGTCGATTGAAATATAATCGCCTTCGTTATATCTCTTTCCGCCAAGCTCAAAATATTTTTCATCTGCGTGCATTGCGATCTCGCCGCAGCCGGATACGCAGCAGGTTCCCATTCCGCGGGCAACAACAGCAGCGTGAGAAGTTGTGCCGCCGCGAACGGTAAGGATACCCTCTGAGGCAACCATGCCCTCTATATCATCCGGAGAGGTCTCCAAACGAACAAGAACTACCTTTTCGCCTCTGTCTGCCCATTCTTTAGCGTCAGCAGCGGTGAATACAACTTTACCGCAGGCTGCGCCGGGAGAAGCGGCAATACCCTTGCCGATAGGCGTTGCCGCTTTAAGAGCAGCAGCGTCAAACTGATCATGAAGGAGTGAATCCAGCTGCTTCGGCTCAACGCGGAGAACAGCCTCTTTCTCGTCGATCATACCCTCGTCAACAAGATCTACGGCAACCTTAAGGGCGGCAGCAGCCGTTCTCTTGCCGTTACGGGTCTGAAGCATATAGAGTTTGCCGTTTTCAATGGTGAACTCCATATCCTGCATATCTTTATAGTGATTTTCAAGGTTCATTGCGATATCGTGGAACTGAGCGTAAACCTCCGGCATCTCTTCCTGCAGCTTTGAGATTGGGGAAGGAGTGCGGACACCGGCAACAACGTCCTCGCCCTGAGCGTTGATGAGGTACTCACCGTAAAGGCCTTTTTCGCCGGTTGCAGGGTTGCGGGTGAAGGCAACGCCTGTGCCTGATTTCATATTGAGGTTGCCGAATACCATGGGCTGAACGTTAACAGCCGTGCCCCATGAATACGGAATATCATTCATGCGGCGGTATACATTTGCACGGGGGTTGTCCCAGGAACGGAATACGGCTTTAACAGCCTCCATCATCTGCTCCTTAGGATCTGTCGGGAAATCAACTCCCTTTTCGCTCTTATAGAACTCTTTGAAGAGTCTTACAAGCTCTTTCATATCGTCCGTGTCCAGTTCAACGTCGTATGTTACGCCCTTCTTAGCTTTGAGATCATCAATGATCACCTCAAACTTTTTCTTGGAAAGCTCCATAACAACATCTGAGAACATCTGAATGAAACGGCGGTAAGAATCATAAACGAAACGCGCGAATGAAGGATCCGGATTGCCCTTGATAAGGCCCTCTGCAACTTCGTCATTAAGGCCGAGGTTCAGGATCGTATCCATCATGCCGGGCATGGAAGCGCGCGCGCCGGAACGAACGGAAACAAGAAGCGGGCATTCAGGATCGCCGAATTTCTTTTCGTTGATCTTTTCAATCTTGGCAAGATATTCATAGATCTCAGCCTCGATTTCCGGAGCGATGACCTTGCCGTCCTCATAATAACGGGTACAGGCTTCGGTGGAGATTGTAAAGCCCTGGGGAACAGGCATTCCGAGTCTTGTCATCTGAGCAAGATTGGCGCCTTTTCCGCCAAGGAGTTCTCTCATGGTTTCATCGCCCTCTGAGAACAAATAAACATACTTGTGGCTCATAATAATGAGTACCTCCCATATTTTTTACTAATTACCGGCGGTAATATTATAGGTTTTGAAAAGTTACCGGTATATTGCGGTAGTATTATATCATATAACAAAATAAAATACAAATATTTTTTTATTATGTTGTTATATTTTCCTAAAATAGTGAAAAATTGTATTGAAATGCGCTTTCTTTTAGTGCATAATGTATTATAATACAGAAAAAAGAGAGGTTTTTCATATGAAATGCGCAATAATTCTTGCAGGCGGAAAAGGCACAAGAATGAAATCAGAAATGCCTAAAGTTATGTGCGAAGTGCTTTTTGAGCCTATGCTTTATTACGTTATAAAGGCCGTTAAGGAGGCGGGCTGCGAGGAAATATGCGTTGTTACGGGATATAAGCACGAGATAGTTGAAAACTATCTGCCAAACGGCGTTGAATCCGCTTACCAGAACCCTCAGCTCGGCACCGGTCATGCCGTTATGTGCGCGCGCAGTTTTGTAGAGCGCCATAAAGACGACAAGATCCTTATTTTAAACGGCGACGGTCCGCTTATGGATGCCGGCACGATCAATGCCGCATATGACTATCACGAGAAGAACGAAGATTCTATCACGCTGATATCGGCAATTGTTGAGGACACAAACGGAATAGGGCACGTTAAAAGGGATGAGAACGGCAAACTGCTTTGTATAGTTGAACACAAGGACGCAACGGAAGCAGAAAAGAAAATAAATGAATCCAACGCCGGAACATACTGGTTTAACGGCAGCGATCTGCTTTATGCACTTGATAACATAACAAACAATAACGCGCAAAACGAATATTACCTGACGGACAGCCTTGCAATACTTTTGGCACAGGGCAGAAATGCGGGCGCATACGTCTGCGAAAACAATGAGGCGGTACTTGGCGCGAACGACAGAAAGCAGCTCAATATCCTAAACAGCATTATGCGCCGCAACATAAACGACTTGCATATGATAAACGGCGTTGACATTCCCTGCACGGACGGCGTTATGATAGGCGACGAAGTTAAGATCGGCAAGGGCACAACGATACTGCCGAACACGATCATCAGGGGCAAAACAGAAATAGGCGAAAACTGCGTTATCGGCCCGAACAGTTATATAAAAGATTCAAAAATCGGAAACGAAGTTGAACTCAACAACACCCAGATAACAGACAGCGAGATCAGGGACGGCGCGGACTGCGGCCCGTTTGTAAGGATAAGGGCAAACAGCGTTGTAGGAGAAAAGGTGCATATCGGAAACTTTGTTGAGATAAAAAATTCCACGCTTGGCGAGGGCACAAAATGCGCGCATCTGACTTATGTGGGCGACAGTGATGTTGGCAGCAACGTAAACTTTGGCTGCGGCACAGTTACAGTCAATTATGACGGCAAAAACAAACACCGCTGCAAAATAGGCAACGGCGCGTTTATAGGATGCAATACAAACCTTATTGCCCCGGTTGAGATCGGCGACCTTGCATTTACAGCCGCAGGCTCAACAATAACAGACAACGTGCCGGAAAAAGCGCTTTCCGTTGCCCGCGCAAGGCAGGTAAACAAAGAGGGCTGGGTAGACAGAAAAAAACCATATAAAAATATGAAATGATTTTGAAAATAAAAAACTAATTTGTCTTGATTTACAGATCAGATGTTTTTATCACGGATCGGTAATAATAAAAATCGGCACAGACCTTTTCGCTCTGTGCCGTTATTTTATGCCTGTTTATTCCTATGAGATCTCGGCAGCAAGGACTTTTGAAACTGTTTCCGATTCGGTCGGTTCCGTTTCCGCTGCTTTCACCGCTTTTGCAGATCCCGACTCTGCGGTTCCTTTTGCTTCTGTTGCCTCCGATCTGACTGATTCAGCCTCGGCGCTTACAGGCAGAGAATAATCTCCGTAAACCGTTGATCCGGCATAATTCTTCCACGCCCTTACTTTTATATAGTAATCCTGTGCGTTATTTACATTGATTGTGTAACTCGTTTCGTCCGATCCG
>CATZNW010000037.1 GCA_958422185.1 uncultured Clostridium sp.
TAGCTCCGGTCGGTCCCGTATTGCCCTGAGGACCAGCAGCACCGGTTGGCCCTGTATTGCCTTGAGGTCCAGCAGCACCGATAGGTCCCGTATTGCCCTGGGATCCTGTAGCACCGGTAGGTCCCGTGTTACCCTGAGGCCCGGTTGCGCCGGTAGGTCCTGCTGGACATTTTACTGAATCTATGCAAACACATGGTTTGCAGTTGCATGAACGTTCGCTGAAATTATATATTTTCATAATGATCAAAACTTTCTTTTTATTTCATTTTATTCAACAATTTAAATCAATGTTAAATGCAATAATTTAAGATGATTTTGGTAAAATAATTAAAAATATTTACAATCAGTTATTTTGGTGCGATATTGATTTTGTTTGTTTTTACAATATTTTGTTATATTTGTTGACAGTAATCGCCTAATATTATAATATATTTCATATTTATATGTTTGGTTAAGGTGTATTTATGAAAAGCCTTCTTGCTTACTTGAAAAATTATAAAAAAGAATCTTTTTTTGCGCCGTTGTTTAAAATGATGGAGGCAATTTTTGAACTGATAGTGCCAATTGTTGTTTCATCCGTTATTGATAACGGAATTTTAAAGAATGATTACCGCCGGGTGCTTTCAGATACAGGCATTATGGCAGCGCTGGCTGTTGTAGGAATAACTGTATCGGTTACTGCTCAGTATTTTGCCGCTAAGGCTGCTTCGGGTTTTGGCAGAGAATTGAGGTCCGATCTGTTTAAAAAGATACAGTCTTTGTCCTTTTCTGAGCTTGACAATGCCGGTACATCTACTTTGGTCACAATCATGACAAATGATACCGCACAGGTTCAAAACGGCGTTAACATGGTTCTGCGCCTGTTTTTGAGAAGCCCATTTATAGTATTCGGTTCGCTTATTATGGCGTTTACAATAGATGTCAGGTGTGCGCTGATCTTTCTTGTAACGATTCCGGTTCTGACAGCCGTTATTGTTGCAATTATGAAATACACCATGCCGCGCTACAGAGCTATTCAGTTTCATCTTGATGATCTTACTCTGAAGACCAGGGAAAATTTAACGGGCGCAAGAGTTATCCGGGCTTTTACGAGAGAAGCTGAAGAAACAGAAAGCTTTTACGAAAAGAATAAGGCACTGTCCCACCTACAGAAAGCTGTAGGGCGAATATCTGCTCTTATGAATCCGCTGACGTATGTGATTATAAACGTTGCGATCATCATTCTGATACATGAAGGCGGCATTAGAGTGAATACCGGCGATTTGTCGCAGGGACAGGTAGTGGCGCTTTATAATTACATGAGTCAGATCCTCGTTGAGCTGATTAAGCTTGCAAACCTTATCGTTACGGTTACAAGAAGTTTTGCATGCGCATCCAGAATAGAAAACGTGTTTAAACTGGAAAATTCTTTGCAGCATAACACAAACAGCGAAAAAATAAACGATTATGCAGTTTGCTTTGACAAGGTCTCTCTAAAATACAGCGGTTCATCCGAAGAATCATTAAAAGATATTACTTTTAAAGCTAAAAAGGGAGATATAATCGGTGTTATAGGTGGAACCGGAAGCGGAAAAACAAGTCTTGTATCACTTATACCTCATTTTTATGACGCAACAGACGGTACTGTATATGTTGACGGTATTGACGTAAAGGCACAGGATGATCATTCGCTAAGAAATAAGATAGGCTTCGTTTTGCAGAAGGCGGTTCTGTTTAAAGGAACCGTTCGTGAAAATCTGTTATGGGGAAATAAGAATGCTACTGATGAAGAGATGAATGAGGTTCTTAAAAGTGCGCAGATCCTTGACACGATTACCGAAAAAGGCGGTCTGGACGCTGAAATCAAACAAAATGGTTCAAATTTGTCAGGCGGTCAAAAACAGAGGCTTTCAGTTGCGCGTGCGCTTGTTCGAAGACCGGAGATCCTTATTCTGGACGACAGTGCTTCCGCTCTTGATTTTGCAACAGAGGCTGCGATGAGAAAAGCGATTCTGACGCTGAACTATGATCCTACTGTCTTTATTGTCAGCCAAAGAGCCTCCTCCGTTATGTTTGCGGATCTGATCCTTGTTTTGGAAGACGGTGAATGCGTAGGATCCGGCAAACATGCAGAGCTCCTTGACAGCTGCAGAGTTTACAGAGAGATCTATGAATCGCAGTTCCAAAAGGAGGCTGCTGTAAATGACTAAAACGATTATAAAAAAAGTGCTTGGTTATATAGGAAAATATAAGTTTATTCTTGTGCTTTCAATCCTATGCGCGGCTGCTTCTTCGCTTCTTACGCTCTATGTTCCCATTCTTGTCGGACGGGCGATAGATCTTATAATCGGTCCCGGTAATGTAGATTTTGAAAACATGCTTCAGCTTTTTATCAAAATAGCTGTGATCGTTGCTGTCACTGCGCTGCTTCAGTGGCTTATGAATGTTTTTAACAACAGAATCACTTTTAACGTTGTTCGTGACATGCGTAATCTTGCTTTTAAAAAGCTTCAGGTTCTGCCGTTTAATTATCTGGACAGTCATTCAAACGGTGAAACCGTAAGCCGTGTGATCACTGACGCCGACCAGTTTGCCGACGGACTTTTGATGGGATTTACACAACTTTTTACCGGTGTTGTAACGATTATCGGCACGCTCGCATTTATGATATATATAAATTTCTGGATCGCGATACTTGTGGTTGTTTTAACGCCCCTTTCCTTGCTGCTGGCAAATTTTATCGCGAAAAAGACGTATAAGATGTTCAGAAAACAAAGTGAGTCGCGAGGCGAACAGACCGCTTTTGTTGACGAAATGATCACGAATCAGAAGGTTACCGAGGCCTACGGGCATAAGACGGAAAATCAGGAAAACTTTGAAAAAACGAATCAAAAGGTTGCGTTCTATTATTTTAAAGCTACTTTCTATTCTTCGTTTGCGAACCCGGCAACACGGTTTGTAAATAATATTGTTTATGCCGCTGTTACGCTCTTCGGAGCAGTTCTTGCAATAAGAGGGAACATAACGGTAGGTATTCTTTCCAGCTTTCTGGCATATGCAACGCAGTACACGAAACCCTTTAATGAGATAAGCGGCGTTGTAACCGAACTGCAAAACGCCGTTGCCTGTGCAGGCAGACTTATTAATCTGATCGAAGAAAAAGAGATTGAGCCTGATTCTGATGATAAAACGGTGCTTCAGAATGTACAGGGAAGAATTGAAGTGAAAGATGTTGACTTCAGCTACTCCGGGAACAAAAAACTTATAGAAGACCTTAATATAAGCGTTAAACCGGGTATGCGGGTGGCAATAGTTGGTCCTACCGGTTGCGGAAAGACGACGATTATAAATCTTCTCATGAAGTTTTATGACGTTAATAGGGGAGAGATATTCGCAGACGGTATACCTTATTCTGATATTAACGTTAAATCTTTGCGTTCCTCATTCGGAATGGTCCTGCAGGATACCTGGCTTAAATCCGGCACGGTCCTTGAGAATATTACTATGGGGAAACCCGGCGCTACACTTGAAGAGGCGATAGATGCGGCAAAACGGTCACACGCGCATTCGTTTATTAAGCGCCTGCCGGACGGTTACAATACTTTTATCGGGTCTGACGGCGGTAATCTTTCTCAGGGGCAAAAACAGCTTTTGTGCATCACAAGGCTGATGCTTGTAAATCCGCCGATGCTGATACTGGATGAGGCCACTTCAAGTATAGATACAAGAACGGAGATCAGGATACAAAAGGCATTTGAAATACTGATGAAAGGAAAAACCACTTTTATCGTTGCGCACAGGCTGTCTACGATAAAAAACGCGGATCTAATCCTTGTCATGAACAGCGGAAAGGTGATTGAGCAGGGCAAGCACGAGGATCTGCTGCGGGAACGGGGATTTTATTATAATCTGTACAACAGCCAGTTTTCGGGCTTTGAAAAGGATAATTGAAAGGGAGTAAACTATGGAAAAATTAGGCGAGATACTGGATGCAATTGACGGAGTTGTTTGGGGCCCGGTCATGCTTGTTTTTTTGGTGGGCACGGGTATATTCCTGACTGTTAAATTGAATTTTCTGCCGTGGCGGAATCTGCCAAAGGCACTTAAAATGGTATTTAGTCCGGAATCAAGAAAAACGGATAAGGGCACGGGCGATATTTCACCGTTTTCAGCGCTTATGACGGCGCTTGCCGGAACGATCGGAACAGGGAATATAGTTGGCGTTGCAACTGCAATGATCATGGGGGGCCCCGGTGCGCTTGTCTGGATGTGGATAGCTGCTGCATTTGGCATTTCAACAAAATATGCCGAATGCGCGCTCTCCATTAAGTACAGGGAAACCAATTCAAAAGGCGAAATGTGCGGCGGCCCGATGTATACAATCAAAAACGCATTTAAACATAAAAAAATAGCCCTTGTGCTTGCCGGCGCATTTGCCGTGTTTATGGTCCTTGCTTCATTCGGTATAGGAAATATGTCGCAGGCGAATTCCATATCCTCTTCATTAACTCAGACTTTTTCAATACCGGCATGGGTCACCGGAATAGTGCTTGCCGTTCTTACCGGCATCATCATTTTTGGCGGTATCAAATCGATTTCGAAGGTATCTTCGGTTCTGGTTCCCGTTATGGCAGTTTTCTACATAATTTCAGGTCTGATCGTTATCTGCGCAAATTATAAAAACATTCCGGCAGGTCTTGGCACTATTTGGTCTATGGCGTTCGGCGGAAAGGCAATTGCCGGCGGTCTTGCGGGCACACTGACTGTCTCTGTTATGCAGAGTATACGTTATGGCGTGTCAAGAGGCGTGTTCTCCAACGAGGCCGGCCTCGGTTCTGCAGCCATTACCGCTTCCTCCGTTACTACGGACAGCCATGTCAATCAGGGTTATATCAATATGTGCGGCACTTTTATTGACACGATCATCGTCTGCTCGATTACCGGTCTTGTCATAGCCTCATCCGGTCTTTTGGGTTCAGTAGATGCTAACGGAGTGCTGCTTGACGGAGCAGATCTTACTCTTGCAAGTTTTGAGAGCGTACTCGGAAAACCCGGTGCGATAGTTGTTTCAATCGGAATACTTCTTTTTGCTTGGTCAACAATACTCGGCTGGGAATATCAGGGTGAAAAAGCTTTGGAATATCTGTTCAAGAACAGGGCCATCTGCTATATATACCGCGTTGTATTTGCGGTTATGGTATTTTTCGGTGCTGTTTCCGCTCTTGATGTTGCCTGGGCATTCAGTGATATTGCAAACGGTCTTATGGCCGTTCCAAACCTGATTTCCCTTATAGTGCTTTCCGGTGTGTTAAAAAAAGATACACTTGAGCATCACAGGTTGTCTAAGCAAAGCAAACAAAAATAGTCCGGATACATTTGATATTGACTTTTTAACGGAAACAATATAAAATATTATGTAGTATTTTTGATTAGAGGTGTCGTGATGGCAACTTGCCCCAACTGCGGCAAAAAAATTCCATGGTGGAATATTAAGGCCGAATGTAAAAACTGCGGAGTATCTATTCCGAATTTTAACTGGGTAGGCAGATTGGAAGAAGACAATAAGAATGCTGAGGCGGCATTCACCGTTTTTTACAGAACGATGAACAGAGTCCGTTACTCCCTTTTCGGAACAAAATTAAGAATCGTAAGATTTGTGCTCACCTTCCTTCCGGCTGTTGCTTTTATAATACCGTGGTCGGCTGTAAACAGTGCGGGTGAAGATTTTCAGTTAACCCTGTTTTCGTTTACCGGCACCAAATCTGCTTTGGATATATTTCTTCAGATATTCAGTAATTTTTCATTGGTGTGGGATAATCTGACGTTTGAAAACTTTTTTGGTCCGTCTACTTTTCTTGTTGTTGGAACGGTCTTCTATTTTCTGTCCGCAGTATTTATCGTTATTGCTTTTTTCATGAATATCATAAAATGTAAAAAGCCTAAAACGAAATCTGCAATTACGTTCGATATTATAACGATTGCTTTTTCAGTCGTTTCCGTTGCGCTGTTTTCTTCAGCAGCCGGTGTGGGTGCCGATGCCAAGGCTTTTTCTGTTGGTGAATTTGCAGCATATGATATAAGCGGCGGATTCTTTTGGGGATATATCATTGCGCTCATACTTTTCCTTGTTGCGCTCGGTATAAATACGGCTGTTGTAATCGCTCCCGCAAAATCTGACGAAACGCTTGAGCAGGAACGTCTTGAAAAAGTTGCTGCCAAAGAAGCCAAGGAGCGTGAAAATGAGCTTAAAAAGGCCAAAGAGCGTGAAGAGGCTGCAAAAGCTCATGAGGAAGAGCAAAAGCGTATCATTGAAGAAGCTAAGCGTAAAGTAGCTGAGAAAAAGGCTAAGGATGAAGCAAAACAGAAAAAGAAAAAATGATACTCTTGAAAAGCGCTGTAAAACAGCGCTTTTTTTGTTGATTTCATACCTTTTAAATGGTATACTTTTTATATTGAATGAAAGCGGTGATTATTATTTCTTATGATATGCTTTTCAGCCCTATGAAAATAGGCAATGTCCAGATCAAAAACAGAGTTGTCATGGCGCCTATGCTCATGGGATTCGGCACTTTTAACGGTGACGCCACTGAGCAGATGATCGATTATTACGAGGAACGCGCTAAAGGCGGAACCGGCCTTATCATTACGGAGATCACAAGAGTTAATGATTTGACGGGCGCGTCTTCCTTTGGGCAGCTGTCCGCTTCGAAAGACAGAAATATTCCTTCGATCAAAAAGCTTACCGACAGGATCCATAAACACGGTGCAAAACTTTTTGTAGAACTTCATCATCCCGGCCGTCAGAATGTAAACCTGATGATAAACACTGTTCCTGTTTCTGTTGCAATGGATAAAATCATGCCCGGAAATACATATTCCAAACTTCTTTACGGCAAAATTGTTCCTCTGGGAAAGAAAATGGTAGAGAAGGATCTGTTCTTCAGGACTGTTGCACCCAGCAAAACGGAAAAAAGTAAATTTGCTGAGAGCTCAAATAAAGCGCTTACTGAAAAACAGATTAAAAAGATCATATCTCAGTTTGGGGACGCTGCTTTAAGGGTCAAAAAAGCCGGATGTGACGGAGTTGAGATCCATGCAAGTCACGGATATCTGATCCAGCAGTTTCTGTCGCCGGCAACGAATCACAGAACGGATAAATACGGCGGTTCACTTGAAAACCGAATGAGATTTCTCAATGAGATCATTGACGATATACGGGCAAAATGCGGCTTTGATTTTCCGCTGATCGTTCGCCTGACGGTGGATGAGATGTATGACCGTATCGGCCAGAAAGGTAAGGGATATGGACTTGAAGAGGGCCTGAAGATGGCCAAGATCCTTGATGAGAAGGGTATAGATGCCATTGATGTTTCCTCTGGTGCATACGACACATTTAACTATTGGCTTGAGCCGACTACATTTGAATGCGGATGGCGCAAAAATCTTGCTGAAGAAGTTAAAAAGATCGTAAATGTTCCGGTTATCGCGGCTAATCTTATCAGATCACCCAAACAGGCGGAGGAGCAGCTTGAGGCCGGCATACAGGATTTTGTTTCTCTTGGAAGGCCTCATATCGCGGATCCTTACTGGGTCAGCAAGGTACAGTCCGGCAGAGAAAATGAGATAAAAAGATGTATCTGCTGCCTTTATTGTTTTGAAAGCATGATGAACGGAGCATATACCGGAACTCACGGGGGCTGTTCGGTAAATCCATTTGTCGGCAGGGAAAAGGAAACGCTTTTAAAGAACGGAAACGGTAAAAAAGTTCTTATAATAGGCGCCGGAGTTGCAGGGCTGAGTGCTGCGGAAATGCTTGCACGGCGAGGATTCAGTGTAACGGTACTTGAAAAGGAAGCGTGTGCCGGAGGGCAGATCAATCTTGCAGATAAGCCTCCGCATAAGGCAAAGCTGCACTGGTGCGTTGAAGATCTGGAATCAAACTGCCTTGCAAACGGCGTTCAGATTCAATACGCAGTTAACGCAGATAAGGCTGTTATAGAGTCTTATTCCCCTGAATATATTATTGTTGCAACAGGTGCGCAGGCGGTTCACCCAAAGGCGTTTTCGGGCGATAATGTGGTCACGGTCACACAAGTGTTGGACGGCACCGTCCAATTCAGCGGTAAAAAGCTGTGCGTAATCGGTTCTGGGATGACGGGGCTTGAAACATCCGAGCTCCTTATTGAACAGGGCAACAGAATATCCGTAATTGAGATGGCGGACAGGATCGCTCCGGGAGCATGGTTTCAGCAGCTAGATGACGCGATGCCAAAGCTGATCAAAGCAAACACTGAATTTTATACGTCAACCAAACTTGTTGATATACTTCCCGGTGGA
>CATZNW010000038.1 GCA_958422185.1 uncultured Clostridium sp.
TTAAAAAGCATATTAAGGAACTGACAGACGAGGCTGATTTTTATATATCCAGTCAGAGCTGCGGATACAGAAAACCGTACGGTCATATTCTTATAGATACGGCTACACGGCATAATACTGATATAAAAGATCTGATCTATATCGGCGACGAGGAAAAGGACAGGCTGACCGCTTTCAATAACGGCTGCAGATTTCTATTACACAGAGGCGCAGTAAATGATTTTTACGGATTATATTTAAAATGCACAGAGCAATAAATTTTGCTTATATTAAAATTTCGCATTAATAATATACCAAATAAAAAAGGCGGATTGCTCCGCCTTTTTATTTTGCCTGTTAAAGAGTAAACAGGAAATTATTTAATTCTTTTCTTGATTTAAACAGGTGTGTTTTATCCGGATATTTTGCTTTGATCGACTCGAATTTGGTTTTGCGCGCCTTTGAATACTGCTTAAAAATGAGCCAAAGAAAAAATTCTGGATCCATCTTTTCATTACAGCCCTTTGTTATGCTCTCCCTTGACCTGCCTTTATATTCAATATTGCGCCTGAAAGCCTGTTTCATGCAAACGAAGCGGTTAAAACAGAGAATGATGATCATATCCGCCTGACTGAGGCGTTCAGACTGATAGAATTCGCTGTAATTCCCGTCTATGACCCAACTTTCGCTCTGCATAAAATCCGCAACAATCTTTCTGCCCTCTTCCCGATCCCGCAACTGCCAGTTTTCTTTAAAATTGACGGTATCCAGATAAAGAAGAGGAATGCCGTAATGCACGGCAAGCTGCTTTGCCAGAGTGGATTTTCCGCTGCCGCTGTAGCCCATAACTGCTATTTTCATAATAAATCCTTTCTGACTGAGACACAGATAAAATATAAATCAAAACACATGAAAAGTCAATAAGAATAATAATTTATAATTACCCCAGTCTTTGGCTATGGACTAATGATAAAAAATATAATATAATTTAATTAATATAGAATAAATAGAATTTCAGAGGTGTTGATATGATACGGCTGGATATCAATAAGGATTGGAAATTCAGAAAGGACAGTTCTGAGGAGTATATAACAACAGATCTGCCACATGACGCCATGATAAATGAAAGCAGAAGCGCCAACGCGCCAAGTAAAGGTGCATGCGCTTATTTTAGCGGCGGCATCTATATTTATGAAAAACAGCTTTTCATTAAAAATGAATGGCGCGATATGAAACTGGCTCTTGAATTTGAGGGTATATACAGAAATGCAAAAGTATATGTTAATGGCAAGTTTGCCGGTGAACGGCGATACGGGTATTCTGATTTTTATGTATATATTGAGGAGTATGTTGACTACGGAAAAGAAAATGCCGTTCGGATAATTGCTGACAACAGCAATACCCCTAATTCACGCTGGTACAGCGGAAGCGGAATATACAGACCAGTACATTTGTGCTTAATTCCCTTCAGGCATATAGAGCCTGACGGCGTAACAATAACAACCATTGATTACGAACAGCCGAAAATAAACGTAAACGTGCTCCACAACGGCGAGAAAGTACATATAGACATACTTGACGGAGAAGAAACGATAGCGAGCGCCGTAGGAGACAATACGGATATTGTGCTGACCGGTGCAAAGCTTTGGAGTGCGGAGTCTCCTTTTGTTTATACTTGCAGAATAAGCCTTGAGACAAATGGCAAAATAACGGACAGAGAGGATATTACATTTGGCATAAGAAAGGTTGAATATAACAGCAGCGGGATCTATATAAACGGCAAAAAAACGCTTTTACGCGGCGGATGTATTCATCATGACAACGGAATTTTAGGTGCCGCCGGCTATAAAGAGGCTGAGGAGCGGAAGATAAAACTGCTTAAAGAATATGGTTTTAATGCGATTCGCTCGGCACACAACCCCGCTTCCAAGGCATTGCTGGATGCCTGTGATAGGCTTGGGATGTATGTTATGGACGAAGCGTTTGATATGTGGTATATACATAAAAATGAATTTGATTACGCCTCTGATTTTGAAAAGGATCATGAGACAGATCTTTGCTCTATGATAACCAAGGATAAAAATCACCCGAGCGTAATTATGTATTCGATTGGCAACGAGATAACAGAACCGCATGAGCCAAAAGGCGTGGAGACCGCACGACAGTTGGTTGAACTGTGCAAAAAACTGGATGATACCCGCCCTGTAACGGCAGGCGTAAATCTTTTACTTTTATATATGGCTGCAAAAGACGCCAAAAAGGATAAGAATAAAAGTAAAAAGCCATCTAATAAAAAAGAAAAGAAAACCAGCGCTTTTTTCAATGAACTGGCATCAAACATCGGCAGACTGATGAATCTTGTATCGGCATTACCAAGCGTTGGAACAACAAGCGATCCATTTTTAAGGGAGCTTGATATTTGCGGTTACAATTATGCGTCCGCAAGATATAAAACAGATAAAAAGAAAAATCCGCAAAGGCTGATCGTCGGCAGCGAGACTATGCCTTATGATATTGCAAAAAACTGGAAGCGTGTAAATCAAACAGACGGCATTGCGGGCGATTTTATGTGGACGGCTATTGACTATTTAGGTGAAACGGGTATAGGAGGCTGGAGCACAGAGGCATTGCCTTTTGAAAAGCCGTATCCGTGGATTGTTGCGGACTGCGGCGCATTGGATATAATCGGGAACCCAACCGGAGAGGCGGCGCTGGCAAAAACCGTATGGGGTTGTTCGAACAAGCCGTTGATTTTTGTTCGCCCGGTAAACAACGCAAGCAAAAAAGTATATAAAGCAGCTTGGCGCGGCACGGATTCTATTCCAAGCTGGGGCTGGAAAGGCTGCAAAGGCAACAAAGCTACTGTTGAAGTCTATTCAAACAGCAGTTTTGTTGAGCTATACCTAAACGGAAAAAAAGCAGGTAAAAAAGCAGTAAAAAATTGCTGCGCAAAATTCTATATTCATTATGAGCCGGGAACTCTTAAGGCAGTGGCTTTTGACAAAAACGGAAAAATCACCGGAAAGAACAGCTTATCCTCCCCTGCCGGCAGCATTAACGCTGTATTAAAAGCGGAGGGTAATATCAAAAAGAACGGCATTTCATTCATAGAACTGAGCCTTGAAGATGAGAGCGGAAACGTAGAAAGTAACCACGACGTGTACTTTGACATAAAAGTAAAAAATGCACAGCTGCTTGCTTTCGGCAGTGCTGTTCAAAAAACTGAAGACCGATATTCAGACGGACACTTTATTACGCATTATGGCAAGGCACTTGCTGTCATCAAAACGTCAGGTGCCAATAATGTGGAAATCCATGCTGTTTCCAACGCAGGATTTTCAGCAGCGCAAAAATTTGACACAAAAGAATAGTATAAGTAAAATACCGGGGACAAAACAAATTGCCTCCGGTATTTTACTATATTTCAAGCGTATAAAATTTTGCTTTAAATGTTGCACTGCCGTCAGTTTTGGAATACTCGCCGTAATGATGAAATCTTAATCCGCACTTTTCCATAACCCTGCCTGAAGCTGGGTTATCAACCGCGTGATCGGAACATATCTTATGAACGCCTAATTTCTCATGAACATATCTGATAACTGCTTTCATTGCCTCGGTCGTATAGCCTTTATTCCAGCAGTCATATCGAATATTGTATCCTATGCCCCAGTAACCAGGCATATCTGTATTCGGGCCTATAGATCCGCTGCCAATCAGTTTACCATTTTCTTTCAGAACAAACCCCCAGTTCCATTCCGTTTTATCCGTTTCAACTGATTCAAGCCAGCTGATCTCTGTTTTGATATCCGAAACAGGAGGATAAGACATAAATTTATTGACCCTTGGATCACTGCCCCATTCAAAAACTGCCTGTGCGTCGGCAACCGTCAGCGGGCGCAGAATCAGTCTTTCCGTCTTCAAGATCGGTTCTTTAGGAACTATAATTTCAAACATTTTTATCACCTTCAAACAAATATTTGTATATTTCTTTTACATCTGTTTTTCCCGTTTCGCAATACATATATGGTTTTTTACCGTTTCTTTTCCGCTCTGTTGAGTAACGCATTATCATATCTGCATATTCTGATTTGATCTTTTCATCAAGAACTGACATCCAGTCTTTTTTATTTATGTTTCTATATATTTTTTCGGCGGAACCTGAAATACCGAAACATACTATTTTTGCGCAGGGAAATTTTATTGAAAACTCATCCGGCGAAAAATGGCAGCCATCGATGATCAAAGTACTGTCCGGATAATCAGAGAAAAAGTTTTCACAATAAATATAAACAAGCTCCAAAAACTTATCGCGGTTTATATCAGGCTGTATACAAATACTGCCCGAATACATTTGGAAATCTTTGAAAATATTTCTTATTGATTTAGAAAATGCGTCAAGGCTTAACAGCGATACGTTTTCCCGCTTGGCGAGCAGCGCGGCAAATGTTGTTTTACCGCACCTGGGCGCGCCTGTTATATATATTAATTTATGCATATCCTTACCTCTGATAATGGATCCGTTTATACTCAATAAGCGTCATACGCCGGTTGATTTTATGTTCAAAGCCCGTTTGGGAGAAGCCAAGAGATTCATAAAACCGGCAGTTCCTTTTATCCTGTTTGATCGTGTAAAGATGGAACGTATCAGCATCATTATATTTATTAAAAAGTTCTCTTACGGCAGCTTTGCCTATTCCCCTGTTTTGAAAGCCATGTAAAACCGCTAAATTCGAGATATGCAGGCAGTTTCTATGGGATTTTACTTCTACAATCCCGGCCTTTTTACTTTCACTTATTATCCAAAAAAGTGCAACTTTATTATTGAAAAATTTTCTTTTAAATTTTTTATACGACTCCAAAACAGGACTTATATTATCAAAATAAGTTAGAAAAGTTTTAAAAAACATTTTTTTATCATGATAAATGCCGGAATCATCTCATCGCTTTTGATTTCATCTAAAACTACATTCAAACGTATCATTCCTTTCTGAAAATATCAAGCATATGCATAGAAAGGCCGGTACAGTCATCGCGCTCACAGATAGAATTGAGAAATTTCATATACTCGGCAAATTCTCTTTTATTAAGTCTGTTGAGTTTATTATCATAGAGATACGAAAGCATATCCACGCCAACGAAATGCAGCCGAGTGACATGATAAGCCTTCATAAGATCATCGATCTCAGGCTTTTTGTAAAGGCAAAAGACCTCCTTAGGGCTTGAAGAAGCATGATAATCCCCATCTATTTTATATTTATCGATATATTCAAGAATACGCCTTTTATAAAACATTTTATACATAGTAGTATCACTGTTGCAGTATGAAGCGAAGATGACACCGCCTTTTTTTGCAATGCGTATCGCCTCATTCAGCGCGCGGTGTTTATCCTCTAATGTGAACAGATGATACATAGGGCCAAGTAACAAAACCAAGTCATATATATCGCTTTCAAGAAAGGAAAGGTCCACAGCGTTGCCTTTGATGACTGCAATATCGTGATCCGGCTTTACCTTCTTTTTTAGTATTCTGATATTGTGCTCAACAAGTTCCACGGCAGTAACGGCATACCCTTTTTCGGCAAGCGCAACCGAATATCTGCCCGTACCCGCACCGATCTCGATAATTTTGGCGCCCGGGAAAAGATATTTTTCTATATATTTCATCGTTATCAGATATTCCGGCAAATGGTTTTTTTGAAGCAGCCGCTTATCCTCATCATAATTTGAGTAAAATTCTTCTATAATGCCCATGAGATAACCCCTCTTTTAAAAATAAAAAGCACCGACAAACGAAATTCCGTTCATCAGTGCTACAATAATACTGCCAAGCAACAACTACAACAACCAATGAACGCACGACAAATAAGCCCCTGCATATGGCACGGACTGCGGTGCATTATGGGAATTTATGCTGAACATAAACATAGCTATTACCTCTTTAAACCAAAATAACACACGGAATATAAAAAGTCAAGAAAAAAAGCCGGCAAACTGCCGGCTTGAATTGCAATATGCTGATTTCACCGTTAATCACTTACGCTTTGATACGCAAGCTGAGGAGTTTTAACATCGGAGATAGAAAAGTGAAAGCTGACACCGGTAGACTTAGAAGCTCTTGCAATAATCTCAAGAAATTCATCGATCTCTGCTTTACTTCCGGCAAACATATCCAGGGCCGAATCAACAAAAATATCCGTAAGATCATAATCGCTTGCGCAAAGTCCCATCAAAAATCCGCTTAAAGAAGATATACTGTCTATCTCATAATCTTTTGCGTTGACAAGGCGAATGGAACGCGGAAGTTCACTTGTTAATTTATCAGTGCAGTCCACATAAACAACATTGCCGCCGCTTGTTTGCGCGGTAGCAACTGCGGCCTCCGCCATAATACGTGTTTTACCTATGCCTTTAATTCCTGTTATGTATTCTACCATAAACAGCACCCCTTAAAAAATATATATCGGTTGCTTCCGATATATTCATCATAACGGATATTTTTGGATTTGTATATAACAAAATGTAAATCTTAGGTAAACTAATTTTGAACAAGCAAAAACGACAGTTTTTTTGATTATCTTTTATCCTTTGGGGCTAACTCGCAAACTTTCCAATAAGCGCTATTAAACCACACATTATCCGGTTCTATCATCAGAACATAATTTATTTTGCCGAGAATCTTGTTACAATAAGTGAGCAAGTCCTCAATTGATACTTCGGCAGTCTTTTCGCCTAAAGAATATTTTAAGCAATCTTCAAATCCGTATTTCAGAATATAATGTATCTCACACCTGAGCGAGCGCTTATAATCACGGGAAACGGAAACTTTTTCATTGACGGTCAACCCGGTAACAGACTGACGTCTTGAATTTGAAACAAACAAAGTTTTTCTTTCGTTAAGAGCAAACCCCGTTTCTTCAAGAAAAGATCTAACTTTATTATAAACAAAATGCAAAGGGCGGTCTGAAGAGAAAGTAAGATCATCACAATAACGGGTATAAGTTACCGAATGTTTTTCACACCATTTGCCGATATTATTATCAAAATTGCGCATAACAAGATTTGACACAGCGGGAGAAGTGGGAGCACCCTGCGGCAGGGAATTATTTCTACAGCAGAGAGAAGTTAAAAGAATGCCGATAAACTTTGGATAATATTTTGAATTAAAAGCGGAATTATACACCTGTTCAAAACAGATACTGTCAAAAAAATTTTTTATATCAAGTTTAAGTAAATATTTTTTGCCTACGTGGGGAGCGGCATTATCCTTTAAGCGGGCACCTTTGTGATATGCGGTTGCAAATTCAGAAACGGGAAGGAACTCTAAAATATTATGCAAAATTATATTTTGAAAGGACTTCAATCTGAGATCAGGAGAGTGCAAAACGCGGTCATCGCCGTTTTTCTTTTTAACAACATATTCCCTGTAAAAAGCAGATGGATGCTTTGTATACTGAAAAAGAAGTTTTCTGTTGGTCCCGAGAAAAGCAGAAAGTTGGTAAGTATCATAAATAAACGGGATATTATTTAAGGAACTAAAATTAAGCACCATGTCCTCTGCCTGAACAGAGCCGAATTTCTGCACAAAATCAGAATCGCATTTTTCAAAAACGACTGTATTATCCTTAATGACCAAAATAACACCACCTTAAAATAACGGCTTTTTACGGCACAAAAAGTCCTGTTAAAAGCGAAGGCGAATAATTTAATCACGGCGTGATTTGTAATTCGCCGAAGCGTTATCAGGCAAAACTCTAATACTTATGAATAATCGAGCGGTGACTCGCCGCCCGCCTTAAGAAAACTTAAGAATTACGCTGCCGTAAAAAGCCGTTACAAGCAGATTATATAATGCAAGCCAAATTAAGTCAATGACAAGGGCAAAAAAACGGACTATTAAAATATGAACAGCATACAAAAAGAAATTCAAAATAAGGGAGGGAAAAAAAGATCCTCACTCAAGTGAGTGAGGATCAAAGGAGGTGTCAGCGTCGACC
>CATZNW010000039.1 GCA_958422185.1 uncultured Clostridium sp.
TCGCTTAATGTGATACGCAGCAGGCGTTACGGCAAAACAAAGATCACCCTTTACCGAAAGGATTAAATATATGAAGATCGCCATATGCCCGGGCAGTTTTGATCCGGTCACGCTCGGCCATATCGATATAATCGAACGTGCCGCCGAGCTTTTTGATAAAGTTATCGTTCTTGTAATGACTAACAGCGAAAAAAACGCTCTTTTTTCAATTGAAGAACGCGTTAAGCTCTTAAAAAAATGTGTAAAAAAGAAAAATGTGGAAATAGATACTTATAACGGACTGCTTGTCAGCTATGCCAAAAAGGCCGGAGCGGTCGCTATTGTGAAGGGCCTCAGAGCCGTATCTGATTTTGAATATGAATTTCAGCAGGCTCTTACAAATAAAAGCCTCCTGCCGGAGATCGAAACAGTGTTTCTTACCGCCAAGGGCGTAAACATGTTTTTATCCTCCAGTATGGTAAAAGAGGTCTGCAGGCTGGACGGGGATATCTCCCGTTTTGTGCCGCAGGAAATTTTACATGAAGTAGTATTAAGATGCAAAGGAGAAATAAAGAATGACTAATACGGATATTTTACTTGAAGATCTTGAAGATGTGCTTGATGACGCAACATCTATGCCGATGACCAAAAAAAGCCTTGTTGATGTGGATAAGATCAAAACGATCATCGAGGATATCCGCCTTAACACACCTCAGGAAACGAAGCAGGCGAAGGCGATAGTTGATTCCAGAAACAGCATCCTTGACGAAGCGAAAAAGGAAGCAGACGATATTATTGCCAAGGCGCAGGCTCAGGCAAGGGAACTCGTTGCGCGCGACCAGATCACACAGACGGCGCAGGCAGAGGCTGCCGATATTGTTGCAAAAGCGCATGAAGAGGGTAATTCTTATATTCAGGATGCCAAAAATCAGGCTTCAGAGATCCTTGGCGATGCCACTACAAAAGCAAACGATATGCTTACAAACGCTCAGAATAAGAGCAGGGAAATGCTCACAGCCGTAAACAATTATGCGGACGATACGCTTCTTGCGATCGACGATTCGCTTTATAAGGCTCTTGCGGATGTCAGAAGGATTCGTCAGGGACTCAACAATAAAAGAGGCGCGGACGAATAATTTTTGGTAATATACCGGTGACTGTGCATTTCGTTTCTGTAGATTTACCTGTCGGCAGGATTGGCGTATTTGAGCAAAACGGGAAGATCGTGCGTGTTTCCATGCTTTTTAGTGACAGCGACTGCAAGTTGCCGCCGTCGCCTCTGGCGCAGCGTGCGGCCGAGCAGCTTGAAGAGTATTTCCTTGGAAAAAGAAAAGAGTTTGATCTGCCGGTTTCGTTTGAGGGCGTTACGCCTTTCAGAAAAAGGGTATACCAAGAACTTTTGAATATCCCCTACGGGGAGACGGCAACTTATAAAGACCTTGCCGTTGCGCTTGGAGATCCAAAAGCTTCACGCGCCGTCGGCGGGGCATTAAATAAGAATCCGCTTCTGATCGTTGTGCCCTGCCACAGGATCATAGGCTCAGACGGAAGTTTAACCGGATTTGCCGGCGGGATCGATAAAAAACGTTTTTTGCTCCAACTTGAAAAAAATTACTTGTAATAAAAAGGGACTGCATTGCGCAAACAGGCACAGTGCAGTCCTTTTTTTGGTTCATAACAAAAATATCCGATTCTGCATTAGTGTTCGGGAGGATCATTTGTTAGCCGTATGGAAAGATATTTGTTCTCAAACGGTTTCAGCGCTTTGGAAAACAGCTTTGAAACAAGTCCAACGCATATCGCTGCGGCAATCGTGCCTTCCCGAACGCCCTCAAGCCTGTGCAGAGCGATGAGTGAAATGGCAATCGTTATGCACATAAGCGTAATATCAAACACAACTTTCATATTGCCGAATTTAACGGGCGCAATGCGGCATATCGCAAGCACGATCCCTTCGCCGGCATTTGTAATCAGTCCTGCGGCGACTTCAAGGCTTACGCCGAACGCGAGAAACAGTATGCCCAGTACACAGTATGTCCATTGGCTGAAATAATTTGAATATCCGAGTCCTTTTATAATCCATTCAAACAGATCTATAAGCACGCCGAATATAAGTGATGCAGGTATCTGCAAAAGCTGGAATTTATCATAGCTTTTTCTTAAAATCAGTATCTGTATAATAACGAACAGAAC
Source organism: uncultured Clostridium sp. (assembly GCA_958422185.1). Classification (GTDB taxonomy): domain Bacteria; phylum Bacillota; class Clostridia; order Oscillospirales; family Acutalibacteraceae; genus Eubacterium_R. Next base: position 2,173 of record CATZNW010000039.1, read on the forward strand.
ATTCATAATGAATGTTGTTGTGCCGGTGCTGAGGCCGGAAATATATCCCGTTATATACGGAACGCTTGAAATAGGGGATACACCCAGATCCGCCTTGATTGAAAATGCAACGCCAAGTGCCATAAATGCAAGGCCTGCGCATAAAACAGCGATCCTCAAAACAAATTGCCTTTTATTTTTTGCCGCTTCTTTGATTGTTGTCACTTTTATATGCCTCCGTTTGTCCAACGGCGCATATTATAGCTCTATATGCAAATTTTGTCAATAATCCAAAAACGTAAATATAAATCGTGCCAGATGTGTTTATGCGTATCCTTCCGGCAGGATCTTCTATGTGCCGCTGTCTGTACGCGCCAAATACCACTTAAAGCAGAAAAAAGCTCCCGACGGTCTGAACTCGTCAGGAGCTTTTTTATCATGCGTTTTCTGTTTCCTTTTCAGCTGCCTCTTTGGCGCGCTTTTCCGCGATATGATCATGAACGGTCTGTTTCAGTTCGCCGTAAAGCTTGAATTTCGTGCTGAATATAATCAGGGAAATGATCATCAGTACCGGCGGAATGCCGAAACAGATAATGCCAATGGCAGTCTTTGTGGATTCGTTTATTGAACCGCTTAAGATCTGTTCGTTATAATTCATAATGCCAAGTCCGCCGAAAAGGAATATCGTCTGAATGGTGTATGCCATTTTCTGAAGAAAGCCTTTCATGGAAAAGGTGATACTTTCATTTCTTTTTCCGTTTTTATATTCGCCGTAGTCCACTATATCGGCAAGAAATACGGTCTGCGCAACGAACATGGAACCTATGCCGATGCTTGCAAGGATATAACTGATATCTAGCGCTATCGTGATTTTAAGCACGGGACCGAAGAGGTACATGAGCGCATATCCCGCAATCGCCATTATAAGAGAGAGCTGATAGATCGTGCGGTTTGTGAATTTCTTGCTTAAAACAGGAATCACAAGCAGACCAAGAACCGAGCCTATGGCGCCGATGATTGAAAACAGGCTCTGCGCCGTGCTTTCGCCGAGCACGTCCGTAAAATAGTAAACAGCTGTTCCGCTAGTAAGATACCAGCCCGCGTTAGAGATCATCGCGAAGATCATGAACACAACAAGCTGATCGTTTGTGCCTATTACTTTAAACATTTTTTTGAAGCTGAATTTTTCGGTGTTGTAAACAACGTGCCTTTCTTTTGTTGAAGCTACACAAATCACTGCAAAAGTAACAAGCAGGATGCCGCATATGATCGCCCAGCGTGAAAATCCAGATTCGCTGTAGCCGTCCTCGGTCTTCTCCATACCGCTTGAAAGAAGAGGCAGCACAATGGGCGTCATGACCGTTATAACACCCTGCCCGAACCCGCTGAAGGTCCTTGCAACTGTGGCAACAAGATTTCTGTCTTTCGGGTCATTCGTAAAACTCGGCACCATGGACCAGTACGGAATATCCGCCATCGTGTTCGTCATTCCCCAGAGAACATACATAAAACCTATATAAACATAAAGCTTTGTGCCGCTCATTCCGAATGAGGTGAACAGCAGTGAAAGTACGATCGCGTTTGACGCCGTGCCTATCAGTATCCAGGGACGGTATTTTCCCATTTTGGTTTTGGTGCTGTCAACGATCGTACCCATGATCGGGTCGTTGATGCCGTCCCATATACGCGCAAGCGGTGTGAGTATAAGCAGAAAAGCTTCCTTAAGCCCCAGTACGCTTGAAAGATAATAAGAAAGATAAGAGTAAAACAGTCCGTATGACAGATCAAGCCCTATCGCGCCAACGCCGTAACCGATCTTCTCTCTCCATGTGGTTTTGTAATCAGCCATGTTTCCGAAGGCTCCTTCCGTGTTTTATTAGTAAAGCGTATGAAAAATTATAACATATTTATGGGTCCTGTACAATAACATGCGCACAGAAGTAAATATTACAATTCAGTTACAATTTTTGGCGCAAACATTTTTGCCTTGACAATCATGGTATATCCTATTATAATTAAGTCAATAGGTGGTAATTCCATTTAAATCCCATTAATTTCAATTAATTCCCATGAATTTAAGCCGTTATGAAAGGAGGAGAGCCGTTTGAATTTGTTTGCAGGCACATTATATAACTTTAAATTAGACAGCAAAGGCAGACTCTCCGTCCCGACCAAATGGCGCGAGCGCCTCGGCAGAGACTTTTATATGGTTGCCGTAACAGTAAAAGGCTGCCAGTGCATAACGCTTTATCCCACTGAGGAATTTGAGAAACTTTATGAAAGCACGCAAAGAGGTTCGGAAAACCAGCGGTACGCAACTTCAAAGGAATTGCTGCGTAAGACCGAAGAGTGCACCATGGACGCGCAGGGCAGATTTACGCTCAATCAGCGCCTAAAGGAAATGGCGCTGCTTTCAAATGACAGCGATATCGTTTATGAAGGAAACGGACGCTCGATAGAGATATGGAATCCGGATCAGTATGAAAAGATGCAGCATACGTTTGACCCCAATATCGGCGTTTATGATCTGATGGACAGGGCAAACAGCATTGAAGATCCTTCCGGAAAAGAAGAGTAATATGGAATTCGTTCATAAAAGCGTGCTTTTTGACGAGTCGATAAAGGCACTTTCACTGGATAAAAGCAAAATTATTGTGGACGGTACCGCCGGAGGCGGAGGGCATTCCCGTGAAATTGCAAAGCATGCGGGGAAGCTTATAGCCGTTGATCAGGATCCTGACGCCGTAAAAGTCCTTAAAGAAAGGCTTTGCGGGTTTAATAATGTAATTGTAGTTCAGGATAACTTTTCCAATATAAAAAATATACTCAATTCATTAGGTATCAGCGGAATGGACGGCTTTCTGCTTGATCTTGGCGTCAGTTCCTTTCAGCTTGACAATGCAGACAGGGGCTTTTCGTTTCACAAAGATGCACCGCTTGATATGCGTATGTCAAAAAGCGGAATTTCCGCTTATGACGTAGTCAATACTTATGATGAAAACAGCCTTGCTGATATCATTTACCGCTACGGAGAGGAAAAATTCAGCAGATCAATAGCCAGAAATATAGTGCGGAAAAGACAGGAAAAACCAATCAAAACCACTTTTGAACTTGTGGATGTTATCAGGGAATCCATGCCGGCGAAGGAGCTGAAAAAAGGTCATCCTGCCAGAAAAACATTTCAGGCTGTCAGAATAGAAGTAAACGGCGAACTTCAACGCCTGAAAACAGCGCTTGACGACGCCTTTGATTGTCTTAATCCCGGCGGAATAATAGCGGTCATCTCTTTTCACTCGCTTGAAGACAGGATCGTAAAAGAAAAATTTGCCGAATGGACCCGCGGCTGTACATGCCCAAAGGAGTTTCCCATATGCGTGTGCGGCAACAAGCCAAAGGGAGAACTTCTGTTCAGGTCAAAAACTCCGTCTGAAAAGGAACTTGAAGAAAATCCCAGGGCTCGGTCCTCAAGATTAAGGGCGTTTAAAAAATATTGATTTATGGAATTCTAAAGAAGGAGGAATAATAATGGTAAACAGCAATGATTTCAGAAGATATTCATATGACGGCGACGCCGCGTATGCCCTTGAAGCCTTCAGCAGAACACGTTCCTCCGCAGCGCCCCAGATGCCGCGCCCGGCAAGGAAAAAGCTTACCTTAAGCCCCAATACGGAACGAAAAAGCCGAAAGCAGCTTATAAGAGAGCAGCGTGCTGCCCGTGCCAGAGCCGCAGAGGTGATCATTGTGGTGTCGCTTGTACTTGCAATGCTGTTTGGTGTTTTGTTCACTTATGTTCAAAAGAACGAGCTTACTAAAAGTATTGCCGGTATACAGCAGGAGATCTCCGTTGCAAAAAGTGATAATGTCAGCCTTAATGCGGAACTGGAAGCGCTTGTTTCTGTTTCGCAGATAGACAGTTACGCCCTTGAAAAACTGGGAATGACAAGACTGCAGTCGAATCAGATCAGATATATCGATACCTCCGAGTATGAAGCGCAGCATGCGCAGCAGAGTGAAACAGAGCAGAACGATGCGGAATAACTGCGGCATTTCTGCAGTATTATATTGAGAGCCGTATTTTACCGGCTCTCAAAATATTATTTTATATAATATATAACTTATAAGAGAGGGCGGAAAGGATATGACTTCATTCAGAAAAGTGTTCAGATCAAGGGCCTTTGCCTTGTTTTTGGTGATCGCGCTTTTGTTTGCAACCGATATCGGCCGCCTTTTTTATATTCAGGTCGTAAAGGGAGAAGAATATGCCGACAAGGCCCAGAGCCAGCAGCTTTCGGATACGGAGATAGAAGCGAACCGCGGAACGATCTATGACAGTGAGGGCAATATACTTGCTCAGTCAGCAACGGTCTGGACGGTCTTTCTTGATCCGTCAAATATAACGGACGGCAACCGCCAGACGATCGTTGATTACCTTGCGTCAGCGTTTGAGTATGATGATGAGCAAAAACAGGAACTGCTTGAGAAGAGCAAGGCGGACGGTAAATATCAGGTTGTGGAGAAAAATGTGGAAAACAGGGCGAAAGAGGAGATCGCAGAGTTCGTTTCGGAAAACAAACTTTCGCTTTGCATAGGTTTTGAAGAAGGCACACGCAGGTATTATCCCTACGGAAAACTCGCCTCATCAGTTATCGGTTTTACAGGCGCTGACAATCAGGGACTCGCCGGCATAGAATCTTACTATAATGATCAGCTGACCGGAACCAACGGCCGCGTCATAACCGCAAAAGACGCAAAATCAAATTCCATCTCCAATGACTACGAAACTTCATATGACGCGCAGGACGGTTATTCACTGAAGCTTACTATAAA
>CATZNW010000040.1 GCA_958422185.1 uncultured Clostridium sp.
CGCTCCCCGGTTCTGAAATGGCTCCGCTGGCATATAGCAGGCTCTCCGTCAAGGTCGTCTTTCCAGCGTCTACATGGGCAAGAATTCCAATATTGATTATTTTCATGTGATTGTCCTCCCTTTACAGCCCCAAAGGGCATAAAAATCCCCAGCAGTAAAATACTTTTACCACTGGGGATTATAAGTTGCGGACATACACATATACAGCATACACCTGTTTGTGATTGCTGTTTTTGGGGATATGTCAAAATTGATAAGGCAAAAGTATTCTTAAATTGGGTACAAAAAACTAAGCCCCTACAAAAGGGACTATCATAATCCTTTGTTCCCACTATTTGATTATAGTTTTATTTAAGAATACCTTGCCGCATATTTTTTACTCCTTTTCTGGATTAAATCATTGTATCACATCAGTTTTAGGAAAGCAAGTACCTAAAAGAAATTTTTCTTCCCCTTATATGTAACAATCATACCGGCTTCCTAGCGTTCAGAATGTTTTCTGCTGTCTGCTGTGGTGTTTGGTTGGAATTGTCCAGCCAAAAGCCGATCCGTGGTGTTGTCTGCATTTTACTAAATACAAATTCAATGTATACAGAAAGAAATATATAAGGAGTGGGAGGGATTCCGCCGTAGTCGGCATTGTAGGAAAATCCAAAAGTTTAGATTTTCCCACAATGCTTATCTTTTGGTCTTTGGTTCGGAATAGTGTAGTGCTGGCGGTCTATCTCTTGTTTTCGGTTGCTTGCTTCCTTACCGTACATGAGCATTTGATCAGGGAGAATTCTGCGCAGTGACAGGACCCAGCGGTTCGGGCAAATCCACTTTACTGCATCTTTTGAGTTCACTTGAAAGCCCTACCTCAGGTCAGGTCATTTACAGCGGCAAAAAGCTTTCCGACTACAATGACAATCAGTTATCGATTCTTCGGCGCAGACGTTTCGGCTTTGTTTTTCAGGCGTATAACCTGGTTCAGGAATTAACCGGATATGAAAATATAATCCTGCCGGTAATGCTGGATAAGAAAAAGCCGGACGACGAATATGTTTCAAAGATCATTTCCATTCTGGGAATCGAGGACAGGCTGGAGCATTTGCCGTCTGCTCTCTCCGGAGGACAGCAGCAGAGAATCGCCATTGCACGCGCTCTTGCGAACAAGCCATCCATCCTGTTTGCTGACGAACCCACGGGAAATCTTGACGCTGCAAGCGGGCGCGAAGTACTTTCCCTGCTCAAATACACCGGCAGGGAACTCGGAATAACCTTAATTCTTGTTACCCACGATCTGCATGTTGCAGAACAGGCGGAAAGGATCATTACGATAGAGGACGGAAAAATTGTTTCCGATACAAAATCTCGGGAGGGATAAGATTGAAAAAGAAATTAATGGTCAATACCCTCGCCGTCGGCAACCTAAAAAACAGAAAAAGGCAGTATATATCGCTCATAACCGGCATCGTTCTCGCTATGGTATTCTCGTCCTCCGTTCTGCTTGTCTTTTCGAGCATGATCGCTTCCATCCGTCAGCAGGAAAAGGATCTCGTAGGCAACCAGAACGGCATTTATATCCATGCCACACAGCAGATGTTTGCAGAGGCTGCGGGTGATCAGGTGGTAGGCGATTACGCTTTTGCACGGATCATAGGAGAGGTGTTTACGGAAAGTGAAACAGCATTTCCCGTAGCGGCTTATGACGACAAGGCAAAAGAGCTTGCGAACATTCAGTTCATTGCAGGCGCCTATCCGCAGAACGAGGATGAAATAGCAATAGAAAGATCCACGCTTGCAAAACTCGGAACAGACGCGTCAGTAGGTGACAGTATCACCCTGCGGTTCTCCGTTCAGAACGGTGATAGCTGCCTGCCCCGGATAAGCGAGAAGACATATATATTAAGCGGTATCGCGGAAAACAAGGCATCAAATATAAGCATTATCTCTTCAGATACGCCCAACGTTCCGTCCGTTTTCGTTGCAAAGGATACTCAGGTAGAACCGGGCGGAAAAGAAATGCTTGTGTGCTATTTTAATTATTATGATACAGGCATTTTTTCAAACAACAAATACTATTTAAAATTCTCTGAATTTCTTAGTAACTCAGGTGTACATACGGGAAACTGGATCCCGGCGGACAGTTCCAATTTTGTTATAAACAACAGCAATAACGGCATTTATACGGCGGGTATGTTTACCATCTTTTTTGTATGCGTACTGCTCGGCGCCTCCTGCCTTGGTATAGTAAATGCGTTTTCCTCAAATTTAAACGAGCGCCGTCAGCAGATAGGCATGCTGCGTACGGTTGGAGCTACAAAACGCCAAATCATTATCATCTTCGGCAGGGAGGCTCTGATAATAAGCCTGATCTCAGCACCGGTCAGCATAGCCCTGTCCTGCCTTATAGTTAAAACCGGCCTGTTGATATTTGACGGCAAGTTCATTTTCGCGCCGAACATATGGGTAATCGTACTCTGCGCTGTCGTCGGCATCGCCTGCGTAATGCTGGCAGCGCTCATACCGCTTATAAAAGCATCAAACGTAACACCTGTGCAGACGGTGCGGAATATAAGCATGACCCGCAAGGCAGCCCGCGGAAAAATTAAGAGCAGAAAAAGTTTTGTTCCGTCTAAACTCATCGCCAAAAGGAGTCTTTTCTTTAACGGCAAAACAAGGGCGGCGGCAAGTCTGATACTTATAATAACCATAGTAGGTTCGTGCTATGGCTTTTCGGCGCTTGATGAGATAAACGACCAGAGTTTTTCCTCAAAATATGAATATGAAATGGATTATTCGGACAACATGAATTCTTTGCTTAATTTTCCCGGTTCCAGAACAGGGTTTGATTATTCCGAATACAGCAAAATAAATTCCATTCCTTACGCAGGCGAGATACATATAGCTCAGCACTGCAACGCATTTATGGTTTCTGACGAATTTACGGAATATCAGAAAACGGTCCTTTATTCTGACGGGATTTTTTCCGTTTTTAACGATTTGGGACCATATGTCAGGCAGATGACGCCTGATAATATAGACGATTATATGCAAGCGGATTATCGGCAGCAATATCTTGCCGTTCAAAATTACTGCGCAGGCCAAGATATTCTGCCCGTAAAAATCGTTGCACTGGATAACAGCGTAGTTCGGGAAATGGGCGAATATCTTGATTCCGGCGATATAGACCTTGCCGCACTGGATTCCGGAAACGAGGTGCTTGTCATTGCGCCGCAGGAAATTGCCGTCGCGGCGGAATTTGATACAGAAGAACCGGATTCCGGCTGGGCATGGGGTGCTGATACAAACGAAAAAATAAAAAAGGATAAAGAGTATCTTAAACGCGCCGAATGCGATCTTACGACCGGGCAGCAGATCGGTCTGAGCATCGTTTCAAGCAGCGATACGACCGGCCGGGAAGGCATATATACTTTTTCTGACCCAAACAGCGATGAGGATGTTTATCCAGATACTTCCGACTGGAGCAAAACAGATAAAAATGTTGAGATCGGCGCGCTTGTATCTGATATTCCGCAGGATTTTTATGAAGAATGCGTTGGCCTTGCGGGAGGGCAGATAGTTATTGTAACCACCCTCGGCGGAATGAAAAATTTTTATGACACAGATTATTACAGCAACATCAATTTTAACCTAAATACCTTGTGCACGGATAAAACGGACGCTGAAATCACCCAGACTCTTCAGAGCATTGTTGATTCCATAGACGGAACTGATGATTCCTTTACCTCATATTACACCGTCCGAAGTCAGGAAAAGCAGCAGAATGCCGCCCTTCTTATTTCTCTTTTGGCAATATTAATACTGTTTCTGAGTATCAGCGCAAGTATAATCAGCAATTCCCTGACTGCGCAGATACGCGAAGGCAGGCGCGAGATCGGCACTTTACGAGCGGTAGGGGCGTCCGCACGCGAACTTTTCGGATCCTATGTTCATCAGCTGCTCTCAACGCTGGGAATAAGCTGTGTAGCAGGCTTTGCGTTTTTCACCGTTTCGTACTTCATTGCCCGTGCAGTGATCACAGGAAGTGAGTATTACGGATGGTTTTTTAAATTCAACATCTGGCAGACCGTTATTGCCTGCGTACTGCTGTTTGCCGTATGCGGCATAAATCTTTGGCTGAGGATAAAAAATGAAATGAACCACAGCGTGATTGATAATATAAGGGAATTATAAAGAAAGGCGGTAATGGATGTGAAGAGATTTTTGGCGGCATTCTTGATTGGCATATTTTGTCTGTCCGCCGCTTTTCCTGCTTTTGCAGAGGATATTTCGGGTACTGCACAGGAAACTGGCGCAGAAGGTTTTGAAGAGACAACTCAGAATACCTCCCAGCCAAGGCTGATGGTAAACGCTTACGAATGCGGTGTACTGACACCTGCAAAAAGCGGTACGGTTGAGATCACCTTTAAAAATTACAGCAGCCGGAAAACGGTATACAATATTAAACTTTCCGCCGTTGATGAAAGCGGAGATATCCGCGCAAGCGAGATCGGCACAAAATATGTTGAGAAAATAAAAGCCGGCGGCACATATAAATGGGATCTGCCTGTTACCGTGGCAAAAACAGCAGCTTCAGGCGAGCATAAGATCAGCATTTCGGCAGAATATGAAGATGAGTATTATACCGCTTATTCCTCGGCGGACACCCTTGCGGTTACGGTCGCACAGCCCGTCGGCTTTGCCTATGACGGTCTTATCCTGCCGCAAAAAGTTATTCAGGGAGAAACGGCAAGCATAAATGTTAATTTTATGAACACGGGAAAAAGCGTTATAAGGAACTGCAAAGTTCAGTTTGATATAGAGGGCCTACAAACGGGCGGCGTACTGTTTGCAGGTGAAATACCGGCCGGTGAAAATATTGAGGGAACTGCAAATTTCAGCGTAAGCCGGGATGTTCTGGGAGAAACTTCCGGAACGGCAACACTGACTTATGAAGATGAACTTGGCAGGCAGTATTCCGAAACCGTCGATCTTTCAACCATTATAGAAGAGCCCCCTGAGCAAACAGAGAAAGAAGCCGAAAAAAAAGAAAGCACATACCCGCTCTGGTGGCTGTTTTTAACAGTAGGCATAGTTGCCGGCGGAGCGGCAGGTTTCGCAGTACCCACGGCAATTCACGCGCGCAAACAGCGCCTTGAAGATGAAAAGCGCCTCTGATTATAAATAAGTTATACAAAAATGCGGCTAACAGCACGTCCGTACTGTTGGCCGCATGACTCTGTCCGTATATTTAAGGGCTTACAACTGAGTTTTAATCATTTATTGAAAAATTACTATTGAAATAAGGAAAGGCACTGCGCGGGCAAAACGGCATTATATCCAAACCATATTCCGTCTGCATTCAGAACGCCGTTTTGATCTGTTTCATATTCATATACGCTTTCACTCTTACTGCTTCAACATATTTTGCAAATGAGGACTGTATACAGCGGGGATCACTCCCCGCTGTGTTTCACTTGTCTGATAACAACTAAATCGTTAAACTTTTCCATAATGGATTGTTTAAGCGGTTCAACAGATAATACTGTGCATCTGCACTCATTAGGTATGAGAATAATTTTGCTTTTTGTTAGAATTATAAATACCGTTCCAATTTCTCTGATTCCTAAATATGAGATTTGCTCAAACATTAAAATGTCATCTATTTTTACAAAGGATCCTCTGCTTCTTTCTATATCATCCCAATTTGGTAATACATTTTTTGATTGCTGTGCTGGGAAATTATCTGTAAGAGAATCCGAATTAAAATCATAAAAAGCAACACAGTTTGCATCCAAATTATAGAATTGTTTTAAAAATGACATCGTCTTCTTTTCCGCTTGAAAATATTGAGATTCAGAAACATCTTTATCCAAATATTTTTGGAAAAAGATGTTTTCTTTGTTTTGTGATTTGACCTCATAAAGATTCCACATACTCTGATAGATTGATCCTTGATAATTAAAATCAAAACGGTCAAGTGCTTTCAAATATGAATCCGAATAAATCATTTTTTCAAAATCATCAAAGGATATGATTTTGCTTTCAATTAAATTCCATAAATCATTTTTATTTTCCGACAATTGATCCATCTCCTCTTAAAGAAGCTATTCTGTTTCCACTCTTGTCGAACAATTTCCATTTTGAACCACCATGTCCGGATGTGTCTTTTTGTATACGCCATCCATTTTTTGCTCGATAGCCCTGTCCATTTTTTAACTTTGTATCAAATTTATTTAAATCAACTTTATTGCCTTTCTTTAATGAGTTCGGAATTTTTTTAGAATATCTTTTTTATCATTATCATCGTTATTTGAACTCGATGAACTGGATGATGAGCCTGCATCTGATATCAAAGATATCAATGAATCAATTAGTAGAAACGCTGCACCTAAAGTAACAATTCCTGCCCCGATTATAATTATTGTGTAAAGTATTTGAAGAATTGCTTGTCCAATTGCTGTTAACACAACTACGGTAGCTGATTTACCAAGGGGGTCAAAAAACATAACAGGATTATTCAGGCAATAAATATAAGCATTACAACCTAATTGTGTTG
>CATZNW010000041.1 GCA_958422185.1 uncultured Clostridium sp.
AGGAACGGCAAAATTTTTTGCACTTCTATTGCTTCTTTATCACACATAAGCAAAAGAAACCGTAACATCGTCAACGGCTTTCACAACATTTTCACCGCTCATATATTCCTTTGTTAGATTTTTGCATTCTATTATACTCATAATAATACTCCTTGTTTTGAATTTCCGCACAGGCGGTATGCTTTATAATTCCCGTATATTATCAATAACACTATGCTTCATTTCTTTTCTTACTTTGAGCCACAGATTTGTTCCACAGAACAGGAATAGCAGCGTGCAGGCCAGAACCGTTTGCCAGATATTGAATTTGAATATCCTTTCATAATATTCATTACTTACTTCCACTGCATATATAATAAGATAAGAAATGATAAAAAGCCCAAAACCAACGGTATAACTTATACCCAGCAAAGACAGCAGCTGGCGTATATAGGAACCGAAAAGCTCGCGGACGGATGCGCCTACCGCTCTTAAAGTGCCTATTTCACGTCTGCCTTCATGTATCTGCGCAGTTAGGGAATTGTTAATTATACTTGCACTGATACTCAGAAACAGAATGATTGCTGCTGAAAGCGATACCAGCAAGGCTGTGTTTTGCTGACCGGAACTTTTTGTATAGTTGTAATATGATAGGAAGGACATATTGTTGCCGAGTCTGTCCGTAATATTTTGCAGCTGTTCGGTTATTTCCGCATCCTTTTGGTCAGTACATTCCGTATCCAAATTAAAGTTGATATTGCTGTAATAACTGCTGTTATAAATATTTTTCATCCCGTCAACAGTTGTTAAGATTATAATATTCCCTGTGGAAAAAGCAGCGCTCTCATTAAAAAATTCTTTTGGCAGTTCTGAAATAAGCGCGCCTATCTTCACCTCTTTATCTGTTTTTTCCCATTTGCCAGTATCTAAATAGATCTTACTGCTTATTCCGCTGTATGATTCTCCACCGTTGTCAGAGGAGGGCGGATTACCTGTTATAACACTTAATCCGATCTTTTGCCCCGGTTCAAAGTCGCACTTTGCGCGCTTGAGATAGCCTTTGCTGTTTTTAACCTGCTCATTGATATCGGCGTTCCACATATATCCGCTGCTGTCATCTTCTCCGTTCATAACAACTTCAAGCGCGATCTCCCGCGGCGCAAAAACAATGACTTCCCGCCCTGCATTAAGCTGAGTAATATCCATCTTACCTGAATCAATCGAATCGCTTAGCTCTTTTATAACATTGCTTTCAAGCGCCGCTATCTTGACGGGCAGCACATTTTTTGATGCATAATCACGCACGGCGGAATACGCCAAGGAAAAGGAAGAAAGAAGAGTATCGTCTATATTTTCTTCGGTCAATTTGCTGACCTCGAATTTACTTGGGTCAAAAGCTGAAACAAAGTGGTTTGAATACAGCACCGTTTTCTGATATTCCGTGAATTCACCGCACGGTATAAGGGCTTCGCAGTACTGAGAAACATTCACCTGACCTACATACGGGATCGATTTTATTTCACTGTAATCCGAATAACTGAACGAAAAAGTATCGCTTTGAGGTAAATTAATGAAATCTGAGGATAAAGGATATGCTGTCATTTCAAAATCATACCGCGGAATGCGCCCGTCATCATAAATAGCGTTCACAGCTGAAAAACCATAACAGGAGCCTAGTATGGTTATAACAAGTATGATACTTGCCGCCGCTCGTGCTTTGCCGTGAAAGAAGAGGTTTCGCTTCGCGATGAGTTCGGACGGTACAAAGCTATGTTTGCTTTTCATTTTTTTGCGGGCAGCCTTTCCCGTCATGTTTATGTTTCTGACTGTCTGCAGCGGCGTTACATTGGCAGCCTTGATAAGCGGTATGAGCGAAGCAAGCATTACACATACAACGCTTATAAAGGCGGATATGATCATGATCCATATATTTATCGTAAAAATAAAATTTTTGCCCAATATAAAAGTTATGCACTTTACAAGCAGACAGGATATTGCAATGCCCGCCGGAATGCAGATAACGCAGATGATAAAGGCCTCCCTGCCAAAGATGATAATGATTTGGCGTTTTGTAGCTCCAACTGTACGCAGCATGCCTATCTGCTGACGGCGCTCGTTTAAATTTGAGGAAAACGCATTCACTATACCAAGGCAGGAGGCTACAAGCAGTATAACCGTCAAAAAAACAATATATGTTCCGGATTCGTTAATAGTATTATTGTTAAAGTACGAAGCTGCTATTGCGGTGTGTATCCATTTTGAAGTGCCATATCCTTCGTTTTCAAGAAAGGCACGGAAATCATCATAATATTTTTCATCAGAAAAGGCGCCGGTGCCATAAAAATCAAAATAACATACAAGCATTTCTTTGCCGCCCGGTTCAGTCTGAACGCCTTTCGCAACAAAAACGGTGGGAATACTGTTTTCATAACCGGAATAGCAGAGCTTTATATTTGATAATTTGTTTTCCGCAATGCCGCTTAAAATAAATGTTTTCCTGTTAACCTGCGGCAGATGGTTTTCACCGTTTTGAACAGCAAAATTCAATGTTACACGGTCGCCGACAGAAGCATCTATCCCAAGCTGTGCAAGCGTTGCGCTTTCAACGGCAATTTCTTCCTCGTTTTGCGGATAACTGCCGTCAATGAACTGAATGTTTGCAAGTTCGGCAGCTTTATCATCATAAGATGCAACCGCAAATGAATCGCCGTTATCCGTAAAGGCCTGCCCCACAACATGGGCATAACCGTAACTGCCGATCAGCTGTTTATCTGCGGCGTCATTCAGCATCTGTTGTGTTGCGCCTATATAAATGCCGTCCTGCTTTCCGCAAAGGTCTTTTTCCATTTTATCTATGGAAGCATTCATGCTGGAGAACATAAGCAGAACAAATGATGAAAACACTATGGCAAGAATGATTCCTGTTATCAGCGAAGCATATTGACGTTTTCTGCTTTTCAGGTTGCCAAGGGCAAGCGTATTGACTGTCAGTCCCTTTTTCAATGCATACACCTCCCTGATGCTTATTATAAAATACTATTCTTTCATTCAGGTGAAATCAATCTTAAGAATTCGTAAGAAAAAGCGCAAAGGGCTTGAGATCAAAGCCGCTTTGCGCTTTTAAATTGCAATATATCCGTCTATATGCGGCAGGCAGATAACAACATAAAGCCCTCCGTTCTTGTTTTCCGCGGAAACGGTACCGTGGTGTTTTTCAACTACCGCTTTTGTGATCGCAAGCCCTATTCCCGCGCTTGACGGCAGGGCGTTTTGCGTTTTATGAAAGCGTGTAAAAAGCAGGGGAAGTTCTTTTTCAGGTACGCCGCCGCCGTTATCCTGCACGGTGATTTCGGTAAACCCCTGTGTATTCCTCACAGAAACGGAAACGATCCCGTCCTTTTCAGTATGCTCACTGGCATTTTTTATAAGATTGCTCACCGCTTCCCCGAGCCATTCCTTATCGCATCTGATTTCTCCGCCTGTGCTTACTCTGTATTGTTTTTCAGGAAAAAGATGCCTGAAATCCGCGATAATAGGATCGATAAGATCCGCAGAGCTGTATGTTTTAAAATCCATAACATATGAATCCGATCGGATCTTTTCAAGCCGCAGCAGACGCGAAATCAGGGCTTCCATTTTTTCTATGAGCAGAAGTTCTTTTTGCGTATGGTCCGAAGGATTGGCCGTGTGTTCCATCTCGCAATAAAGACGCAGCCCGGCAAGAGGGGTCTTGAGCTGGTGGGAAACATCAGAAATGAATTCCGTGTTCTGCCGCGATTTTTCCTTTGTGTTCAGTTTTTCACGTTCAAGGCGTGATTCAAGGTCAAAAACGGCGTTTTGAAGCTCGGAAATATAATTGTCCTTAGGGCTGAAATCTGAAACCGCACCGCTTTCAAGATATCTGTTTATGCTCTTTGTTAATCCGTTTATTTCTTTTTTTCTTTTTACGCACAGGGCAATGAGCGCAACAACACAAACAAAAAACGCCGCTGAAAATATGATAAGGGCAGCATGGACGTTCATTTTGTACCCTCCCACCTGTAACCTACGCCGCGCACGGTCTTGATGTTTTCCGCACCGATCTTCTCCCTGAGTCGGCTGATATGCACGGAAAGCGTATTGTTGTCCACAAACGCGCCCTCGCAGTCCCATATCCCCTGCAAAAGCGAATCGCGGGTAACAATGCTGCCCCGGTTTCGCATCAGTATGCACAAAATATGGTATTCCGTCGGCGTAAGATAAATCTTATTGCCGTTTATATTAACTGTCATATTATCTTCATTAAGAATGATGTTTCCTGCCGCCGGCGCTGATTTTGTATTGCGCCGGAGCAGAGCGCGCACACGTGATAAAAGTTCAAGCAGACGAAAGGGTTTTGTAACATAGTCGTCCGCGCCCGAATCAAGTCCGCGAACGATCTGGATCTCATCGTCACAGGCGGTCAAAAACAAAATTGGCGCTGCTGCGCCCGAATTTCTGATCTCACGGCACAGGTCAAAGCCGTTTCCGTCCGGCAGCATAACATCAAGTATGATCAGATCAAAGCCGTTTCCGAAAAGCAGAGCCTTTGCAGCCGCACATGTGCCGGCTGCATGAATTTCGTAACCCTCTTTCTGCAGCATTTCCACAAGCCCGCTGCGCAGGAATTCATCATCTTCTGCAAGAAGTATTTTTGCGTTCATAATATTACCGCCCTCAAATTTTATAATTTCATAATACTACATTACAGCGATTTTGGCAACAAATCCTATTTGCTTGACGGCAGGTTTTGTTATATGCTACTATTATATCAGCAAGCAGCAAGTTAAAAACTTTTGAAGATTTTTATTTATTTCATGTTTCATTGCCTATATTACAAGGACGGCAATCGTATAAATTCTGAAGCAGAGTACGGATCGGAAAGGGTCCGCTTGCCGCTTAACGCAATGACGGAAAGTTAAGACGATATAAGTGAAATTTATCTGAGGCAGCGGTCACAAATGTATGTATATCCAATAAATGGATCATGCTCCAATATCCTCTTATGCTTGACGGAATTAGGTCTTTTGTGATGGAACTTGGGATGACCGGTATTCGGTGAAACTGTAATTCGGTGAGGTAAATATGCTGAAAATACTCTTTGTCTGCCACGGCAATATATGCCGCTCACCTATGGCAGAATTTATTTTTAAAGGCATGGTTCAAAGCGCGGGGCGGTCCGATGATTTCTATATAGCTTCCGCCGCAACGAGCGGGGAAGAGATTCCGGGAGGTGTCGGCAATCCTGTTTATCCGCCTGCAAAGCGCGAACTGGAAAAACACGGATATTCCTGTTCCGGCAAGCGGGCTGTGCGCCTGAAAAAAGATGATTATGAAAAGTATGATTATATAGTGGGTATGGACGGCGAAAACATGCGTAATATGTTGCGTCTTTTCCGCGGAGATGAGGAAGGGAAACTTTATAAACTGCTTGAGTTTACCGGCAGTGACAAAGACGTTTCAGATCCCTGGTATACGGGCGATTTTTCAAGGGCTTATTCTGATATCCTGGAAGGTTGCAAAGCGCTTTTTGACCGTATTGAATATAAGTTAAAGGAGAATAAAGATGGAATACAAAAGATTTGAAAACATGATTCTGGCACGGATAGACAGGGGAGAAGAGATCGTTTCTTCTCTAAAAAAGATTTGCGAAAAGGAAGGTGTCGTTCTTGCGCAAGTCAGCGCGATCGGTGCGGTGGGTGATTTTACCGTTGGTGTTTTTAAAACGGCTGAAAAGCAGTATTATTCCAATCATTTTAAAGGGGATTTTGAGATCGTTTCACTTTCCGGAACAGTAACCGAGATGAACGGCGATCATTACTCCCATCTGCACATGAGCGCAGGAAATGAACAGGGCGAGGTTTTCGGCGGCCATCTTAACCGTGCGATTGTAAGCGCAACATGCGAAATGGTCATAACTGTTATAAACGGATCGGTTAAACGCCGCTTCAGTGAAGACGTCGGACTGAATCTTTTTGATTTTAACTGAGAAATACATCTGGTATATAAATAAAAGTTCCCCGCCGGAATTTCCGGTGGGGTTTGCTATAAATCCATATTTAAGTGGGCGGCATACCGGGTTCGGTTGCCGCCCACTTATGTTAAAAATGAAACTCAAACCGTTATACTTTGGCTGCCTTAAATCATTCAACTGCCGCAGGCTTGGAAAAATCTCCATAAACGGTGGAGCCGTTAAAGTTTTTCCAGGCTCTTACCCTGACATAGTAATTTT
>CATZNW010000042.1 GCA_958422185.1 uncultured Clostridium sp.
GGAGATGATATATACCCTGTATCCGTCGGCATTGGACACCTTGTTCCATTCCAGATACAGATCCGTGCCTCCGTCTCCTCGAGCGTATACGTTATATCCGTTCGGTGATGTCGGCTTGTTTGAAGTGTCCGGCGTTTCCGGTATATCGGGTGTGTCAGGTGTATTCGGCGGATCCTCAACCGGATCAGCCGGCACTGCCTTGCTGAAATCGCCGTAAACGGCAGAGCCGTTAAAGTTTTTCCAGGCTCTTATCCTTACATAGTAATTTTGTGGATTTGATACGTTTATCGTATAGTTTGTTGTTTCGGATCCGCTTATCGTTTCGCTTCCGGCAACCGTTCGGAAACTGGAATCTGTTGACCACTGAATCAGATAACCATGGCATGAGGTACTGTTCCAGGCGGCAGTTATGGAGTTTGAGCCGGACTGCGCTTTAAGATCCTCAACGGGTGCCGGAGCCGCGCAGACCGTGGTCTTGGAAGATACTGATCCCTGGCTGTTATATGCCACTACCATCACCGTGTATTCCCATGACGGGGTAAGATCTGTAAAAGTGAAGTTGCTGGCTGTTGTTGAGCCTTTTAGGATCTCGCTGTTTGAGGAAACAATGTACACTCTGTACCCGTCTGCTTCCGGAAAATCATTCCAGTCAAGATACAGATCCGTGCCGCCGTCGCCCCTGGCGTATACGTTAAAACCTGTTATGCCCGGATCTACGTTTTCATATACGGGAATGATAAAGGTTTTCACTGTGGACAGAAGTCCCGCTTCACTGTAAGCCCTGTATGTATTGCTTGCCTCTGATGACGGTGCCTGAACGTTTGCCATGTATTCGTGTGAATACATGTTTGAAGATTCCGGATTCACATTGAATTTCTGAAGATAACCCGTGTTCTGGTCTTCAGAAAAATTGTTTGCTATGTATTTTGCGCCGTTCACGATAGACGCATAAGGGTTTGTCCAGGGTCTGTTGTATTGATCACCTTGGTCAACCAGATCACTGCGCATATAGCCGGAGTATGTTTTGGAGTTTATCGTTACGGAAATTTGATACCATTTGTATCCGTCAGGCTGAACATCCGTTGTGGATCTTATCGTAACCTTTGTGCCTTTCGGAACAGTAATGATCTTTGAAGAGGAAGTAGTTGCCCTTTGCCTTAATATAGCGTTGCAGTTTGTTGTGCTGCCGGAACTTGACGCCGCCGCCCATTCGAGTCC
The DNA here is from genome assembly GCA_958422185.1 of uncultured Clostridium sp. Taxonomy (GTDB): domain Bacteria; phylum Bacillota; class Clostridia; order Oscillospirales; family Acutalibacteraceae; genus Eubacterium_R. The sequence continues at coordinate 1,219 of CATZNW010000042.1, forward strand.
GTCGATATATCCGCTGTTGGCGCCTATATTATAATAATTGTATATTCCGGGATAGCTTGAATTCGTGCCGCTTGCGCCGCCGGCGGAGTTGGTAGTGCCCCCCACTTCCTGCACGATACGCGATGCAAGATAGTATGCGCTCATACCGCTGCCTTTTGCCGCGTCAAGTATTGCCTGTGAATACTTGACTCCGTTGGGGTAGGCGGAACTCGTATATGTTCGCGTAGTGCCGCTGCTGTCTTTATATCTGATGACGGCGTTGTACATCCATGTGTTCCTGATAATGGTTTCGATACCCGCGGCAGTCTGGACAGAATCGTATGATGTTTCTTCAAACTGAAAGATATATCTTTCGTCAAAGAAATTCATCGGGTCCATGTAGTATTCTACCGCACTCTCGGATGCGGATACCCATGTGCTGCCTTCCTGTATAACAAAGCTCCCGTTTTTGTAGCAGGAAGAGCATGTGCAGTAAAAGTTTCTTGAATTGTTAGAACTTGTCATCTGGATCAACTGCTGTGAATGCGGCGTTCTTTCGTTTGCAACTGCCTCGTCAAGCTCGGCGCCAACAAACATCGGCTGAAAATCCCAGTTCGGATATTTGCTTTTTAATTCTGCAAGCGCCGCCGCATAGGAAGCAGGGAAGCCCGCGCCTGTAAGCTGATTATAATTTGAATTTCCCGCGCCGCTTGCTGCCGATACGGAAAATGTAACTGCTCCTGCCGCGCAAACAGCCGCAAGAAACAGGCTCAGCAGTTTTTTCATAGTTCAACCTCCGGTTATTTATAAAGTCAGAATATAATTTTACTAAAAATAATTCCTTACTAATACTAACATTGCTGTAACAATTTTGTCAACACTTGCAATAAAAATGTTACATTCGCGCCATAATTTTTAATGAAATGAAATGTGAATTTTGTTGACATTATGTCGAATCGTGTGTATAATTATCACATAAAATGAAAAGGAGAGATGGATATGCAGAAAAAATCGGATCTTGCTTTAAGACTCAAATCGCTTCGCCGCGCAAAGGGCGTTACCTCACAGAATGTTGCTGATTCGATCGGTATAAAAAGCGCTACTTACCGCAGATATGAGATAGATACAAAGCCAAAAGACGAGGTGTATATTGCACTTGCCGATTATTTCGGCGTATCCGTTGATTACCTGATGAGCGGAAAAGAGAACGGTACGGCGCTTAATGTTGCCGATTCGGGCGAATACAATAGGATTCATTCCGGTAATTTAACTGCCGAAGAAGCTCTTGTTTTAAGAAAGCTGCGCACACTGAGCGCGGCTGATCTTCAGGAGGTCATGCGGTTTATAGACTGGAAATGCGTAAAAGAAAGAGCCGGGTCCTGACTTTTCCTCTTTTTCTTGAAATTTACTGCCGTATGGTGATATAATGAATTTATCATAATTTAGGAGGAATTATTTTGAAGAAATTATTATCTGTTTTGCTCAGCGCACTGCTTCTTGTATCGCTTTTTGCAGGCTGTTCTTCGGATCCGGCCGGTGATTCGGCTGATACGCCGGCTTCGCAAAAAGTTGCGATCTTGCAGTATATGACACATTCCAGCCTTGACAACTGCACCCAGGGCGTTAAAAATGCGCTTGATGCCGCCGGTATCTCATATGATGTTCAGATCGGTTCCAGCGGAAGCGCTGATGCTGACTGCCAGAGTTATGCAGCCCAAATGGTTGCCGGCGATTATGATATGATCATTGCTGTTGCCACACCGGCTGCTCTTGCAGCATATTCTGCGGTCCAGAGTGCGTCTTCCAATATACCGGTGATCTTCTGCGCCGTATCTGATCCCGTTGCCGCGGGACTTGTGCAGTCAATGGACGCTCCGGGAAATAACTGCACCGGCACAGCGGATTCTTTTGACGTTGCCGGTCAGGTGGATATCATCAAACAGCTTCAGCCGGATCTTGCAAGACTCGGAGTGATTTACACAACAAGCGAATCCAATTCCTTAAGTCAGCTGGAAAGACTTAAGGAGCAGTGCTCCTCCCTCGGAATCACGGTTGTTGAAAGAGGAATTACGGAAGCGTCAGAACTTGCGTCTGTTTCAGCGTCACTCGTAACAGAAGTTGATGCAATTACAAATTTGACCGATAATAATGTTGTTGAGAATATGAGCATTGTGCTTGAACAGGCAAATTCAGCGGGTATCCCTGTTTACGGATCTGAGATCGAGCAGGTTAATAAAGGCTGCCTTGCCTCCGCGTCCATAGACTATGTTGCACTTGGCGAAAGAACGGGCCAGATCGCAATGGATGTTCTCGGCGGTCAGTCTGCCGCGTCATATCCCGTAGTAACGGTTGAGGACAGCTTTAAGGTCATTAATACAGACGTTGCATCCCAGCTTGGAATAGCCATTCCGGATACGCTCAGCGATGTTCAGAAGGTAACCACGTCAGCTGAATAAAGCAAAAACAAATATAAGAAAAACCGCCTGAGTGATGAAGGAACTCAAGCGGTTTTTTTAATACTGTTTTATTTTGTAAGAAATCTTTTGACTTTTCGTAAAAGGGGATAGAGAGACCATTTTTCAAGCCTTTTAATTTGTCTTGTTTTAGCGGATTTCTCTTTATAGGTTTTTTGTAGCTTAGCGTTTATCTCTGATTTTTCTTTATATGTCTGCTGAAGCTTCGCATTTATTTCAGCCTTGTCTCTGTATGCCTTATTCAGTTTGAAATTAAGGTCACGGTATGCAGCGGTCGTATATCTGCACATGGCGGAACGCTCTCCTGCCGCCGCAATGAACAGACACATGGATACGGAATCCTTTATATCGTTAAGATCATTGAGGCATGCTTCTTTTCCCTCTGTTTCACAGATATTGTTATAATAATTTCTCATGTTCTTGCAAAGCAAAACGATATGCTGGAAAATTGCCGTTGCTATGTCATAGCGGTCCTTGTTGGCGTCGTATTCCTTAATGACTTCAAGCACAGTGTACGTGAGGGCTTTTATTGCTTCTCTGTCTCTGCCTATGGTCATTGTTGAGTTTTCACGTACACGTCTCAAATAAAAGCTGTTCGGTAATACGATGATCTTATTTGATCTTGTAATCATTTTATAGACATACAGATTGTCCTCCATCATGGTGAGAGCAGGGAAAGTAATGTCATTTTCAATCAGAAAGTCACGCCGGGCAAGCTGCATGCCGGGCTGAACGATCATGCCTGTCGTGCTGCGCAGCAGAATAAATAATTCTTCGCCGGAATATATTCTGGGAAAAACATCTCTTCTTGAATAGCTGGTTTTATACTGCGGCATAATCTCTTCAAGTTCGCTTGTCTCGTAAAAAGCTTTGCCTTCAAACAGCACACAGTCCAGGTCATTTTCTTCCGCATAAATGTAAGCTGTTTCAAAACACTCAGGTTCAAGCAGATCATCGCTGTCCATAAAATGAATATATTTACCCTGCGCTTTTG
>CATZNW010000043.1 GCA_958422185.1 uncultured Clostridium sp.
TTTTCTGAATTTGCACCTTTTTCTACACGCTGAAATCCGGCGCATTTATTGCGCCGGATTTTTTGTTTTGCCATAAATCATGGTTTATTCGTTTTTCAGGTTGCCGTTTTCAACATTTTTCATTATCAGTTCGTTAAGCTGATAATCCCAAAGTTCATCTGAGCCTTTTTTTGTATATTCGTTTCTTTTGAGCACCTGGCTGAGCTTAATGCCGTTCTTTTTCCACATAGCGCCGTTTGTGGCGTCATTTAGCATAGTCGGCTGCAGGCAGTCCATAGCGTGGGCAAAATTTGCCTCCGGCGTATCGTTCGCCTCAAATTCATTCCACAATGCGCGCAGCTTTTCGCCCTGGTCATCCGGCAGCAGGGAATAGATCCTGTCCGCCGCCTTAACTTCACGCTCATGCTGAGTCTTCGAGGATTCGTCGTCATAGCAATAAGTATCGCCTGCGTCTATCTCAACAATATCGTGAATCAGTATCATTGTAACCGTTTTTAGCACGTCTATTTTTTCATTTGCGTATTCGCTCAGCAATATCGCCATCAGCGCCATGTGCCACGCATGTTCGGAATCATTTTCAAATCTTTTTCCGCTTGAGATCAGTGTGCGGCGTTCTATTTCCTTTTCCGCGTCCGCCTGCAAAATGAAATCCAGTTGCTTTTTCAGCCTTTGGGGCGTTTTGTATGCCATGATCTTCCTCACTTTTTTATTTCAGTTCGTAAATTTTGTTGAATACCGCCGTCATTCGGCTGGTTATCTGAAGATCTGTGTGCAGCGAACCAAAATACCAGTGGTAGTATTCAACGTTTTTCATCAGGTCCTGCAGATATGTGTTGAGCGGCGAAAGCTTTGCCGCTTGGTTTGTGTGCAGTTTTAAGAAATCCTTGGCAATGGCAGGCGCCTCATAGGTTAAAATGTAGTTTACCCTGTATTCGTTGTCCTTTAAATTATCTTCTGCGTTTTTGATCTCTTCGGCGCTCGGCATCTCTTCTTCCCACCATGAGACTCCCGGTTCGCGCATATCGCGGTCTTCGCTTTCGCCGCCGCCCATTACAAAAAAGGTCTTGTTTTCAAGAGTAAAGACCTCACCGCGCATAAGGTGGAAAATATTGTCCGCTATCTTGTGCGCGTTTCCGCCTTTCCATCTGTAAGGGGTATAAGAATTGAGCATGTCAAAATTTTCGTGTGCTCCGTCAACAAAGCATATCGTGAATTTTTTGCTTTTCAGTATCTCAAGATTTTTCTTTTCCTGCTCGCTGCCGTTCCACAAAAAGCCGAAATCGCCGCAGACGATCAGTGTGTCTTTTTCGCCTAATTTTTTTAGCTTTGAATTTTTAAACCAGGAAATATCCCCGTGGGTGTCGCCTGTAACATAAATCATAAATTTCACCTAAAATTAATAATTTTCTACTTTTAAATCAGGATTAAAAATGATAGAATATAAATTAGAGTTTCATGTAAACAGATATTTATATAATATATTTTATTCTAAAAGGTGTCAAGTTATATGAAAAAGTTTCTCTCTGCTTTTCTTGCTTTGATCATTGCGGCGGTCTCCCTTTTCTGCGGTGCGTTTTCTGCAAATGCCGCCGTTTATCAGCCGGATGTGGAGCTTTATTCCAAGGCGTATATGCTTATAAATCTTGATGACGATTCCTATCCCGTTGTCGCTCAGAAAAATCAGGATGAAAAAATGTATCCCGCGTCTCTGACTAAAATAGTTACAGCGATGGTAACGCTTAACCATGTTTCAAATCTGCAGCAGCAGGTGACTGTTTCCGAGTCTGCATTCAATATCCTGCTGGGTACCGGTGCACAGGTGGCCGGCCTTGAAATAGGCGATACCCTTACGGTTGAGCAGCTGCTGTATCTCAATATGGTCCATTCCGCGTGTGACGCGTCTGAAGTCCTTGCCGAATTTGTAGGCGGCACAAGGGAAAACTTTGTTAAAATGATGAACGATTATGCCGCGTCTCTTGGATGCACCGGCACGAATTTTGTAAATCCTGACGGTCTGCACGATGAAAATCATTATACGACCGCATCCGATCTTGCCAAGATCACTCTTGATGCGCTCAAGAATTCAACATTTACAAAGATCGCCTATACCGTTGAATACGAATATAACGGAATGAACTATTATAACACGAATTTAATGCTGCGGCGCGGATATCTTTCATATTATTACGAATACGCAAAGGGTATTAAAACCGGTTCGACCTCCGAGGCAGGATACTGCGTTATAACTACCGCAAGCAAGGATGGTTATAATTATCTTGCTATTGTTCTCGGCGCTCCCGTTATTGATTATAATAAAGACGGGTATGTTGAGAAATGTTCTTTTATTGACGCGGCAACGCTGTTTAAATGGGCGTTTGGCAGCCTTAAATATTCAACGGTTATTGAGCAGAATGAAGTGATTGACGAGATCCCCGTTGAAAACGGCAAGGATGCAGATACGCTTCGTCTGGTTGCGGGCGGGGATGTTACTGCCATTGTGCCCAACGGTCTGGACAGATCAAATATAGTCATAAAAGCAAAGGATAAGCCGGAATCTGTATCTGCGCCCGTTGAAAAGGGAGAGGCGGTCTGTACCGCGGAAATCATCTATGCGGATCAGGTGGTGGCTGAGGTTCAGCTTGTTGCTGCCGATACCGTTGAGCTTTCAACATTTTTAACTATTCTTAATGCTATTAAGGACTTCTTTTCTCTTACTGCCGTTAAGATCGTTATAGCTGCCATAGTTATAGGCGTTGCAGTTTATATAGGACTTTTCATATATAAAGCAAATCAAAAGAAGTCAAAAAAGCGCTCGTCAGATAGCGGCGAGGAATGATTGCTTTAATTGAAAAAATATAAATGTTTCATTGCAAAAGGACCCCGCTGTTTTGTGTATGTTTCACAAAACAGCGGGGTCTTCCTATCTTGATTTTAATTTTTGATTATTGCCCTGCGTTTACGGACACAGGCAGAGAATAATCTCCGTAAACGGTGGAGCCGTTAAAGTTTTTCCAGGCTCTTACCCTGACATAGTAAT